>NZ_QDKQ01000037.1 GCF_003116815.1 Caulobacter endophyticus
ATCGAATAGGGTCGAACCATCCAGGCTGGCCTCCCGCACCAGCCTCCATGTTGAATCACGATCCGCTCAAACCCGGAATCCCCGATTCAATCAAATCCAAGCGCGCTCTAGCAACAATTCGGAATTTGTGTCGAGCCAATCTTCTATGACGCGGTTCTGGCGAGCAGATTGTCATGCGCCTGCACGCCAAGCATCGGTTCGCGCTGGAATACTGATCCGCCAACCGGCCACCTGGCGGAGACCTTCATGGGGGGGGCGGCCTCCCAAAGGGCGGGCTCGGCACCTTGCGGACAGCGTTCCCGACCCTTCATTCGGCGGTTTCGGCCGCCATCGCCTGTCGCAAGCCGAGGGGGCCTATTTCGCCAACCGCGCCTTCACCTCGGCGATCAGCGCATCCAGCGTCTCGACCTGCCTGACCCCGTACTTCTGCGCAGTGATGTCGACATTGCCCTTGCGCCAGAAGCCCTCGGGGCACAGCACCACCAGCTTCCCCGTGCGGGCGTGCAGGCCCATCTCCAGCAGGCTGATCGGCGCCTGCGAGCCAGGCGTCAGGTAGAGGACGATGACGTCGGCGCTTTCCAGGGCCGCCAGTTCCCATTCGACCTGGCGGCGGAACTCCGGCTCGTCGGCGACCGGCTTCCAGGCCGGGTTCCAGTCGGGGCGGCGCGGATTGAGGATCACCACGTCCTGGTCGGCCAGGGCGGCGATCATCTGGCTCTGCCAGTCGACGGCCTTGCCCATGTCGATGCTGCCGCCCAGGAACACGCGCGGCCTGTCATGCGCGGCAGGCAGGGCCTGCGGCGAGGTCACCACGGTGGGGGCGGCCAGGGCGGCGGTCGTCATGGCGAGACTCAGGGCGGCGGTGAGAACGGCGGCGCGGATCATTGCGCGGTTCTACGCCGGACGCACGCGGGCGGCCACGAAACTCGACGGAACGATGATTTCGGGAGGGAGTAGTGGCGGTGAGAGAGGGATTCGAACCCTCGATAGAGTTTCCCCTATACACGCGTTCCAGGCGTGCGCCTTCAACCACTCGGCCACCTCACCAGCGCACTCGGGTCGGGGGCGGTTGAGACCCCCGGCGCGGGAAGGGGCGCAATATACTCAGGCAGCGACTCGTAGCAAGCGCCGTTACGGGGTGAAACTGGCGCTGCGACGACTTATATCGACGACCGAAGAACTCCCGCCTCCGAAAGGCCCCGCCATGCTGTTCAAGAAAAGCCTCGAGATGCCGACCGTCGACACCGCCCTGCCTGGGCGCGAGGCGGCGATTCCGACCGCGCAGACCCACTTCGTCAACGGCGCTCAGCTGAAGGGGCCCTATGCGGACGGCCTGGAGACGGCCGTGTTCGCCATGGGCTGCTTCTGGGGCGTCGAGCGCGTGTTCTGGAAGGTTCCGGGCGTGCTGGTGACCGCCGCCGGCTACGCCGCGGGCATTACCCCCAACCCGACCTATGAAGAGGTCTGCTCGGGCCGCACCGGCCACACCGAGGTGGTGCTGGTGGTGTTCGACCCCAAGGTCGTCACCTATGAGGCGCTGCTGAAGGTGTTCTGGGAGAACCACGACCCGACCCAGGGCATGCGCCAGGGCAATGACATCGGCACCCAGTATCGCTCGGGCATCTATGCGACCAGCGACGCCCAGGCCGCCGCGGCCGTGGCCAGCAAGGAAGCCTACCAGGTCGCGCTGTCGGCCCAGGGCCTGGGCGAGATCACCACCGAGATCGCCGCGGCTGGACCGTTCTACTTCGCCGAGGACTATCACCAGCAGTACCTGGCCAAGAACCCGGGCGGCTATTGCGGCATCGGCGGCACCGGCGTGACCTGCCCGATCGGCGTGGGCGTCGAGGCCTGATGACGCCCAAGGCCTTTCACGAGGCGGCCATGGCGCTGCCGGCGGCGACCATGACCGTCCAGTGGGGCGATGACCAGGTCTACAAGGTCGGCGGCAAGATGTTCGCCGTCATCGGGACCGGCGTCACCCATGGCGGCGGCGCCTCGTTCAAGGTCTCCGACGTCGCCTACGAGGTGCTGATCGAGACCGGCCGGGCCATAGCCGCGCCTTATCTGGCCCGGGCCAAGTGGGTGAAGATCGCGGACCTGGCCTCGTTCGACGACGCCGAGGTGGCCGACTGGCTGAAGACCGCCCACGCCCTGGTCTCGGCCAAGCTGACGAAGAAGGCTCGGGCTGAGTTGCGGCTTTAAGAGAACCTCCCCTTGTGGGGGAGGCGGCCGAAGGCCGGTTGGGGGGACGTTTTCAGCTTCCTCAGAGTGGCGGGCTTCGCAGCCACGCCCCCCACCGATCGCTTCGCGATCCCCTCCCCCACAGGGGGAGGTTCCTCTCCTTAAATCCGGTCCTCCGGCGGATCGCCCGCCAGGCCGCGCATGTGCGGACCGTGCACCACCGGCTGGCGTTCGAGGATCTGGCGCACCCTGCGGACCGCCACTGAGGCGCGGCTGCGGCGCTGGCGCCAGACCAGCAGGACCAGAGCGCCGATGCTGGCGGCCAGGAAGGCGTAGGGACCCAGCAGCCAGGCGGCCGCCGCCAGGGCGAAGTAGTAGCCGCGAACCCCGGCGTTGAAAGCCGACAGGGCCGGGTTGAGGATGCCGCCGGCGGCCTCGGCGTATTCGGCCAGCACCGAAGGCGGGGCCCACATCGGCGTCGCGCCGATGGCGGCCAGGCAGTAGTTCATCTGGCGCAGCGCCCAGATGAAGTCGAGCAGGCCCCGGGCCAGCGTCAGCAGGACGAGGCCCAGCTTGATCTGGAACATCACCGGCGTGGTCTCGGCCAGCACCTTCAGGCCCTCGACGCTTTTCAGCGCCGCGTCGCCGCCGAACAGCACGCCGGCTGCGGCGGCGATCAGGATCAGGTTCGACGAGGCGAAGAAGCTGGCCGAATTGATGGCGTGGCCCAGGAGCTGGCCGTCCAGCAGGGCGACCTCGCGCACCGCCATCTCGGTCATCCACCGGCGGCGGATCACCGTCATGTCGGTGTTGATCAGGTTCTTGCCCTGGCCCAGGCGCCGCAGCAGCGGCTCGTAGAACAGCCAGGCGAAGACGAAGAGGCCAAGGGCCAGGATGTCGAGAATCGGCATGGGCTACGCTGCGAAGGAACGGGAGTCGACGACAGGGGATATCGGGCGGGGCGCGCGGGTCAATCCTCGGCGATCAGGCTGTGTCGGGCGGTGTCACGCAACAGGACCGCGACGACCAGCCCCACGGTCATGACCGCGGCGACATAGAGGTAGAAGCCGCTCTCGATCCCGCCGTGCTTGAAGGCCAGGCCGACCATCTCGGCGGTGCCGCCGAACAGCACGTTGGCGACCGCGTAGGGCAGGGCCACGCCCAGCGCCCGCACATGGGCGGGAAAGAGCTCGGCCTTCACCACGGCGCTGATCGAGGTGTAGCCCGACTGGAAGGTCATGCCGACGATGATGAGGGCCAGGGCGACGCCGATGGAGTCGGTGGCGGCGATTCCGCTCATGATCGGCCAGATGGTCAGCGCGCCGCCGGCATAGGCGGCGATCAGCAGCGGCTTGCGGCCCACCTTGTCCGACAGCCAGCCGGCGAGCGGCTGCATCAGCATGAAGACGATCATGCTGATGGCGCTGATCTCGGAAGCGGCGGCCTTGTCGAACCCGGCGGTGTTGACCAGGAACTTCTGCATGTAGGTGGTGTAGACGTAGAAGGTCAGCGAGCCGCCAGCCGTCAGGCCCATGATCATCAGCGTCTCGCGCGGATGTCTGCGAAGCAGCGGCGCGATCAGGGTTGCGAAGAAGGCGACCAGAAAGGCGCCGGCCAGCACCTGCGGGGCAAGGCCCGGCCGGGCCAGCGCCCAGCCGCCGGCCGCCAGGGTCAGCACGAAGAACAGGCTGGCGAGGTTGCGCTGGCCCGAGCCGATGCCCTCGGCCAGCTTGTCGGCGGCCTTGAACGAGGCGCTTTCATCGAGACCCCGGCGGATCCAGAACACCACCACGGCCAGCAGGGCGCCGATGACGAACGGAATGCGCCAGCCCCAGGCGGCCAGGTCGTCCTTGTGCAGCAGGCGCTGCAGGATGATCAGCACGGCGAGCGCGATCAGCTGGCCGGCGATCAGGGTCACGTAGTGGAAGCTGGACCAGAAACCGCGCCGGCTTCTGCCGGCCATTTCGCTCATATAGGTGGCGCTGGCGCCGTACTCGCCGCCTACCGACAGGCCTTGCAGCACGCGGGCGAGCAGCAGCACGGCCGGGGCGAACAGGCCGATGGTCTTGTAGTCGGGGGTGATGGCGATGATCAGGGCCCCGGCGCACATCAGCGACACCGAGACCGATAGCGCCGCGCGGCGTCCGGCCCGGTCGGCGTAGTGGCCCATCAGCCAGGCCCCCACGGGGCGGGCCACGAATCCCAGGAAGAACACCGCCGCCGCCTGCAGCAACTGCACGGTCTGGTCGCCCTTGGGGAAGAAGTGCGGGGCGAAATAGAGGGTGAAGGCGGCGTAGGCGAACCAGTCGTACCACTCGACGAGGTTGCCGGCCGAACCGCCGAGGATCGCCCGGGCGCGCTGCGCCGGGGTCAGGGTCACGGCGGCGGGCGGCGGCGCAGCGGCGTCGGTCATGCGGGCTCCCCTCGTCGGCCCGAGGCCGTTGAGGGGAGCTTAGGCGAGTTTAGCGCCGCCGACCAAGCGTCGGCGTCAGATCCTGCCGATCAGCACCAGGATGATGATGATCACCAGGACGAGGCCCAGGCCGCCGCTGGGGAAGTAGCCCCACGAACGGCTGTGGCCCCAGGTGGGCAGGGCGCCGATCAGCGCCAGGATCAGGATGATGATGAGGATGGTGCCGAGCATTCGGATCTCCTGTCTGACCGGCGAACCGCGTTCGGCGCGCCTGGACTTCGGGGAGGGAATGCAAGCTGTGCGGCGAGGGTTCCGCCGCCGCTTTTTCGGTCAGCCGCCGGGGGCGTCCTCGGCCTTGCGCAGGCCGTTGGCCCACAGGGCTCCGATCACCGCGCCCTTGACCCGGGGCAGCAGCATCAGGGTCAGGGCCGCCAGCGGCAGGATGGTCAGAGGCGCGACCAGCCAGGGCGAGGCCTGCCAGATGAACGGGAACAGCAGCAGCGGCGCCACGAACAGGTGGCCGACGATCAGGATCGTGAAGTAGGCGGGACCGTCGTCGGCCGGGTAGGCGGCCAGGTGGTGGCCGCAGGCCTCGCAGTCGAACTCGACCTTCAGGTAGCGTGAATACAGCTTGCCCTCGCCGCAGTTGGGGCAGCGATGGCGGACGCCTCTTTTCATGCCGGTCAGAACGCTGGGTACAGGGCGGTCGGTCATGGCGTCCATATGGCTCCGGCGACGCTTGGTGCAAATAGCACTTTCGGTCGCATGTGCGCTTTGGAAGCAGATATTCAGCCCTGAACTGGGCGATTGCCGAAAGACTTCATCCTCTGCGCGTGTCGCGCGCGAATGAATCTGCCAGCAGGGTTAATGGTGGGCGGCTTCCGGTTAAGCTTTGGATGTCGAACGATGTCACGGGGGTTACTTGGCTCGACGGCGGCGAACCTGGCGCGCCATTGCGGCCGGTATTGGGCGAGGCGGCGCGCCTGCCATGCGACAAAACGCGCGCCGAAGACCCAAGGACCCTATTTGGCGTCGCGAGCGGTGTCGGCGACCGCACGGCCGGCGGCCGAGACGTCGCGGCCCACGCCTTCGATGGTGTTGCAGGCCGAGACCAGCAGGGCGGCCGCGGCGGCGGCGAGGACGATGATCTTGCGCATGGGCGCTCCCCAGATGAAAAGGCGCGCGGAGCTTAGCCGCCCCGCGCGCCGCTTCAAGGTCGAGTTCTCGACCAAATTAGGGCGGGCGAATTCGGTCCGTATCAGCGGATCCGGCGGATCGAGCTGATACGGTCGTTCATGTCGCGCGGGAAGACGCCCATGTCGGCCGACACGCGCCAGCAGCGGCCGCGGTAGTAGGCGTCGTCGCACAGTTCCCATTCGCCGCGACGGATCTGGATCGACGAGGCCCTGTCGTTGAAGCCGATCTGCACGAAATCGGGCATGTCGCCGCGAACCTCGTAGGCGCGGCCGCCGTAGCCGGCATGCTCGAACAGCACCGCGTCGGCGCCGCGACCGCCGCCCCAGCCCGGACCGCCCGAGCCGCCAGGACCGCCCGGACGACCGCCGCCCCGGGTGCAGACCAGGCGGCCGTCCTGGTTCTCCATCTCGCGGCAGTCGGCGCTGGCGGTCGACCACTGCCACCGGCCGCGACGGTCGCGGCATTCGGCGCTGACCTCGCCCCGGCGGACGGTGATGTTGCGGCAGCTCTGCTCGTAGGAGCCGCGCGGGCGCTCCTCATAGCGGTCGCCGCGGCCGGGGCCTTGGGCGAGAGCAGGGGCGGCCGTGGCGGCGAGGGCGCTCGTCGCGACAATCAGGGCGAGGGCGGTGCGCATGGCGTGGTCTCCCGAAAGGCCGGCGTCGAGGCCGGTTGATGCGGCCAAGCTAGTATCGCGGCGCGTGAACGTCACCTGAATGAAAACCTTGTAATCAAAGGCGGTCGGGCTTCGGCGAACGGCGCCTTGAGAAGGCCGCGCTTGATCGCCATTGTCAGCTCATGCGCACCGCCGTTCTCGCCCTTCCCGTCCTGGCCGTCCTCACCGTTGCGGGCGGCGCGTTCGCGCAAAGCAATCCGCCCCAGGCGTCGCGACCCGAGCCGACCCCGGTCTCGCCCGTGACGGTGATGCCGCCGACCCTGCCGCCCAAGGTGACGACCACCTGGCCGGCGGCTGGCGAGACGGTCGCGCCGGGCATCCTGGTGCTGAAGGTCAGCTTCGACCAGAAGATGTCGCCCGGGGCCTGGAACTACGCGGCCGCCGCTGGCGGCGAGAAGCCCGAATGCGTGCGCGCCCCGCGCCTGCTGAACGATGGACGCACCTTCGTCCTGCTCTGCAGCACCAAGCCGGGCAAGAGCTATGCGGTGGCCTTCAACGGCGTGCGCGAGGGCGGCTTCGCCAACGAGGCCGAGAACCCGGCCCTGACCGCCGAGCTGGCCTTCTCCACCAGCAAGGATCCCTCAATCTACACGCTGAAGGGGGCGATGAAGGCGGCCAGCCTGAAGGATGACGAAGGCCCCGTGCAGGAAGCGCCCAAGCTTGTCGCCACGACCCCGTGAGGTCGCGATCACGCGTTGTTTCGGAACCGTTACAAACCGGGCTGCGTTGGTTGATCGGGCAGGGGCCCTCCGACGGAGCGCATTATGAAGACCAAGTTTGCTTATCTCGCCGCCGCCGCGACCCTTTCGATGGCTGGCGCCGCTTACGCTCAAGACGCTGCTCAGCCGCCGGCCGATCCGGCTGCCGCGCAGCCGCCGGCCGCCAGCACCCCGGCGCCGGGATCGGCCACCAGCAGCACCACGACGACGACCACCACGGCTCCTGCTGACAGCAGCGCCGCGGCCGCCGCTCAGGCCGGCACGCCGTCATCTGCCAACGTCGCGGCCGACGTTGCGGTCGGCGCCGAGATCAAGGACCCGGCCGGCGCCGTGGTCGGTACGGTCAGCGGCACCTCCACGGGTGCTGACGGTTCGGCCAACGTCGTGGTCAGCAGCGGCGACAAGAAGTTCGCCCTGCCGAAGGCCAGCCTGAGCGCCGGCGCCGACGGCAGCATCAGCACCACGGCCACCAAGGCCCAGATCGACGCGGCCCTGGCCGGCGCGGCCGCTCCCAAGTAACATCGTCCCTTCATCCGAACACGCACGAGGCCCGCCCGGCATTGCCGAGCGGGCCTCACGCTGCTAGCGATGCAGCGTAAACTTCGGCGGTCTCCGCCAGTCCGCTGACATGAGGTGTGTCGGATGGCTCCGGCCAGGAAATCCAAGGCGCGTAGTTCTGGCGCGCTGTTCTGGGATCTGTTGACCTTCGACCGTCTGGTGACCGGGCCGGTCATCCATCTGATCTACTGGGCCGGCCTGGGCGTCGTGGCCCTGTTCGCGTTCTCCGTGGTCGGCGCGGCCGTGGGCCTGGCGCTGAAGGAACAGGGCGTCGCCTCGCTGCTGCTGGCCTTCCCGGTGCTGATCGCCGGCCTGCTGGTCGCCGCCGGCATGGTGCTTCTGTGGCGCGCCTTCTGCGAGTTCTACGTCGCCGTCTTCCGCATCAGCGAAGACCTGCGCGCCCTGCGCCAGGCCAATGACGCCGACCACGCCGTGGCCTCCAGCGTTCGCGGTCCGGGCGCTTAACCCCGCCTGAAGGCCTCGACCAGCGCCGCCGCGCTCGCTTTCGCGCGGCCGACGTCGTCGAACGGCGCGGAGGCGTCGCTGGCGTTCTCGCCTCGCAGCCACGAATCCTTGTCGCGCAGCCCCCACAGGGTGAAGGCGAAGCGCTGGCGTTCGGGCAAGGCCATGAACGCCTCGGCCGCCTCGCCATAGGTGCGGGCCTGGCGGCGCTCCAGTTCGGCGCGGCCCAGGAGCTTGTTGTCCGATCGCACCAGAGAGACGTCGAGCTCGGAGACGTGGATCGGCAGGCCAAGGCTCGCCAGGTCCTTCATCATGGTGGTGATTTCGCCGGGCCGGATGTCGGCGGCGACGTGCATCTGGGTCCCGATCCCGGTCAGCGGCGCGCCCGACGCCAGCAGGCGCTCGGCCAGCTTCATGAAGGTGGCCCGCTTGCGGGGCATGTATTCGAGATTGTAGTCGTTGAGCAGCAGGGTCGCGCCGGGATCGGCCTGCCGCGCCGTGCGGAACGCCAGGGCGATGTGCTCGAAGTCGCCCAGGCGCTTGGACCAGAGGCTGGTGCGCCAGCCATCGCCGTCTTCGGCGACCGCCTCGTTGACGACGTCCCAGCCGACCACCTTGCCACGATAGCGCCCGGCCACGGCCAGGATGTAGTTGCGATAGGCCTGCTCGAAGCTGACGCGGTTCTCGTCCAGCCGCTCGAAGGCCTCCGGCGCCTGGGCGTACCAGACCAGCACGTGGCCGAGCAGCGCCATGCCGTTGGCCTGGGCGAAGGCGGCGATCCTGTCGGGGGCGTCGAAGCGGAAAGAGCCGTCCGGCTGGACGATGTATTCCATCTTCATCTGCCACTCGGGCGTCAGCTGGTTGACCTGGCGGCGCAGCAGTGCGGCGAGCGCCGGGTCGTCCAGGTGCAGGGCCTGGACCGAGGATCCGATCCGGAAGGGCGCGACCGCTTTCAGCGGCGGCAGGTTCTCGGGAACCGGCTGGCCCTGCGCCTTCTGGCCGCAGGCGGCGAGCGCCAGGCTGGAGCCGAGCACGGCGCGGCGTGAGACGTCGGACATGGCGGCGGGCTCCCTGGCGATCGGCGCGAGGAAAGCACGGGGAGGTTGGGGAAGGGTGAAGGGAACCTCCCCTACAGGGGGAGGTTCATGGCTAACGACCGCCCATCGCTGCGCGGCGCAGGCCCAGCTCGTCGAGGGCGGCCATTTCCAGCTTGCCGACCTTCTTCATCATCGCGACCTTGGCGGTCTCGGCGACGTGCTCGTATTTCTTGAGGTTTTCGAAGGCCATCGACAGGGCGTCGCGGGCGCCGGTCTCCTCGATGGCGATCTGGTCGATCTCGAGCAAGGTTTCGGCGCGACGCACCTCCAGGCCCTTGCGATAGCCGATCATGTACCAGCCGGCCGAGGCGTCGCCCTCGGCGTTGCGCATTTCGATCTCGGCTTCGGCTTCCATCGTGGCCAGCTTCACCTGTGCGGCTTCGCGGCGGTCGACCACCTCGGCCAGGCGCTTCTGCAGCGTCTCGACCTCGTGGTTCGAGATGCGGATCAGGGAGGCGGCCCACTTGGTCATGCTGGCTTACTCGGTACGGAAAGCGCGCTTCAGGCGGCGCTTTGGAGAATCTGGCCGAGGAAGTTGAACGAATCGTCAAGACTCGTGGCTTCGTCGGGGTTCTGGCTGAGGAAGGCCTCGACCGCCGGATTGAGCTGGATGGCCCGGTCGACGGTGGGATCGGCGCCGGCACGGTAGGCGCCGATGCGGATCAGTTCTTCCATGTTGGAATAGGCCGACAGCACCTGGCGGGCAGATTTGACGATGTCGCGCTCGTGCGGCAGCTGGCAGCCCGGCATGGTCCGGCTGATGGATTTCAGCACGTTGATGGCCGGGAAGCGGCCACGTTCGGCGATCGAGCGCTCCATGACGATGTGGCCGTCGAGAATGCCGCGCGCGGCGTCGGCGATCGGCTCGTTGTGGTCATCGCCGTCGACGAGCACCGTGAAGAGGGCGGTGATCGGGGCGGCCGTGGTGCCGTCGGCGCGGATCGGCCCAGGCCCCGCACGCTCGAGCAGCTTGGGCAGCTCGGTGAAGACGGTGGGGGTATAGCCCTTGGTCGTCGGCGGCTCGCCGGCGGCCAGGCCGATCTCGCGCTGGGCCATGGCGAAGCGGGTCACCGAGTCCATCAGGCAGAGCACTTCCTGGTCCTGGTCGCGCAGGAACTCGGCGATGGCCAGGGTCATGTAGGCGGCCTGGCGACGGGTCAGGGCCGGCTCGTCCGAGGTGGCGACCACGACGATGGCGCGGCGCAGGCCTTCCTCGCCCAGGGTCTCCTCGATGAACTCGCGCACCTCGCGGCCGCGTTCGCCGATCAGGCCGACGACGACGGCGTCGCAGGTGGCCTCTTTCGCCAGCATCGACAGCAGCACCGACTTGCCGACGCCCGAGCCGGCGAAGATGCCCAGGCGCTGGCCGCGGCAGGTGGTGGTGAAGACGTTCATCGAGCGCACGCCAAGGTCCAGGCGCTCGCCCACCCGGCCGCGGGCGTGAGCCGGCGGCGGCGGGGTCTTCAGGGGATAGGGAACCTCGCCCTGGGGCAGCGGGCCGAGACCGTCGATGGGCTCGCCGAAGGCGTTGATGATGCGGCCCAGCCAAGCCTTGGTCGGGCGCACCGTGGCGCCTTCGGGCATGATGCGGATCTCGGCGCCGGGGGCCACGCCCTCGACCGGGCCGAAGGGCATGAGCAGGGCGCGGGTCTCACGGAAGCCGACCACTTCGGCCGGCAGGACCGGGGCGCCGATGCGCTCGATCTCGACCCGGGCGCCGACCGCCAGGCGCGTCAGGCCGCCGCGAGCCTCGATCAGGAGGCCGTTGACGGCCGCCACGCGTCCAAAGACGGTCAGCGGGTCTAGACGTTCGACGGCGGCGATGAGACTGCGCAAGACGGCTCCTGGAAGCGACCCGCGCAGACTCGGCCATCATGGTTAATCGGGCATGAAATTCAGCGTTCGCCGACGCCCAGGCGGGTGGTGAAGAATGTCGCAACCTGGTCGTTGAAATCGGCGTGGAAAGCGACCCGATCAAAGCCCGGAGCGCTTGCGCACAAAGGGGGCGGCAGCTGCTTGGCCGCCTGCGGACCGCAGGGGACCAGGAAGTCGAAATGTCGCGCCCCCGGCACGATGCGGTAGTCGTGGGCGCCCGGCAGGGCGCGATGCACGGCCTCGGCGTAGTCGTCGCCCGGCAGGATCTCGTCATCGGCCGCCTTCCAAAGCTGCAGCGGCTGGGTGACGCCCTTCAGGCCTTCGCGGCCGAACGAGAAGCCCAGGGCGGGGGCGGCCGAGACCACGGCCTTGATCCGCGCGTCGTGGGTCCAGGTCGGCGCCTGTACGCTCGCCGGCAGCGGCTTTCCGGCGCTGAGGCGACAGTCGTAGTTGGTCGGGTGCTTGCGGCAGTGAGCGGGAAAGGTCGCCGCCAGGTTCGGCTCGCCGCCGGCCGCGGCCAGCACCGTGAACCCGCCCGACGAGAAGCCGAAGGCGCCGACCTTGGCGGCGTCGATCCGCGCGCGCATCGGCGAGGCGTCCAGCATGTAGTCGATCAGTACGGAAAGCTGACGGGGCCGCTCGGTCATCTCCAGAGCGCGGCTCTGGTCACGATAGTTGTCGCCGGTGTGGGTCAGGGCGGCGACGACGAAGCCCTTCTTCACCAGGGCGGCGGCGGTGTCGTAGTGGCCGCCGAACCAGCCGCCGTTGCCGTGAGACATGACCACTAGGGGCAAGCGATCGCCCGCGACCGGCGCGCCGGTCGCGACGGGCAGGCCCTCCATGCCGCCGGCGGGGCCGGTCTCCGCCGCATCGGTGGGATACCAGACTCCGACCTCGATCGGCGGGCCCTTCGGATCGGGCGTGGTCAGGCGCATGAAGCCGACATGCGGCTCAGCAGCGTGGGCTGCGCCGGCGAAGGCGAGGGCGGCGAGCAGGGAAAGAAGGCGAGGGCGGCGCATGAAGGGCTCCGGTTGGCGATGGCCTCTCGATGCGGCCCGAACCCTTGCGCCGCCACGCCTCATGCGTGAACGGGCGAATGGGTTCGCCAAGCGGCGAACGGCGCTATAGATCGGTCATGACCGCAAAGCCGCCCATCCTGGGGACCGCCCGCGAATGGGCGATCGACCTTTCCATCGCCACGGCGCTGGGGGTGTTCCTGGGCGTGGTCGGTCCTTTCGGCAGCTACTTCAACGGTCCTGTCCTCGTGCGCGCGTTCTACTGGACGGGCTGCTTCTGGGCGGGCGCGGTGATTTTCGGCCTTTCTATCCGCCTGGCCGTGGCGGGGGCCGCGCGGCTCAGGGTTCCCGCCTGGGTGACGGTCGGGGCTGCGATCCTGGCCGCCTGCGCCCTGCAGACGGCGGTTGTGGCGCCGCTGGCCTCGACCCTTTGGCCGTTTCTCAAGCGCCTGTCGCCGCTGGATTGGTACGGCCAGTGCCTGGCCATCTCTGGTCCTATCGCCGTCGGCTTCACGCTGTTGCGCGCGCGGCTGCAGGCGGCGCGCGCGGTTCCGGCGATCCCAGGTCACCAGGCCGAACCGTCGTTGGTCGCCTCGAGCGTGCTCTATCTGAAGATGGAGGACCACTATGTACGGGTCCGCACCGAGACCGGATCGCGGCTGGAAGCGGGGCCCCTGGCGCGGGTGCTGGCGGGGCTGTCAGGCCTGGACGGCCTGCAGGTGCACCGTTCGTGGTGGGTGGCGCGGCGGGCGGTGGTCGGGGTCGAGCGCGACGGCCGGAACCTGCGGCTGCGACTCGTTGACGGCGAGGCCGCGCCCATCGCCCGGGCCTCGGTCGCCCGCCTGCGGGCGGCCGGCTGGCTGACGGAAATGGAATCGACCGCGACCGGGTGACGCGGACTCGCTCCAGCCAAGCTTTCTCCACGCGCGGAAGGCGAAAAAACTCCCAGGAAATTCTCGCGACAGAACGCCGCAATCTCGCCCTAAAGACGAACGTCGCCTTGAGGCTTCTTAACGCGGTAACCGCGCTCGATCCCCTGTTAACCCTTGGGTTTGCTGACTTTTCACCACGCCAAGGCCACGCTCGAAACCTGCCTGCGGCCAATGTGCGCAACGGATTTCTGGGCGCTTGCACCCGATTCGCAAATCGTATTAACCATTTCGCCAGACGACGCGTTCACCATTAACCAGTCTTAAATTAACTGTCCGCCAGACTGGTGGACGGGTTTCACCGGCGGTTGTCCGCCTAGCTGTCGAATAAGCGCCGCCTCAGGGCGGGGAGGGTTTCATGCGGGTACTGTTGATCGAGGATGACAGCGCCACCGCGCAGACGATCGAGCTGATGCTGAAGTCGGAAGGCTTCAACGTCTACACGACCGACCTGGGCGAAGAAGGCGTCGACCTGGGCAAGATCTATGACTACGACCTGATCCTGCTCGACCTGAACCTTCCCGACATGAGCGGCATCGACGTGCTGCGCACCCTGCGCGTGGCCAAGGTCAACACGCCGATCATGATCCTGTCGGGCACGGCCGAAATCGACACGAAGGTTAAGACCTTCGCCGGCGGCGCCGACGACTACATGACCAAGCCCTTCCACAAGGACGAGATGATCGCCCGCATCCACGCGGTGGTCCGTCGTTCGAAGGGTCACGCCCAGTCGGTCATCAAGACCGGCGACATCATCGTCAACCTGGACGCCAAGACGGTGGAAGTGAACGGCAACCGCGTTCACCTGACCGGCAAGGAATACCAGATGCTGGAGCTGCTCTCCCTGCGCAAGGGCACGACCCTGACCAAGGAGATGTTCCTCAACCACCTGTACGGCGGCATGGACGAGCCGGAACTGAAGATCATCGACGTCTTCATCTGCAAGCTGCGCAAGAAGCTGGCGGCCTCGGCCCAGGGCAAGCACCACATCGAAACCGTCTGGGGCCGCGGCTACGTGCTGCGCGACCCGAACGAGCAGGTCAACGCCGCCTGATTTTTCGCTCGCGCGAAACCCGAAATTCGACAGAAGACGCCCGCTGCTCGCAGCGGGCGTTTTTCTTTGGGCGCTCGCGTTTTCCGAGCCAGGACAACGGGTTAACCATATCCGTGACAAAACGTCCAAAGCACCGGATAGTCCTTGATCGGCGGCCTCCGCGCCGTCATGTTCCGGCCCGACGATTGCTGGGGGGCTTCCCGGCCGTGCCGTTTCTGTACGAAAACGGCATCGCTACCGAACGGGGGACCGATGCAGGAATTTGATCCGCGACGCCCGACGTTGCGTCTCGCGCCGCGGCTGTTCACCGCCGTCGCCGGCCTGGCCGCCCTGGCCCTGGGCTGGAAGCTGACGGCGGGCGACGCCCCGCAGGCCGTCGTGGCCGCCCATGCGCCGCTGGACGCGGCCGCCATGGTGGCCCTGCAGCATGTTGCATTTGCTCAAGCCGAGGCCCAGCCCGGCTTCGACCGTCCCGAAACCATTTCCGTCAAGGTCCGTCCCGGCGAAACCCTGCAGGGCGCCGTGCAGCGCTCGGGCGTCGGCGCCGACGAGGCCAACCAGGTGGTCAGCACGCTGCAGAGCGCCATGGACACGGTCAACATCAAGGCCGGCATGGCCTTCGAGGCCGCCATCGCCCGCCGCCGCGACAACGACCGCGGCCCGGCCCGCCTGGTCGGCCTGTCGATGCGCACCAGCCCGTCCTCGACCGTGACCGTGTCGCGCACCTTCGACGGCGCGCTGAAGCTGCGCGAGATCGAGGAAGAGGTCCGCGACGAGACCAAGGTTTCGTGCGGGGCCATGAACGGCTCGTTCTACGAGAGCGTGGCGGCCGTCGGCGGCAGCCCGGCCGTGATCAGCCAGGCCGCCAAGCTGTTCTCGCACAAGATTGATTTCTCGCGCGACATCAAGGACGGAGACCAGTTCTGCCTGGTGTTCGACCGCAAGGTCACCGAGAGCGGCCGCACCATCGAGGCCGGCGACCTGGAGTACGCCGAGGTCAAGGGCCAGCGGTTCTACGCCTTCGAGCGTGACGGCAAGACCCAGTTCTTCGACGAGAGCGGCAAGAACATCAAAGGCTTCCTGCTGCGCACCCCGGTCGACGGGGCCCGCATCACCTCGACCTTCGGCATGCGCCGCCACCCGATCCTGGGCTATGCGCGCGGCCACAAGGGCGTCGACTTCGGCGCCGGCACGGGCACCCCGATTCTCGCCGCCGGCGACGGGGTAGTGCTGGAGGCCAAGCGCTGGGCCGGCTACGGCAACTGGCTGCGCATCCGCCACGCCGGCAACTGGGACACCGGCTACGCCCACATCTCGCGCTACGCCAAGGGCATCCGCCCGGGCATGCGCGTCTCGCAGGGCCAGGTCGTCGCCTATGTCGGCTCGACCGGCATGTCGACCGGCCCGCACCTGCACTACGAAGTCTGGCTGAACGGCCAGCGCGTCAATCCGATCGGCGCCAAGGTGCCGCAGGGCACGGTGCTGTCGGGCGGCGAACTGGCGGCCTTCAAGGCCAAGAAGGCCCGCGTCGACACCCTGCTGGCCCAGGCCGGCCGCGAGGACAGCAACTACGCCCAGGCCGCCGACACGGGCGCCTCCAGCAAGGATACTCCTCGCCTGGCCCTGGCCGAGCTGAAGTCGCCGCAGTCGGGCAAGCTGCGCTGACGAGCGCGGTTGAAGGCGCGGTCGCGAAAGCCTAGACCACGCCTCTTCGCAAGTTTCGAAGCCGCTCCGCCGCCCGGCGGGGCGGCTTCGTCGTTCAGGCAGCTCCATGGCGTCCAAGACCGACCTCTACAGCAACCGCCGCTTCGTTATCGGCATGGCGGTGCTGTGCTGCCTGCTGTGGGGCAGCGCCTTTCCGGCGGTCAAGGCCGGCTATGCGATGCTGCACGTGGGCAAGGCCGACACGGCCGCGCAGATGCTGTTCGCAGGCTGGCGGTTCCTGGCGGCCGGGGCGATCGTGCTGGTGCTGGCGAGCCTGACCGGCAAGGCGCTGGTCCCGCCGCGCGACCAGGCGCCCAAGGTCGTGGCGCTGGGGATCGTCCAGACCACGGTGCAGTACGTGTTCTTCTATATCGGCCTGGCCCACGCCACCGGCGTGAAGTCGTCGATCATGAATTCCACCGGGGCCTTCTTCGGCGTGATCCTGGCCCACTTCCTCTACGCCAACGACCGCCTGACCCCGCGCAAGGCGCTGGGCTGCCTGCTCGGCTTCCTCGGCGTGCTGGCGGTCAACCTGGGCGGAAAGGGCCTGGACTTCGAGTTCAGCCTGCTGGGCGAAGGCTTCGTGGTCATCGCCGCCTTCGTGCTGGCCGCCGCCGGCATCTGGGGCAAGACCATCTCGCAGAAGATGGACGCCATGGTCATGACCGGCTGGCAGCTGGCCATCGGCGGCGCGGCCCTGCTGGGGATCGGCTTCGCCTTCGGCGGCCGGCTGGAGGGCTTCGACATCCGCTCGCTGGCCCTGCTGGCCTACATGGCCGGCCTGTCGGCGGCCGCCTTCGCCCTCTGGAGCCTGCTCCTGAAGCACAATCCGGTGGGCATGCTGGCGGTGTTCAACTTCCTGATCCCGGTGTTCGGGGTGCTGCTGTCGGCGCTGTTCCTTCACGAGCCGGTGCTGGCCTGGAAGAACGCCGCCGCCCTGGCGCTGGTGTGCGGCGGGATCTTCCTGGTGACGCGGGCGGGGCGGAAGAGGGCCTGAAACCCCCTCTCAGAAAGAGGGCGCCTTAGTCGAACACGATCACCGAGCGCGCCAGCTCGCCGCGTTTCAGTTCCTCGAAGGCGTCGTTGACGTCTTCCAGCCTGATGCGGCGGGCGATCAGTTCGTCGAGTTTGAGTTTGCCGTTCATGTAGAAGTCGACGAAGCGCGGCATGTCGACCGGGAAGCGGTTGGAGCCCATGTAGCTGCCCTGGATTTTCTTCTCGCCGAGGAAGTCGGGGCCGTGCAGTTCGATCATCGTGCCGACGGGGATCATGCCGATGATGTTGGCCGTGCCGCCCCGGCGCAGCATCTTGAACGACTGCTCGGCGGTGGCCTTCAGTCCGATGGCCTCGAAGCTGTGGTGCACCCCGCCGCTCGTCAGCTCCTGCACCTGCTTGACCACGTCGCCGTCATTGGCGTCGATCACGTCGGTCGCGCCGAAGGTGCGGGCAAGGGCCAGCTTGGAAGGCTGGCGGTCGATGGCGATGATGCGGCCCGCGCCGGCGATGGCCGCGCCGTTGATGGTGGCCAGGCCCACGCCGCCGCAGCCGATGACGGCGACGGTCTCGCCCGGCTGGACTTTCGATGTATGGATCACCGCCCCGATGCCGGTGGTCACCGAGCAGCCGATCAGGGCGGCGCGGTCGAAGGGCATGTCCTTGCGGATGGCCACGCACGCGTGCTCGTGCACCAGCATCAGCTCGGCGAAGGACGACAGGTTGAGGAACTGGGCCATAGGGCCGCGACCGTTCAGATCCTCCTTGAAAAGGCGGGGTTCCGAACCCTTCGGACGCTTGGTCTCCGAGCTCGTGCACAGGCTCATGTGGCCCGTGAGGCAGACCTCGCAGTGGCCGCAATAGACCGAGAGGCAGGTGATGACGTGGTCGCCGACCTTGACCGTGCGCACCTCGTCGCCGACCGCCTCGACGATGCCGGCGCTTTCGTGGCCCAGTACGGCGGGCAGGGGATGGGGGTAGGAGCCCTCGACGAAGTGCAGGTCGGAGTGGCAGACGCCCGCGGCCTTCGTGCGGATCAGAACCTCGCGCGGGCCGGGCTTGCCGATGGCCACGTCTTCGATCGAGAGAGGCTTGCCCACCTCGCGCAGCACCGCCGCCTTCATCCGCTCGTCTCCCGCTTTATGGTTGTGCGGCAGACCCTAGCCCCGGCGGAGGGGCGAGCGGAAGAGGCTATCGAAACATTTGTTTGAGGAGTGTTCTCGACCGGCCTCGCTCAGACCTTTCAGAACGGTCGAGGTTTGAGCGGTCGCCGACACGGACCCTCGCCACAGGGGCGAGGGAGGCGGAACTGGCTGGGAGAAAGGGGAGTGTGAACCCTACGCCGCCAGGTCGATCGGGCGCTCTGGCAGGATGGCGTCGACGGTCAGAAGCACGACCATCGTCGTCTCGGTGGTGATCACGGCCGAGACCAGGGCCGAGGCCTCGTCGCCGACCGATGGCGGCGGGCTGATCTGGCTGGCTTCGACAATGAAGCTGTCGCACACCGCGTCGACCAGCAGGCCGGCGACGTCGCGGCCGTTCTCGACGACGATGATCACCTGACGCGGACCGTCTTGGGCCAGGCCCTTGCCCAGCCGGGCCGACAGGTCGATGACCGGCATCACCTGGCCGCGCAGGTTGATGACGCCGCGCACGTGCGGCGGGGCGTCGGGCAGCGGGGTGGGGGGCGTGACGCCGCGGATCTCGCGCACCGTGCCGACCGGCACGCAGTAGGTCTGGGCGCCCACCTCGAACGACAGAACCTGAAGGGCTTCGCCGGGGGTGTAGGCCGTGTTGTTGCTCGACATCGCTTTCGTCCGCCTTCGTCGCGTCGATGGCCTTCTGGCCACGTTCGAGGAAAAGCATCGCCGAGAAAGGTGAACAAAAAAGGCGCCTTGGCGAGACTTTTCACCTGACAGGGCCGTTCACCCAGGGTTCAGGCGCGGAGGCGCAGGCTTGGGACAAGCTTTTCGAAGGAGGCCGACATGGCTTTCAAACCGCTCAAGACCCTCGGGGGCGTCGCCGCCGGCCTCGCCGCCCTGACCATGATCGCCGCCAGCACCCAGGCCTCGGCCGACGACTGGCGCCGCGGACGCTATCACCACCGTGACCGCGGCAACGACGCCGCGGCCGCCGCCATCGTCGGCGGCATCGTGGGCCTGGCCATCGGCTCGTCGCTGAACAACGACCACCGCAACGATCGCTATTACGGCCGTCCGGCCTATGGCTACGACTACGGCTATCGCGCCCCGCCGCCGCGCTACTACGGCTACGACTACGGTCCGCGCCGTCATCACCGCAGCGATTGCTGGACCACGCGCGACTACGACCGCTACAGCGGCTCGGTCTACGAACGCACCGTCTGCCGCTAAGACTTAAAAGCCCCAAGCTGGAGCCCCGGCGTCGAACCCTCGGCGTCGGGGCTTGTCATTGAGAACAAAAAATGAACATTGTGGCGCCTCCGGTTCTTGAAGAGGCCACCGCCATGTCCGCCGCCGCCTTTGTTCCCGACCGCCAGGAAGTAGCCATGGCCGCGCTGCTGGGCGCCTGGCGCACGCTGCGCGCCGCCGGCCTGGAGGAGGCCGAGGTCCAGGCCCTGTTCCACCAGATCGCCGACCGTCCCGAGGACGTCGCGCGCCGTCTACGCAAGATGGTCAACGGCCTGGGCTGATTTTCCGGCGGAGGCGCGCATCCGGCGTCCGGCGAGATCCGTAGCTGATGCATGGAGGCGGCGCCGCGCAGGCGCCGTCCCGCCGCGCGCCCGTCGACCCCCGTCCCCCACCTGGAGGCGGGCGAGCCGGGGTTCCTTCCGCCTCTCCCCCCCGTTGGAGGCGGAAGGGCCTTGGCTGCGGGGGAGCCTCCGGCCGGCTTGACCGTTTCATCGCGATGGACGGCGTCTCCCTGCAATATGTGCTGCCCGTGCTGGGAGCCCTGGCGGCCGGGGCGGTGGTCGGGTTCGAGCGCGAATACCGATCGCGGCCCGCCGGCCTTCGCACCCACATGCTGGTGTCGCTGGCCTCGGCCCTGCTGATGCTGGCGGCCGTGCATCAGCTGAAATGGATGGGCGACACGCCGCTGGAGACGGTGCGCATCGACCCCGTCCGCATGGCGCACGGCGTGCTGACCGGCGTCGGCTTTCTGTGCGGCGGCGTGATCTTCCAGCAGGGGGTGTCGGTTCACGGCCTGACCACGGCCGCCTCGCTGTGGATCACCTCGGCGCTCGGCATGCTGTTCGGCATGGGCTTGTACGATCTGGCGATCGCCGGGACGGTGCTCAGCGTGGTGGTGCTCAGCGCCGCCCGCTGGCTGGACCGCCACATGCCGCAGAAGAACTACGCCGAGATCGCCGTGCGCTTTCGCCGCGAGGCCCTGGTCGACGAGGCGCAGCTGCGCGGCCTGCTGGCGACCTTCGAGCTGGAGGGCGGCCGCATCAACCAGCGCCTGATCGGCGGCGGGACCCTGTTCGAGCTGGCCGGCTCGTTCTCGGGCAAGGGCGCGCTGCGATTGGGCGAACTGGCCCGGCGCCTCGAGGAAGACGAGCGGGTGGTCGAGTTCGACATCCTGCCCAGAAAGGACTGAACGCCGCTCTCCGACGGCTTCCGGGGCGGCGGGAGGCTGGGCTATGATCGCCGTCATGGCGCTTCGTCTGCATATCGACACCGACTGCGGCGTGGACGACGCCCTGGCCCTGGCGCTGCTGGCGCGGGCGCGCGACAGCGTCGAGGTCGGCACCGTCTCGGCCGTGTTCGGCAACACCTATGTCGACCAGGCCGCCGCCAACGCCCGGGGCGTGCTGCGTCTCGCCGGCTGCGCGGCCGAGGTCTATATCGGCGCCGGCGCGGGCCTGGCCCGCCGGCGGGTCGAGCGTATGCGGCCCGCCCACGGTCCCGATGGCCTCAACGGCGCGGGTTTCTCGCAACGCTGGAAACTGCCCGAGTTGGACCGCGGTCACGGGGTCAGCCTGCTGGCCTTCCTGGCGCGGCGGCGGGTGAAGGGCCTGTTCCTGGGTCCGTTGACCAATCTGGCGCTGGGCCTGCTCGACGATCCGGCCGCCTTTCGCGGATGGTCGCCGACCATCATGGCCGGGGCCTTCGCCGTGCAGGGCAAGGCCGCCGGCGGCGCCGACTTCAACAGCTGGAGCGATCCCGAGGCCCTGGCCCGGATCCTGGAGGCCGGCGTCAAGCCGCGCCTCGTGCCGCTGGACGTCACCAGCCTGGTCACCATCACCGCCGCCGACCTCGACAGCGGCGCGCGCTGCTGCGGCAGTCCCTTGTCCGCGCGCCTGAGCCGCGCGGCCGGTCCCTATATCGCCTTCCATCAGAAAGCCTGGCAGGCCGACGGCTGCCACCCGCACGACGCGGTCGCCGCCGCCAGCCTGGTGGTCCCCGAGGCGTTCACCTTCGAGCCGGCGCGCCTGCGCGTGGTGCTGGACGGCGAGCGCCAGGGCCGCATCGATCGCGTCGAGGGCGAGCCCAACGCCGAGGTCTGCGTGTCTGTGGATGCGCCGGCGGTGCGGGCGCTGATCCTCAAGGCGCTGTTCGGCTGGGTGGAGATGGCGGGAGCCTGAGCTTTCCCACTCCCGTAAAATCCCCGCGAAAGCGGGGACCCAGGCTTTTTCTGAAACGCGGGGCGCTCGACGATAAAACACCTGGGCCCCCGCTTTCGCGGGGGTTTTAAGGATTGGGGAGCGAGCGTTACTTCCCGCCCGCGTAGTCCTTCACCAGGCCGTAGAGGAAATCGCGCCCGTCATAGAGCGACTTCACGCGCATACGCTCGTTCAGGCCGTGCACGCCGTCGCCGTCAGCGTTGCCGAACAGGCCGCTGACGCCATAGGTCGGGATGCCCGCGGCGTTGGTATGCACGCCGTCGGTGGCGCCGGTCAGCAGGATCGGCACGATCGGCACGCCGGGCCACTGCTTGGCGGCGTTCTTCTGGATCGGGCCCATGATCGCGGGCGTCAGGGCCGGCGGCGGCGAGACCGGCTTGGCCTCGTGGGCCAAGGCGACGGTCACGGCCGGGTCGGCGACCAGTTCGGTCAGCTTGGCCTTCACCTCGTCGACCGGCGTGCCCGGCAGGATGCGGCAGTTGATGTTGGCGGTGGCGCGCTGGGGCAGGGCGTTGGGCGCGTGGCCGGCATCGACCATGGTGGCCACGCAGGTGGTGCGCAGGATCGAGTTCCAGCCGGCGTCCCTGGTCAGCACCTTCAGCGCTTCGGGGTCCTCGACATTGGCGACCAGGGCCTTCATGGCGGCGGCCTGGTCGGCGGGGACGCGGGCCTGCATCTGGGTGAAGTAGCCGCGCGTGGCGTCGATGAAGCGGGTCGGGAACTGGTAGGCGCCGATGCGGCCGACGGCGGCCGTCAGGTGGTAGATGGCGTTGTCGGCCACGGGGCGGCTGGAGTGGCCGCCAGCGTTCGTCGCCGTCAGGGTGAAGTCCTGGTAGACCTTCTCGCCGGCCTGCACCTCGAGCACGATCTCCTTGCCGGTCTCGTCCAGCAGGCCGTCGGCGCCTTCATTGAGGGCGAATTCGGCGTCGACCAGCGGACGGTGGTTCTTCACCAGGTCTTCGATGCCGTTATAGCCCTCGCTCTCCTCGCCGCAGGTCAGCGCCATCTTGATGTCGCGCTTGGGCTTGAAGCCGCTCTGCTTGAGGCGGACCAGGGTGTCGGCCCAGATGGCGGCCTGGGCCTTGTCGTCCGACGTGCCGCGTCCGTAGAAGTAGCCGTTCTCCTCGACCAGCTTGAACGGGTCGCGCGTCCAGTCCTCGCGCTTGGCCTCGACCACGTCGATGTGGGCCAGGAGCAGCATGGGCCTGGACTTGGCGTCGGCCCCGCGCAGCACGGCCACCAGGCTGCCCTCGCGCGGATACTTTGGATCGACCACGACCTTGACGTCGCCTTCCGGATAGCCGGCCGCCTTCAGGCGCGCGCCCATGGCCTGCGCGGCGGCGGTGCAGCTGCCCTTCGACAGGGTGGTGTCGATCTCGACCAGCTCCTTGTAGAGCGCGCGGAAGGCCGTCTGGTCGGCGCGGGGCGTGACCTGGGGGCCGGGCGTCGGCTGGGCGTGGGCCATGACGGGCAGGGCGGCGAGGGCCGCGGTGGTGGCGAAAAGAGCCTTCAGGCGCATGGTCCGACCTTCAAGTGTCGCAAAACGTGGCCGGAACAGGAGCGGGCTTCGCCTCGCTGCGCAAGCCACATGCTCGAAAACCAGGGCTGCGTGTTAACCCATGCTTAAGCATGACGCGGCTTTTCCTGGCGACAGGAAAGGGCGAGACTGCGAGAACACATGATGAACGCGAATCGCCCCCTGCGCATCCTCGGCCTCGATCCGGGCCTCCGCCGCACCGGCTGGGGCGTGATCGGCGTGGCCGGCTCGCGCATCACCCACATCGCGCACGGCGTCATCGCGCCCGACGAGAAGGCCGCCTTCTCCGACCGCCTGCTCACGCTGTTCGAGGGCGTTTGCGCGGTGATCGAGCAGCACGCGCCGGACGAGGCCGCGGTCGAAGAGACCTTCGTCAACACCAACGCCCAGTCGACGCTGAAGCTGGGTCACGCTCGGGCCGCCTCAATGATCGCCCCGGCTCGCGCGGGCCTGATCGTCGCCGAATACTCGGCCCCCGTGGTCAAGAAGGCGGTGGTGGGCACCGGCGCGGCCGACAAGGCCCAGGTCGCCTTCATGATCGCCCGCCTGCTGCCGACCGCCGGCTCGCCTACGGCCGACGCCGCCGACGCGCTTGCGGTGGCGATCGCCCACGCTCACGCCCGCACCGCGAGGAGAGTCGCATGATCGGACGCCTGCGCGGGGCCGTCGCCGAGGTCGGCGAGGAAGAGGCCCTGATCGACGTCATGGGCGTCGGCTACATCGTTCGCTGCGGCCAGCGCACGCTCCAGCGCCTGCCGGCCCTGGGCGAGGAGACCCTGGTCCATGTCGAGAGCCAGTGGAGCGAGAACCAGGGTCTGCGCCTCTACGGCTTCCTCACCCGCGACGATCGCCGCGCCTTCGTGCTGCTGCAGGCGATCCAGGGCGTCGGCCCCAAGGCCGCCATGGCCGTGCTCGACGTGCTGTCGCCGGCCGAACTGGCCAGCGCCGTGGCGCGCGAGGACAAGGCCGCCGTCGGCCGCGCCAATGGGGTGGGGCCGAAACTCGCCCTGCGCATCATCACCGAACTGAAGGGCAAGCCGATCACCGACGGTCCGGTGCTCATGGCCGCGCCCTCGACAAACGCAGCGCCGTCCGCCCCCGCCAAGCCCGCCGCCACCGGCGACGCCGTCGCCGCCCTGATGGGCCTGGGCGTGGCCGAGGTGAACGCCCGCCGCGTGGTCGAGGCGGCCGCGGCGAAGCTCGGAGACGAGGCCAGCGTGCAGGCCCTGATCAAGGCTGGCCTGCAGGAGCTGGGTCGATGACCCGCATCATCTCCGGCGAAGCCCAGCACGGCGAGCAGATCCCCGGCGCTGCCGACCGCGCCCTGCGGCCCCAGACCCTGGCCGAGTTCGTCGGCCAGGAGCAGGCCAAGGCCAACCTGCGGATCTTCATCGAGGCGGCCAAGGGGCGGGGCGAGTCGCTCGACCACGTGCTGCTGTTCGGCCCGCCGGGCCTGGGCAAGACCACCCTGGCCCAGATCGTCGCCCGCGAGCTGGGCGTGAACTTCCGCGCCACCTCCGGCCCGGTGCTGAACAAGCCCGGCGACCTGGCGGCGATCCTGACCAATCTCGAGCCCAACGACGTCCTGTTCATCGACGAGATTCACCGGCTGTCGTCGAACGTGGAGGAGATCCTCTATCCGGCGATGGAGGACCACGTGCTCGACCTGGTGATCGGGGAGGGGCCCTCGGCCCGCTCGATCCGCATCGACCTGGCGCCCTTCACGCTGGTGGCGGCGACGACGAGGGCGGGGATGCTCGCCACGCCCTTGCGCGACCGCTTCGGCATTCCGGTGCGGCTTGAGTTCTACACCCCGCGCGAGCTGCGCCATGTGCTGCTGCACGGCGCGCGCAAGATGGGCGCGCCGCTGTCGGAAGACGGCGCCGACGAGATCGCCAAGCGCGCCCGCGGCACGCCCCGCGTCGCCGGCCGCCTGCTGCGCCGGGTGCGTGACTTCGCCACCGCCGACGGCGCCGAGGTCATCGACCGCAAGGCCGCGGCCATGGCCCTGGCCCGCCTGGAGGTCGACGAAAGCGGCCTCGACAGCCTCGACCGCCGCTACCTGCGGGCCATGATCGAGCACTACGGCGGCGGGCCTGTGGGCGTGGAGACCATCGCCTACGCCATCGCCGAGGCTCGCGACGCGGTGGAGGACGTGATCGAGCCCTATCTGATGCAGCAGGGCTTCATCCAGCGCACGCCGCGCGGCCGCATGGCATGCGGCAAGGCCTATCTGCACCTGGGCCTGACCCTGCCGGCCGCGCCGCCCGCCGTGTCGCAGGGCGCGCAGGGCGGGCTGTTCGGGGACGAATAGGACGGGCATGGGGGGCTGGCTGCGCGGCAAGTCTTGGAGGTTCGACAGCCCCTTGGCGCCCGCCGAGGTGCAGGAGCGGCTCGCGGCGATCGTCGGGCCGCCCGGCGATCCGGAGAGCGAACAGCTGGTCGGCTGGGCCCGCGAAGGCGAGGCCAGCCTTGAGGAACGCCACCACAGGGGCGGGGGCACGGGGTTCCCGCTGCGCGTGGCTTGGCAGGGCGTCGAAGCCGGAAGCCAGGTGAGCTGCCGTTTCCTGCAAAACCACTTCTATCTGATCTTAGTGGGCGCCTGGGTCGCCGTCGCCCTGACGGGTTTCTTCAGGATGTCCGACATCATCCAGGCCTTTCTCGCGGGCGAGGCCAGCGTGCCGGGCATGCGCGCGCGCCACTCTCCCGGCTATCAACTGGTCGCCGGGACGATCTTCCTCACCTTTGCCTGCGCCGTGCCGTTCATCGTGCGATGGAGCATCGTCAGCGGCCGCCGCGACCTGGTGCGGCAGGTGAACGAAACGCTGGCGGGCGGTCCCGTGGAGGAGATCAGGGCCTAGTGGGCGGTGCTCCTGTGGCCCAGAAGGCCCGCCAGCGGCTGGCGGCCTCGTCGTCGATTTCGTCGAACAGGGACGGCTCGATTTCCATTCCACCGACCTGCCACTACAACGGCCCTGGCCCAACTGCGTCGGACCCGACTCCATGATCGAACCCACCGCCGGCGTCTTCGAAGGTCGCGAGCACCAGCTGCCCGTGCGCATCTACTACGAGGACACCGACTTTTCGGGGATCGTCTATCACGCCAACTACCTGCGCTACTTCGAGCGCGGGCGCAGCGACTTTTTCCGGATGATCGGGGTGTCGCACACCGAGCTGGCGGCGATCGACACGGCCTTCGCCATCACCCGCATGGAGATCGACTTCAAGCGCGCGGCGCGGGTCGACGACGCCCTGGTGGTGCATACGGTGTGGAACCGCATCAAGGGCGTGCGCCTGCTGGCCCGGCAGTGGATCACGCGCGGGCAGGAGTTGGTCTGCGCGGCCAATGTCGAGGCGGTGTGCATCAGCCTGGACGGCCGCCCGCGCAAGCCGTCGGCCGAGATGACCGCCAAGGTGACGCCCTGGCTGGCGCCTGAAGAGGGCTGATCGCCCGCCTTACAGTGAAAAATCGCCGGTCCGTGAAAAATGGGCCCGTTGCAACCAATGTCATAGTTTCAACATTGCGCCGCTTCATGCAGTAAGGCGCAGAGTCGACACCCTTTAGACTGACGCCCGAACGGAACAGGACCCCGCATGGACGCCGCCGCCAGCCCCGAAAGCTTCTCCTTCATCACGCTGTTCCTGAACGCCGACTGGGTGGTCAAGCTGGTGATGATCGGCCTGATCCTCGCCTCGCTGGGCTCGTGGGCGGTCATTCTCGACAAGCTGTTCCGCTTCTCGGCGCTGAACCGCGCCGCCGACCGTTTCGAGGAGCAGGTCGGTTCGGGCCGTTCGCTCGAGGACGTCGCCGGCGAGGCCGGCTCGAACCCGCGTCACGCCCTGCCGCGCATGCTGCAGGCCGCCTTGAAGGAATGGCGCGAAGCCAAGGCCAAGGGCGTGCAGAGCGAGGGCCAGGTGGCCCTGCTGAGCCAGCGCATCGACCGCGTGCTCGACACCCAGATCGCCCGCGAGAGCGCCAAGGCCGAGGAGGGCCTGGGAAGCCTCGCCATCGTGGCCACCGCCTCGCCGTTCATCGGTCTGTTCGGCACCGTCTGGGGCATCATGCACGCCTTCCAGAGCATCGCCGCGGCCAAGAACACCTCGCTGACCGTCGTGGCCCCGGCTATCGCCGAGGCGCTGTTCGCCACGGCCGTCGGCCTGATCGCCGCCATCCCGGCCTACATCGCCTACAACAAGTTCTCGACCGACGCCTCCAAGTACGCCGGCCGCCTGGAGAACTTCGCCGACGACCTGTCCACCGCCATCCAGCGTCGCCTGAGCGAGCGGGTCTGATCCATGGCGATGTCCGCAAACGACGCCTTCGCCACTTCGGGCGGCGGTCGTGGCCGCCGTCGTCGGCGGCGCGGCAAGGGCGCCCTGTCCGAGATCAACGTCACCCCGCTGGTCGACGTGATGCTGGTGCTGCTGATCATCTTCATGATCAGCGCCCCTCTGCTGACGTCCGGCGTGGAGCTGGAGCTTCCCAAGACCGAGGCCGGCGCGCTCAAGAACGAGCAGGAGCCCATCACCGTGTCGGTCCGCCACGACGGGGCGGTTTTCATCGGCGAGGACCAGGCGCCGTTCACCGATTTCGCCGCGATCGTCTCGGCCAAGGCCGGCGACGCCGCCGACAAGCCGATCTTCGTGCGCGCCGACGGCAAGGCGCCCTACGAGGTGGTCGCCCAGGTCATGGCCGCCCTGTCGAAGGCTGGCTTCACCAAGATCAACCTGCTGACCGACACCGGCGGCCCGTCTTCGGGCGCCGCCCCGCAGGACGCCCAGCCGGTCGGCGGCGGCGAACTGCGCCCGGCTCAGTAGGGAACGTCGAAGGCTGATGCGCGAGGAACGCAACAACCTGTCGCCGGCGCTGGTCGGTTCGGTCGCCCTTCACGCCGCTGTGGTGGCGGCGGTGATGATCGGCTGGCCGTGGAAGACGTCCAAGAAGATCGTCATCGGCGAGAGCGTGCCGGTGACCATCGTCACCGAGGGTCCGACCAACGTGCGTCCGGCGATCGAGGACCCGGTGGAGCAGCCGGCCGAGACGGTCGAGCCCGCGCCCGAGGCCACGCCCGAGCCGCCGGCCCCGACGCCGGCGCCGCAGCCCCAGCCCGCGCCGCCCAAGCCGCAGCCCGCGCCGACGCCGAAGCCTCAACCGACGCCACCTCCGAAGCCGGCGCCGACCCCGACGCCCAAGCCCCAGCAGCCGCAGCCCAAGCCGACCCCGAAGCCTACGCCGGCCAAGCCCGAGCCCGACTTCTTCTCGTCGCTGGAAAAGACGCTGTCGAAGACCGCCAAGCCGGCTGGCAAGCCCGCTTCGTCGGCGCCGAAGGGCGCGACCAACCGTGCCGAGACCGCGACCCAGGCCCGTCCTGGCGCGGGCCAGATGACGGCGATGCAGGCCGCCGCCATCAGCGGCATGAAGGACGAGATCCAGCGGCGCTGGAACCCCAACTGCGAGGTCGTGGGCGGTGGTTCGATGCAGATCAAGCTCAGCTTCAAGCTGGCGAGCAATGGCCGCGTCCAGGGCCAGGTGACCGCTGGCGGGGCCGAGAATTCCGGCGACGCCATCGTCAAGACCGAGGCCGAGCGGGCGATCCGCGCGGTCTTCCAGTCGGCGCCGTTCGAAGGCCTGCCGCCCGACTATTACAACACCCAGCTGAACCTGAACTTCAAGGCGCGCGACGCCTGCGCCGCGCGTTAGGCGTTCCAGGCACGCCGCAAAGAGAAGAATGGAAGGAAGCCCGACGATGATCGCCAAGAGCGCCCGCGCCAAGCGGACCCTCGCCACGCCGCTCCTCGCCATGACCCTCGCCCTGACGGGCGGCGCGTTTGCGGCCGCCCTGCCGGGCGTGGCGGCGGCGCAGATCGAGATCGACATCGACAAAGGCGCGGTCAAGCCGATGCCCGTGGCGATCCCGGCCTTCGCCGGCGCCCAGCGCGGCGCCGACATCGCCCAGGTCATCAGCGGCAATCTCGAACGCTCGGGTCTATTCCAGCCGCTGAACGTGGCCGGGGTGCCCGACAAGCTGACGGACGTGAACGTGCAGCCGCGCTTCACCGACTGGCAGGGCACCGGCGCCCAGGCGCTGATCAACGGCCAGGTGACGGTCGGCGCCGACGGCTCGCTGCGCGTCGACTTCCGCCTGTGGGACACCTTCAGCCAGCAGCAGCTGCTGGGCCTGCAGTTCACCTCGACGGCCGAGAACTGGCGCCGCGTGGCCCACAAGATCAGCGACGCGGTCTATGAGCGCCTGACCGGCGAGAAGGGGTATTTCGACACCCGCGTGGCCTTCGTCGCCGAAAGCGGCCCCAAGCTCAACCGCGTCAAGCGTCTGGGCATCATGGACCAGGACGGCGCCAACCCGCAGTTCATCACCGACGGCTCGTCGATCGTGATGACCCCGCGGTTCTCGGCCACCAGCCAGGAGCTGACCTACATGGCCCTGCGGCCGACGGGGTCGAGCATCTACCTTCTGAACCTGCAGACCAATCGCCAGGAAACGGTCGGCCGCTTCCCCGGCATGGTGTTCGCCCCGCGCTTCTCGCCCGACGGCAAGAAGGTGGCCTTCTCGGTCGAGAAGGGCGGCAACAGCGACATCTACGTGCTGGACCTGCGCACCCGCCAGTCGACCCGCATCACCACCGACCCGGCCATCGACACCTCGCCGTCGTTCTCGCCGGACGGCAGCAAGATCGTGTTCAACTCCGACCGCGGCGGCCAGGCCCAGCTCTACGTGATGAACGCGGACGGCTCGGGCGTGCGCCGCATCTCCTACGGCGGCGGGCGCTACACGACGCCTGTCTGGAGCCCGCGCGGCGACTACATCGCCTTCACCAAGCAGACCGGCGGCCAGTTCCACATCGGCGTGATGCGCACCGACGGCGGCGACGAGCGCCTGCTGACCACCAGCTACCTGGATGAAGGTCCGACCTGGGCGCCGAACGGTCGCGTGCTGATGTTCTTCCGCGAGAGCTCGGCGGGTAATCCGCGCCTCTGGACGGTCGACATCACCGGTCGAATCCTTCGTCCCGCCGCCTATCCGGGCGCGGCGTCGGATCCGGCCTGGTCGCCGCTGCTGGACTGATGGCCGGGCGTGGGAAGCTGCGAACAAGAAGGTTTCGCAACTTTCCACAGCCTCGGCGCGTTGGAGCGTGGCTGTTCATCCGCCATTCACCCGGAAGGTGGCACCCGACAGGTGAAACGAGGTGGAACAGCGTCCAGCTGACGCCATTGTGAGGTCCAGGGAACGTTTTTGCGGGGCGGAGCAAGAGCAGCGCCGGTAAGAGTTTGAACCCAGGCCGTACCTAGACTTGAGGAGATACTGTATGAGCTTCGACACCAAGAGCGCCGTCCGACTGGCGCTGATCGGTCTGGCCGTCGCTTCGGTCGCGGCTTGTACGCGCCCGAAACCCCAGGGTCCGGTCGAAACTCCGCCCGCTCCCACGCAACCGGCTACGCCGCAACAGCCCTACACCCCGCCGCCGCCTCCGGGTCCGGTGGACCAAGGTCCGCTGCCGGGCACCGTGCAGGACTTCGTCGTCAATGTCGGCGACCGCGTCTACTTCGACACCGACTCCTACTCGGTCCGCGCCGACGCCCAGCCGGTCCTGGCCGGTCAGGCTCAGTGGCTCGCCCGCTACTCGGCCGTCCGCGTCCGTATCGAAGGCAACGCCGACGAACGCGGCACCCGCGAATACAACCTGGCCCTGGGCGCCCGTCGCGCCAACGCCGTGCGTGAGTTCCTGATCAGCCAGGGCGTCGCCGCCTCGCGCATCGAGACGATCTCGTTCGGCAAGGAGCGTCCGCTGGATCCGGGCACCACCGAAGACGCGTGGGCCAAGAACCGCAACAGCCGCACCGCCATCACCGAGGGCGCGCGCTAAAGGCCTGAACGCCTGATCTGAACGAAGGCCCTCCTCCTACCGGAGGGGGGCCTTTTTTCTGGCCGCGTTTCTGGCCGCACTTTTGTCCGCAACCGGGGCATAATCGTCGACATGAAGCTGAAAACCGCGCTCCTCGCCTCCGTCCTGCCGGTCGCCTTGGCCATCGCCGCGCCGGCCTTGGCCCAGACGCCGATGCCCGATCCGCTGGACGACCGTTCGGCCAAGCGGATCGAGAAGATGGAGAAGGTCGTGCGCGAACTGCGGGCGATCGTCTTCCAGGGGCGCGACACGGGTAAGCCCGTCGTGGTCCAGACCGCCGAGACCGACGCCCAGATCGCCGCTCTCAACGAGCGGATCAACGACTTGGAGCAGACCATCCAGAAGATGAACGGCCAGAACGAGGTCCTGACCCACGACATCGACCAGGCCCGTCGCGGCGGCGAGGCGCAGAAGGCTCGTGCCGACCAGCTGGAGCAGCGCCTTGCCGCGATCGAACGCAAGATCGGAGCGTTGGAGACCGCCGCCGCCAACGCCGCCGCCGCCCAGATCCCCGCGCCGCCGGCCGCTCCGGCCGATCCGGCCACGGCGTTCAAGCAGGCCCGCCAGCTGCTGCTGGACGGTGACTACGCCGGCGCCGAGAACGCCTTCGGCGGCTTCGTCGCCGCCTATCCGGACGACGCCAAGGCGCCCGAGGCCCGCTACTGGCTGGGCGAGACCCAGTTCGTGCGCGAAGCCTATGGCGACGCCGCCGGCTCCTATCTGGGCGCGGTGCGCGGCTGGCCGCAGACCAACTGGGCGCCCAACGCGGTGTTGAAGCTGTCGCGCTCGCTGGTGGCGTTGAAGAAGCCCGCCGACGCCTGCCGCACGCTGGACGAGCTGGCAAAGCGCTATCCCAAGGCGCCGGCCGACGTGACGACCAAGGCCAAGGCGACCCGCACCCAGGCCAAGTGCGCGGCCTGATCGAGGACTTTCACGCCGTCCTGCAACGGCGACTGCGGCCAGGGGCGACGACGCCCCTGGCCGTCGGCTTTTCGGGCGGCGGCGACAGCCTGGCGCTGCTGCGTCTGACCCTGGACTGGGCCGCCGCGCGCGGCCGGCCGGTGCTGGCCCTGACCGTCGACCACGGGCTCAATCCCGCCAGCCAGGGCTGGACCGCCGACGCCCTGGCCAAGGCCCGGGACCTGGGGGCGGACGCCCGAGCGCTGCGCTGGACCGGCGACAAGCCCGCGACAGGCCTTTCGGCGGCCGCCCGGGCGGCGCGGCACGCCTTGCTGGCGACCGCCGCCCGCGAGGCCGGCGCCAGGGTCCTGCTGCTGGGTCACACTGCCGATGACCGGCTGGAAGCCGCGCGGATGCGGGCCGAAGGCTCGACCACCTCCGATCCGCGCCAATGGGCGCCGTCGCCGGCCTGGCCGGAGGGGCGGAGCGTCTTCCTGCTACGGCCGCTGCTGGCGGTGCGTCGCCAGGCCCTGCGCGACTGGCTGACTGAGCGCGGCGAGACCTGGCTGGAGGATCCGGCCAACGCCGACCTTGGCTCCGCCCGCGCTCGGGCGCGGGCGGCTCTGGCGAGCGAAGATCCCGCCGTTCCGCCGATCCCGCTCGATCCTTCGCCGCCCCTCGCCGTTGAGGGCGAGCACGCCCTGCGCCTGCCGCGCGACGCTTCGGCCGCCCAGGTCGCCGCCGCCTGCCTGTGCGCGGCCGGCACGACCGCCCCGCCGCGGGGCGACCGGCTGGAGCGCCTCGTAACCCGCCTGCGCTCGGGGGACGCCTTCACCGCCACCCTGGCTGGCGCTCGGATCGTCGCCGATGCGGCCGGCGCGCTTTTCGTGCGCGAAGCCGGAGAGGGCGGACGCGGCGGTCTTGCGCCGCTGACCTTGGCCGCCGGCGAGACCGGGGTCTGGGACGGCCGCTATGAAATCACCGCGCAGGCCGCGATCGCCATCCGCGCCCTCGCAGGCCTCGCCAGACGTCTGCCGGCGGACGAAACGGCGGCCCTGAAACGGTTTCCCGCCCCCGTGCGCCCCGTGCTGCCGGGGGCGATCGACGCCGCCGGAGCGATCTCTAGCCCGATCCTTGCAGGGGATCGGGCGATCCGCGCGCGCGTGCTGATCCGGGAAAGGTTCGAGGCCGCGACCGGCTTTATCGATCAAGAACCCGCGACATGACATCGCGCGCGTGGCGAAAAGCCTTCCGCCGTCCTATCTTGGGTCGACGAGCGCTATCTTTGGGAAGACGACGCGTATGAATCTGAGGAATGTCGCCATCTGGCTTGGGGTCGTTTTCGTCCTCATCATGGCCTACAGCGTCCTGCGCCAGGGCGGCCCGACCGGGCGCGCCGGCGAGATCAGCTATTCGCAGCTGCTCAAGAACATCGACGCGGGTCAGGTCAAGTCGGCCGAGATCAACGGCCAGCAGGTCAAGGTCACCGCGCCTGACGGCAAGACGACCAACGTCAATGCGCCGCCCAACAGCGAAGACCTGATCAAGCGCCTGGAAGCGCGCAACGCCGAGATCAAGATCCAGGACGGCGGTCGCTTCAGCCTGGTCAACCTGCTGCTGAACATGCTGCCGATCCTTCTGCTGATCGGCGTGTGGATCTTCTTCATGCGCCAGATGCAGGGCGGCACGAAGGGGGCGATGGGCTTTGGCAAGTCCAAGGCCCGCCTGCTGACCGAAAACAAGAACCGCGTGCTGTTCGACGACGTCGCCGGCGTGGACGAGGCCAAGGAAGAACTGCAGGAGGTCGTCGACTTCCTGAAGGACCCGGCCAAGTTCCAGCGCCTGGGCGGCAAGATCCCCAAGGGCGCCCTGCTGGTCGGCCCTCCCGGTACGGGTAAGACGCTGATCGCCCGCGCCGTTGCGGGCGAGGCCGGCGTGCCGTTCTTCACCATCTCCGGTTCGGACTTCGTCGAGATGTTCGTCGGCGTCGGCGCCAGCCGCGTGCGCGACATGTTCGAACAGGCCAAGAAGAACGCTCCCTGCATCATCTTCATCGACGAAATCGACGCGGTCGGCCGTCACCGCGGCGCCGGTCTCGGCGGCGGCAACGACGAGCGCGAGCAGACCCTCAACCAACTGCTGGTCGAGATGGACGGCTTCGAGGCCAACGAAGGCATCATCCTGATCGCCGCCACCAACCGTCCCGACGTGCTGGACCCCGCGCTGCTGCGTCCGGGCCGCTTCGACCGCCAAGTCGTGGTGCCCAACCCCGACGTCGCCGGCCGCGAGAAGATCCTGCGCGTCCACATGAAGAACGTTCCGCTCGCCGCCGACGTCGACGTCAAGACGCTGGCTCGCGGCACCCCCGGCTTCTCGGGCGCGGACCTGGCCAATCTGGTCAACGAGGCGGCCCTGACCGCAGCGCGCAAGAACCGTCGCATGGTCACCATGCACGACTTCGAGCACGCCAAGGACAAGGTCATGATGGGCGCCGAGCGTCGCTCGATGGCCATGAGCGAGGACGAGAAGAAGCTGACGGCCTATCACGAGGGTGGCCACGCCCTGGTGGCCCTGAACGTCCCGGTCGCCGACCCGGTCCACAAGGCCACCATCGTGCCGCGCGGCCGCGCCCTTGGCATGGTCATGCAGCTGCCGGAAGGCGACCGCTACTCGATGAGCTTCGACCAGATGACCTCGCGTCTCGCCATCATGATGGCCGGCCGGGTGGCCGAGGAACTGATCTTCGGCAAGGAGAAGATCACCTCGGGCGCGTCGAGCGACATCAGCGCGGCCACCAACCTGGCCCGCAACATGGTCACCCGCTGGGGCTTCTCCGACGACTTGGGCACAGTGGCCTATGGCGACAACCAGGAAGAGGTGTTCCTGGGCCATTCGGTCGCCCGCACCCAGAACGTCTCCCCCGAGACCATGATCAAGATCGACAGCGAGATCCGTCGCCTGGTGAAGGGCGGCGAGGACGAGGCCCGCCGGATCCTGACCGAGAAGCTGGAAGACCTGCACTCGGTGGCGAAAGCCCTGCTGGAGTTCGAGACCCTGAGCGGCGAGGAGATCATCGGCGTCACCAAGGGCGTCGTGCCCAAGCGCGACGAGCCCGAGGAGAAGAAGCCGACCGGTCCGGTCGCTTCGGTTCCGGTCTCGACCCCGGGCGTCACGGCCTAAAGGTCGATCACCTCGGCTAATAATGCGAAAGCCGGATCCGCATCGCGGGTCCGGCTTTTGTTTTGCGCGTTAGGTAGCTCCATGAAGACCGCTCTTGTCGCCGCCATGCTGGCCTTGTCGTTTCCGATCGCCGTGAAGGCGGCCGAGCCCGCCGCCGTGGGCATCGCCCTGGAAAACTACGCCTATCCGCACCCCGTGGCTTTCCTGCCGCTGGAGCACGGCGGGCACGCGGTGCGCATGGCCTATATGGACGTCTCCCCGACCGGCGCCGCCAACGGCCGTACGGTGCTGCTGCTGCACGGCCGCAATTTCCCGGCCGGCTATTGGGCGCCGACGATCAAGGCCCTCAGCGCCGCCGGCTATCGCGTCGTCGCTCCCGACCAGATCCAGTTCGGCAAGTCGTCCAAGCTTGACGATGTTCCGGTCAGCTTCGATCGCATGGTCGAAGACACCGCCGCCCTGCTGGATCACCTGAAGATCGACAAGGTCGACGTCGTGGCCCATTCGATGGGCAATCATGTGGGCGTGCGCTGGACCCTGGCCTATCCGGATCGCACTGGACGTCTGGTGATGTACGGCCCCGTCGGGCTGGAGGACTATCGCCTCTACACGCCCGCCGTACCGCTGGCCAGGCTGGTCGCCGACGACGAGGCCAAGGGGCCGGACGCCTATCTGAACGAGCTGATGACCAGCTACGGACTGACCCTGCCGCGCGAGGCCATGGCGCCCTATGTCGAGCTGCGCGAGGGCCTCAAGCGGTCGGGCGAGTGGCCGCGCTACGCCCGCAGCTTCGCCGCCAGCGCCGTCGCCATCCGCGACCAGCCCTACCTGCAGGACCTGCCCAAGGTGTCGGTCCCGGTGCTGATCCTGGCCGGCGACCGCGACGGCACGGCGCCGGGCAAGGGCTACGCCCGACCCGAGGACAAGCCGAAGTTCGGCCACGTGCTGGCCCGCGCCCAGGCCCTGGCGCCGACCATGAAGAACGCCCGGGTCGAGGCCTTCGACGCCGGCCATCTGCTGCATCTGGAGCGCACCGAGCGGTTCAACGCCGCCGTTCTGGCCTTCCTTGGCGAAGGTCGGTAGAGCTTCCCTTCGAAGTTGAACGAAAGGGAAGTCGATGAAGACGTCGATGCCGCTCCTCCTCGCAGCCGCCCTGGCGCTCGCGCCCGCCGCCGCGCTCGCCGCCCCCAAGCCGATCCACGTCGACGGCATGACCGGTCCCGAGGTGGTCAAGTGGTTGCAGGACGCTGGCTACAAGGCCGAGCTGCTGACCGACAAGACCGGCGACCCGCACATCAAGAGCGCCGCCAACGGCGTCAATTTCGACATCTACTTCTACGACTGCACGGCCAAGCCGCGCTGCAAGGCGATCCAGTTCTCGGCCGGCTTCGACCTGAAGACGCCGCTGTCGGCGGGCAAGATCAACGAGTGGAACCGCGACAACCGCTACCTGAAGGCCTATGTCGACGACGATGGCGACCCCTACGTCCAGTACGACGTCAACCTCAACGCCGGCCGGACGATCGAGGTGCTGGACGACGACTTCAGCGTCTGGACCTCGATGATCGACGACTTCACCACGTTCATCGGCTGGTGACGGGGTGGGATCACGGGGGTAAACCCGCCCCCATGATCCAAGCCGTTCCAAGCGTCATGGGCGTGGTCAACGTCACGCCCGACAGCTTCTCGGACGGCGGCCGGTTCTTCGACCCCGCCGCCGCCCTGTCCCACGCCCACCGGCTGATCGACGACGGCGCGTCCATCCTGGACATCGGCGGCGAGAGCACCCGACCCGGCGCCGACCCGGTGTCGGAGACCGACGAGATCGCCCGCGTCGTGCCGCTGATCCGCGCCCTCCGGGCCGAGAGCGAGGTGACAATCTCGATCGACACCATGAAGCCGGGCGTGGCGCGCGCCGCCGTCGAGGCGGGGGCCCATATCTGGAACGACGTGGCGGCCCTGCGCTTCGCGCCCGACGCCCCGGAAGTCGCCGCCGAGCTCGGCTGCGAGGTGATCCTGATGCACATGCGCGGCGAGCCGGGCACCATGCAGGACGAGCCGCGCTACGACGACGTGGTGGCCGAGGTCGAGGCCTTCCTGCTGGCCCGCGCCCTGACCGCCATGGCCGCCGGGGTCGAGCGCGAGAAGATCTGGCTCGACCCCGGCATCGGCTTTGGCAAGACGCTGGAGCACAATCTCGCCCTGCTGGCCGCCCTGCCGCGTTTGAACGCCCTGGGCTACCGCGTCCTGCTGGGCGCCAGCCGAAAGCGCTTCATCGCCGCCATCGACCCTCGCGCCCAGGACGCCCGCGACCGGCTGGGCGGATCTCTGGCCGTCCACCTGCACGGCGCGGCCTGCGGCGTGGAGGCCGTTCGCGTCCACGACGTGCGCGAGATGAGCCAGGCCCTGTCGGTGTGGAAGGCGATCGGGGCGGCTGGGCGCTGACCCTTGGCGCTCACCGCACGTACTTCGCGGCCTCGGACGGGATTGTCCGGTAGGCGCCATCAACGGCCTCTAGGTCTCCTGGCAATGGGATCACCCCATTCTCCAGGGGAAGAGGTTGTGCGTCTGGCCAGCGAGCGTGGATGTCGGCCAGTAGTCCCTCGCGTAGGCGGGTCGAGCGTTCCGCCGGTTCGCCTCGTGCGAAAGTCAGCCAGGCGCGACCAGGATGAGACCAGTCTTGGACGAGGACCTCGAGCGACGCGTCGTCGGCGCCGCGCCAGACGGCGACGGCTATCGTGCCGCGCTCCTCGGGCGCCATGGCTTCGACTTGGGGCTGGAGATCCAGCCATTCATCGGTGCGGTCATCAACGTGGATGCCGTCCTGCCCATCTGCGGCCGCATGACGGTGGAGCATGGCCACTAGGTCGTCGTGGTCCCGGTTAGTCTTCAAAGGAATTTCGATCGCCGCGACGGTGCGAGTGCTGGCGGGCTGTGCGGCCGGGCTGCAGCCGGCCATGAGCCACAGAACGGCCGCCGTGGACATGAGGGGCTTCATGCCGCGGTCGGCCGCGCCAATTCTGGCCTGGGCGGCAGGCTCTCGGGCGTGCGCACGTTCCAGGCCAGCCCCAGCCGTTCCAGCAGGCGGATCAGCGCGAAGCCCCAGTCGGCCTGGCCGGGATAGAGGCCGATACGGGCCGAGCCGGGCCAGGCGTGATGGTTGTTGTGCCAGGCCTCGCCCATGGTCGGGATCGCGGCCCACGGCACGTCATGGGCCTGGACGCCCGAGGTCTCGACCAGCCAGCTCTGCGGCCCGGTGCGGTGGGCCAGGCGTCCGACATACCAGTGGCCGGTCACCGAGACGCAGACCCGGGCGGCGACGCCCCATAGCAGCCAGGACCAGCCGCCCATGGCGAAGAGCGCCATGGCGACGGGCGCCTGCTGCAGCATCCAGGTGCGCTCCAGGAAGCGGTAGAAGCGGTCCTTGGCGACGCGGGGCGGCAGCACCTGGCTGGGCGGCGTGTCGAGCGCCAGCCGGCCGTGCAGGTTCCAGACGTAGTCGGTCCAGAAACCGGCGCGGTTGGACAGGTAGGGGTGGCAGGCGGCCTGCCGCTGGCCCCAGTCGCGCAGGTCATGGGCGGTGATCATCGCGAGTGGACCGCTCATGCCCACCAGCGTGCCCAGCCACATCATCAGATAGTCGAGCCAGCGCGGGCTCTCGAAGCTGCCGTGGATCAGCCGGCGGTGAAAGCCGACCGAGTGTCCGACCAGCAGGGTTGCGCCGGTTAGGGCGATGAAGACGGCCAGGGCGCTCCAACTGAAGAAGAACGGCGCGGCCAAGGTCCCGGCCAGCATCGCGCCCTGCCACAGCGAGGTCGCCGGCGCCCAGACCACGCGCCCCGCCACGGCGTCGCCGTCGGCGTCCGGGCCGATGGAATGGACGGCGTAGGGATCGTCGTGATGGCTGTTCATGCCAGGGCTCCTTGGCGGTCGTAGGCGACGTGAACGACGACCCAGCCGACAGCGCCGCCGACGAGCGCCTGGCCGGCGAGCGCGACGGTCAGTCTGAAGGCGTCGTCCAGGATCGTTGGATGCAAGGCGGAGGCGAGCGTGAGGAGGGCGGGGGTGGACAGGACCGCGCCAGTCGCCGCGCCGATCGAGCGCGAGCGGGCGCCGCAGAGATGCAGGATCGTCCCGACGGGCAGGCCGACCAGCACCAGTCCGCCGCCCCAGAGGGGTACGGCGAAGACGAAGCCGGCCGTGGCGATCACCCGCGCCAGTTCGGGAAGCTTCCCGGTCAGGATCGCGATGAACAGCCAGCCGAACACGAGGGTCGACCCGGTCGCGGCGCCGACGATCACGGCGGCGACGACCTGGCCGCCATTGGTGCGGGGCCGGCCGCTCACGCCCTGGCCCGGTAGGCGAAGGCGATGGTCTGGAGGCCGACCAGGGCGCCGATGGCGACCAGGCCCGCGAGGAAGGCCCAGGGCGACGTCACAATGTCGGCGCGCAGGAGGTGACCGTGGGATGGCAAGGCAGCCGCCAGCGCCAGGCCCGTTAGCACGGCGCCGGCCGCCGCGCCCGCCTTTGGCGAGCGCACTCCGCGCCGATGCAGCCACCACCAGAGGGGGCCGCCGAGCAGGCAGAGGCCGACCAGCCAGGCGGGGACGGAGGCGACGAAGGCGACTAAGGCCACGAAGAAGGCCAGGCTTCCGCTGGTCGACACCGACATGGCGAAGGCCATCGCCGTCGTCAGAAGGGCGCCGGTCACGACGCCGAGCGCCAGGGCCGTGGCGACGTCGCCCTTTGTCGGCTGGGCATTGCGTGGCGACGGGTCCATGGCGATCTCCGCTTATTGAATAAGTTATTCCTTAAATACCTCGCTGCTAATTTGCAAGCGGTTAGCGAAGCGCTTAAATGTCCCGTCCATGCAACGCGTATTCGAAGCCCTGTCGTCGGCGGTCCGGCGCAAGATCCTGGCCTATCTGGCCCATGCCGACCTGACGGCGGGCGAGATCGCCTCTCGCTTCGAGATCTCCAAGCCGGCGGTGTCGCAGCACCTCTCGATCCTGGAGGCGGCGGGTCTGGTCAGCAGCGACAAGCGCGGCCAGTACGTCCACTACAGCCTGGTGCGCGACAGCCTGGTCAACACGCTCACCGAGTTCGTGCAGGAGGTCTGCCCGGTCTCCCGGCCGCTGAAGGCCGAGAGCGCGCGCCTGAAGGCCGATCGCGACGGGGAATGATCGGCAACGACGTCGGCCAGCCGACGTTATAGGCTCTCCGAACCTTCGCTTTTCGGGGAGCTCGCCGATGATCCGCCCACTGTTCGTCGCTGGCCTGGCCGTCCTGGCCCTGGCCGCCTGCGAGAAGAAGACCGAGGCGCCCAAGCCCGCGCCGACGCCTGACAATCTGGCCCAGACCCCGCCGCCCGCGACGCCCGCCGCGCCAGTGGCTAAGCAGATCGTCTATGCCTGCGCCGATGGGAGCGTGCTGAAGGCGACCTATCCCGACGAGAAGACCGCCGTGGTCGAATACGGCGACAAGACCCGCACCCTGACCGTGGCCATGTCGGCCAGCGGCGCGCGCTATGTGGGCGAGGGCTTGCAGTGGTGGACCAAGGGCATGACCGAAGGCCTGGTGGCTCCGCTGAAGGATGGCGAGGACGTCGCCAGCGCCAAGCCGGTGGAGTGCATGGCCCCGTCGGACGCCGGAAAGTAGAGGCGACGGCTAAAGCAACGTGTGCTGTGACGGTTCGGTCGGCCCCGCCGACGTCGTCTCGCCGCGGCGGCGTTGCTCGGTCTCGGCGCTGAAGCGGACGTCGGGGTCGCGGTCCTGGGCCAGGGCTCGCAAGGCCTCCTCGCCCAGCAGACTCCAGGCCTTGCCGCGTTCGGGCCCCTTGGGCGCGCGCGGCAGCAGGCCAGGCTCGGCGCTCCAGGCCAGAAGCTGCTCCAGCGAGGCCTCGTTGAGCATGTCGCGCAGGTGGTGGGCGGTCACATAGGCGTCGGGCAGGGCGCGGTGGGCTGGCAGGCCGAGCGCGTGGACCAGCCCCTGCGGCATGCGCTGGTAGCGCAGCATCTGGTTGGAGAAGCTGGCCAGATGCGGCCAAAGGCGCAGGGCGCACTTCCAGGTGCAGATCCATGCCGCACCGCCCGCCAGGCTCGGCGTGCAGTAGCGCTGTTCAAACGAGGCTCGATGCGCCGCCAAGGCCGCGACCCCGCCTTCCGGCCTCAGCACGCCTGGCGCGGCCTCCTTCCAGAACGGCGCGCCAGCGACCTCGGCGTCGAGGATGTGGTGAACGGCCATGGTTTCCGGCGAGATCGGGCGGCCGGGATTGACCAGCATCGCGCCGCGATCCTCGTTGACGCGCCAGCGGCCGTCCGGCGTCTGGACGACGTCTTGCCAGCCGATCTCGCAGACGTCCTGCGGTCCGTAGCCGGCGGTTTCCAGGTCGATGACGCGGATGCGGGGCGTGCACCGAATATGGGCCCATGCGGCCTGTCGGCCAAACGCCCCGGCGCCCAAACCTGTCAGCTGACTCGCAGGAAAGCCCGGCCGGCGGCGAAGTCGCCGACCTCGACATAGGCCCGCCGGACGGTCTCGCGGCCGTCGCGCCCCTGGAAGACGAACTCCACCGTCATGGCCTCGCGCGGATCGAGGCGGGCGATGACGTCGCCGGCCTCGCGCGGGAAGCGGAAGCTCATGCCGGTCTTGGCGCCGGTCGGCAGCAGGGTGGGAGCGGGGGCGGCGTCGCGGGTCTCGGCCCCGAACACCCGACTGGCGGCTCGTGGAGCGGCGTTGTCGGCCAGGCCGCCGCCGTTACGGGCTTTCAGGTAGGGACCCTGGGTGCGGCCCGGATCGCGCATGGCCAGACGGGCGGTATAGGGCCGAGCGCCGTCGGCGAAGGTCGCCACGGCCAGCAGTTCGTTGTTGCGTCCGGCCAGGCCGAACACCAGGCGGTCGCCGCCGAAGCCGGCGGTCTGCGACAGCCGCCAGAACGGGATGGTCGCCGAGCTGGCGCGGTCGGCCTGCCAACTGGCGCGGTCGCCCGGATAGTTCATCCGCTGCAGCAGGGCGTAGCCTTCGAAGGCCTTGCGCACGCGGCCGGCGGCGGTGGACAGGTCCTTGGAGGCGCATGGTACGGACGCCGCCCTGGCGTGGGCGCGCTGCTGCACGCCGTCGAGCTGATCGGCGCTGGCGCCGGCGCGCAGGGCCGCGCCCCGGGCCTGGGCCCGGCCGGCGTCGAGGGCCCCCGACAGCGAAGGACTGAACAGGCCGCAGCGGGCGCCGGCGGCGCTCATCAGGCTGCGTTCGTAGAAGACGTCGGAGGGGGTGGCCGTAGCCGTCTGGGCCGCGCCGAGCACGGCTGTGGCGACGAGCGTCGCCGCCAGGCGCCGCTTTCGCGGGGCGGAGGTCTTCACGGTGGCCATTTTCTCGTATTCTGCGAGAGAGGATGTTCGAGCGGACCTTAGCCGCTCCTGGTTGCGGTTCGGTTAGCAATGCTTCTTTCGACGGATCTTTGGGTGGGCGCGCTGATCCGCCGCGCCGAGCTGGGCGGGGCCTTCGCCATGGTCGTGCGCAAGGGCGACGCCCGGGCGGGCGCGGTGCTGGTCAAGGTGGTCGACCGCAAGGCCGGCACGGTGCGGCTCTACAGCGAGGCCACGCGCGGCGACGGCGAGCGGGTGTGGATGCAGCCGACCAAGTCGGATTTCGAACCGGACCTGGACGCCTATGCCGAGCGCGCGGCGCGCATCGATCCCGATGTCTGGGTGGTGGAGATCGAGGACCGCGAGGGCCGGCACTTCCTCACCGAGGCGGTCGAGGGCTGAGCGGGCGCCGGGGCGACAGGCCGCATGGCGCGCCTGCAACGATCCACAGCATTAACCCTGCCGCTAAACCAGACCTAAAGTAGAGCGCGGCAGGATGTCGCAGGTCTCCAAAGCAGCCCCCGTCATCCGCCCATGCTCTTCCTGATGAACGACGTCGTGCTCAGCCTGGACGCCGCCGAACTGTCGCCGCCGATGACGCGCGACCGTTTCGCGGCCCTGTCGCTGAACTTCGTCGCCGAACTGGGCAAGGAGCTCTACGCCGAGGAACCCTTGCTGCATCACAAGCAGGTGGAGAAGGCCAAGCGCCTGGCGGCCCTGATCATCGCAAAGGCGCCGGAGATCAATGCGGTGCTGTTCATCGCGCCGGCGCGCGGTTGCCTGATCGAGCAGGTGCAGGTGCGCTACGCCCAGATCGGCCTCGAGGTCATGGGCGCGCTGCATCAGCGTCAGAAGGCCGGCCAACTGACCAATCTGGAAGCCGATCGCCAGGTCTGGCGTCGGCTGGCGGCCTGACGGCGCCGGCTGCCCGCTACAACAGCAGGCCGGCCACGATGTTCAGGACGAGGGCGATCACCACCAGGCCGGCCAGCACCGTGCCCAGGCAGAGCGCGCTCTGCCCCAGGGGACGCCGACGGATATGATCGCGAGGGTCTTCGGCCAGGGCCATGTCGTTTCCTCCGTCGCCCCGACGGCTCTCGGGGGCCGAACGTCGGCGACAAGGTGAGCATGACTCCAATCCCATAGGGCGCCTAGGGTCTTTTGCGCCGGGGACGGATCTCTTGCATCGCAGCAGGATATTGGCGAACCTCCATTTGGGGTTGAGCTGGGGGTTTTCGTGTCGCCGCATAAGCTTTTGTTCGTCGGCGCCGCCGCGCTGATCGCCTGCGCCTTGCCGTCCGCCGGCCTCGCCCGGCAGGCGGCTCCGGCGGCCGCCGCGCCTCCGGCCGCCTCTCCCCCGGCCGATGCGCCGGGACGCTGGCTGCGGGCCGAAAGCGACCATTTCGTCGTCTATTCCGACCGGCTCGAGGTCGAGCTTCGCCAGTACGTGACCACGCTGGAGGATTTCGACGGCATCCTGCGGCTGATGCTGCCGGGCGCCGGAACCGAGACCCCGCGCAAGCTGCCGGTCTACATGGTCAAGAACACCATCCAGATGCGCCGCGCCTATCCCACCGCGGGCGAGCAGCTGGGCGGCTTCTACGCCCACTACGGCGACGACATCTTCGCGGTGGCCATGCGCTCGGACGCCAATCGCGACGGGGGCGTCTACGACGGCGTGCTGCAGCACGAGTACGTGCACCACTTCATGCTGCAGTACTTTCCCAACGCCTATCCCAGCTGGCTGGTGGAAGGGGCGGCCGAGTACTACGCCCTGACCGACATCACGCCCAGGAAGGTGGTGGTCGGCATGCCGAACCAGGGGCGCAGCTATTCGCTGCTCAACAGCCGCTGGATCTCGATGTCCGACCTGCTGGGCAAGCGGCCGTCGGCGCTGGACCGCGAGCAGGTCGGCGCGTTCTACGCCCAGTCCTGGCTGCTGACCCACTATGTCTGGAGCGATCCGGGCCGCACGGCCAAGCTGACGGAGTACATGAAGCTGCTCCATGCCGGCGAGGACCCGATGACCGGCTGGACCAAGGTCTATGGCGACGACGCCGCGGGCCTGGAGAAGATCCTGCGCGACTACCTGCGTTCGCGGCTGCCGGGCAAGGGCATCACCCGCCAGCCGCCGCCGCCGCCCGCGATGACCGTCAGCCGCATGCCCGCCGGCGCCGACGACCTGATCCTCGAGATCCAGCAACTGAAGAACGGCGTCGATGGCAAGGACGCCGAGGCGCTGCTGTCGGTCATCCGCGCGGCCGCGGCCAAGCGTCCGGACGAGCGTTACAGCCGGGTGGCCCTGGCCAGGGCCGAGTGCGAGATCGGCGACCGCGCCGCGGGTGAAAAGCTGCTCAGGGCGCTGCTGGTCGAACGGCCCGACGACGCCGAGGTCCTGCAGATCCTGGGTTTCAGCCTGCTCGCCGGGGCCGACAAGGACGACAAGCTGAGCCATGACGCGCTGAAAGCCGCCTACAAGGAGGCCGGGCGTGTGTTCATCAAGGCCAACAAGGCCGATCCCGAGAACTTCATCACGCTGTATGGCTACGCCAGGTCGCGTTCGCTGGAAGAGCCGTCCGAGAACACCCTTGAGGTGGCCTATCGCGCCGCCGAACTGGCGCCGCAAAACCCCAATGTCCGGTTCTACGTGGCGCAGATGTTCATCCAGGCGGGCGACTACGGCGTCGCCCGGTCTATGCTGGGGCCGATCGCCGGGGATCCGCACGGCGGCGGCGGGGCCAAGGCGGCCGCTTCGCTGCTGAAGGAGCTGGAGGGCAAGACCGACAGGCCGCGGCCGAAGGCGGCGGCGGCGAACTGACGGGACGCGGGAGCGCGTCGCCGCGTGGCGCAAAAGGCGTTCGCGCGCATTCCACGCCTTGCCCGTCGCGACGGCTTCAGCCAATCTCAACGTTGGATTGCGTTGGGGGCAACATTGTCTGTTCGTATGGTGGGCGTTGGCGTCGCGGTCGCCGCGGCGCTGCTTGGAGCGGTTGGTTCGGCGTGGGCGCAGGGCGCGACGCCGCCCCCGCCCGTCGTCCAGGCCGATCCGGCCGGGCGCTGGATCCGTGGCGAGAGCGAGCATTTCATCGTCTATTCGGATCGCAGCGAAAACCTCATTCGCCGCTACGTGACGATGCTGGAGGACTTCGACGGCGTTCTGCGGCGGATCCACGGGAAGACGGACGTGGAAACCCCGCGCAAGCTGCCGCTGTATCTGCTGTCCGGTTCCCGCCAGTTGCGGCGGGTCATGCCCGGCGCCGACGAGCGGCTGCAGGGCGTCTATCTGACGGGTATGGAAGACATCTTCGTCCTGGCCATCCGCGACGACAGCAACCAGTACGATCGCAACAACGGCGACGACACGGTGCTGCATGAGTACACGCACCATTTCATGATGCAGTACTTTCCCGACGCCTATCCGGGCTGGCTGGTCGAGGGGTTGGCCGAGTACTACAAGACCATCGACCTGCAGATGAAGAAGGTGCAGATCGGCGATTTCAGCCGCGGGCGAGCCCATTCGCTGCTGAACGACAAGTGGCTGCCGGTCTCGGACCTGTTGTCCAAGCGCCCGTCGCAGTTCGAGCGCGACGACGTCCTGACCTTCTACGCCCAGTCCTGGTTGCTGACCCACTACGTCTGGAGCGACAGGGAGCGCCGCAGGAAGCTGCAGACCTATCTCGACATGGTGCGCGACCACGGCGATCCCATGGCCAGCTGGACCAAGGTCTATGGCCAGGACGGGCCGGCCCTGGAAAAGGCGCTGCGCACCTACATGAACAAGCCGCTGCTGGCGATGAACCTGACGCGCGAGCCGCCGACGCCGCAGATCGCCTTCACGCGCCTGCCGGCTGGGGCCGACGACCTGATCCTGGAGATCCAGCGCCTGAAGGGGGGCGTGCCCAAGGCCGACGCGCCGGCCCTGCTGGCCAAGTTCCAGGAGGGGGCCGCCAAGCGTCCGGGCGAATTCTACAGCCGGCTGGCCCTGGCCCGCGCCGAGATCGACCTGGGCGACCGGGCCAAGGGCGAAGCGATCCTCAAGACGCTGCTGGAAGAGCGTCCCGCCGACCTGGAGGCCTTGCAGATCATGGCCTACAGCCGGCTGGAGACCGCGCGGCGGATGGCCCGCAACCCGGCCGACCGCGAGCAGGCCAAGGCGATCTACGCCGACGCGGCCGTCTATCTGGGCCGCGCCCACAAGGTCGACGGCGACAACTTCCTCACGCTCTACGGCTATGCCGAGACCAAGTCGATGGATCGCGAGCCCTCGCAGAACACGCTGAACGTCGTCTACCGGGCCGCGTCGATCGCGCCGCAGAACCCGGTCATCCGCACCAACGCCGCCCGCCTGTTCATCCGCGCCAAGCAGTACGAGATCGCCCGCGAGATGCTCGAGCCGGTGGCCGGAAATCCGCATGGCGGGCCCCAAGCCAGGCGGGCCGCCCAACTGCTGTCCACACTGGAGGGCAAGGTGGACGGCGAGGCGCTGGCCCCCGCCAAGGCGGCCGCGGCCTCGGGGGAAGGTGACAAGGACGCGTCGGGGGGGTAACTGCGCGGGATGAGCACCTCTCCCGCCGCTGAAGCCGCCCGTCGGCGCACCTTCGCCATCATCAGCCACCCCGACGCCGGCAAGACGACGCTGACGGAAAACCTGCTGCTGGCCGGCGGGGCGATCCGCGCGGCCGGGGCCGTGCGTGCGCGCGGCCAAGCCCGCCGCACCCAGTCGGACTGGATGAAGATCGAGCGCGAACGCGGGATCTCGGTGTCGGCGTCGGTGATGACGTTCGACCACGACGGCCTGATGTTCAACCTGCTCGACACACCGGGCCACGAAGACTTCTCGGAAGACACCTACCGCACCCTGACCGCCGCCGACGCGGCCGTCATGGTGCTGGACGCCGCCAAGGGCATCGAGCCGCAGACCCTGAAGCTGTTCGAGGTGTGCCGCCTGCGCGACATCCCGATCATCACCTTCATCAACAAGATGGACCGCGAGGCCCAGGACCCGTTCGAACTGCTCGACGAGGTTTCCTCGAAGCTGGCCCTGGACCCCGCGCCGCTCTACTGGCCGGCCGGTTCGGGCGGGCGCTTCAAGGGCATGCTGGACCTGCGCAGCCAGCAGTTCATCCCCTACGCCAAGAAGAGCTCGACGGACGAGGAGGGGCACCCCGACCACGTCGCCTTCAACGGCAACGCCATCGTCCAGTACCTCGACCCGGACGAGCGCTCGGAGCTGGAAGACAACGCCATGCTGGTCACCGAGGCTGGCAAGCCGTTCGACGTGCAGTCGTTCCTGGAAGGCCACATGACGCCGGTGTTCTTCGGCTCGGCCCTGCGCCACTTCGGCGTCGACCAACTGCTGGCCGGCATCGGCGCCTATGCGCCCGCGCCCAAGCCGGCCAAGGCCAGCAAGGCCGGGGCCGAGACCCATGTCGCTCCGGGCGATAGCGAGGTCTCGGGCTTCGTCTTCAAGGTCCAGGCCAACATGGACCCCAATCACCGCGACCGCATCGCCTTCCTGCGCCTGACCAGCGGCCGCTTCACCCGCGGCATGAAGCTGAAGGCCCAGAACACCGGCAAGGCCATGAGCGTCAACGCGCCGATCATGTTCTTCGCCAGCGATCGCGAGCTGGCCGAGGACGCCTTCGCCGGCGACGTGATCGGCATCCCCAACCACGGCGTGCTGCGGGTGGGCGACAGCCTGTCGGAGAGCGGGAGCCTGCGCTTCGCGGGCCTGCCCAACTTCGCCCCGGAAATCCTGCGCCGCGTGCGCGTGAAGGATCCGCTGAAGGCCAAGCACCTGAAGAAGGCGCTGGAAGGCCTGGCCGAGGAAGGCGTCACCCAGCTCTTCCGCCCGATGATCGGCAGCGACTTCATCGTCGGCGCCGTGGGCCAGCTGCAGTTCGAAGTCATGGCCGACCGTCTGGCCAACGAGTACCAGCTGGACGTGATCTTCGAGGCCAGCCCCTATGCCGAGGCCCGCTGGCTGGTCGGCGAGCGCGCCGACGTCGAGGACTTCGAGAACAAGCACAAGTCGGCCATGGGCCGCGATATCGACGAGCAGCCGGTGTTCCTGGGCAAGTCGTCCTGGGAGATCGGCTACGTCGCCGAGCGCTACCCGAAGGTGCGCTTCGAGCGGACGAAGGAACGGGGGTAGGGGTCAGCGCGGGTCGGGGCCGAAGGTTTCCAACTTGCGATACACCGCCCTGACCTCGGGGTGGTCGCGCTCTTTCTCGATCGCCCAGGCCAGGCCGATGGCGTTCCAGGCGGCGATCAGGTCGGCTTGCTCTCCGCCTCGGCGCGTGAACTTCTCGATCAGGGCTCCGGCCTGAACGGTCGCCAGCCGGGCGCGTTCGGCGGGTGAGGCGCCAGCGCGAGGATCGTCGAGCGCCTCCTGCGCGGCGGCGGCCTTGGCGGCGTGAAACCCGTCACGCAGGAACGTGGCGAGCTGGAAGGCGATGTCCGCCCAAGGCAGGCCCCTGGCCTGGGCTTCGGCGCGCCAAACCTGCACGATCTCGAGACCATGAAGGTGAAGCTTATTGTGCTGCAAGGCGCGAAACGCCCTGTACCGCTGATCCTTGTCCAGCAGACGGTTCTCGCGCCTGGACAACTCGGCTGCGTGGATGGCGGGAAGGTCCGACGCCGCGATAGAGCTGGGAAACATCGGACCCAGCACCTTGCGCAAGTCTTCGTCGCGTCGATCCAGGGGCGACACGCAGGCTTTGATCGCTGGGACCACTGGATGATCGGGCGAGGCGATTAGCTGGCACTTGCCTAGCCGGGCGAAGGGCATGCGCTGGCCGCGTTCGCCGATTACGACTTGCCGCTCCCGATCGACCCCGGCGACCGTCACCAGTTCGCCGCTGACGTCGTCGTCGAGATCGCAACCGACGATCAGCGAAAGCTCCGCTTTGTCGCTCTTCAACCAGCGAAGCACCAGGCTTCCATCGAACAGGATCTCACTCAAGGTCGGCCAAGCTCCGGTTCAGCGTCGAAAGCCAGGCAGTTGGCCAGGCGTCCGTCGCCGTCCTCGCCGATAGCGATCTTGAGGGTGCAGTAGGCGCGTCCCAGGGGCAGGCGCAGCAGCATCCGTTCCAGCTCTCGTTCCTGGGTCAGGGCGGTCACGCTGTCGAACAGGCGGATGTAGCGCAAGGTCTGGTGACGCAGTTGCTCGCCGTCGCTTCCCGCCAGCGCCGCCTGGATCCGCTTGGGGCTGCTGATCAGATAGGCGAAGACGGCATGATCTCCCAGCTCGTAGGCGGCCTGATACTCGGTCAGCTTCCCGGGCGCGCCGCCCTTGCGCTCATCGACGACCAGCCGCGCGGTCATGGCGATACGACGCGCCAGACCGCCCAGATCGGGACGCGACAGCTGGAAACTGGTCAGCAGTTCCTGGCTGCGGGCCTGGCGCGCCTGGATGCTGGCGGCGTAGGCGATGAAGCCCAAGGCGACGGCGCTGGCCACGGAGCCGAGAAATTCGGCGAGATGCTCGGCCATCCAATCGCTTTCGGGCGACGCCGACTTCCAAACGATGAAGCCGATGGAAAGCACGACCAGGGCCGCGACGCCTACAGTCCAGATCCTTGGAAGCCCACGCATACGCTAACGCCTGGCACTGCTCATTACCGGGAGTATTGCAGTCTACACACCCTTAGATTTTGTTCCAGTCGTCCCGGCGAATGGGTCTGGTGCGAGCTTTAGCGGCCGGTCGTGGTCGTGCTCGCCCAGCCAGCGCGCCTGGTCGGTCAGGCCGGTTCCCACCCAGGCCAGCACCTGTTCGATGGGGATGGGTCCGGCCCATGCAGCCAGGCGGCCAGCTTCACCACCAGGCAGACGGGGTCCAGGCGCGCTCGGGCCGCACCAGGGCCACTGTGCTGGCCGCGTGATGCTCGGCCCCGCTGGCGGGGCTGCGCATTATCTAAGGTCAAGCGGGCCGCAGCCCGTAGTCCCGCGCCATCTGGCGGTAGAGCTCCATGAAGGCGTTGGCGTCGTAGCGGCCGCCGTTGTTGATCTTCTCCGGATGCGGCGCCGGCGCGCCGGCGATCACCGCGCCCGGGGCTTCGGCGGCGTTGACGCCCTGCGACAGCAGGTTGGGGCGCGGGCCCTCGCCGGCGTTCTTGCCGTCCTGGTCGAAGATCGCCTCCTGGTGCCGGGTCGGCTCCCAGATGAACGTGCCCCAGCCGCGCTGGCCGGGCGCGTCGAACACCAGGTCGTTCACGTAGCGCTTGCGGCTGGAATATTCGGCCACATAGAAGCCGTGGTCGCGATAGCGCTCGCCGAAGCGGGCGAAGGTGTTGGCCCAGTCGCCCTCGGCCGCCTGCTGGTAGCAGGAGAAGCCGGTGGCGTCGAAGCGCACGCCGCGCGCCAGCAGGCTGTCCATCCAGTGGCTGACGATGGTCCAGTGGCGGCCCAGGTGGTTGTGCAGGCTGGTCTTCACGCCGGGGACCGCCTCCCGCGAGGCGTCCAGGCCCGCGCTGAGCAGCCTGGCCAGCTTGTCGAAGCCGCCGGCGTCGGGAACGTTCAGGTGCACCGCGTCCGTGGCCGGGTTGCCGGTGGGGACGGGCAGGGGCACGCGGCCGTCGGGCCACAGCATGCCGAAAGTGATCTCGTTGCCGATCACCACCATGTCGGGCTTGGCGCCGGCCTTCACCAGCGCGCCCAGCACCTGGCCGGTGTGGTCGCCGACCGCCTTGACCAGGGCGTCGAACGGCATGTCCTTCCAGGCGGCGGGCTTGCCCTGCTTCTGGGGGTCGGCCCAGGTGTCGCTGTAGTGGAAGCTGATCGTCAGGTGCATGCCGGCGGCCTTGATCCGCTTGGCCATGGCGACGGTCTGGGCCAGGCCTGCCCATGGGTCGGTCTTGCGGCGCTCGGAATAGCCGTTCTCGGGATTGACGAAGACGCGGATCTTGATGGCGTTGAAGCCGGCGTCACCCAGGATGGCCAGGATGTCCTGCCGGCGGCCATTGGCGAAGAACTGCGCGCCGTCGGCCTCGTCCTGTGGGATCCAGGTGATGTCGGCGCCCAGCAGGAATGAGCCCGGACGGGAGCCCGGCATCGCCGCCAGCGCCATCGGCGCGGCCGAAAGCAGGGGCAGGGCGGTCAGGCCCGCAGCGAAGGCGCGGCGGTCGAGGGTCATCGGCGGCTTCCTCCAGGGACCGCTCAGGCAAGCGATCTCATTATTTGGGATATAGTTTCAATATATATCCTAGCGGCAATGCGCGCTAAAAGGGAAGAGGCGCGGTCGGGCTGGCGGTCGCTTCGCCAGCCGCTATAGGAGGGGCGTTCGCAACCGGAGCCTTTCCCGCATGACCCGCCAGCTCGCCATCGGCCTCGTGGCCCACGACGACAAGAAGGCCGACCTCGTGGCCTGGGCCAAGGCGAACGCGGCTTTCCTGGAGAAGAACGTGCTGTACGGCACCGGCACCACCGGCGGCCGCGTGCTGGAGGCTCTCCCCCAGTTGCAACTGACCCGTCTGAAGAGCGGACCCCTGGGCGGCGACCAGCAACTGGGCGCGATGATCGCCGAGGGACGCCTGGACATGCTGATCTTCTTCGTCGACCCGCTGTCGCCCCAGCCGCACGACGTGGACGTCAAGGCGCTGATCCGCCTGGCGACCCTGGCCGATATTCCGTTCGCCTGTAATACGGCTACGGCGACGCTGGTGGTGCGCGGGTTGCAGTAGGGCCAAGATCCCCCTCCAGGGGGATCGTCAGGCGGGGAACTTCATCAGGTTCGGCTTGGGGATCGCGGCCTTGAAGCTGCCGCGGCTCTTGGAGGTGTCGAGCCCGAACTCGGCCCAGGCGGCCAGGAAGCCGGTCTGCGGCGCGCTGGTCGCCAGCGGGACGAGGTTCAGCACCGGACGGGCGGCGACCAGGGCGCGGGCGGCAGCCCAGGCCTCTGGCTCGGCGGTGGCGTAGGCGCCGTCGCTGGCCACCAGTTCACCAGCCAGGGCCGGATCGGCGAAGCGCAGCGTTACGGGCGTATCGGGCGGCAGGTCCGACAGGCTGGTCAGCGCCTCAATGACGGCCGACAGACTCATTCTGGCGGGCGAGGTGCGACGCTCGCCGCCCGCCGCGCCCTTTATCGTGGCCGCGCCCGACTCTCCGTCGGTCTTCCGTACGAACGCCCAGCCGCCATAGCCGGGGTCTTGCTTGCAAAGAGCGGCGGTCCACAGGGTCACGGCTGGGCTGGTCATGGCCGTTTCCTAGCGTCTTGCCGGGTAGTCCGCTACTGCGCGCGGTAACGACCCTGAACAAAGTGTAAACAAGGTCCTAAATCTTAGAGTTAACGTCATTTTCACTTTGGTGAACGCGGTTATAAATAGTGCGTTCGCACCATCCGCCGACTGTGGCTGGTTGAAGCAAAAAGCGTGCCAAAATGGGTCAAAACCGCCATTTCTCCGGCTGTCGGGGTCATCAAAGTTAATGTGATCTGAATATTCGTGGTTAACAGGCGATTCAGGCCTGTTAACCCCTTGTTAAGAGCGTTGGCTCCGGTTTTGCTGATCTCGCGTTAAATCCATCCCGGCCGTGCCGAGGTGGGACGATCCCGGTGCGGAGTACGCGAGCGATGTTCGAATTCGTGGGGCGCGATCTGAAGCGACTGCTTGGCGTCGAGGGCCAGGGACGGGTGTCTCATGCCGCGGCGCATAGAGAGGGCCTGACCGGCGGCGATACCGCGCTGCTGGAGCTGATGGACCTGCGCCTGTTGACCAACGAGGCTCGCGCCGCCGACGTCGCCGCCGGCCGCATCGGCTGCAAGGATCGCGCGGTGCGCCTCTTGGAAGCCGCCGTCGTCTGGCGCGAGGTGGCCCGCCGCACCGGCGACGCCGCCGCCCTGCGCAAGGGCGCGGCCCAGGCCGAGGCGGCCGCCAGGCTGGCCGACGCCGAGCGTAAACCCGACCTCGTCTGCGCCGCGCGTTGCGAGCAGGCGGTGCTGGCCATGCTGGGCGCCGAACTGTTCGGCGACGAGGGCCTGCACGCCGCCGCCAACGCGACCCTGTCGCTGGCCAAGACGACCCATGGCCCGCACGCCGCCCTGGCCGCCAGCCTGCTGGCCGCCGTCGACGGCCGCATGGCCCTGTCCGAAAACGACATCGACCGCGCCCTGGCCGCGGCCCAGGCCTTCGAGACCCCGCTGGCGATCCTGGCGGGGGAGCGCGGCGCCAAGGCCGGCGGCGCCCGCCTGCAGCTGGCCGAGCAGCGCGCCGCGCGCATCGACCTGCTTCTGGCCTGCGCTGTCCATCTGAAGGACCGGGCCCTCGTCGAGGTCGCTCTGGCCGAATCCCGCACGGCGCTGGCCGCGCTCGATCCCGATTTCGAGCCCCTGACGTGGTCGCGCCTGGAGCTGCTGCGCGCCGAGGCCCTGGCCCGCCTTGGCGACTATGACGGCGAGCTGTCGATGATCGCCGACGCGGTCGAGGCTGCGACCCAGGCCCTGGAACCGCTGGATCCGGGCCACAGCCCGCTGGACTGGGCCCGCGCCCAGGCTTCGCTGGGCGAGGCCCTGCAGGCCATGGGCGAGGCGACGACCTCGGAGCGCTGCTTCGAGCAGGCCGTCACCTGCTACGACCGCGCCACCCATATCGTGAAGGTGCAGCCAGCCCTGACCCTGCGCGCCGCGGTGGCCAACAACCGCGCCCTCAGCCTGGCCCGCTGCGCCGAGCTGACCGCCGATCTGGCCGTGCTCGACGCCGCCGAACTGGCCTTCAAGGCCGAGCTGGCCGAGCAGCCGGGCGCGCGCGATCCCGCCGGTTGGGCCGTGGCCCAGATGAACCTGGCCCGCCTGTACGAGGCCCGGGTCGAGATCACCGGCCGCGACGACGGCCGCCTCGACCGCGCCGCCACCGCCCTGGCCGTGGCCTTCGATGTCTTCGCCGAGCTGGGCCTGCGGTCGCTGACCGACATGGCGGCCCAGGGGTTGCAACGGATCAGCCAGGCCAACGCCGCCTGACCCGAAATGAAACGCGGAGCCCTGACGGGCCATCCGACAAGACCATAGGGATGATAACAGTGATCGCTTCGTTCGTTCTCGCCGCCGCCGTCACCACCGCCGCTCCGTCCATCCAGGCCGAGCCGCAGGCCCGCGTGGTCCAGGTGGCGCAGCCGCGCGAAGCCGTCGCCCTGCTGAGTTGCATGGTCAAGAGCAACGGCGGTCTGGCCGATTGCAGCGTCCAGGCCGAAAGCCCCCGTGACCTGGGCGTCGGCGACGCCGCCCTGCAGATGGCCTCGCAGATCCAGGTCGACCTGCTGGGCCCCGACGGCAAGAGCCGCGCCGGCTCGTTCATCGACGTGCCGATCCGCATCCGCATCCGCTAGGTCGGCGGACACGAGGCGCGCCGTCAGGCGGCCGCGCTCTCTTTCTCGCCTCGCGCCGTCAGCCAGTACATCACCGGCGTCGCCACCCGCGACAGCACGGTCGAGGTCACCAGGCCGCCGATGATGGCGATGGCCAGCGGCGAGTAGAGACCCGAGCGTTCCAGCGCCAGCGGCAGCAGCCCGCCGATCGCCGTGGCCGAGGTCAGCAGCACCGGCAGGAAGCGCACCTCGCCGGCCTTCTCGATGGCGTCGTGCAGGTTCATGCCTTCGCGACGAAGCTGCTCGGTGAAGTCGACCAGCAGGATCGAGTTCTTGATCTCGATGCCGATCAGCGCGATCAGGCCGATGGTCGCCGTGAACGACAGCGAATTGCCGGTCAGCCACAAGGCCGCGGCCGCGCCGAACACCCCGAACGGGATGATGCCGGCCACGACGAGGGCGGTCTTGAACTTGCGGAACTCCAGGACGAGCACCGCCAGGATCCCGAACACCGCCACCATCACCGCCGCGCCCAAGCCAGCGAAGCTTTCCGACTGGGCCTCGGCCTGGCCGCCCAGGGTGAGGGCGTAGCCGGGCGGCATGGGCAGCGCCTTCTGCAGCCTGGCCAGAACCTCCTTGGTGACGTTGTCGGTCAGGTAGCCGGTGCGGACGAAGGCGGTGACCGTCACCGTCCGCTCGCGGTCGAAGCGGTCGATGCGGGCGGGGCTGGACTTGAGGCTGGGCGTGGCGATGGCCGACAGCGGCGCGGCCTCGCCCTCGGCGGTGGGCACATAGACGCCTGACAGGGCCGACAGGGCGTTGCGGTCGGCGCCGTCGACCTGCTGCATGGGCAGGCGCACCTTCACCGCATAGTCGTCGCCGTCGGCGTCGCGGAAGCGGCCGGTCTCCTCGCCCGACAGCGACAGGCGGGCCACGCGACGGGCCGCTCCGGCCGGCACGCCCAGGGCCGCAGCCTTGGCCTCGTCTATGCCGAGATCAAGGTCGGTGCGATCCAGCCGCACCGGATTGCCCACGTCGCGCGTGCCCGGCGTGGCCTTGAGCACCGCCTCGGCGCGCACGGCCAGGGCTTTGAGCACCTCCAGATTGCGGCCGGTGATGCGCACGGCCACGGGCGCTTCGATCGGCGGACCGTTCTCGAACACCTCGACGCTGATCCGCGCGCCGGGATAGCGGGCGAAGTCGGCGCGAAGGCGGTCGAGCAGCTTCTCGCTCTTGCCCGGCTCCCAGCGCTTGAGGCTGACGAACATCTCGCCATAGGTCACCGCGCTCTCGCGCTGGGACTGGTTGTAGAACACCTGCGGATTGCCGCGCCCCAGATTGGCGGCGCGCCAGATCACCTCCGGCTCCCTGGCCAGCCGCTGGTCGACATAGCGCAGGGCCGCGTCGGTGCGGGCCAGGGACGAGCCGTCGGGGGTGACCACCCGCACCAGGAACTGCGGGGTCTCGGCCGCCGGGAACAGGCTGGAGCCGGCCGCCTGCAGCATTGGAACCGCCGTGGCGCAGAGCGCCAGCATCAGGGCCAGCGCGAGCCACGGCCGCGCCAGGGCGTGGTGCAGAACGGGGCGGTAGACGGTGTGGATGACGCGATTGACCGCCTGCAGCAGGCGGTTGCCCTCGGGGTCGGAATGCTTGTCCAGCACTCGGCTGGCCAGGAAGGGGATGATGGTCAACGACACCAGCAGCGACGCGCCCACCGTGCATAGCACCGTCACCGGCAACGAGCGGATGTAGGCGCCCGAGCCGGCCGGCAGGGCCATCAGCGGCAGGAAGGCCAGCATCAGGGTGGCCGTACAGCCGATCACCGCCAGGGCGATCTGGCCCGAGCCGTTGATCGCCGCGGCCGTGCGCTCCTCGCCTTCCCGAATTCTGCGGGCGATGTTCTCGGTGATGACGATGCTGTCGTCGACCAGCAGGCCCAGCGCCAGCACGAAGCCGGCGATCGACAGCTGGTTCAGGGTGAAGCCGAAGGCCTGGATCAGAGACAGGCCGATCAGCAGGCTGAGCGGGATCGAGACCATCACCACCAGACCAGCGCGCGGACCCAGCGGCAGCAGGGTGATCAGCACCAGCACTAGGGCCAGACCGAAGTCGCGCAGCAGGTTGTTCAGCCGGTGCTCGACATTGCGGGCCTGGACGAAGCCGCGCTCCAGCTTGACCCCGGCCGGCAGCGCCCTTTCATAGTCGTCGAGTACGGCCTCGACGGCCTTGGTGATCTTGCCTACGTCCTGGCCGTCCTTCTGGGTGACGGCGATGAACACCGCCCGCTTGCCGTCGAAGCGGGCGACGTGGGTCGGCTCCTCCTGGGCCCAGGCCACCTCGGCGACGTCGCGCACCCGCACCACCTGGCCGCCGATCGAGCGGACGGGAGTGTCCTTGACGGCGTCCAGCGAGCGGAAGGCTCCGCCGGACTTGACGTTGAAGCGCCGGGTGCCGGCCTGGACCGCGCCGATCGGGGCCTCGGCCCCCGCCGCGCGCAGGGCGTCGGCGACCGCGGAGGCCGGCAGCTTCAGGGCCGACAGTCGAGCCAGATCCAGCGACACCCGCACCTCAGAGGCCGGGGCGCCGTAATAGCGGGTCTGGCGCACGCCCGGCACGCGGTCGAGGCGTTCGGACAGGCGGTCGGCGGCCTTCTCCAGCCGGCGCATGGGCAGGCTGTCGCTGACCAGGGCGACCTGGACGATGGCGACCTCGGTGGTGCGCACGCGCTCGATGTCGAGACGCTGCAGGCCAGCGGGCAGGCTGCCGCGGATGGCGTTCACCTCGCGAACCACCTGGTCGAACTTGCGCTCGGGATCGACGTCCCAGGTGAAGAACACCCGCACGATCGCCGCGCCGTCGAGGCTGGTGCTCTCGACCTTGTCGATATTGTCGAGACCATAGACCGCCGTCTCGATCGGGTCGGCGACCAGCTGCTCCATCTCGGCCGGCTCGGCTCCGGGCAGAACGGCGCGGACAATGACGATGGGGATCGGGAAGTGCGGGTCCTCCGACCGCGGCACGGTCAGCAGGGCGTTGACGCCCAGCATGACCAGCAGGCCGAAGGCGACGATGGTGAACTGCCAACGCCGGACGGCGAAGGCGGCGAGGTCTAGGCTCATCGGGCGGCGACCCTGGCCAGGGCGCGCGGATCGACCACGGCCACCTTCTCGCCGTCGGAGACGAAGCCGGCGCCGGCGGTGATCACCCGGGTTCCGGCCGCTAGGCCCGCCACCAGGGCGTCGTCGCCGTCGAAGCCGCCGAAGCGGACGTTGACGCGGCGGGCCGTCGCCCCGTCCAGGCGCAGCACGGCCGCCTTGTCGCCCGAGGCTTCCAGCAGGGCTTCGGCCGGGATGCGGACGAACCCGGCGCGGGCGGCGGTCTGGGCGGCGGGCGCTTGCAGACGGGCGGCGGCGATCTGGCCGCTCTTCAGTCCGGGCGGGGCCTGGACCTCGATCTCGACGCTCACCGCGCCGGTGCGGGCGTCGGCCGCCTGGCCCAGGCGCGTGACGACGCCGGTCAGGGTCTGGCCGGGCAGGGCGTCGGCGGTGACGGCGGCGCTGGAGCCGACCTTCACCCGCGCCGCATCGCGCGCTGGCAGCGGCAGGCGCAGGACGAGCGGGCTGGAGAGGTCGGCGACCGTCAGCACCGTCTGGCCGGCCGCCACCACCTCGCCGGCCTGGGCCGTGCGGACCAGCACCACGCCGGAGACGGGCGAGGACAGCGCGGCCCAGCGCCGGTCGAAGGCAGCGCCCGCGTGAGCGGCCTGGGCCGCTTTCAGCGCGCTTTCCGCGTCGTCCAGCCGGGCCTTGGCCACGAAGCCGGTGGAGTAGAGCTTCCGGGCCCGGTCGGCGTCGCGGCGGGCGCGCTCCAGGTCGGCGGCGGCCTGGGCCTGGCGGGCGTCGACCCCGGCCGGATCGATGGCGGCCAGGAGCTGGCCGGCCCGGACCGTGTCGCCGGATTCGACGTTCATGCGAGTCAGCACGCCGGGGATGCGGAACGACAGCGCCATCTCGCGGCGACGCTGCAACGCGCCCGAGCCGGTCAGTTCGGAGGCCGCGTCCGGCGCGCCGACGGTGACGGCCTCGACGGCCGGGGGCGGGGCGGCCTGCGGGGTCTGCGCCTTGCCGCCGCACGCGACCAGCAACAGGCCGCCGCCCAGGGCCAGCGCCGTCAGCAGCACGACGCCTCCATAACCAGCACGCGCCCCGTCCATTGCCCTCGCCCCCATCATTGATCGGTGATAAGTTATCACTGATCGATTATTGTGGGTTGTCAAGGCGGACCGAACACGGAAAGGAGGGACGATGACCGCGTTGAAGATCCGTTCCCCCCGCAAGCCTAAGGGCCAAGGCGCCGAGCGCCGTGAGGAGATTCTGGATGCGGCGCTGAAGCTGTTCAGCTCCAAGGGTCTGCACACCGTCTCGACCCGTCAGATCGCCGAGATGGTGGGCATCTCACAGCCGGCGCTCTACGCCTATTTCGCCACCAAGGACGACATCACCGCCGAGCTGTGCATCCGCGCCTTCGCCATACTGGTCGAACGCATGGAGGCCGCCCGGGCCGATTTCAGGCCGACGGCCGAATGCTTCGAAAAGGCCCTGCGGGTCTATGTCGACTTCGGCCTGCAGAACCCCGACGCCTACCGCGTGGCCTTCATGGTCGAGAAGGGACTGGACGGGACCTACAAGGAGCGGGTCGGCGACAGGCCGATGATGGCCGGCATCGGCGCCTTCCAGCGCTTCGCCGAGATCGTGGGCGAAATGCGCGACGCGGGTCTCACCCACGACGACGACGTCCAGCGCATGACCCAGACCCTGTGGGCGGGCCTGCATGGCCTGGTGTCGCTGCTGATCGCCCGGGCCGACTTCCCGTGGGTGGAGCGCGAGGTGCTGATCGCCTGCCACATCTCGCTGCTGCGGCGCGGGGCATTGAAGGGCGTGGCCTGAACGGCACGGGATGAAGGACGTGCGTTGAACTGAAGGCGCTGGGAGCCTACATCCGCGCCTCGCATTCCCCAGACGAAAGACGCCGCCCATGGCCAAGCTGCAGCCCCTGGAAACCTTCTCCCTGCAGGAGACCGAAGACGGCTACCGCCTGCTGGTCTCGGCCGTCGGCGGCGAGGCCATCTACGTCTCGATCACGTCGGAACAGATGGACGAGATCATCGACAGCCTCGACACCGCCCTGACGGGCGAGGAAGAGACGTCGGGCGAAGAGGATTTCGACGACGCGGACTGAGGTCCGAGGAACCTCCCCCTGTGAGGGAGGCGATCGCGTAGCGATCGGCGGGGGAAGGGGTTGCGAAGCCGGCCAAGGCATCGTCAGCTGAAAACGTCCCCCCCTCCGGCCCTCCGGGCCACCTCCCCCGGAGGGGGGGATCGCTAAGCCGCCTTCGCGTTGGTCGGTCGGTAGTTGGCCGCGTCCGTCGTGAATTCGGCGTGGCCGTAGCGCTTCAGCAGGGCCCGGATCCGGCGGATCATCGCCGCGTCGGCGACCTCGCGCAGCACCGGCAGGCGGTCGGCCAGATCGAAGGCCTTCATCTGCAGCGTCACCAGCAGCGCCACGACGATGAAGGTCGCCTCGTCGGCCGGGGTCACGTCGATGCCCATGGTCGCCGCCCGCGCCCGGTCGCCGCGCATGAAGTGGCGCAGGAAGAAGGCCTTGGCGAAGCGGCGCTCGATGCGGTCGTGCAGGCGGTTGGCGGGGCTCTCGTCGGGCGGCAGGTAGGCGTCGAGCGTGGCGCGGATCAGCGCGCCGCAGGTCTCGTCGTCGAAGCCCCGGCGCAGCGTGCTGTCGCGGGCCGTCATCATCCGCACGATCCCCTCGGGTGTATCGGCCAGCAGGTCTTGCGGTAGGCCCAGCAGGAAGCAGCGATAGCGGGCCAGCTCGACCTTGGCGCGCTCGGCCGGGGTGAAGCGGCGGCGGCCCTGGCGCAGCATCTGGAACGACATCAGGAAGATGGGGATCAGGCCGGCCGGCATCTGGTCGACCTGCGGGATCGGCACGCCGTAGACTTCCGCGTTCCAGCGGCCCGAGCGCAGGGCGTTGAACCGCACCATCGAGTGCATCAGCCGCACCATGGCCGCCGCCTTGAAGCCCTCGCCGTGGCGGTCAAGCGCGCCCGGCAGTAGGGTGGTGGTGAAGAAGGCGGCCGTCTCGTTGACCCGCTTGGCGGCGGTCTCGGCGCCCAGCGTCCCGGTCAGGGCCATCGGCAGGGCGGAATACTTGTTGAGGAAGGTGGCGACGAACGCGCCGCGGATGGCGAAGGGGCCAAGGTGGGCGGCGGCGTTGCGGTCCAGACGCTGGCCCTCGCGCACCAGGTCCATGTCGATCCAGTCGGGCGTGGCCTCCATCTCGGCGACGAAGGCGGCCAGCTCGGGCGGGGCGTCGGCCACGGCCTCGATCCCGCGCTCGCAGGCGGTGACGAGCATGTCGATGAGCCGGCGAAAGCCGTACTGCGGGATCAGGGCGGCGTAGGCGTCGGCGACGATGTCGCCCAGCATGGTGTAGGCCCGCACGCGGTCCAGGTCGTCCTGGCTGACCGACACGCCGAGGGGCTTGCGGTCGCGGGCGACGGCGAAGCTGGGGTCTTCGGTGAAGCGCTCGGGCGTGCGGTCGAAATCGATCTTGCCGTAGAAGCCCGGCAGCAGGGTCTTCTGCGAGGCGACGCGGGCGCGGACTTCGTCGATGGGACGGATCATCTGGGCTCCTTCCGGTCCGCTCCCCAAGGGAGGGGACCTATTCTCGTCCTTGAGCGTATGTAAGCATTGCTCATGTTCCTACTCGCCTTGTCATTCGCGGGCGCCAGCGCATGGAGGGCGATGGGAAGTGACTGAAAAGAAACGGAGATCGCCGTCGCAGGGACGGGCGCAGGTCACGGTCGACGCCATTCTCGACGCGGCCTTTCAGCTTCTGGAGAGCGGCGGCCCCGAGCGCCTGACCACCAATCACGTGGCCGAGCGGGCTGGGGTCAGCGTCGGTACGGTCTACCAGTACTTCGCCGACAAGCAGGACATCCTGGCGGCCCTGGCCCAGCGGCGCACCAGCGCGGTGCGCGACGCGATCGCTGAGACCCTGATCGAACGGCCGGACCTGGGCAGCGTGCGGCCGATCGTGCGGGCGCTGATGAACGGCTTCGAGGGCTCGCCGGCCACGCGCCAGGCGCTGCTGGGGGCCATGTTCCATCGCGGCGATGCGGTGCTGGAAGAGCATCATCAGGCCTTCCTGGCCTCGATCGCCGGCAAGGCCAGGCTGCAGATCGACCTGACCCCGGAGTCGGCCTTCGTCCTGACCCACGCCGCCGTCGGCCTGTTGCGCGCGGCCGCCGCCGAGCCGGGGCTGGCGCTGGACCCCCAGGCGCTGGAGGACGAGCTGGTGCGGCTGATGGAGGCCTACATCTCGGCGCTGGCGGCCTTGCGTAGACCCTCCCCCTGAAGGGGGAGGGCCTTGTGCGGCTTGCGCTCCGGGTCCAGACGGAGGGCGTCGTCGGCATGGCGACTCGTCAAAGGGCCTGGCGATGCATTCCGATCTCGACACCGACGCGGCCGCCGCGCGGGCGCTGTTCCAGTCGCTGGAGGGCATGGAGGGGCTGAGCCGGCCCGAGCCGGCCCCGGTGCAGAAGGGCAAGGAGCGGTTCCCCGGCCAGGCGGCGCTGGTCAAGCTCTATCCCGGCGTGCTGGTGGCGGGCACCATCGCCCTGGCCTCGACCTGGCTGGCCCAGCACTACGGCGCGCCGGTCATGCTGTTCGCCTTGCTGCTGGGCATGACCTTCCACTTCCTGCACCAGGAAGGCCGCTGCATCCCGGGGATCGAGTTCTCGTCCAAGGCCATTCTGCGGTTCGGCGTGGCGCTGCTGGGCGCACGGATCACCGCCGGACAGATCCTGAGCCTCGGGATCACGCCGATCGTTACGGTGGTCATCGCGGTGGTCTCGACGATCCTGCTGGGCGCGTTCCTTTCGAAGCGGCTGGGACTGCGCCAGGGCTTCGGGGTGCTGTCGGGCGGGGCGGTCGGCATCTGCGGCGCTTCCGCGGCCCTGGCCATCGCCTCGGTGCTGCCGCGCGACAAGCACGGCGAGCGCGACACCATCCTGACCGTGGTGGTGGTCACGGCGCTGTCGACCATCGCCATGATCACCTATCCGCTGCTGACGGCGGCGCTGCATCTCGACCAGACCAAGGCCGGGGTGTTCCTCGGCGGCACGATCCACGACGTCGCCCAGGTGGTCGGAGCCGGCTACATGATCTCGCCGCACACCGGCGACGTGGCCACCTATGTGAAGCTGCTGCGCGTCTCGATGTTGCTGCCCGTGGTGTTCGCCATCGCCTTCCTGGCGGCGCGGATGCTGCCGGGCGGGAGCGGGGGAGCCAAGCCCCAGCTGCCGCTCTTCCTGGTGGCCTTCGCCGCGCTGGTGGCGGTCAACAGCCTGGGATGGCTGCCCAAGGCCGGCGCCGACGCGGCGACGGAGGTCAGCCGCTGGTGCCTGGTCACGGCCATTGCTGGCCTGGGCATGAAGACCTCGTTCAAGGACGTGATGACCGCCGGCTGGCGGCCCGTGGTGCTGATGGTGGTCGAGACAGCGTGGATCGCCGGGGTCGTGCTGGTGGCGGTGGAGTGGTTTCTGTGAAGATCCTCCCCCTGAAGGGGGAGGTGGCCCGAAGGGCCGGAGGGGGAAGCGGCTGCTGACATGCCGCTATCACTTCCCCCTCAGTCGCTCCGCGACAGCTCCCCCTTCAGGGGGAGCATCTATCTGACCGCCACCTGCGTCGTCCGCGCGAGCGCCTGGGCCACGACCGGCGCAAGGTTGGCGGCGATCACGCGGGCGCCTTCGGCGTTGGGATGGATGCCGTCGCTCTGCATGTAGCGGCGCGAGCCGCCTATGCCGGCCAAGAGGTTGGGCAGCAGGGGAGCGGCGAAGTCGCGGGCTAGGTCGGTGTAGACGGCGTTGAAGCGGCGGGCGTAGTCGGCGCCCAGCAGGGCCGGAGCGTTGATGCCGGCGATGGCGGCGGGAATCCGGCGCTCGCGCAGGCGGGTGAGGATGGCGCGCAGGTTGGCCCGCGTCGCCTCGGGCCGCAGGCCTTGCAGCAGGTCGTTGCCGCCCAGGGCGACGACGCAGACGGCGGTGTCGGCCCCCAGCGCGCCTTCGAGGCGCGAGAGGCCGCCGGCGCTGGTGTCGCCGTTGCGGCCTGCGGCGCGGACCTGGACGTTGACGCCGCGTGCGGCCAGCGCCGCCTGCAGGCGGGCAGGCATGGCCTCGCCCTGGCGCACGCCGAGGCCGGCGGTGATCGAGTCGCCCAGCACGGTGACGACCGGCGGACGCGGCGGGGCGACCACGCGCGGCGCGGCGAGCACCGAGCCGGCGGGGAGGGCGAAGAGGCCGGCCAGGATCTCGCGCCGGCCCCAGTTCGAGTCCTTCAGGATATGTGCGTCAGCGAACTTCATTCTTCCTAGGTAGTAAGCCTTTCAGGCCGGGTTGAGGCGCGGCCGCCCCCTGATCGAGCGGTTGTGATCCTTCTTGAGGAAGGCTTGAGATCGGCACGCCGGGCAGGGGCGGCTCGCCGGTCCACTCCCAATGCCAGGGCTCGAACACGTAGTTGACGAAGCCGAAGCGGCCGGCGTTGCGCACCATCCAGCGATAGACGTCCGAGCGGGCCATGGCGCGGCGGTTGTCGTCGGCGCTGGAGTCGGGGCCGTGGCCGGGGGCGGCGGCGATATAGACGTCCATGGCCAGGCCCGTGCGGTGGGCCGAGCAGATGGTGCGGGTGACGCCCTGGCAGTTGTTGTCGCGGGCGCAGCGGGCGGCGTCGGCGGCGGGATCGCGGAAGGCCGAGAAGATGGTCAGCACGCGCGGGTCGCGGTCGGTGACGACGCCGTCCTTCCGCGCCGCCTCGACCATCCGGCGATAGGCCTCCAGCGCGCCGGGGCGCAGCTGGATCGTCTTGCCGCCGTAGGCTTCCTCGGTCCTGGCCGTCGACAGGCTGGCGACGGCGGGGGCGTTGGGGCATTCGCCCCTTGCATTGATGGCCGCAAAGGGGCGGGCCAGGGTCCAGCGGGTCTTCATGACGTCGAAGGTCGCCTGGTCGAGCACGCCGGTCTGCGCAAGGCGCTGGCCCGCCTGCCAGCGGGCGAGGGCGGCGGCGAAGCGGGTCGTGCCCGGCCCGCAGGCGGTGGCCAGCTCGGCGCCGATGCGCGGGGCGTAGATGGCCCAGCCAGTCTCGGCCCGGCCGAACGGCGCCCAGGACAGGGTGTTGAGGCTGGCGGCGTTGGATTCGGCGGCCCCGATCGGGGCGGCGGCCTCGCAGGTCTCGTCGGGCGGCAGGGGCGACAGCGGCGCCGACGGCGGATCGTTGGAGGGCACGTATTGCGTGGCGGGCTCGATAGCGGCGGTTTCATCGCCCGTGGGCGGATCGGCGGGCGGGGCGCCGGTCGGCCAGGCCAGCCAGACCCCGACGCCGGCGCAGCCCGCCAGCAGCAGGACGAGCAGGGCCAGCCCCAGCCGCCGGCCGCGCCGCCGTTCCTTCGTCCCCCTCCGCCACTTCCTGCTCAAGCGCACCCGCCTTCTGGAACTTCGCCATGGCTCAAGGCTTGAGAACGGCAAGACGTTCCTCGTGCGTGGAGTATGCGATGCCTTCGACCTTCCGTCTCGCGGCCCTGATGGCCGGATGCGCCCTGGCCGCGGCCGCCTGTTCGAAGGGCGAGGACAAGGCCGAGGCGCCGCCGCCGGCGGCAGCTCCGCAGCAGAAGGTCGCCCCGGTCGCCAACGGTCGCTCGCCGCTGGCCCAGGCGGTGGAGACGGCCGGGCCGCAGGACGCCCCGCCGGCCGATCCGTCGATGATCGCGCCGTCGCTCGTGCGGGTGCAGGTGCTGCTCGACCGCGCCCGCTTCTCGCCCGGCTCGATCGACGGGGTGACCGGCACGAACCTGCGTCTGGCCATCGAGGCCTTCCAGCAGGCCCGCGGCCTGACGGTGGACGGCCAGGTGACGCCGGACCTCTGGAAGGCGTTGATCGAGGCCGACGGCGGGCCGGTGCTGACCGACTACGTGATCACGGCGGACGACGTGAAGGGACCGTTCGTCAAGGCGATCCCCAAGGACGACTACGAGGCGATGGCCAAGCTGCCGGCCCTTTCCTATACGAGCCCGCTGGAGGCCCTGGCCGAACGCTTCCACATGGACGAGGCGCTGCTGCAGGCCCTGAACCCCGGGGCCGACTTCACCAAGGCCGGCTCGCGGATCGTCGTCGCCGCGCTGGGACCGGCCGAGTTGCCCGCCCGGGTGACGCGGATCGAGATCGACAAGACGATCGGCCAGGTGCGAGCCTTCGACGCCCAGGACGTGCTGCAGGCGGTCTATCCGGCCACGGTGGGCAGCACCGAGCGCCCGGCCCCGAGCGGCGAGCTGGCGGTCAACACCGTCGCGCCGCGTCCGACCTACACCTACGATCCCTCGCGGCTGACCTTCGGCAAGCCCAAGGGCAAGCTGACCATCAAGGCCGGGCCCAACAATCCGGTCGGCGGCACCTGGATCGACCTGACCAAGGACACCTACGGCATCCACGGCACGCCCGACCCCAAGCTGGTCAACAAGCGCGCCTCGCACGGCTGCGTGCGCCTGACCAACTGGGACGCGGCCCAACTGGGCAAGGCGGTGGAGAAGGGGGCCAAGGTGGTGTTCATGGGCGAGGAGGCGAGGGGGGCTTGAGACCCGCCTGCGGCCCGTTCCTACAGATGCTCCCCCTGAAGGGGGAGCTGTCGCGGAGCGACTGAGGGGGAAGGGACTGCCGCCTTTGATGGCGCACTGACCTCATCAGGAACTTCCCCCTCCGGCCCTTCGGGCCACCTCCCCCTTCAGGGGGAGGATCTTGGGCGCGCGACTTTGGCCTCACGCGGCAAGCCGCTGAGCTGATGGAGAGGGCGCGGGGCGTCCGGGCCTCGCCCGGATGTGTGATTTGAATACCGTTTCGACGAAGCAGAACGCCCCGCGCGATCGTTATTCCTCAGGCCGGGGCGCGCGGGCCTTTTCCGCCCTGTGCCCCTTCCATCGCGCAAGCTCCCCGTTTCATGGCGGCCAGGAGGCGCGTATGGCGCGGACTCTTGGGCGGGCGGGAGCCTAGTCAGGCAAGCTCCCGATAGGCGGGTTTACGTCCCCCGCCCTCTGATTAAGTCGCCCGGTCCCGCTCTCGCGACTCCAGGAAACCCCGCTCGATCGCATCCACGTCGCCGCTTTGGGCCGGATCCTTGCGCCCTCTCCCTGCGACGGGACCCAATGATTATGCGGCGGGATTCAGCGCGTCTGATCCAGGCGCGTGAGAAAGTTGCAAGCGATTGATCGCGTTCAGGACCTTTCGGCGAACGCCGGGGATCCACGCTGCTCTATCCCCGTCCGGCACTTCTCCCTTCCCCCATCAAGGGGGAAGGGCTTTGAAAGGCGCGAGGGAGGCGGGTTCAGGCCAGCCTCGTCAGGCACTGCCCCTTCGCCCCTCTGGGCTGCCACTCCCTTCAAGTGGGAGGATCTCCCATGCGTTGTTGCGTCGCAGCATGCGGCCTTGATTTGACAACGTTGTCATCATATATGGCCGGCGTCGGGGCAATCCGGTCCCGGCGACGACAGATGACTGGATCTACCATGCTGAGCCTGATCGCTCTGGCCGTTTCGGCCTACAAGAACCGCGCCGCCCTGTAATTGGCCGCGGTCGTCCCCGGTTTCGGGGGCCACGAGGAAATGGCCCGCGCGCTTCGGCTCGCGGGCCTTTCTTTTGGGTGCGGTGCAGCAATCGGCGTTCGCCAAAGTTGCTTGCATAAAGAGACTTAAGGCCTAGACTTTCCCGGCCAGCCTGGGGAGGACGGCATGAAGATCGCGCGCCAACCGTCGGTGAGAACCTCGCTCGGGGTTACCGACCATCCTTACATGACCGGCGCCTGGACGCCGCAGCACGAGGAGGTCGACGCCGAGGACCTCGTCGTGCTCGAGGGCGCGATCCCGGCCGAGCTGGACGGGGTCTATCTGCGCAACACCGAGAACCCGGCGCACGAGCCCCTGGGCCGCTACCACCCGTTCGACGGCGACGGCATGGTTCACCAGATCGAGTTCCAGGCCGGCAAGGCGCGCTATCGCAACCGCTTCATCCGCACCCGCGGCTTCGAGGCCGAGCAGGAGGCGGGCCAGAGCCTTTGGGGCGGGCTTGCCGACGGGCCGGGCGTGTCGCTGCGGCCGGGCTTCGGCGCGCACGGAAGCCTGAAGGATGCCGCCAGCACCGATATCGTCGTCCATGCCGGCGAGGCGATCGCCACCTTCTACCAGTGCGGCGAGGCCTATCGGCTGGACCCGCTGACCCTGGAGACCCTGGGACCGGCCTCGTGGGCCCCGCTGGATGGCGTTTCCGCCCACGCCAAGGTCGATCCTGCGACCGGCGAGCTGTTGTTCTTCAACTACTCCAAGCACGCGCCGTACATGCATTTCGGCGTCGTCGACGCCTCGGGCCGGCGAACCCTGTATCAGCCCGTGCCGCTGCCGGGGCCGCGCCTGCCCCACGACATGGCCTTCAGCCAAAACTGGGCGATCCTCAACGACCTGCCGGTGTTCTGGGACGCAGGCCTGCTGGAGCGCGACATCCACGCGGTGCGCCTGCACAAGGGCCTGCCGTCGCGCTTCGCGCTCGTCCCGCGCAGGGGCGGCGAGCCGCGCTGGTTCGAAGCCGCGCCGACCTATGTGCTGCATTTCCTCAACGCCTATGAGGAGGGCGACGAGGTGGTGGTCGACGGCTACTTCCAGGAGAACCCGACGCCGCGTCCGCTGTCCGGCGCGCCCGAGCAGTACGCCCACCTGATGGCCTATCTGGACGAGCACAGCTTCCGGCCCAAGCTTCATCGCTGGCGGTTCAACCTGGCGACGGGCGAAACGGTGGAGCAGCGGCTGGACGACCGGGTGCTGGAGTTTGGCATGTTCAACCAGGCCTTCGCCGGCAAGCCCTATCGCTACGCCTGGTCGACGACGGCCAGGCCGAGCTGGTTCCTGTTCGACGGCTTCGTCAAGCACGACCTCGTTTCGGGCGAAAGCTGGAGCCTGAAGCTGCCCGAGGGCCGCTACGCCAGCGAGGCGCCCTTCGCAGGCCGGCCGGGCGCGACCGACGAGGACGACGGCTGGCTGGTCAGCTTCATCATCGACGAGAACGCCGGGACCTCGGAGTGCCTGGTGGTGGACGCGCGGACGATGGAGCCGGCGTGCCGGATCGCATTGCCGCACAAGATCAGCAGCGGGACGCACAGCGTCTGGGCAGGGCGGGGAGAGCTTCGGGGCTAGATCGCGGCCAGCCCGCCTCCGATCATTCGCCGCCCAGGAACCTTGGACCTTCACCGCTGCCGACACTGTGCGGGCGCCACTAGTGTTCGAGATGGGTGGGAAACAGTCCTTGTAGTGGACTATGAAACACCCAGAGCGGGAGCCTTCCATGAACTCTGATGAACTTCCTCGCGCCCAGGGCATCATGCGGTTTGATTTCGACCGTTACGACGATCTCCAGGGTCAATCGACTTGCCGCATCATGGCTAAGATCGAGGCTGACGATCCGAGGCCCACTTGGTGGGAAATGGTCGTGATGGGCGAGACCCTCGGTCTGCATATCACGGTAAACAGGGACACTGACGAGCTGATCGTCGCGCTCACCAACGTTGCGGAACCCGGCGGGGGGCAGTGGATCGACATCGAACAGCTAGCTGATTGTATTGGAGGCAAAATCGGCTGGTGCTGGTCCGCGCTAAATTCCCAAGGTTATTGGGATTTGTTCGTGCTGTCGTTCGAGGGCAGTGTAATTCCAAGCGTAGCCTTTCTCGGAATGGCGTCGGAAGTGCGCGTAATGCGGATGACTCTGATCGAGCAGCCGTCTGCCACTGAGGTGTTTGAGCCTTAGGCTACCCGGTGTCCGCTCAGGGGCTGGACCGAAGTAGGGTTCGCCGCCGGCTTCGGATGATCAGATCGACGTCGCAGCGAGTGTCTGTCTCGGTCAACACCTGCTCCTTGGCCTGATCGGTCGGCGGCTTCGCTTCAAGCCTTGCGCGGAAACCACGGCACGAACCCTGAGGTCCGCGCCACATAGGCCGCGTAGTCCGGCCTCGTCTTCTTCAGGCGGCCCTCGGTGGTGGGTACGCCGCTCCAGCGGATCAGGGTGAAGGTCAGCAGGATCGGGCCGACGATCGAGGCGAGGCCCCAGGGCAGGGCCTCGGCGGCGATCAGGAACAGGCCCCACCAGGTGCAGGCGTCGCCGAAGTAGTTGGGGTGGCGGGTATAGCGCCACAGGCCCCTGTCCATCACCTTGCCGGCGTTGGCGGGATCGGCCTTGAAGGCGACGAGCTGGGCGTCGCCGATGGTCTCGAAGGCGATGCCGATAACCGCCAGGGCCGCGCCGGCGAAGGCCAGCGGGCCGAGCGGCCCGGGCGCCTGGCCCAACTGCACCGGCAGGGCGACGACGAACTGCATGACGTACTGCAGGGAGAAGACCAGCAGCAGAGAGGCCTTGGCGAAGCTCCAGCCGCGTTCCTTCTCGGCATGGGCCAGCATGGCGACGTAGCGCCGGTCGGCGCCGTGCCTGCGCCAGCGCCAGAGGAGATAGCCGCCCAGGCGCACGGCCCAGACGGTGCAGATCGCCGTCAGCAGCATGCCGCGCGGCGTGGGCGGGCCCTGCAGGAAGGCGGTCCAGGCGATCAGCGCCATGCCCAGCCCCCACCAGGCGTCGACGAAGCTGACGTCGCGGATCTTCAGCGAGACCAGCCAAAGCGCCAGGAAGGCGGCGGCCGAGACGGCGGCGTCGACGAGCAGGATCTGCAGCATGTCAGGTTCCGATCACCAGGCTGACCGTGGTGGTGGTCGAGCCGCCGATATTGAGGGTCTGGACGTTGCGGGCGCCGGCCACCTGGTAGTCGCCGGCCGTTGCCGTGACCTGCTTGAAGGCGTCGAGCGCCATGCGCACGCCGGTGGCGCCGACCGGGTGGCCTGCGCCGATCAGGCCGCCGGAAGGATTGATCGGCAAGCGCCCTCCCATGGCGGTGTCGCCGGCCTCGATCGCCTTCCAGGCCTGCCCCGGAGCGGTCAGGCCCAGATGATCGATCGCCATGTACTGGGTGATGGCGAAGCAGTCGTGGGTCTCGACGGCGTGGATGTCCGACAGGTGGGCGATTCCGGCCCGGGCGCGGGCGTCGTCGATGGCGCGGCGCACCTGCGGGAACACGTGGCCCCCCTCAGAACTGGCTTCGCGGCTCGTCGCCAGCTTGCGGTCGAGCGGGATCGGGGCGGAGCGATGGCCCCAGCCCTTGATGCGGGGCAGGCTCTCGACCGGGACGCCCCGAGCGTCGGCATAGGATCTGGCGCGTTCGGGCGAGGCCAGGAAGAGCACCGCGGTTCCGTCCGTGACCTGGCCGCAGTCCTGCTTGCGGGTGCGGCCCTCGACCACCGGATTGGCGACGTCGTCGGCGGTGAAGGCTTCGGGCGGGAAGCGCCAGTCGCGGGTCTGGGCGTTGGGGTTGCGGCGGGCGTTGGCGAAGTTCTGCGCCGAGATCGCCATCAGGTGCTCGTAAGCCAGGCCAAAGCGCTGGTCATAGACCTCGGCCAGGTCGGAGAAGGCGGCGGGCCAGAGGAAGCGGGCGTCCTGGAACTCGTGGCCGGTCCAGGCGGCCGCGCCCAGGTGCTCGGCGGCGGTCTGGCCGGGAACGTTGCGCATCTGCTCGATCCCGACCACGCAGGACAGGCCATAGCGGCCGGCCTCGATCTCGGCGGCGGCGGCCAGGACGGCGCAGCTGCCAGACGCGCAGGCGGCCTCGTGGCGCATGGTCGGCAGGCCGTCGAGCTTAGGATGGACCAGGCCGAAGAAGCCGCCCAGCAGGCCCTGGCCCGCGAACAGCTCGCCGGCGAAGTTGCCGACGTGGCCGGTCTCGATGTCGGAAGGGGCGAGGTCGGTGGCCGCAAGTCCCTGCGCCACCGCCTCGCCAAACGCGTCGGCCAGGCCCCAGCCCCGGCGCGACCAGTTCGCGGAGAAGTCGCTCTGCCATCCCCCCAGGATGTAGACCATGGCTGCCTCCGCGCCGGCGAGATTACCCGTCCCCGCTCTTGTTAGTCTCGTTATAAAAGCTACAGACAGGCGAGGCAATCGGCCAAGATTGACAGGCGGCCGCGAACGCTCGCACCAAGGGGAAGATGTCGCCCGAAAACCACAGTTTCCGCACGGTCAGGGCCAGTTCGGCGGCGCGGGCGCTGACCCTGATCGGCGACCGCTGGACGCTGCTGGCGCTGTATGCGGCGTTCAGGGGCATCAGCCGCTTCGACGGCTTCGTGGCCCATACCGGCATGGCCCGCTCGCTGCTGACCGACCGCCTGGGCCGGCTGGAGGCGGCGGGGCTGATGGAGCGGCGGCCCTACCAGGAAAGGCCGGTGAGGCACGGCTATCACCTGACGGCCAAGGGACTGGACCTGTTCGACGCGGCGCTGATGATCCTGCGCTGGGACCAGAAGCGGACCGACGCCGTCGTCGAAGCCCCGGGCGATCCGGCCCATCGCGTCGTGCACCGCACCTGCGGCTGCGAACTGGTGGCGCAGTTGACCTGCAAGGCCTGCGGGCAGGCGGTGACGGCGCGCAACACGACCGTGGCGCCGGGGCCGGGAGCGGGGCTGGATCCCGCGCCAAGGCCGCGCGCCCAGCGGCGCTCGATCGTCGAGGGCGAGGGCGGCGCGCCGCCGGTGGCCGAGCGGGCCATCGCGGTGCTGGGCGACCGCTGGACCTCGCATCTGGTGGCCGCCAGCTTCTACGGCCTGCGCCGGTTCGGCGACCTGCAGGCCGAGCTGGGCGCGGCCAGCAACATCCTGTCCGACCGCCTGGCGCGGCTGGTGAGCCTGGGGGTGCTGGACCGCGTGCGCTACCAGGAGCGGCCCGAGCGCTGGGAGTACCGCCTGACCGACGAGGGGCGCGAGCTGTTCCCGCTGATCGTCACGCTGATGGCCTGGGGCGACCGCTGGCTGTCGGGACCGGAAGGCGCGCCGGAGGTGCTGACCCATGCGCCGTGCGGTCAGCGGCTGGAGGCGGTGGTGCGGTGCGAGGTCTGCGGCGGGGTGGTCGGGCCGGAGACGACTACTCCTCCCCCGTGAAACGGGGGAGGTGGCGCGGCGCTATCAGCGCCGTGACGGAGGGGGCGCCGCCGCCACTGAGCCCAGTCTCGCCCCCTCCACCGCTTCGCGGTCCCCCTCCCCCGCGAGCGGGGGAGGAGCTTGTGGTTACAGCCGATCCACTGGCGAGGCCGTGTCGCCGGGGGCTTCGCGCGGCGTGGTCATGCGCGAGAGCTTGGGGGTGATCCACTGCTCGAAGTCGTCGATGACCTCGTAGACCACCGGCACCAGCACCAGCGACAGGATGGTCGAGGTGATCAGGCCGCCGATCACGGCCACGGCCATGGGCTGGCGGAACTCCGAGCCCTGGCCAAGGCCAAGGGCTGTGGGCAGCATGCCGGCCATCATGGCCAGGGTGGTCATGACGATCGGCCGGGCCCGCTCGTGGCAGGCGTCGATCAGGGCCTCGCGCTGGCTCATGCCGGCGCGTTCCTGCTCGATGGCGTACTCGACCAGCAGGATCGAGTTCTTGGCCGCCAAGCCCATCAGCATCAGGAAGCCGATCAGCGACGGCATCGACAGCGGCTGGCCGCAGACCACCAGGGCCACCAGGGCGCCGCTGATGGCCAGCGGCAGGGCCGAGATGATGGTGATCGGCTTGAAGAAGCTGCGGAACAGCAGGACCAGCACGCCGAACACCAGGCCGACCGCCGAAAGGATGGCGACCGCGAAGCCGCTGAACAGCTCGGTGAACGCCTCCTGGTCGCCGGCCGAGGCGGGGGCGACGCCGGCCGGCATCTTCTTCATCGACGGCAGCTCGTTGATCTCGGCCAGGGCCTGGCCCAGCTGGGCGCCGCCGTTGAGGTCGCCCTCGATGGTCAGCTGACGCTTGCGGCCGAAGCGGTCGATCTTGGCCGGACCGGCCTGGAAGTCGATGTCGGCGACGCTGTCGAGACGGGTGACGCCGCCGCTGGCGGTCGGCACCTGCAGGGCGCCGATGGCCGCCAGGTCCGAGCGCGCGCCGTCGGGCAGGCGGATGCGGATCGGGATGCGGCGCTCGCCCTGGGTCATCTTGGCGACGTTGGCGTCGATATCGCCCACCGTGGCCACGCGGGCGATGGCGGCGATATCGGCGACGCTGACGCCCAGGCGGGCGGCCTCGTCGGCGCGGGGACGGATGACGATTTCGGGACCGCTGGGCGGCGAGGACGGACGCGGGTCGGCGACCGTCTTCAGCGAGCGCATCTCGCGCTCGATCTGTAGGGCGGCCTTGTCCAGCGCCTCGCCGTCCTCGGAGGTGAGGATGTTCTGGATGTCGGCCGCGCCCCAGTCGCTCTGCAGGTTGACGCGGGCGTCGGGGATGTCGCGCAGGCCGGCGCGGATCTCCTGCTTGATCTCGGTGACCGTCAGCTTGCGGTCGCCCTTGAGCACCACGGTGACGGTGCCGTCGCGGACGTCGGCGCCGCTCTGGCCGCCAAAGCCGCTGGCGATGTTGGAGCCGACCTGGACGAAGACGTGCTCGGTCTCGGGGCGGGCCTTGAACATCCTCGTCACGGCCTGGACCGTGCGGTCCATGTCGGTGACGGTCGCGCCGGGCGGGCCTTGCAGCTTGATGTAGTAGTAGTTGGCGTTGCCGGGCGGCTGGAAGCCGACGGCCAGGACGCCGATCGAGGCCAGGAAGCCGGCGCCAACCAGCGAGCCGACGGTCAGCAGGCCGCCCAGGATGAAGCTGATGATCCGGTGATCCAGCGCCCAGTCGAGGCTCTTGCGATAGAGGCCCTCGAACGGCTTGCGCGGGTGGGGGTTCTTCGAGGGCTTGAGGAAGTAGGCCGCCAGCAGAGGGGTCAGCAGGCGGGCCACGACCAGCGAGAACAGCACCGAGACCGCGACGGTCAGGCCGAACTCCTTGAAGAACTGGCCGGGGATGCCGGGCATGTACGACACCGGCACGAACACCGCGACGATGGTGAAGGTGGTGGCCACGACCGCCAGGCCGATGGCGTCGGCGCCCTCCATCGCCGCCTGATAGGGCCGCTCGCCCTTGGACACCCGTTTCTCGATGTTCTCGATCTCGACGATGGCGTCGTCGACCAGGATGCCGATGACCAGGGTCAGGGCCAGCAGGGTGACGACGTTCAGCGAAAAGCCGACCATGGCCATGAAGGCGAAGGTCGGGATCAGCGACACCGGCATGGCGATGGCGGTGATCAGGGTGGCGCGCCATTCGCGCAGGAACAGGAACACAACCAGCGAGGCCAGCAGCATGCCTTCCAGCAGGGTGTGCTCGGTGGCCTTGAAGCTGGCGCGGGTCTCGTCGACCGTTGAGTAGATCTTGGTGAAGGCGACGCCGTTGCTCTTCTGCTCAAGGGTCTCGATGGCGCTCTTCACGCGGTCCTCGACCTCGACGTCGCTGGACTCGCGGGTCTTCATGACCTGGAAGGCCACCACAGGCTTGCCGTCGAGACGGGCGAAGCCGCGTTCCTCGCCGGCGCCCTGGCCCACGTCGGCCACGTCGGTCAGCTTCACGTAGCGCGAGCCGACCGGGATGGTGATCTGCTTGAGCTGGTCCAGGGTGTTGGCCGCGCCGAGCACCCGCAGGGTCTGCTCGCGGCCGCCGACCACGGCCCGGCCGCCGGGGGCGTCGAGGCTGAAATTGGCCAGGGCCTGGTTCAACTGCGGCGCGGTGACGCCGAAGGCGGCCATGCGGGCCGGGTCGATGATGACGTTGATCTCGCGCTCGGCGCCGCCGACGCGGGCCACCTGGGCGACGCCCTTTTCGCCCTGCAGGGCCCGGGTGACGGTGTCGTCGACGAACCACGACAGCTCGGCCGTGCTCATGGACGGCGCCGCGACGGCGTAGGTGATGATCGGGGCGCTGTCGATCTCGAGCCGCTGGACGATCGGCTCGTCGATTTCCTTGGGCAGGCTGGCGCGGGCCTGGTCGACCTTGGAGCGGACCTCGTCGGTGACCTTCTGCAGGTCTTCGCCGAGTTCAAACTCGATCGTGGTTGTCGAGGCGCCCTGCGTCACCGACGAGCGGATCGTCTTGATGTTGGAGATGCCGGAGACCGCGTCCTCGATGGGGCGGGTGACCTGGGTCTCCAGCTCGCCGGGGGCCGCGCCGCTCTGGGTGACCGAGACGGTCACGGCCGGGAAGGTGACGTTCGGGAACTGCTTGACCGGCAGCGACAGATAAGCCGCCACGCCGGCGATGATCAGGGCGATGAACAGGACCGCGACGGGGATCGGGTTCCGGATCGACCAGGCTGAGATGCGGAGTTCGGACATCAGTTCGCAGCCTTGACCGGCTGGGGCTTCACGAGGTCGCCGTCGCCGGCGAAGGCGGCCGAGCCGATGATCACGCGCGTGCCGGAGGCGGGGCCCTGGACCAGCTCGACCCAGCCGCCGCCGCGACGGCCGGTGCGGACCGGCACCTGCTTGGCGCGGTTGTTGGCGTCGACCGTGACCACCGACAGGCCCGAGGCGTCATAGCGGATGGCGGTTTCGGGCACGGCCGTGACCGCCTGGCCCGAGGCCCCGAAGGTCGCCTTGCCGAAGCCGCCGGCCCGCAGGTCCTCGCGCACCGGCAGGCGGATGCGGACCTTGCCGAGGCGCGTGTCGGCGTTGACGCGCGGGCTGACCAGGCGGATGGCGCCGGAAACTTGCTGGCCGCCGGGCAGGGTGACGGTGGCCGGCTGGCCGATCGACAGGCCGGCGAGGTCCTGTTCGTTGACGTCGGCTTCCAGCTCCACGAGGCCGTCGCGGACGATGCGGAACCAGGGCGTCGTGCCGCCGCCGGAGATCTCGCCCGGCTTGACCCCGCGCTCGATGACCCGGCCGCCGACCGGGGCGACGATGGTCATGCGGCTCTGGCGGGTCTTCAGTTCGTTCAGCGAGGCGGCCTGGGCCTTGGCGGTGTAGCGGCGGCTCTCGATCTGTTCCTGGCTGAGCACGCCCTGGCCGTCGAGGCCGGAGACGCGGGCCGCCTCGGCCTGGGCCTGGGCGGCGACGGCGGCCTGCTGGTCGATCTGGGCGCGCAGCAGGGTGGCGTCCAGCTGCACCAGCGGCTGGCCGGCGCGGACATAGTCGCCCTCGTCGGCGTAGATGCGGGCGACGCGGTAGCCGGAGAGCTCCGAGCCGACCACGGCCTCGTCGCGGGCCAGCAGCACGCCGGAGGCCTCGATGCCGCCGCCCAGCGGGCGGGTCTCGACCTGGCCGACGCTGACGGCGCGGGCCTGGCTGGCGGGGGCGGCCTTGTCGGCGTCCTTCTTGCCGCCGCAGGCGGCCAGGGCCAGGGCGGACGCGGTCAGCAGGGCGAGCGCGCGGGCGGAAGTCTTCGTCATGGGCTGGGTTCTCATCGCGAGGCGCGTTCGGAGGACGTGTCGGCGGGCCGGCTGGCGGCCCGAGGCGGCAGGGGCGCTGGCGCGTTCGGCGACCAGCCGCCGCCCAGGGCCTTGTAGGTCTGCACCGCGCGCAGCAGGGCCTGGGTCTGGGCCCCGGTCAGGGCGGTGCGGGCGCTGCGCCAGGTCTGCTCGTTCTGCAGGTTGGTGGTCTGGTCGGTCAGGCCGGCGGCGTAGCCCTTGCGGCTGGCGGCGTAGGCGTTGGCGGCGCGTGTTTCGCCGGCCTTCAGCAGGGTGACGCGGCGCTGGTCGGAGGCCATCTGGGCCATGGCGTTCTCGGCCTCGCCATAGGCGGTCTGGATCGCCTTCTCGTAGGCGACGGCGGCCTGTTCGGTGCGGGCGTCCTGGGCGTCGATCTCGGCCAGCAGCTGGGGGATGTTGAGCAGCGGGATCGAGACGTTGCCGCCCAGGGTCCAGGTTCCGGTGGTGGTCGAGACCGTGCCGCCGCCGGCGCCGCCGGAACCGAAGTTGAAGGCCGGCGAGACGCTCTTGGCCCAGCCGACGCCGGGCGTCAGGGTGAAGGTCGGATACAGGGCCTTCTGGTTGACCTTGAGGTTGCCGGCGGCCGAGGCCAGGCGGGCCTGGGCCTCGCGCACGTCGGGACGGCGGGCCAGCAGTTCGCCCGGCACGGCGGCGGGGATGGGCGGCGGCTCGGCCAGAGCGGCGTCGACGCTGAGGCTGGCCAGAGGGTCGATCCCGCGCCCGACCAGGATCAGCAGGCTGCGGCGGGCGGCCTGCAGCTGGCTCTCGAGGTCGGCGGCCTGGGCCTGCGACTGGGCCAGGCTGGCGGCGGCGCTGTCGGCCTCGGACCCCGCCGACAGGCCCCGGCGGGCCTTTTCGGCGGCAAGGTCCAGAAGGCCCTGGCTGATGCGGGCGCTCTGCCGGGCGTCCTCCAGCTGCACGGCCAGGCCCTTGGCTTCGAAATAGGACTGGGCGACGTTGGCGGCCAGCGCCGCGCGCGCGCCCTCATAGGCGAAGCGGGCGGCGGCCAGGTCGTTGTTCACGACCTGCAGGCCGTTCTTGCGACGGCCCAGATAGTCGAGCTCCCAAGAGACGTCGAAGCCGGCGCTGTAGTTGTCGGTGTCGCCGCCGAGGGTGAAGCCCTGGCCGCTCTGGTCGAGGATGTCGGTGTGCTGGCGGCTGGCCGCGCCGGTGATCTGGCCCGAGGGGATGAACAGCTGGCGGATCTGGCCCTTGCGCACCGCGCGGGCCTCTTCCAGCACGGCCGCGGCGCTGCGGGCGTCGGGGCTCTTTTCCAGGGCCGTGGCGATCAGGCCGTTCAGCTGCGGATCGTTGAACTGAGTCCACCACTGGTCGAGGGCGGCGGCGGGCAGGGGCGTTCCGGCCGGGGCCTCGAAGGCGGCCGGCAGGCGCGTGTCGGGCGTTCGCGGCGCCGTGGCGTTGCAGCCGGCCAGGGCCAGGACGGCCAGGCTGGCGCCGGCCCCAAGACCGACCCGCGCGATCAGGCGCGCGGCCGGGTGTCGGCGATCGGCGCTCGCGTCGTAACTCATCTAAACCCTACCCCACTTCCGGACGACCGCCCCATAACGGACTAACTGGACCGTCGTTCGCTCAATTAGGGCGACTATTCACAAGAAAAAGCCCGTCTCGCCAAGACCTGGACGGATTTTCCCATGGTTGCGGTCACTACGTAGGACGGTCGCTCCTTTGCTCGCACGGCGACCACCCGAATCCGTCAGCAGCCTGTCAGCCGGACGCGACGGTTTTTCGACGTCGCCGGCGACGCAGGCGTATTGCCCCTGATTACGGGCGGTTGACGTTTCGCAAAAACATACCCAATCATCGAAACATTCGTTCGACTCTCGCCGGCGAGGCGGCTCGCTTCCGAGATCGGGCAGTAAGAAAGCTTTGCGTACAAAGTATCCGGCGAGAGGGGGATCCCAAGGTGTCGGCGTGCAAGTTCGCATCTTCCATTTTCGAAAGGCGTGACCTTGGCGCGGCGCAGGGCCGCGCGAGGGGCTCGCGCCCGGAGAATTCAGCCGACACCTGAGAGAGATCCGTCCTCGCCCAAGCGCTCCGAAAAGAAGAGAGACCGGGAGAGGGAAGATGACCAGGAAGACCTATCTTCGCGCGGGCTCGGCCTGCGCGCTGGCGGCGGCGCTCGCCGCGACGGCGGGGGCGGCCAGCGCCCAGGAAAGCACGCAGGTGGAGGAGGTGGTGGTCACCGGCTCCTTCATCCGGGGCACGCCCGAGGACGCCGCCCTGCCGGTCGACGTGATCGGCGCCGAGGAACTGCAGAAGCGCGGCTCGCCCTCGACGGTGGAGCTGATCAAGTCGCTGTCGGTGTCGAGCGGCGTGCTGGGCGACACCAACCAGTTCGACAGCCGGGCCCAGGGCTCGGAGGGATCGGGCTCGGTGAACCTGCGCGGCCTGGGCTCTCAGCGGACGCTCGTCCTGCTGAACGGCCGGCGCCTGGCGATCAATCCGCTGGCCTCGGCCGGGGCCGGCATCGTCGACACCAACATCATTCCCGCCGCCGCCATCGGCCGGCTGGAGGTGCTGAAGGACGGCGCGGCGGCGACCTATGGCTCCGACGCCATCGCCGGCGTGGTCAACTTCATCACCAGGAAGAACGTCGACGGGCTGGAGGTCGGGGCCGACTACCGGGCCATCGACGGCTCGGACGGCGACTACGGCCTGAACCTGATCTACGGCAAGCAGTGGGACCATGGCGACATGCTGATCAGCGTCGGCTGGCAGCATCGCTCCAAGCTCAGCGTCGCCGAGCGCGACTGGGCCAACCAGTCCTACCTGTCCAATCCCGAGGCGGGCTGGTCGGCGGCGGGCAGCCCCTCGTCCTTCATTCCGGTGGCCAACACCGCCAGCGGCCTGCGCGATCCGGCTTGCGCGGGACTGGGCGGCTATCCCGGCTTCAGCGGTCTGACGCCGGTCTGCTACTGGCACTACACGCCGTTCGACAACCTGGTCGAAAAATCCAACGCAGTTCAGGTCTACGGCGAGATCAACGCCCAGCTCAACGAGACCACCAAGTTCCACGTCGAGGCGCTGTACGCCCATACCGACGTGCCCGACTGGAACACCTCGCCTTCATACGCGGCGCTGGCCGTGCCGACGGCCGAGGTGGCGCCGATCCCGCAGCTGGCCGGGCGCTACTTCGTGCCGGCGACCAATCCGGGCCTGGCCGCCTTCATCGCCGGCAACCCGACGGTGGTGCTGACCAACCTGGGCACCGGGGCCCAGACCACCCTGCCCGGCGCGATCTTCGCCGGCGGGGCGCTGAACGTCGCCAACCGGCCGTTCGGCATCGGCGGCAATCCGGCCTTCGGCTACGGCCCGTCGATCGGTTCGCGCTCGTTCGACGCCTACCGGGTCTCGGCCGACCTGAAGGGCGAGTTCGGCAACGGCGTCGGCTGGGAGGCGGCGGTGACCTATTCGCAGGAGGTGGGGATCCGCACCGGCTACGACGCCCTGGTCAACCGCTACGCCCTGGCGCTGCGCGGACTGGGCGGACCCAATTGCGACAGCAATCCCTCGACCCCCGGCATCCAGGGCTCGCCCGGCGTCGGCGGCTGCCTCTACTTCAACCCGTTCGCCAGCGCCCTGCCCAGCAACGCCATCACGGGCGTCGCCAATCCCGGCTACGTCTCGGCCCTGGCCAACAGCAAGGCACTGACCGACTGGTTCTTCCAGAAGCTGTCGACCAAGCAGACCTCGCGACTGTTCGTCGCCGAGGCGGTGCTGAACGGCAAGACGGCCATCACCCTGCCGGGCGGCGACATCGCCTGGGCGGCCGGGGTGCAGTACCGCCGCAGCTATTTCACGGCGACCTACAACGACATCTCCAACGCCCTGATCAATCCGTGCGTCAACACGCCGGACTTCGGGGTGACCAACTGCACGGGCTCGGCGCGCAACGGGCCGTTCATGTTCCTGGGCGTCGGCACGCCTTCCGACAACCAGAGCGACGTCGTCGCCGCCTTCGGCGAGCTGAGCCTGCCGATCACCGAAACCGTGCAGGCCCAGCTGGCCGCGCGCTACGAGGACTATGGCGGGGCTGTGGGCTCGACCTTCAATCCCAAGGCCTCGGTGCGCTGGCAGGCCCTGCCGTGGATGGCGGTGCGGGCCTCGGCCGGCTCGACCTTCCGCGGGCCGCCGGACCCGCTGACCACCACGACCTCGGTGACCTCGCTGCAGGGCATTCTCGGGGTCTTCCGGGCGGTCGACATCTTCAGCAATCCGAGCCTGAAGCCCGAGAAGGCCAACACCTACAACATGGGCCTGCTGTTCAAGGCCGGCGCCTTCAAGGCCAGCATCGACTACTTCCGGTTCGACTTCAAAAACCCGATCGTGGCCGAGCCGGTGGCCGGGATCACCAACGCGATCTATCCGAACGGGGTGTCGGGGGCCAACAACTGCGCCGACCCGGCCTATGCGGCCCTCGTGGCGCGCTTCACCTTCAACGGCGCCTGCGGCTCGCCCGCCAACATCGCGCGGCTGAAGACCTTCTATATCAATGGCGCGCCGGTGGAGAACGCGGGCTTCGACTTCTCGGCCGACTACAGCTTCGCCGGCGTGCTGGGCGGCGACCTCGCCATCGGCGGCACGGCGACCTGGGTGCAGAAGTACGAGGTGGGGGCGACCAGCGTCGAGGGGGTGGTGGTCGAGAAGGCCTTCGATGCGGTGGGCCTCCTGAACTACCAGACCACCGTCGTGCCGATCCCCGAATGGAAGGGCCAGGCCTTCGCCGAATGGAGCCGCGGGATCCACAACCTGCGCCTGACGGTGCACTACATCGGCAAGTACGACGACCAGCGCACCGCGCCGTTCGCGACCGGCGCCTACAAGGACAGCACCGGCGCGCCGGTGACCGTCTCCAAAGGCAAGACCATCGACGCCCAGGTGCTGACGGACCTCGCCTATCGGGTGCAGCTGCCGCGCGAGACGACGGCGACGGTGGCGATCACCAACCTCTTCGACCAGGACCCCTCCTACGCCCGGCTCGACCTGGGCTACGACCCGTTCACCGGCGATCCGCTGGGCCGGACCTACAAGTTCAGCCTGCGCAAGAGGTTTTAGAGTTCCCAGCCTCGTGGGATAGGCGGCCGGCCGTTCTTCCTCCTGCCGGTCGTTCTGGGCCGGGGACGAAAGTCTCCGGCCTTTCTGTTGGTTTCGCTACTCCTCCCCCGCTTGCGGGGGAGGGGGACCACGAAGTGGTGGAGGGGGCGAGACTGGGCGCCGAGGAGGCGGTCGCCCCCTCCGTCACGCTGCGTATCCGCAGCGCGCCACCTCCCCCGTTTCACGGGGGAGGAACTGGGGCTCAGACCTGCGCCACCGCCCGCCGCACGGCCTCGGCCAGGTCATCGAGGTCGGCGATGTCGAGGTCGGCGGCGAAGGGCAGGCCCAGCATCTTGCCGGCCAGGTGGTCGACGACCGGCACGCTGTCGGCCGCGGCCTCGGGGTCGCGCACGCCCACGCAGGTGACAAAACGGCCCTCGACGGCCAGGAGGGCGGCGACGGCCGGGGCGCAGCCCTCGGCGACGCTGACGACACAGGCGCTGGACACCCACGACAGGCCCCAGCCGGGCTGGAAGGCGACGGGCGAGCCGAGCAGCAGCATGCGCAGGCGCTGGGCGTTGGTCGCCAGTTGCTGGCGCTTGAGGGTCCAGCCGTCCAGGCCGTCGTCGCCCTCGAAGGCGGGGGCGGTGAGGCGAGCGATCAGGTCGGCGTCCTCGGCGGCGACGAATACGCCCTCGCCGCCGGGCAGGCCGACGACCACGGGGACGGGGGCGTCCATGATGACGTCGAAGCCGAAGGCGGCGTCGACCACGATGGGCAGGCCGGTTTCGGCCTGGAAGGCGGCCAGGGCCAGAAGGTCGGGGGCGCGGCCGAAGGCGCAGGTAGTCACGATGGCTTCCAGCGGGCAGGGGGCCTCGGCCATGCGCTCACGCAGGTGGGCGGTGTCGACCATCCAGGTGAACGGGTCGACGTCGACCAGCCACGGCGTCAGGCCCGCGGCGGCGACGCCCTCCAGGGTCTCGCGTCCGGCCAGGGCCGAGACGATGCACACCCCGCCGGGACGCGCGCCCTGGGCGGCCAGCAGGTCGGCGGTGGCGGCGGCGCGGTCGGCGCAGGCGCGGACGGCGGTGGTTCGGGAGAAGCGCTGGGCCAGCCGCCCGTTCAGGTCGTCGCAGACAGGGGCGCCGAAGGCTTTTTCCAGCGCGTCGAAGTCGAGCGGCGCGCTCGATGCGGGCGCGACGGACTTCGGCTGCGACGCCAGGACGGCGGCTGAAAGGGTGGGCATGCGAGACGCTTCCGCAACGAACCGGCGCCGACAACCCCGACGACGCCCTTATGGTTAATCGAACGTATCGACTGACTCGGCCTGTCCAGATGCGGCGCGCCGTCGCGGCGGAGTTTGCGGTTTTTCCGGGTTTTCACCATCAGTCCTCTCTCAAAGAGAGAGGGGCGTCTTTCTCGTCCACCCGTCCCGCAGTTCGCGCTTGAGCACCTTGCCGATGTGGCTGCGCGGCAGGGCGTCGACCAGGACGAGGTCGGCCAGGCGCTGGGTCTTGCCCAGGCGTTCGTTGGCGAAGGCGCGAATGGTCTGCGCGTCGGCGGTCGCGCCGTGGCGCAGGGCCACGAAGGCCACGGGAGTCTCGCCCCAGGCGTCGGAGGGAACGCCGACCACGGCGGCTTCCAGCACGTCCGGATGCTGCACGATCACCGCCTCCAGGTCGCTGGGATAGATGTTGAAGCCGCCGCTGATGACCATGTCCTTCTTGCGGTCCATCAGGGTGAGGAACCCCTCGTCGTCGAAGCGGCCGACGTCGCCGGTGCGGATGAAGGAGAGGCCCTCCGGCGAGGTCCAGGTCGCTTCCGCCGTCTTGCCGGGCTGGCCGTGATAGCCGTTCATCATGCCGGCCGAGCGGCCGACGATCTCGCCGACGACGCCGGGACCGACCTGTACGCCGTCCTCGTCGATCAGGCGGATGTCGTGGCCCGGAGCGGGCTGGCCCACGGTGTGCAGCTTGTCGGGGTGCTCGTGGGCCATGAGGATGCAGGTCCCGCCGCCCTCGGTCATGCCGAAATATTCGACGAGGCCGCCGGGCCAGCGCTTCAGCACCTGCGCCTTCAGTTCGGCGGCGAAGGGGGCGCTGGTGCAGAACTTCAGCCGCGTGGACGACAGGTCGAAGCGATCGAAGTCCGGGTGGGCCATCAGCCGGCGGTACTGCACCGGCACCAGCATGGCGTGGGTCATGCGATGCTGCTGCGCCAGCTCCAGGAAGCGGCCCGCGTCGAACTTCTTCATCAGCACGACGGTCCCGCCGCCCGCCAGGGTGGGGAAGAAGCAGACCAGCGTGGTGTTGGAATAGAGCGGCGTCGACAGCAGGGTGACCGCGTCGGGACCGTAGCCGACGGCGTCGCCGCGGAAGACGTGCTTCCAGCGCATGCCGTGCGACTGGACGATGCCCTTGGGCGCGCCGGTGGTACCGCTGGAATAGATGATGTTGAACGGATGCTCGGGCGCGATCTCGACCGGCGCTGGGCTGGCGCCCTCGGGGGCGAGCCAGGCCGCGAAGGCCTCGCCGTAGGGCGATCCGTCCAGGGCGATGACGCGGGCGGCGACGGGCGCGGGCTTTTGCGCTTCGGCTACGCCCGCATCGACGAAGAACAGCCTGGCGCCGCTGTCGTCGACCATGCCGGCGATGGCCTCGGGCGTGGACGAGGGCGCCAGCGGCGCGACGGCGACGCCGGCCCGCAGGCCGCCCAGGAAAACCGCCGCATAGGGTATCGAGGACAGGGCGCAGACGGCGACCGCCGCGCCGGGCAGGACGCCGTCGCGCTGCAGGGCGGCGGCGACGCGGTCGGCCAGGGCGTCGAAGGCCGCGTAGGTGATGGTCTCGCCGGTCTCCATGATCACGGCGGGATGGTCGGGAGCTTCCGCGGCGCGCTCGCGCAGGATGTCGCCCATCACGCCGTAGTCGGCGGCGATCATGGAGGGGATGGTCGGCATGCTTTGCTCCTCTTCTCCCTTCCCCTCGATGGGGGAAGGGCCGGGGATGAGGGTGACTGCTGAGCTGGCGGCGCTAGGAACGCTGCGCGTTCACCTCCATCCGACCCGCTTCGCGGGCCGCCTTCCCCATCAAGGGAGAAGGGCGTTCGTTGATTTTACGCGTCCTTGAAGCCCTTGCCCTCGGCCACCAGCCGCTCCAGCAGGGCCGACGGCTTGAAGTCGTCGCCGTGCTTTTCCTGGAAGGCCTTCATGCCGGCCAGCACCTTGTCGAGGCCCACGAGTTCGCCCCAGAACATCGGGCCGCCGCGATAGACCGGCCAGCCATAGCCGTTGATCCAGACGATATCGATGTCCGACGCCCGGATGGCCTTGCCCTCCTCGAGGATCTTCGCGCCCTCGTTGACCATCGGATAGAGGCAGCGCTCCAGGATCTCCTGGTCGCTGATCTCTCGGCGCTGGATCTGGCGCTTCTCGGCGAAGTCGAGGATCACCTTCTCGACCTCGGGGCTGGGCTTGGCGACGCGGTTCTCGTCGTAGTCGTAGAAGCCCCTGCCGTTCTTCTGGCCGCGGCGGTCCATCTCGCACAGCACCTCGCGCACGGTGGACGAGGAGGTCTTGGCCGGGTCCCAGCCGATGTCGAGGCCGGCCAGATCGCTCATGGCGAACGGACCCATCGGCAGGCCGAATTCGTAGAGCACGCGGTCGACGTCCCAGGGCATGGCGCCTTCGAGGATCAGCTTCTGGGCCTCGCGCTGGCGCTGGGCCAGCATGCGGTTGCCGACGAAGCCGAAGCAGTTGCCGACCAGGACCGCGACCTTGCCGATCTTCTTGCCGATCTGCATCGAGGTGGCGATCACCGACTTGTCGGTCTTCTCGCCGCGCACGATCTCCAGCAGGCGCATGACGTTGGCCGGCGAGAAGAAGTGCAGGCCGATGACGCTTTCGGGGCGCCTGGTGACGGCGGCGATGGCGTCGATGTCGAGGTAGGAGGTGTTGGAGGCCAGGATCGCGCCCGGCTTGGCGATGGCGTCGAGCTTGGTGAAGACCTCCTTCTTGATCTCCATCAGCTCGAACACGGCCTCGATGATCAGGTCGCAGTCGGCCAGATCCTCCAGATGCATGGACGGCGTGAGCAGCCCCATGCGCCTTTCGACGTCGTCCTGGGTGAGGCGGCCCTTCTTGGCGGTGTTCTCGTAGTTCTTGCGGATGATCCCGACGCCGCGGTCCAGGTTCTCCTGCTTGGCCTCGATGATCGTCACCGGGATGCCGGCGTTGAGGAAGTTCATCGAGATGCCGCCGCCCATGGTGCCGGCCCCGATGACGCCGACCTTCTTGATCGGGAGCGTCGGGGTGTCATCGGGCACGTCGGGAATCTTGGCGGCCTGGCGCTCGGCGAAGAACACGTAGCGCTGGGCGGCCGACTGGCTGCCGGTCATCAGCTCCATGAAGAGGCGGCGTTCTTCCTTCAGGCCCTCGTCGAAGGGCAGGTTCACGGCCGCCTCGATGCACTTGATGTTGTTCTCGGGCGCCAGGAAGCCGCGGAACTTGCGGGCGTTGGCTTTCCGGAACTCGGTGAAGATCTCGGGCTTGCCGCGGGCGGCCTCGACCTTGTCGGACAGGTGGCGGACCTTGGCCAGGGGACGGCCCTCGGCCAGCACCACGCGGGCGAAGGCGATCGCGCCGTCGCGCAGGGCGCCTTCCTCGACCAGGCTGTCGAACAGGCCCATGGCGAGCGCGGCCTTGGCCGGGACGTGCTGGCCGCTGGTGACCATCTCCAGCGCCTTCTCGACGCCGACGATGCGCGGCAGGCGCTGGGTGCCGCCGGCGCCCGGCAGCAGGCCGATGTTCACTTCCGGCAGGCCGGCCTTGGCCGAGGGCACGGCGACGCGATAGTGCGCGACAAGCGCGACTTCCAGCCCGCCGCCCAGGGCGGTGCCGTGGATCGCGGCGACCACCGGCTTGGGCGAGTTCTCGATGGTGTTCTGCACGTCCTGCAGGGAGGGGCCGGTCATGGCCTTGCCGAACTCGCTGATGTCGGCGCCGGCGATGAAGGTCTTGCCTTCGCAGATCAGCACGATGGCCTGGACGGCCGGATCGGCGATCGCCGCCTCGAAGGCGCCCTTCAGCCCCTCGCGGACCTGGGCCGACAGCGCGTTGACCGGCGGAGAGTTCAGCGTGACGACGCCGATGTCGCCTTCGACGGTCAGATCGGTGACGGCGTTGATCGCGGCCATGCGGGTCCACCCTTTTTTGTTCGTTTGAACGCTTGTTTGACTAAAGCCAGCACGACGGCGCGCGAGAGTCCAGAGGCGCGCGGACGGCGCCGCTTTTCCGGGCGCCGCAGGTTGACGGCGCAGGCGTCGTACTGGACATTCGAAGAGTTCAGTTTCGGTCGAGATGGCGCCTGTCGGCGCGGGCCGACGTGACGTCGCGTCGGCGCGTAAGCCTGCGGTTCCAGACCACAATCGACCAGACTGGGGAGGGAGTTCGCACCAGGACCGGCCGTCCGCCGCCGCTTGCAGGCGTGCGGGATATTCCAAGACCGAGTTCAGGCGCGGGCGCGACGCGGTGCATACGACGCGTCGAAACTTTGAGGTGAAGCGCACCTCGGCGCGGGGGCCAGGCTCCCGCGCCGCCTTGTGCGGGGTTGACCCCGCCGCCCGCCCGACCGATGGAAACCCCATGACCGACACCACGCTCGAAGCCTTCGCCCGCGGCCTGCCCAAGGCCGAACTGCACATGCACATCGAGGGCAGCCTCGAACCGGAACTGATGTTCGCCCTGGCCGAACGCAACGGGATCGCCCTGCCGTACAAGTCGGTGGAGGAGATCCGCGCGGCCTACGCCTTCTCGAACCTGCAGGACTTCCTGGACATCTATTATCAGGGCGCGGGCGTGCTGATCACGCGGGCCGACTTCAAGGACCTGGCCCTGGCCTATTTCGAACGCCTGGCGGCCGATGGCGGAGTGCACGCCGAGATCTTCTTCGATCCGCAGACCCACACCGAGCGCGGGATCGCCTTCGAAACGGTGATCGACGGCCTGCTGGACGGCATGGCCGAAGCCGAGGCGCGCTGGGGCGTGACGTCGAAGCTGATCCTCTGCTTCCTGCGTCACCTGTCGGAAGAAAGCGCCTTCGAGACCCTGGAGCAGGCCAGGCCGCACCTGGACAAGATCGCGGGCGTGGGCCTGGACTCCTCGGAGGTCGGCCACCCGCCGGCCAAGTTCGCCCGGGTGTTCAAGGCCGCCCGCGACCTCGGCCTCAAGATCGTCGCCCATGCCGGCGAGGAAGGCCCGCCCGAGTACGTCTGGGAAGCCATCGACCTGGTGGGCGTCGACCGCATCGACCACGGCAACCGCGCGCTGGAAGACGAGGCGCTGACCCAGCGGCTCGTGGCCGATGGCGTGACCCTGACGGTTTGCCCGCTGTCGAACCTGAAGCTGTGCGTGGTGCCGGACCTGGCCGCGCACCCGATGCGCAGGATGCTGGACCTGGGCCTCAAGGCGACGGTGAACTCCGACGACCCGGCCTATTTCGGCGGCTACCTGCTGGACAATTACCTGGAGACCGCCAGGGCCGTGGACCTGACGCGCGAGGACCTGGTGGTTCTGGCGCGCAACAGCTTCACCGGCTCGTTCCTGGACGAGGCCGAGAAGACGCGGCGTCTGGCGCAGGTGGATGCGTACGTGGCCGAAAACCCCTCTCTCTGAGAGAGAGGGTCCACCAAGCCCTACCGCGCCATCAGCCCCATCAGCAGCGGGCGGGCGAACAGCCGGGCGGCGTCTTCGCGGGTGACGCCCGGCGCCCAGGCCTGCAGCGAGGCGGCGGCGTTCAGCATCGAGTTGATCATGTGCGCGGCCACCAGCGGGTCGATGGCGCGCACCGAGCCGTCGGCGATCCCGTCGGCGATCATGCCGGCGAAGCGGTTGGAGCCGCGGGCGTAGCCGTCGCTCATCTCGTGGCGGATCTCGATCGGCAGGGCGCCCATCGAGGAGGCGCGCAGCAGCGGGCCGTGGTCCGACAGCTGGTACTCGACCAGGGCCGCCGTCGCCGCCGAGACCGCCGTCCAGCCGTCCCCTGGAAGATCGCGGGCCGACAGCTGGGCGCGACGGGTGACCGCGAAAGTGCGCTGGAAGCACTCGACCACCAGGGCGTCCTTGTCCTCGTGGTGATGGTAGAACGAGCCCTTGGTGACGTTCAGCGCCGCCGAGATGTCCTCGACCGAGGCCCCGCGATAGCCGCGCTGGTTGATGAGGCGCGTGGCGGCCACGAGGAAGGTCTCGCGCCATTCCTGGCCCTCGTCCGAGACGGGCGTCGGGTCGGGCAGGGCCGGCGGCGTCCAGTCGCGGCCGGAGCCGGCGATGCCGCCCACGAGGATGTCGTACATCCGCTCGCGCACCCGCTCGTAGTCGTCCAGATCGAAGCGGCGCAGCCAGGCGCCGGTCCAGAAGACCTGTTCCAGCAGGAGGTGGGCGCGGGCGTTGCGCTCGGCCTTGTCGAGATGGGCGAAGGCCTCGCCGTCGAAGAAGGCGCGCACCCGGCGGAAGATGTCGGCGAAGGCGGCCTGCACCGAAGCGCGCATCGGCTCCTTCAGCGCGCGGATCTCGGTGAAGCTTGCCAGGGGCGCGTCTTGCCCTGCGCGCACCCGGCGCGACAGGTCGAGATAGAGGGTCAGGAACTTGCGGATGCGGCCGGCGGCGTCGGGCTCGGCGGCGGCCTCGTCGATCATGGCGTCCAGCCGCTCGAGGCCCCGGATGAAGCAGGCGGCGGCCAGGTCGTCCTTCTTGCGGTAGTAGTAGGTGACGCTGGTGGTGATCAGGCCCACCTTGGCGGCGACGTCGGCCAGGGTCATGCCCTTGACGCCCTGGCGATTGAGCACGGCGGTGGCGGCCGCCAGGATGGCTTCCTTCTTCTGCGCGTAGCGCGCGGTCGCCGCGGTGACGGTCCGGCCGTCGTCCATAGTCTCAGCCCCCTGCAGCGCCGGACTTTCCGGCGCTGGACTCAAGCGTCCAATCTAGGCCTGGAAAGGGGCCGCAGAAAGGCCCGGCCTCGTCTTTGTCGCTCAGTGGAGCCGGTCGGGCAGGGCGGCGACCACGGCCCGGACCAGGGCGGCGGGCGACAGCGGCTTGGCGATCGCGCCGTTCATGCCGGCCTCGACATAGGCGGCGGTCTGGTGGGCCAGGGCGTTGGCGGTCATGGCCACGATCGGCGCCGCGCCGGCGGGGCCGGGCAGGGCGCGGATGGCGCGCGTGGCCTCGACCCCGTCCATGACCGGCATCTGAATGTCCATGAAGATCAGGTCATAGCCGCGCTGGGCCGCGACGATGCCGGCCCGGCCGTCCTCGGCCGTGGCGACGCGGGCGCCCAGCGCCTCGAGCATGCGGGTGGCGATCAGGCGGTTGACGGCGTTGTCCTCGACCAGCAGCACCTCCAGCCCGTCGAGCATGGGGGTGTCGCCTTCTCCGGCGCTCGCGGCCGGGGCCTGGGCGGCGGGCGCCAGGACGTCGAGCCAGAAGGTCGAGCCTTCGCCCGGGCGGCTTTCGAAGCCGATATCGCCGCCCATCAGCTGGGCCAGCCGGCGGGTGATCGACAGGCCCAGACCCGCGCCGCCGAACCGCCGGGTGGTCGAACCGTCGGCCTGGCTGAAGCGCTCGAACAGGGTGCCCTGGGCGGCCAGCGGGATGCCGACGCCGGTGTCCTCGATCTCGAAGCGCAGGCGCACGCCCTCTTCGGTGGACGAGACGCAGAGCCGGGCGGTCACGCGGCCGGCCAGGGTGAACTTCACCGCGTTGCCGATCAGGTTGAAGAGGGCCTGGCGCAGCCGCACGGGATCGGCGGCGACGAAGGCCGCGCCGGCCGGCGGAGCCTCGACGCGGATGGACAGGCCCTTTTCCTCGGCCTGGGGCTCCAGCAGGTCGGCGACGCTGCGCAGCAGGGCCGACGGGTCGAGCGCCTCGGGAGAGAGCTCCAGCTTGCCGGCCTCGACCTTGGAGAAGTCGATAATGTCGTTGAGCAGTTCCGACAGCATGGCGCCGCAGCCCAGGGCCTCGGCCAGCAGACGGCGGCCGTCGGCCGACAGCGGCTCGTGCTTGAGCAGGTGCAGCACGCCCAGCACGCCGTTCATCGGGGTGCGGATCTCGTGGCTCATATTGGCCAGGAACTGCGACTTGGCCGCGGCCGCCGCCAGGGCCGCGTCGCGGGCGACCAGCAGTTCGGTGACGTCCTGGCTGATGCCGATGACGTCGAACAGCTCGCCGGCGGCGCCGCGCACGCCGCGCCAGTCGGTGCGCATCCAGATCCATTCCCGGCTGGCCGCGTCGGCGTGGCGATAGACCAGCTGGGCGTGCTCGCCGGTCTCCTGGGTGCGCAGGAAGGCGGCGGTCATGGTCTGGCGGTCGTCAGGGTGGATGGCGGACATCATCTCCACCGCCGTCATCTGCCGCGCGTCGCCCAGCGGCGCGGCCAGGGTCGTGATGTCCTGCTCGAAGAAGTAGATCCCCTTGCGGGTCTCGTAGCGCCAGACATAGACGCCGGCCGCGTTGCGCAGCAGTTCGTTGGCGCGCTCGGCCTGCTGGCGCTGGAGCCGGCGGATGCGTTCCTCGGAGAAGTCCTGGAAGACGATCAGCAGCGCCCCGTCGGGCAGGATCTTGGAGCGCGAGCGCACCCACAGCCAGCCGCCGCCCTTGCGCGCCAGCCGATGCTCGGACTGCACCTGGCCCTCGGCGCGCAGCACCCGGCCGGCCTGTTCCAGCACCTGGGTGTCGTGCAGGTGGAGGAAGTCGCGGATCGAGCGGCCCAGGGTCTCGTCGGCGCTCCAGCCGGCGATCTCGCTCCAGGCCGGATTGACCCGGACGATGGCCCGGTCCTGCAGCACGATGAACATGTCGAGGCTGTTCTGGAAAAACCAGTCGGCCGCCGCACGATCGATGTTCGAGGCCGTCTCGCCCTCGGGACGCTTGCCCATCGCGCTCCCCTCGTCTTCAATCGATGAACGCAGGATCGGGTAAAGGTTGCGTTTCCCGTACCGCCTATTCGATCCGCGACAATAAGGCGACCGTGACTGAAGGTCGCGCCAGTAAAGGGGGATTCCCGTTTGAGCACGCCCGAAGCCGTCGGCCTGTCGTCGGACCGACTGAAGCGCATCGACGCCTTTCTGCAAGCCAAGTACGTCGGGCCCGGCCTGCTGCCCGGTGCCCAGCTGCAGGTCTGGCGGCGCGGCCAGCTGGCCCACGAGACCGTGCTGGGCCTGGCCGACCGCGAGCGCGGCGCGCCGCTGAAGGCCGATGCGCTGTACCGCATCTACTCGATGACCAAGCCGATCACCTCGATCGCCTTCATGATGCTGGTCGAGGAGGGCAGGGTGGCCCTGGAAGACCCGGTCCACCGCTTCATTCCGGCCTTCAGGGACCTGGGCGTCTTCGCCGCCGGTTCGCTGGGCATGTTCCAGACCAGGCCGCTCTCCGAGCCGATGCGGATGATCGACCTGCTGCGCCACACGGCCGGCCTGACCTACGGCTTCCAGCAGCGCGGCAATATCGACGCGGCCTATCGCAAGCTGCACCTGGACGACCTGCCGGGGCCGCGCGACCTGGACGGATTCATCGCCGAGCTGGCGAAACTCCCTCTCGAGTTCAGCCCGGGCGAGGCCTGGAACTATTCGGTCTGCACCGACGTGCTGGGCTATCTCGTCCAGGTCATCTCGGGCCAGCCGTTCGACCAGTTCCTGAAAGACCGGATCTTCGAACCGCTGAAGATGGCCGACACCGGCTTCTTCGTGCCCGAAGCCGACCAGGGCCGCCTGGCCGCCTGCTACAGCCTCGACCCCAAGGGCAAGGTGGTGCTGCAGGATGATCCGGCCCAGAGCCCGTTCCTCAAGGACCCGCTGTTCAAGTCGGGCGGCGGGGGCCTGGTCTCCACCGCGGCCGACTATATGCGCTTCTGCCGCATGATCCTGAACGGCGGCCAGCTGGACGGCGCCCGCATCGTCAGCCCAAAGACGCTGAGGGCGATGATGCTCAATCACCTGCCGGGCGGCAAAGAGCTGACCGAAATGTCGAAGTCGCTGTTCAGCGAGAGCGTCTATGACGGCGTGGGCTTCGGCCTCGGCTTCGCAGTCACGACGGATCTGGCCCGCACCCGCACCATCGGCAGCCTGGGCGAGGCCTTCTGGGGCGGCATGGCCTCGACCGCCTTCTGGGTGGATCCGGTGGAGGACCTGGCGGTGGTGTTCATGACCCAGCTGATGCCGTCCAGCGTCTATCCCATCCGGCGGGAGCTGCGGACGCTGGTCTACGCGGCGTTCGAGGAGGCGGCTTGAGCCAGGATGCTCCCCCTGAAGGGGGAGCTGTCGCGGAGCGACTGAGGGGGGAGTGACTGCTCCCTCCGCGGCTTCATCGACTTCAGCAGGATCTTCCCCCTCCGGCCCTTCGGGCCACCTCCCCCTTCAGGGGGAGGATCTGGAGATGCGAACCTCCCCCTGTGGGGGAGGTGATCGCGAAGCGATCGGTGGGGGGAGTGGCTTGGAAACCGGCCGGTTCGGCGGAAGCTGAAAACGTCCCCCCACCGGCCTTCGGCCGCCTCCCCCATGGGAGGAGGTTCTTTAGAGCGGCGAGGCCGGCGGGGTGTAATCCTCCGGCAGGGGGATGAACTCGCCGTCGTCCAGATCCGGCAGCTTCATCCGCCCGGCGCGCCAGTCGGCCTTGGCCTGCTCGATGCGGTCCTTGGAGCTGGAGACGAAGTTCCATTCGATGAAGCGCGGGCCGATCGGCTCGCCGCCCAGCAGCATGACCACCGAGGGCTCAAGCGCCTCGAAGACCACGGTCTCGCCCGGGGCGAACACGGCCATCTGTGCGGTCTCGATCACCCGGCCGGCCACTTCCATCCGGCCGCTGGAGACATAGGCCGCGCGCTCGGAATATTCGGCCGGCAGGGCCGCCTTGGCCCCGGCCGCCAGCTCCCAGTGGACGTAGAACAGCGGCGAATGCACCGGCACGCTGGCCTTGGCGCCGAAGGCCTCGCCGGCGATCAGCCGGGCCTTGATCCCCGCGCCCTCGTAATAGGGCAGGTCGGTCGAGCCGGCGTGGTGGCTGAAGCCGGGATCCATCTCCTCGTATTCCTTGGGCAGGGCGATCCAGGCCTGCATGCCGTTCATCACCCCGCCCTGGCTGCGCAGGGTCTCGAAGCGTTCGGAGTGGGTGATGCCCGAGCCGGCCGTCATCCAGTTGACCTCGCCGGGCACGATCTCGATCTCCGAGCCGACGCTGTCGCGGTGGGTCATGGCGCCCTCGAACAGGTAGCTCAGGGTCGACAGGCCGATGTGCGGGTGGGGCCGCACGTCGACGCTTTGCGGGAAGTTCGGATCGAAGCTGGCCGGGCCCATGTGGTCGAGGAACACGAACGGCCCGACCATGCGCCGCTTGGCGAAGGGCAGCACCCGCCCGACCTCGAAACCGCCGATGTCGCGGCGGCGGGCGTCGATGACGAGGTCGATCATGGGGAGGCTCCGGCAGGCTTGTTGCGTGGCTGGAACCTCCCACGGCGGACATGCGCAGTCTTGTTGAAATTAGCGGTCGGCGTAGGCCGTCTTCCACAGCTCGGCCACCTCCAGCAGCGCTTGTCCGGGCGCGTCCGTCGCCGACGACCGCAGGCGCTCGATCCGCAACGCCGCGCGGGTCGCCTCGAGCCGCTCGTCGAGCCTGCGCCTGGCCTCGGCCAGGGCGGGGGACGGGTCGGGGAAAGGGGAGGGCGCGGTGGCGAGGCCGCGCTTGCGGTGCGGGCGCTTGGGAAGGGGGCGTCGGCGGGTGTGCGTCATGGGGGGCTCTTTTGAGAACCTCCCCCTGTGGGGGAGGCGATCGCGCAGCGATCGGTGGGGGGAGTTTGGCTTGAAGTCGGCCGCCCTCGGCGGAAGCTGAAAACGGCCCCCCGCCGGCCTTCGGCCGCCTCCCCCACAGGGGGAGGTTCCTTGATCGCCGGACGCGCGTCTTCGCGCTCACGCGGAAGACCGCTGAGTTGATCGGAGAGGGCGCGGGGCGTCCGGACCGCGTCCGGATGCTGTGTGTTGGTTACCGTTTCGACGAAGCCATGACGCCCCGCGCGATCGTTTGACCTCAGGCCGGGGCGCGCGGGCATCTTCCGCCCTGTGCCCCTTCCACCGCGCAGGCTCCCCGTTTCTTGACGGCCGGGAGGCGCGTATGGCGCGGACCCTCGGGCGGGCGGGGACCCATGACAGGCAAGCCCCCGATAGGCGGGTTTACGTCCCCCGCCCTCCGTTCAAGCCCCGCCGGCCCGGCTCACGCCGCTCCAGGAGGCCCCGCTCGATCGCATCACCGCCGCACGCTTCGGGCCGGATCCTTGCGCCCTCTCCCCGCGACGGGACGAGAGGAAGTATGCGGCGGGTTTGGAGCTGTCGGATGAAAAACGCTGATAATTTTTTAGAGCGTTGATTAGGTTGGGGTTTGTGTGGCGGCGGACGGGGATTGGCAGTCTTCGCTCCTTCCAGGACGGAAGGTCTGCCTTCCTGGGAGCAGACGCGATACGAGCGGTGTGGTCCCGGAAACTATGAAGGCTGTCCCAATGATCACGCTTGGAGAATCCGTCTAGGCGCTCGCTCCTGGCGATTTGAGGCCAAGGTCGCCATAGAGCGGTGCAAGTTCATCATCCGACAGTGGGCTGTTCAAAGGGGCGCTGCGGGGTGCTTGTTTGATTGCCCAATACACAAGTAGAACTGCTGGCTGGCGGTACAGCAGTTCCTTGGTGGCGCGCTCCTGGATACGCTCGGCAAGGAACGGTTTTTCCTTAAGGAAAGCATCTAGCTCGGCCTCAAAGCCTTCCTTCGCCCACCCGCAGAAGTGGTCCACCAAGAGGGTGTTAAGCGGCGACGGTTGGGGCTCCAGGCCGGTGAAGGGCTTGTACGCGGCTTGGACGGCTGCGGCGATCTGCCGGCTAGGTGCCTGTGCCAACTCAAGCTTTTGGCGCACCTGGGTAAAGTAGTCGTCCGTGGCCTCGATGAGGGCCATGCTCTTGGCGGCCGCACGTTTTACGTGCGGTTCAGCCTGTATGCTGGGCTTATAAATCGTGTCGTGTGTCAGTTCGCTGTAAGCGTGCTGGAGTATAGTGCGTACCTGAACTTCACAGGGCGTGTTTACAGCGACATCAACGCCACCATGAATGACGCTGGCCTTTGCCCGGACAATGTAGTGGAGCGATTGGTAATCGAATTCGAATGGCTTCGCAGCGCGCTCCTCTTCAAAGTCCCGTGCTTTGGCGGCGGTCCAGCGGTCGCACGTGGTGATGGTGCGCTCCACCACCCTAATATCCTCCGAGAACAGCACGACGATGCGAACGCCAACCTTGTCCTCAATGTCGTCGTACGGGTCCTTGTATTGCTTGCCACGGTGGAACGCCTTGGCCAGCAAGGACGGCTCCTCTTTGGTCCGGGGCTTCAGGGGGATGCGAAAGAACAACTCCACATTTGCTGGGTGGATTTCCCGTGCCACCGCCTCTGTGAGCATTTCTGACACGAAATCGCCCCATGCCGCATACATGGGGCGCTCCGCGCGCCAGCGCTCTAGCAGTTCTGTTTCGCGATCCTTCATTGCTCGCCGGTGAGGCGCTCTCGAATGGTTATGCGTGTCCAAGCGTCTGCCACGCCGCCGTCATCGGCAGCTATAGCCTCAATCTGAACCTTGTTCTTGAGGGCTTCAGGTGACGCGGATAGTTCGATGTCGCCCCCGAACTTGAGGCGTCGACGCCGTAGGCGGTTACCCATTTGGGAGGTGTCGCGGACCACGGCGTTCGGGGTGAACCTTTTTGCGTTGAGGAAGTCCGCGAAAGGGTCCTGCATGTCCTGCGGCAAGTAGCGGTTGCCGAACTGTTCGGCGGTGAAAGTCGGGTCCTGTTCGTCGCGCACGAAGACGTACAGGCTATCCATCACGTCCCGCTTTTTCTCCGGCTCCAGGTCAGATTTGCGTACGAATTCCCTTGTGAGGTCAAAGAAACGGGCCGTCTCATATGGTCCGTCACTGGGCAGGGCGCATCCCAGAAAACCTTCGTAAAAATAGGCGGCCGCAGCCTCTCGGTTACTTACCGAAATGTTGCTGTCGAAGACGAACGCCCGGCGACCGTCAGGTTTTGCCTTGGTGGTATCCTCAAACAACATAAGGCCGATCTTGTAGAGCCGGGTGGCTGGGGTCAGGAAAATGTTTTGCAAGAACTCGACAACCGCCTTCGAGCCGTCTTTGGAGCGGCGAAAGCCGGCTTGTGTCTCAGCCTTGATAACTCCTAAAAACGGCTGGGCTTTTGCGCCCACGGTGCCGTCAAAAACGATCAGCATTCCGCCCGGAATACGGCGGGCCATTTGAGCGTCCGCCAACTTGTTAGCGATTGCCTGTGACCCGGCAAGAAAGTCCGTCGCGGGAGATCCGGCCAAGCTTTCTGCCAATTCGAGGAAACTGCCTGGGCCGTGCCGCGCGATGCGCATTTCAAGGCTTTGGCTTTGTCCCGATAATGCGTCAGTCATGCGGAGCCGGAAGGCCCCCAAGGCCTCGGGGCTGAGGTTCTCCAAGCCGTCGGCCAACACCGGCGACCTGATCGACTTGTCTTCATTGCGCTGGAACACTTCGTGCACCACGACGCGGTTCACCTTTAGGTTTTCAAATAGCATTTGCGGATCATCCCTCCCCGGTAGTGAGGAGGTTGTTGCACGACCTGGGGGCGATCCGCAAACTACCGTCGCGGCATGACAGGAACGGACGTAGAGGGTTTGCGCCAGCGGCACCAAGTGAGCTTCTAGCCGAAGCGTTGGTGGAGATCGTGTTCTTTCGCTTAGTCGAGAGCCCGATCTTGGCAGATAAGCCCTACCTCCGCCCCTTCCGAAACGCCTCCGCCTTCTCCGCCCGCACCTCGGCCCGCACGCGCTTCGGCGCCGAGGTGTCCACCGCTTCCCCAGCCCCCGTCAGGGCCTCGTTGGCGAACTCCAGGTCGAGCAGCTTCATGCGCTTGATCTCGTCGCGGAGGCGGGCGGCGGTTTCGAATTCGAGGTTGGCGGCGGCTTCGCGCATCTTGGCTTCGAGGTCGCGCAGGGCGGCCTTGAAGTTGTCGCCGCTGAACGGCTTGTCGACGCCCGAGCCGTCGCTGACGCCCATCGGCACCAGGACGCGGTCGCCGCGCTCGTAGGGGCTGGCCAGGATGTCCTTGATGTCGCGCTTGACGCTCTCGGGCGTGATGCCGTGTTCGAGGTTGTAGGCGTTCTGCTTGTCGCGGCGGCGCTGGGTCTCGGCCATGGCCCGCTCCATGCTGCCGGTGATCCGGTCGGCATAGAGGATGACCTTGCCGTCGACGTTGCGGGCGGCGCGGCCGATGGTCTGGACCAGCGAGGTCTCCGAGCGCAGGAAGCCTTCCTTGTCGGCGTCGAGGATGGCCACCAGGCCGCATTCGGGAATGTCGAGGCCCTCGCGCAGCAGGTTGATGCCGACCAGCACGTCGAAATGGCCCAGGCGCAGGTCGCGGATGATCTCGATGCGCTCCAGGGTGTCGACGTCCGAGTGCATGTAGCGGACGCGGATGCCCTGTTCGTTGAGGTATTCGGTGAGGTCCTCGGCCATCTTCTTGGTCAGGACGGTGACCAGGGTGCGGTAGCCCTTCTGGATGGTCTGGCGGATCTCGTCGACGACGTCGTCGACCTGGGAGGCGCCGTCCTTGGCCACGGGGCGCACCTCTACGGGGGGATCGATCAGGCCGGTGGGGCGGATGACCTGCTCGGCGAAGACGCCGCCGGCGCGCTCCAGCTCCCAGTTGGCGGGGGTGGCCGAGACGTGCACCGACTGCGGGCGCATGGCGTCCCACTCCTCGAACTTGAGGGGGCGGTTGTCCAGGGCCGAGGGCAGGCGGAAGCCGTATTCGGCCAGGGTCCATTTGCGGTTGCGGTCGCCCTTGTACATGGCGCCGATCTGCGGAACCGTCTGGTGGCTCTCGTCGGTGAACAGCAGGGCGTTGTCGGGGATGTATTCGAAGAAGGTCGGCGGCGGCTCGCCGGTGCGGCGGCCCGAGAGGTAGCGGCTGTAGTTCTCGATGCCGGCGCAGGAGCCGGTGGTCTCGATCATCTCCAGGTCGAAGGTGGTGCGCTGCTCCAGGCGCTGGGCCTCCAGCAGCTTGCCGTTGGCGTTCAGCCACTCCAGCCGCTCCTTCAGCTCCTTGCGGATCTCGATGATCGCCTGGCGCAGGGTGGGGCGCGGGGTGACGTGGTGGCTGTTGGCGTAGACCTTGATGGTCTCCAGGTCGGCGGTCTTCTTGCCGGTCAGCGGGTCGAACTCGCTGATCGCCTCGACCTCGTCGCCGAACATCGAGACGCGCCAGGCGCGGTCCTCGTAGTGGGCGGGGAAGATCTCGATGGTGTCGCCGCGGCGGCGGAAGGTGCCGCGGTCGAAGGCGGCGTCGTTGCGCTTGTACTGCTGGGCCACCAGGTCGGCCATCAGCTGCTTCTCGTCGACCCGGTCGCCCACCGTCAGGGTGAAGGTCATGGCGGTGTAGGTCTCGACCGAGCCGATGCCGTAGATGCACGACACCGAGGCCACCACGATGACGTCGTCGCGCTCCAGGATCGCCCGCGTGGCCGAGTGGCGCATGCGGTCGATCTGCTCGTTGATGAAGCTGTCCTTTTCGATGAAGGTATCGGTGCGCGGGACGTAGGCTTCGGGCTGGTAGTAGTCGTAGTAGCTGACGAAGTACTCGACCGCGTTCTCGGGGAAGAAGGCCTTCATTTCGCTGTAGAGCTGGGCGGCCAGGGTCTTGTTGGGGGCCAGGATCAGCGCCGGGCGCTGGGTGGCCTCGATGACCTTGGCCATGGTGAACGTCTTGCCCGAGCCGGTGACGCCCAGCAGCACCTGGTCCTGCTCGTTGTTCTCGATGCCCTCGACCAGCTCCTTGATCGCGGTCGGCTGGTCGCCGGCCGGTTCGTAGGACGACACCAGCTTGAAGGTCTTGCCGCCTTCCGACTTCTCGGGACGCGCCGGGCGGTGGGGCGTCCACAGCATCGGCATTACACCCCCTTGGCCTTCCAGCGCGCTATCCAGTTGCGCGTCGAGGACGAAGGGCGTCGAGGCGTCGGAAACGCCGGGGTTCTGGCTGCTGGGCATGGGCCAAATCTAGGCATCCGGGCGCGCGAAGGCCAGAGGGCCTGCTGACAGCGGGTGTCAGCAGGTGGCGGTTGGCGGTGGGAGGAGGTGGAGCCGGCGATTTCCTGGTTCTTGACGGCAACTCCACGGTGACGATCGCCGCCGCCGCCGGGTGGGCCTGCGTGCCTTGCGAGCGCCGCCCTCAGTACCCGCCCGCGTAGTCGCCGCCGAGCGGGACGGTGATCGCGCGGCCGTATTCCTGCATCACCGAGACCACCTCGGGCCGGGCGACGAGGGCGCGGCGGCGGGCGTCCAGCTCGGCGTCGCGCGGCGGAACGACGGGCGGGCGCGGGCCGTCGCGGAAGGCCTTCAGCGCGTCGCCGCGCAGGGCCGGGTCGCGCAGGCGGCGGATCATCAGCTCGGCGGCCTCGTCGTCGCGTCCGGTGCAGAGCAGGGCGCCGGACAGGGCGTAGGGATTGTCGCGCCAGCCCTTGCGCAGCTTGTCGAGCGCCTTGCGGGCGGCGGCTTCGTCGCCGAGCTGGTGATGGGCGCAGGCGCGCAGCTCGTCCATCCACATCAGGCCGAACGGCGAGGCGATCGAGGCGTCGGCGGCGTCTACGGCCTTGAGGGTCTCGGCCGGGCGGTCCAGGCCGAGCAGCAGGGCGGCGCGGGCGGTGTTCTGGGTCAGCTGGTCCTTGGCGACAGGCCTGGCCAGCAGGGCGTCCGCCTCGTCGAAGCGGCCGACCTCGCCGAGCACGGCGGCCTGGATGGCGACCAGCATCGGACCCGACAGCTCGACGTCGTCGAAGGCCTCGCCGGCCTGCAGGCGGTCCAGGATCGCGGCGCCGACCGCGATCGCCTCGTCCCGGCGGCCCAGCGAGCGCAGGTGGTCGACGCGATAGGCTGCGCGCTTGAGGTTGTCGGGCTCGCGCCGGGCCTGCTCCTCGGCCTTGGCCAGGGCGGTCTGCAGCACCTTGGTCCAGTCGAAGCGGCCGGCGGCCTCCAACTGCGGCCACAGCGGCGCGAAGCGGCGGTCCTGGGCCACGGCGAGCAGCACATGCGGGCTGCTGGCGCGGTCCAGCACGGCGCCGGCGCGGGTCATGTCGCCATCGTCGGCGGCCAGCTGGGCGCGGACCAGGGCCCAGTCGTTGTCGACCTGGTCGTGGCCGTCCTCGGTGGGCCAGTCCAGGCCGCGCAGCAGGTCGAGCGCCCGGGTGCGGGCGGCCGGATCGTCCTTCAGGTCCTCGACCGTCTGGCCGTACATGTCGGGCGGCAGGGCGGTGACCTGGCTGGCGTCGGCGGCCACGGCGCGCTCCAGCGCCGCAAGCTCGCCCTTGCCGTCGTTGCGCGAGGCCGCGTCGGCCAGCAGCACCATGTTGGCCGAGGCCAGGATCGGCGGGGGCGTGTCGTCGCGGTCGAGGCGGCGGGCGGCCGACACCGCGCGCGGGTCGTCGAAGGTGCGGCAGACGACGACGGCGTAGAGCACCGCGTCGCGGCGGAAGGCGTCCAGCGCGTCGAAGCCGCGCCGGGCCACCAGGGCGTCGACCTGGTCGCCGAGATCGGCCGGGCACTGCTCGGCGCCGTAGGAGGCCTCGACCGTGGGCAGGTCCATCATCCGGGCGATCACCGCGTCGGCGTCGCGCGCCAGGTCGGGGGCGCTGGCGGTCGGGGCGGCCAGCGCCGGCATGGCCGCCAGGGACAGCGCCGCGGCCACGGCGGCGAGTTCCAGTTTCACGGTCATGCAGAGTCCCCGGTCACAGGCGACTAAGACCACGCGGTCGCCCGCTCCGCAACGGCCGGCCTCGGAGAACGACTTTACGGGAGTCCTGGCGACGGCTTACAAGCTTGAGTAGTCGCGTTGGGGGGATGTGATGCGTTTTGCCTGGATCGTCCTGGTCGCGGCCCTGGCCGCCGGCGGCGCGAGCGTCGCCGCGCCCGCCGCCAATCCGTCCCTCAAGTCCATTATCCATGACGGCGGCGATCCGGACGCACGGCCCGACGTCATGCGGCTGGCCGCGCTGAAGATCGAGGTGGTGATCGTCGGCGGCCTGGCGCGCACCCAGGTCGAGGCGCGGTTCGCCAATCCCACCGACCAGGAGGTCGAGGCCGACTTCACCCTGGCCCTGCCGGCCGGGGCGGTGGTCGACGGCTATGCGCTGGATATCGACGAGGTGATGGTCGACGGGGTGCTGACCGGCAAGCGCCAGGCCCGCGAGGTCTATGAAGACCGGGTGCGGGCGGGCATCGACCCTGGCCTGGCCGAGGTGACCGAAGACGGCGGCTTCCACACGCAGGTCTATCCGGTGCCGAGGAACGGCGAGCGGACCATCCGGCTGTCCTACGCGGCGCCGCTGGCGGCGGACGGCGGTTTCGCCCTGCCGCTGGTCGCCGGCGAGCCCGTGGGCGAGGTCCAGGTCAAGGTGACGGTGCTGGGCGCGCAGGCTCGCCCCGTGGTGAGCGCGCCGGGGGGGCTGGTCCTGGCCTGGACGCAAGGGGCGGACGGCGACGTCGCCACGGGCTCGGCCAGGGATGTGCGGCTGGACGGCGCGCTGTCGGTGGGGGCCTGGCGTCCGGCCTCGCCGCTGGAGCTGAGCCGGCGGGCCGACGGCGAGCGGTTCTTCGAGCTGATCCTGCCCTACGACGCCAGGGCCGCCAGCGTGCGGGCGCTGCGGATCTACTGGGACCGGTCGCGTTCGCGCCGTGACGACGATCTGGCCGGCGAGATCGCCCTGCTGTCGCGCTATGTCGACGCCGTCCGGCCGGCCAGCGTCGAGCTGGTGACCTTCGCCAGCGACGCCCCGACCGTTCAGGCCCTGGCGGCGCCTACCGGCGAGGCCCTGGCTGCGGCCCTGGCGGCGGTGCGCTATGGCGGAGCCAGCACGCTGGGCCCGGCGCTGGCGGCGGGCAAGACGGCGGCCGACACCTGCGTCTTCGTTTCCGACGGCCGCATGACCCTGGGATCCTGGGCGGCCAGGCCGCCGGCCTGCCGGGTCTTTGCGCTGTCGAGCGCCGGGGACGCCGATCGCAACTTCCTGTCGACCCTGGCGGCCCGGGGCGGCGGCCAGCATGTCGACCTGGCGGCGATCGATGCGGGCGCGGGCCTGGCGCGGCTGACCAGCGCGGGCGCCCCGCCTTTCAAGCTGACCGCCGGAGGACGGCCGGCGGACTATCGCCTGATCGCCGGGCCGGCCGGTCGTTGGCACATCCTGGGCAAGGCGCCCAGGACGGGGCGACTGGTGTTCACTGGTCCCGACGGCGTCCGGCGCGCCTTCGCCCTGGCTGACTTGCCGGTACGGAACTTCCCCGGCGCGGGCGCCATCTGGGGGCGCGAGACGATCGCCGAACTGCTGGCCACCGACCGTCCCGACCGCGACCAGGCCCTGGCGCTGGCGCGGCGCTACAACGTGGCGAGCGGCGAGGCCAGCTTCGTGGTGATGGAAGACGCCTACGACTATGTGCAGGCCGGCGTCGCGCCGCCGCCCTCGGCGGGCGAGGAGATCGCCGCCGACTATCGCGAGGCCCTGGCCGAGCAGACGGCCGAAAAGGCCAGCTTCGCGGCCGACCGGCTGGAGACGATGATCGAGGCCTGGAACGAGCAGAAGCGCTGGTGGCGCAGCAAGCCGGGCGAGGACTTCGACGGGGAGGCCCGCGGGGGCTACGGCGGAGGCGGCGGCTTCGGGGGCGAAGGCCTCGATGAGATCGTCGTGACCGGCGTGCGCCATGAGCCGACCATCGCCATCCAGACCGCCGAGTGGAACCCCGACCGTCCCTATCTGAAGGCGCTGGCCGCGGCTCCGAGTCCGGCGGCCTGGGCCGAGCGGTTCGCGGCCCTGGAGGCCAGCGACGGCCAGGCTCCGGCCTTCTATTTCGACGTCGCCGAGCAGTCGTTCCGCGCCGGGCGGCGCGACCAGGCGGTGGCCGTGGCGCTGAACGCCCTGGAACTGCCGTCGGCGGGGGTGAAGACGTTGTCGGTGCTGGCCGACCGGATGACGCGCTATGGCGAGTTCGATCATGCGGTGTGGCTGTACGAGCGGATCCTGTTCCTGGATATCGACCGTCCGCAGCCGCGCCGCGACCTGGCGCTGGCGCTGATCGCGCGGGGCGAGGCGCGCAAGGGCAGGGCGCGCGAGGCCGACTGGCGCCGGGCGCTCGACCTGCTGAACGCGGTGATCGTCACCCCCTGGAGCGACGCCTACGACGGCGTGGAGTTGGTCGCGCTGATGGAGGCCAACGGCCTGGTCGCGCGCATGGCGGCGCTGGGCATGGAGCAGAACGTGCTCGACCGGCGGCTGACGGCGCGGCTCGACGTCGACCTCCGCGTGGTCATGGAGTGGAACACCGACAAGAGCGACATGGACCTGTGGGTCGACGAACCCACTGGCGAACGGGCGATGTACAGCAACGCCGCCACCGACATAGGCGGTCGGCTGTCGAACGACATGACCTCGGGCTACGGCCCGGAGGAGTACCTGCTGCGGCGCGCGCCGTCGGGCGACTATGTGGTCACCGGCGACGTCTTCGCGCCCGACCGCCTCGACCCCAACGGCCCCACGGTGGTGCGGGTGCGGCTCTACAGGAACTGGGGACGGCGCAACCAGGCCGAGGAGCGTTTCGAGATCGAGCTGCAGGCCGGCCAGACCGACGAGGCGGTGCTGGGTCGCTTCAAGGTCGACCGGGGCCGCTAGTCGCCGAGGCGAGCCAGGGTCAGCGGGTCGTCCTGTCCGCCGAAATACCGGGCCAGGGCGGCGCGAAAGCGCGGCTCGTCCGGCGAGGCGGCGGCGAACAGGGTGAGGCTGGAGCGCAGCTTCATGTCGTCGGGCGAGCCGAACACGGCGTGGGCGTCGTCGCCGGGCAGGGCGAGTATGGCCTCGACGCAGGCGATCAGGCGCGGCCCCAGCACCGGGTGGTCCAGATAGGCCCGGGCCTCGTCCAGCCCGGCGATCGCATAGAACTGCGCCGTCGGGCTGCGGCCAAGCCCCTCGACCTGCGGGAAGACGAACCACATCCAGTGCGTCCGCTTGCGCCCTTGCCGCAGTTCGGCGAGGGCGGCGTCGTAGGCACCGGCCTGGGCGTCGAGGAAGCGGGTCAGGTCGTGGGGCATGGCGCCCTGTCGGGGTGTGCGCAGGGTGAACGCCTAAGTCCTGAATTCAGTCGGCCGCCTTCGCCAGTTGCTGGGCCGCCCAGTCGATGAACACCCGCGTGCGGGGCGAGAGCTGGCGGTCGCGGGGCCAGAGGAGGTGGACGGGCGTAGGCGTCGGGGGATGGGCGGCCAGCACCTCGACCAGGGCGCCCGAGGCCAGGTGCTCCTGCGCGCGGTAGCGGGGGACCTGGATCAGGCCAAGGCCCAGCAGGCCCATGGCCAGGGAGCTTTCGGCGCTTGCGACCACGACCTCGGCGGGGACCTGGACCTGGCGGACGGCGCCGTTCTCGGTGACCTCCAGCGGATGCCAGCCGCCGTCGGGATGGGCGAAGCCGACCATGCGGTGGCGGGGCAGGTCGGCGGGAGAGGTCGGCGCGCCATGGCGCTCGACATAGGCCGGGGCCGCGCAGGTGACCTCGGGCAGCAGGGCCACGCGGCGGGCGGCCATCTGGCCGTCGGCCGGCGTCCCCAGGCGCAGCACGCAATCGACGCCCTCGGCGACCAGGTCGACCAGCCGGTCGCCCTCGGTCATGCGCAGGCGCAGCTCGGGATAGGCGGCCAGGAAGTCGGGCAGGCCGGGCAGCAGGAAGCGGCGGGCCAGGGCGCCCTGGACGTCGACGCGCAGCTCGCCGCGCGGGCTGGCGCGGTGGAAGGCGTTCTCGGTCTCGTCGAGCTCGTCCAGCAGCTTCAGGCAGCGGCGGTAATAGGCCTCGCCGTCGAGGGTGGGCGCCACCGCGCGGGTTGTACGCTGCAGCAGCCGCACGCCCAGCCGCGCCTCCAGCTGCTGCACGGCCTCGGTGGCGGTGGAGCGGGGCAGGGAGAGGTCGGCGGCGGCCTTGGTGAAGCTGCGGCGTTCGACGATGCGGGTAAAGAGGCGCATGGCCTCGAAGCGATCCACGGCGCGTGCTCCGATTATTCGGTTATGCGAATAGTGATGCCGATGATTGGGTGATTATTCAATCGCGGCGCTGGGCCATAGTCGCCTCATATCGTTCCCAAGCCCCAAGGAGGCCCCCATGACCACGACCCTCAAGACCGCCCTGGTGACCGGGGCCTCGGGCGGCATCGGCGCGGCCGTGGCGCGGCGCCTGGCGGCCGATGGCTTCGCGGTGGTCGTCCACTACGGCGGCCGGGCCCTGCCGGCGGAGACGCTGGTCGCCGAGATCGAGGCCGCCGGCGGCAAGGCGATCGCCGCCCAGGCCGACGTGGCCGATCCCGCCGCGGCGGCGGCGATGTTCGCGGCCGGCGAGGCGGCGTTCGGCGGGATCGACGTGGTGGTCGCCAACGCCGGGGTCCTGGATCTGGCCCCGGTCGCGGAAATGTCGGACGAGGCCTTCGACCGCACCATCGCCGTCAACCTGAAAGGCGCGTTCAACGTGCTGCGTGAGGCGGCGCGGCGGGTGCGGACCGGCGGCCGGATCGTCAGCCTCTCGACCAGCGTGGTCGGCATGCTGCTGCCGTCGTACGGCGCCTATGCGGCCTCGAAGGCAGCGGTGGAGACCCTGACCCAGATCCTGGCCAAGGAGCTGCGCGGCCGCGAGATCACCGCCAACGTCGTCTCGCCCGGCCCGACGGCGACGCCGCTGTTCTTCGAGGGCAAGTCGCCCGAACTGATCGAGCGCCTGGCCAAGGCCCCGCCGCTGGAGCGCCTGGGCACGCCGGAAGACATCGCCGGCGTCATCGCGTTCCTGGCCGGTCCCGACGGGACCTGGGTCAACGGCCAGGTGCTGCGGGCCAACGGCGGGATCGTCTGAGCCGCCGCGCGTCACGCTGGACTCAGAATGAAAAGGGAAGGGGGCGCGGCCGACGGCTGCGCCCCTTTTTTATTACGAACAATTCAGAGAACGGCGGTTGACCCAAAAACATACTGTGTGACATACAGTGTGTATCGCACACTATGTGCTGCACACCATGTGACGCACACCAAAACGGGCACGCCAATGCCGACAGACACGGACATCTTCGAATCCCTCCGCCAGGAGCTGCGTCGCGGGACGCTGATCCTGGCCGTGCTCGCCCAGCTGAAGGTCGAGCGCTACGGCTACAGCCTGCGCCAGGCCCTGGCGGAGGTGGGGCTGGAGATCGACGAAGGCGCGCTCTACCCGATGCTGCGCCGGCTCGAGGGCCAAGGCCTGCTGACGTCCGAATGGCGCGAGGAGGAGAAGCGCAAGAAGCGCTTCTACCGCCTCTCCACCGAGGGCGAGACCGTCCTCGAACGCCTGGCCGCCGAGTGGCGCGCCATCAACGACACCCTGCAAAATCTGATCTGAGGGGACTGGATCATGGACCTGCTCGACCGCTATCTCGGCGCCGTCGCCGCCCTTTTGCCCAAGGCCCAGCGCGAGGACATCGTCGCTGAACTGCGCGACCTGCTGCTCAACCGCATCGAGGAGAAGGAGGAGGCCCTGGGCCGCCCCCTGACCGACAAGGAGCGCGAGGCCGTGCTCAAGGACTTCGGCCATCCGCTGGCCGTGGCCGGCCGCTACGGTCCGCAGCGCAGCCTGATCGGTCCGACGCTCTATCCGTTCTACATCTTCGCCCTGAAGATCGCCCTGGCGGTCGCCGCCGCGATCTCGATCATCCCGGCGCTGGCGGCCGGCCTGCTGGGCCACGACAACCCCGCCCGGCTGGTGGCCAACGCCCTGTTCGACCACTTCCCGAGCTCGGCCCTGATGCTGGGCGGCCTGGTCACCCTGGTGGCCGCCGGCATCGAGCGCGGCTGGACGCCGCTGACGGGCCTGACCGAATGGAAGGTCAGCGACCTGCCCGTGCCGAACAGGAAGAAGGGCCTGTTCGAGACCCGCTTCAACGCGCTGTTCGAGGCGGTGGTGGTGGCGCTGTTCATCCTGTGGTGGACGGGCCTGTGGAAGGTGGACGTGGGGGACCTGACCGTGAAGGGCGCCGTCGTGCTGAAGCCGTCGGCGATCTGGCAGACCCTTTACTGGCCGATCCTGGCCTGGTCGGCGGTGCAGCTGGTCTCGGCGCTGGTCACCCTGGTCCAGCCGGGCCGGGTTCGGCTGCGGGCGGTGTTCGAGCTGGCCGTGGGCGCGGGCGGCATGGCCATGACCACGATCCTGTGGAAGTCGCTGCCGCTGTTCACCCTGGAGCCGCTGACCGCCTCGGGCGCCGACACCGCCCGTCTGGAGCATGTGATCGGCCTGGGCTTTCACGTGACGATGCTGGTCGCAGCGATCACCTTCGCCTGCCAGATCGGCGCGGCCGCCTGGCGGTTCTACAAGGGGGCGCGCTAAAGGGGGGCGCCAGGCGCGCTCTCCAGGCCAGAAGCGGTGCGGGGCGGATTTTTCCACGGTCGAATGACACGGAATTAATCCGTCTCCGGTTGCCCCGCCCGCCGGGGACATTTACGCCTTCGCTCCAGCCTTTCCGGCGCGGACTAACGCGCCGGAATTCATGTCAGGGCCCGACCGGAGGGGGAGGGCTCGAGGGAAGGGGACTTTCTCTTGCAAAACCGCCGCGAACTCCTGCTGTCGACCGTGGCCGCAGGCCTGGCCGCCGCCGCCGCCCCGTCGCTGGGCTTCGCCCAGCCGGCGGCCGCCTCCGCCTCTGGCGAAGCCGCCAAGATGAACGCGTTCTTCGACGCGGCCATGGCCAAGCTGATGCGCCAGGCGCCGGAGCTGACCACCAGCCTTGGCCTCGACAAGGACGACCTGGCCTGGACCAAGGGCCTGCTGAGCGACCGCTCGTTCGAGGCGATCGCCGCGGGCGCAGCCCAGACGACCGCCCAGCTGGCCGAGCTGCGCGGCATCGACCGCAAGCAGCTGACCGGCATGGACGCCGTCAACTACGACACCGTCGAGTTCACCCTGGCGGTGCAGGACGAAGGCAACCGCAAGTTCACCTACGCCGGCGGCGGCTCGGGCGCGCCCTACGTGCTGAGCCAGCTGACGGGCAGCTACCAGCAGATGCCCGACTTCCTCGACACGCAGCACAGCATCGAGACCAAGGCCGACGCCGACGCCTACCTGCAGCGCATGGAGGGCTTCGCCCGCCTGATGGATCAGGAGACCCTGATCGCCAAGCGCGACTATGCCGACGGCGTGATCCCGCCCGACTTCGTCATCGACAAGGCCCTCATCCAGATGAAGGCCTTTGCCGACACCCCGACGGCCGACACCACCCTGGTCAAGTCGATCGCCCGCCGGACCAAGGAAAAGAACATCGCCGGCGACTGGGCCGCCGAAGCCAGCAAGGTCTACGAGAACTCGGTGCTGCCGGCCCTCAAGCGCCAGATCGCGCTGCTGGAGAGCGTGCGCCCGAAGGCCAACCACGACGCCGGCGTGTGGCGCCTGAAGGACGGCGGCGACTACTACGCCGTGTCGCTGAAGAACTACACGACCTCGACCATGGGTCCCGAAGAGATCCACCAGCTGGGCCTGGATCTGGTGAAGTCGATCTCGGCCGAGGCCGACAAGCTGTTCAAGTCGATCGGCATGAGCAAGGGCACGGTCGGCGAGCGCATGGCGCAGCTGGGCAAGGACATCTACGAGAACACCGACCCGGCCAAGGAACAGCTGATCGCTGACCTCAACACCAAGGCCAAGTGGATCGAAAAGCAGCTGCCGGCCTATTTCGGCCAGCTGCCCAAGGCCCCGCTGGAAATCCGCCGCGTGCCCAAGGCCATCGAGGCCGGCGCGCCGGGCGGCTACTACAATTCGCCCTCGCTCGACGGCAAGCGCCCGGGGATCTACTGGATCAACCTGCGCGACACCGCCGAGCAGGCCAAATACACCCTGACCACGCTTACGGTGCACGAAGGCGTCCCGGGCCACCACCTGCAGCTGTCGCTGTCGAACGAAGCCCAGGGCCTGCCGCTGATCCGCAAGGTCATCGGCTTCTCGGGCTACGCCGAGGGCTGGGCGCTCTACTCCGAAGAGCTGGCCGTCGAGATGGGCATCTACAAGGGCGACCCGCGCGGCCACATCGGCATGCTGCACGACGCCCTGTTCCGGGCCGTGCGCCTCGTGGTCGACAGCGGTATGCACTACAAGAAGTGGACCCGCGAACAGGCCGTCAAGTACATGGCCGAGACCATGGGCGACGAGGAAAGCGGCACGATCACCGAGATCGAACGCTACGTCGTGTGGCCGGGCCAGGCCTGCTCGTACATGCTGGGCAAGATCACCTGGCTGCGCGCCCGCGAGCGCGCCAAGAAGGCCCTGGGCAAGAAGTTCGACATCAAGAAGTTCCACGACGCGGGCCTGCTGTCGGGCATGACCCCGCTGACCGTGCTGGACCGCGTGGTCGACGACTACATCGCCGCGACGAAGGCGGGGAAGTAGGGCTGGGCTTCGAGTTCGACTTGGAAGCGGGGGAGCGTTCGAAAGGGCGCTCCCCCATTTTCGTTCGGACTCGGCGCTTTTGGGCGTCGTTAGCCGCCAATACTCGGAAACTTGACCTTATTGCGAGAGTATTGAAATCATCGCCACCATAGCGAGTGATTCTCAAGTGGTTAGGCGGCAAGATGACTGGGCTGAGGACCTACAACAAAAGACGGAAGCGCAAGCTGCTGAAGCAGAAGGGGACGCGCGCCCTACGTCCGCTCGCGGACCTGAAAAGGCCGAAGAACCTGCCCCTGCCGTCGGGCCCGAAGCGTCCGCAGAAGCCCAAGATCAAGGAAGCCCTCAAGGTGAAGCAGGGCGCCTCGGTGGCCGGGTCCTCTGGGGCCTCCGACCCGAAGACCGCGGGCTGAAACCAGCTCGGCCGACGCCTCTTCAGGCCAAGTTAACCATCTGGTGGACACTCTAGGCTCACCAAACTTGGCTTACCTTTCCTTGCGACGCGCATTATGTAGTTCGAGGAACGACCATGGCCACCGTCACGACCAGAAGTCAGCAGACCAAGATCGGCGCCGCCGTCCGGCGGGTCGGCGGCGTGGACCGCTTCATGGCCCTTGCCCAGGCCAAGCGCGAATTGGCGCGAAAAGCCAAGCAAGGCGAAGCCGTCGAAATACACAAAGAGACCGATGGCGACTGGGTCGTGCGATCGACTCGTCGGCTGCGCCGGGGTCAGATCATCGGGAAGATACAGGCCACGACGCCGGAATAAGGCTTCGCGCCTGTGAACCTCACCCTCTCCCTGCTGGCGGGCTTGCTGCTGCTGCTGCCTGGCATAGGCGCCGTGGCGGCCTGGAACCACGGGGGTGAGGCCGCGCGGCGACAGGAACTTCAGCTAACCTCGCTTACGGCACTGTTCGCGGTGTTGGCGTTGTCGCTGCTGTCCCATCTCTTCAGCTACGGCGCGATCCTGGTGCTGCGCGAGTCGTTGGTCGAGGTCGGTGAGATCTTGTCCCGGAGCTACGGACCGGTTTTCGACGATCCCTATGTCGCGGCCTTTCAGTTCGCTCTGCCACGAACGCCGGCCGGTCCGGCCGCGACCGAGCCCGCGGCGGCGCTGGCCAGCCTGGCCGTCTTTCTGATCGTCGTCCTTCTCCAGTCGGCCTTCATCTTCTTCCTGGTGCGTAACCCGGGCCTCGACGTCGTGTTCGAGCAGTTCGACCTGAGGGGCCAAGGGTGGGCCTTCCAGAGGATCGTCCGTCCTGGCCGCCATGGGTTCGTGCCCTACGCCCGGGTTTTCACCAACCTGACGTCGGGCGATTTGGGCGTCGGTTTCGAGGGCGTGATCGCTGATCTCCGGCAAGGCGCGGATGGGGAGATCAAGAGCATCTTTCTCGCCGAGTGCCGCCGGTTCCTTTACGCGTTCAAGGCCGGCAAGCCCGCGCGCTGGTTCAGTTCCGGCAAGGCCGCGGCATTCGCCGTGCATGATGAAGAGGATGGTGAGGTCGAAGGAGGCGTGGCCCTGGACGCCAGCGCCATCCGGCACGTGGTTCTGCTGCATTTGGACGAGCAGGACGCCGACGACGTTCTCGATGAAGGGGCGGATGTCGAGGCCGGCCCCGACGGCTCCGAGCAAAAGACCGCATAGTCATGGACCCGATCCTGCCGGCTGCCACGATCGTTCTCTGCCTGACCTTGGCCATCACCGTCGCCTGGTTTGTCGATCTCTTCTGGATGATCTGGATGCGTGGCAGCGTCCTTGTGGCGTTCTGCCTGGTCGCCTGCCTTTTTGGAGGCCTGACTTTTACGTTCCAGGGTTCGCTGGCGCTTGCCCTTACGGCCGGCTTCGTCGGGGCGGTCCTGGTTCTCCGTCCCGGGGTGGATCTTGTCTATTGGCTCTACGACATGTCGCGACTGCGCATCGCCCTGCAGCAACCCCTGGAATGGGCGCCTGAGCCAGGCAACTTGCTCCGCTTTCGATTGCGCCGCCTGCTCGCCATCGAAGAGGTCGAGACGGAGCTGGAGAACAAGGAGCGACTAGCGAGCGGCCTTGAGCCGGTGTGGGGTTACTTCCGCGAGCGCATGAGGCTGCGGCAGGAGATAATCTATCGGGCCCAGCTTGAGCCCGACGACGGCTAGGCTCCAGCGGCCGTGGTCGATGGGCCTTGGCCCCAAAGAAAGGGCGCCAGCCTTTCGGCCGGCGCCCCAACTTCCTGAGCTAGATCCCCGCCCTCACCGCAGATCGAACCGATCTGCGTTCATCACCTTGGTCCAGGCCGCCACAAAGTCGGTGACGAACTTGTCCTGGGCGTCGGAGGAGCCGTAGACCTCGGCGAGGGCGCGGAGTTCGGCGTGGGAGCCGAAGATCAGGTCGACGCGGGTGGCGGTCCAGCGGGGGTCGCCGCCGGCGCGGGGGGCGCCGGCGAAGGCGTTGACGGCCGTCGGGTTCCAGGTCGTGCCCATGTCGAGCAGGTTGACGAAGAAGTCGTTGCTCAGCACGCCCGGATGCTCGGTGAACACCCCGGCCTTGGAGCCTCCGGCATTGGCGCCCAGCACCCGCAGGCCGCCGACCAGGACGGTCATCTCGGGAGCGGACAGCCGCAGCAGTTGGGCGCGGTCGACCAGGGCCTCCTCGGGGGCCATGAACTGGGTCCCCTCGCGGCGGTAGTTGCGGAAGCCGTCCGACAGCGGCTCCAGCGGGGCGAAGGAGTCGGCGTCGGTCTGTTCGGCCGAGGCGTCGGTCCGGCCGGGGACGAAGGGCACGGTGATCCGCGAGCCCGCCGCCTTGGCGCCCTCCTCGACGCCCACCGCGCCGCCCAGCACGATCAGGTCGGCCAGCGAGATCTTCTTGCCGCCCTCGGCCGCGCCGTCGAACGTCGCCTTGATCCCTTCGAGCACGCCCAGCACCTTGGCCAGGGTGGGCGGGTCGTTGACCTCCCAGTCCTTCTGGGGGGCAAGGCGGATGCGGGCGCCGTTGGCGCCGCCGCGCTTGTCCGAGCCCCGCCAGGTCGAGGCCGAGGCCCAGGCTGTCGAGACCAGCTCGGCGACCGACAGGTCCGAGGCCAGGATCTGGCGCTTCAGCTCGGCGATGTCGGCGGCGTCGACCAGCGGGTGGTCGACCTCGGGGATCGGATCCTGCCAGATCAGGGTCTCGTCCGGCACGAGCGGGCCGAGGTAGCGCTGCTTGGGGCCCATGTCGCGGTGGGTCAGCTTGAACCAGGCGCGGGCGAACGCGTCGGCGAACTGGTCGGGGTTCTCCAGGAACCGGCGCGAGATCTTCTCGTACTCGGGGTCGAAGCGCAGGGCCAGGTCCGTGGTCAGCATCCGCGGTACGTGCGTCTTGGATGCGTCATAGGCGTCGGGGATGTCGGCCGGGGCGTCCTTGGCCCGCCACTGCTTGGCGCCGGCGGGGCTTTCGTGCAGCTCCCATTCGAACTTGAAGAGGTTCTCGAAGAAGAGGTTGCTCCATCTGGTCGGGGTCTGGGTCCAGATCACTTCCGGGCCGCCGGTGATGGCGTCGGCCCCGATGCCCGTGCCGTGCTTGCTGGACCAGCCCAGGCCTTGGGCCTCGATCTCGCCGCCCTCGGGCTCGACGCCGACGAAGGACGGGTCGCCCGCGCCGTGGGTCTTGCCGAAGCTGTGGCCGCCGGCGATCAGGGCGACGGTCTCCTCGTCGTTCATGGCCATGCGGGCGAAGGTGTCGCGGATGTCGCGCGCGGCGGCTTTCGGGTCGGGATTGCCGTTGGGGCCCTCCGGATTGACGTAGATCAGGCCCATCTGCACCGCGCCAAGGGCCGGATGCAGCTGGCGCTCGCCGCTGTAGCGCTCGTCGCCGAGCCAGCTGCCTTCAGGGCCCCAGTAGAGTTCCTCGGGCTCCCACTGGTCGGCGCGGCCGCCGCCGAAGCCGAAGGTCTTGAAACCCATGGACTCCAGGGCGACGTTGCCGACCAGCACATAGAGGTCGGCCCAGGACAGCTTGGCGCCGTACTTCTGCTTGATCGGCCACAGCAGGCGGCGGGCCTTGTCGAGATTGGCGTTGTCGGGCCAGCTGTTGAGCGGGGCGAAGCGCTGCTGGCCGCCGCCCGCGCCGCCGCGGCCGTCGCTGGTGCGATAGGTGCCGGCGCTATGCCAGGCCAGGCGGATGAAGAGGCCGCCGTAGTGGCCGAAGTCGGCGGGCCACCAGTCCTGGCTGTCGGTCATCAGGGCGTGGAGGTCGGCGATCACCGCGTTGAGGTCGAGGCTCCGAAACGCCTCGGCGTAGTTGAAGCTCGCGCCCAGCGGATTGGAGCGCGGATTATGCTGGTTCAGGCTTTCGAGGCTGAGCTTTTGAGGCCACCAGTCGCGGTTTGCTCGTCCGCGGCCATGGCCCACCGGGCACTGGCCCTGCGCGTTAGGATCGACGTTCCCATCCATTGTCGGCTTCCTCCGGTTGGCTTGTTGCGTTCGCCATTTCCCCCGTCGGGCCTAGTCAACGCGTCCTTGCCGCCATTGGTACAATTGATTGTTCCTATCGCTTCGATAGACGCAGCCAACCTACTAGGCGGCGGTGGCGGCCGTACTCTCCGTGTACCCGCGCAAACGGCGGGCGATGACCTCGCCGACGGCCTCGGCGGCGGGGCGCTGGGGATAGTGGGCGCGCCAGACGATGCGGATGGTGCGGCCGGTCCAGGTGGTGAGGGGGCGCAGCACGATGCCGGCGTCCTGCGCCGCTCCGGCCGCCAGGCCCGGGATCAGGGTGGTGCCATAGCCGGCGGCGACCATGTTCAGCAGGGTCGTCAGGCTGGAGGCGCGCAGGGCCGCGCCGAGCGCCGTGGTCTGGCCGCAGGCCTCAAGCGCCTGGTCGCGCAGGCAGTGGCCGTCGGAGAGAACAAGGATGTCGCGGGCGAGGTCCGTCTCGGCCACGGCCTCGCGCGCGGCCAGGGGGTGCTCTGGCGGCAGGGCGGCCAGGAACGGCTCGGCGAACAGCGGCACGCCCATCAGGTCGGGCGCGGTCTCGTCGGTGGCCAGCAGCACCGCGTCGAGTTCGTGGGCGCGCAGGCGTTCCAGCAGGGCGGCGGTCTGGTCCTCCCAGGGCTCCAGCTCCAGCGACGGCAGGGCCTCGCGCAGCGGACCGAAGACGAGCGGCAGCAGGTAGGGGGCGAGGGTGGGGATGACGCCCAGGCGGAAGCGGCCGGCCAGCGGATCGCGCAGGCTGCGGGCGGTGGCCAGCACGCCCTCGGCCGCCGTCACCGCCGCGCGGGCGTGGTCGAGCAGCTGGCGGCAGGCGGCGGTGGGGGCGGCGACCTTGCCGCCGCGTTCGAAGAGGACGACGCCCAGCACGTCCTCGAGCTTGCGGATCTGCACCGACAGGGTGGGCTGGCTGACGCCGCAGGCGCGGGCGGCGCGGCCGAAGTGCTCGTGCTCGGCCACGGCCAGCAGGTAGCGGAGGTCTCGCAGGTTCATGGCCGGGTCTCGATAGGTGACGCCTATCGATATCATTGATCTTTGGCGCTTCTATTCAAGGCCCGCCTGCGCGAAGGTTCGCGTGAGGCGGGACAGGCCGTGGCGCTCGAACGACCCCGGCCGTCCTTGCCGCCCGGGAGGACGCCTGGATGCCTCATGCCGTGGACGCCGTCCTGCAGGACGAGCTGCGTCGCGCGGGCCTGCCGTTTCGCGGGCCGACCGCGCGGCTGCTGGCGCTGTTGCGCCAGTCCGAGGAAACGCACCTGACGGCGCACGAGATCGCCGAGCTGGCCGCCGAGGCCGGCCTGGCCCTGCCGCCGGCCGAGATCGCCCGCCAGGTCGAGGCCTTCGCCGACCACGGCCTCCTGGGACGGCTGCCGACCACCACGGCCGAGCCGGTGTTCGACACCCAGCCGGAGCCGCACTTTCACCTGATCTACGAGGAGACGGCGCGGATCGTCGACCTGCACGTCTCGCCCGAGACCCTGCTGGCCATGCTGCGCGACGCCCTGGCCAGGCGCCCCGGCGAGGTGGAGGTGGTGGTCGTCATGCGCCGCGCGGGCGGGAGCGGGGGATAAACCAGCGTATGGGTGTCGGCGGCGGGGCGCGTGGTCTAATCCAGTCCTCGTCAGCGTCCATGTTCCGGGCGTGTTTAGAGCAAACGCCATGTCCCGCCGGCGCGCCATCGCCGTCATCGACGACGACGCCCTAGTCCGTTCCGGCCTCGCGCGGCTGATCCGCTCGTTCGGGCTGGAGGTCGGGGTCTTCGGCTCGGCGGCCAGCTTCCTGGCCTCGGGCGTGGAGGCCTGGGGCTGCGTGGTCACCGACATCCACATGCCGGAGATCTCGGGCCTCGACCTGCTGCGCCGCCTGCAGGCCAGCCATCCGGACCTGCCGGTGGTGGTGGTCACGGCCTTTCCGGACATGCGCGACCAGGCCATGGCGGCCGGCGCGCGCGATTTCCTCGAAAAGCCCTGTGCGCCCGACCGGATCGAGGCGACCTTGAAGCGGATGCTAGGCGAGGTTTGAAGGCCGGGGCGTGAGGCGCGGGGGCGCGTCGGAAGTGGAAGGGGTGATGGGGATGCCGGGCAAGGCCGAGAGCGCGATCGACGAGACGGTGCAGACCGTGCTGGTCGTCGACGACAACGAGATGTTCCGCGGCTCGATGGACAGGCTGTTCCGGTCGGTGGGCCTGCGCACGGCGCTCTACGGTTCGGCTCAGGCGCTGCTGGACGCGGCCCTGCCCGACACCCCGTGCTGCATACTGGTGGACGTGCGCATGCCCAAGATGAGCGGCCTCGACCTGCAGGAGACCCTGGCGGCGCGAGGCGTGCGGGCGCCGGTGATCGTCATGACCGGTCATGCCGACGTGCCGATGACGGTGCGGGCGATGAAGGCCGGCGCCGTCGACTTCCTGGCCAAGCCGTTCCGCGACCAGGACATGATCGACGCCGTCACCGCCGCCCTGGCCAAGGACGGCAAGCGCCGCGCCCTGGCCCGCGACGTCGCGCAGGTGAAGGCCCGCTTCGACGCCCTGACCCCGCGCGAGCAGCAGGTCATGACCCTGGTCACCGCCGGCCTGCTGAACAAGCAGGTGGCCGGGGAGCTCGGCTTGCAGGAGATCACCGTCAAGCTGCACCGCGGCAGCCTGATGAAGAAGATGCGCGCCGGCTCCTTCGCCGAACTGGTGCGCATGGCCGAAGCCCTGGAGCGCGACCGGGCGGGGTAGGAGGCCGGCCCAATCCTCACGTGCTCGAGGTGGTGGGCCATGCCGGACGGCGCTGGCGCCGCGCCCGCCTAGGAGGCCGGCAGCCTGATCTCGATCCGCGCGCCGATCCGGCCGGGCGCGGGCGGCAGCACGGCGATCCGGCCGTCGTGGGCCGCCACCGCAGACCGGCAGATGGCCAGGCCCAGGCCCATGCCGCCGGGCTTGGTGGTGAAGAAGGCCTCGAAGGCGCGGTCGACCTCTTCGGGCGGGAAGCCCGGGCCGGTGTCGGCGATCTCGATGACGGCCTCGTCGCCCTCGCGGCGCGAGCGCACGTGCAGGCGGCGGGCCTCGGCCGGGACGGCGGCCATGGCCTGGACGCCGTTCAGCATCAGATTGACCAGCGCCTGCTGCAGCACGACGCGGTCGCCCTGGACCAGGGTGTCGGGTGCCTGCGGGTCGAGGATCAGTTCGACGCCGTGCTCGGCGATCTCGCGCCGGACGAAGCCGGCCGAGGCGGCCAGCAGGCCGTCGACCGGCAGGGCTGCGCGGTCGGCGGGGGTCTGGGCGATCAGGCCGCGGATGCCGCGCACCACCTCGGCGGCGTGGGCCGCGGCGTGGACGACGTCGGCGACCGCTTCTTTGGCCTCGTCGAGATCGGGGGTCTCGCGGTCGAGCCAGCGCTGGGCCGCGCCGGCGGCGTTGGAGATGGCCGCCAGGGGCTGGTTGACCTCATGGGCGATCGAGGCCGACAGCACCCCCAGGGTCGCCGCCCGCAGGGCGTGCTCCAGCTCGGACCGGGCGCGGTCCAGCCGCTCCTGCATACGCCGCTGCTCGGTCAGGTCGACGATCGAGGCCTGGACGCGGTCGAGCCCCTGGGCGTCCGGCGGAAAGTTCAGGGCGACCATCACCGGGATCAGCTCGCCGGTGCGGCTGCGCACGGTGGTTTCGGTCTCGAAGCGGGGGGCGCCGGCGTCGAAGGCGATCAGGAACTGGGCGAAGCTGTCGTCGGTTTCGGGCAGCAGCTCGTCCAGGCGCTGGAAGAAGCCGGCCTTGTCGGCGACGCCCATCATCTTCAGGGCCGTGGCGTTGACGTCGGTGATGCCGACCCTGGCCTTGATCTGGCGGGCGACCTCGGGGTTGCGGGCCAGGTGCTCGGCCAGGTCCGTCACGCCCTGGGCGCGCAGGTCGTCGAGGGCGGCCTTCACCGGGCGGAAATCGTGCTCCCAGATCGACACCGCCAGGGTGTTGAAGATGGTGCGGTAGCGGGCCTCGCTGCGGCGCAGGGCCTCGTCGGCGCGACGCAGGTCGGAAATGTCGGTGTTGCTTTCCAGCAGGGCGTGGGCGCCGGTTTCGGCGTCGCGCTCGAGGATCCATTCGCTGAGTACGGTCAGGACCGCGCCGTCCTTGCGGCGCTGGGTCACCTCGCCCTGCCAGGCGCCGTCGCGGGCCACGTGGGCGGCGATCTCTCCGGGCGGGGCGGGCAGGGCGGTTTCCAGCAGGCGGTGGGCGTCCTGACCCAAGGCCTCCCGGCGATCCCAGCCGTAGAGCCGCTCGGCGCCCCGGTTCCAGAATGTGATCCGTCCTTGCGCGTCGCGGATGAAGATGGCGTCGGAGGTGACGTCGAGCAGCCGGGCCTGGGCCTGGAGGATCTCGCGGGCCGCTAGGTTGCGGCCGGTCAGGAAGGCCGCCACGCCCAGCGCGGCCAGGCTGACCAGCAGGCGCAGGGTCGGCGCCAGCTCCACGTCCTCGCCATGGGCGAAGGCGAAGCTGATCGTGGCCATGGCCGCGCAGGCCAGGGTGACCACCCAGAGCCTGCGGCCCGGCAGCTCCTCGCCGACCAGAAGCAGCACCAGGACGTAGAGCACCGCCACCGCGCTGGAGAGCGGGGTGAAGGTGTCGATCACGAACACCGCCGCGGCGATCAGGGCCGCGCCGCCCAGGCGCAGGCGGCGCCCCAGCGGCGAGGGGCGGGACGAAGGAAAGGGCGAGAAGCGCATCAGGCGATTCATAGCGCAAGCCTGCCCCAGGCCGGGACCCCATACCAAGGTCTGGGGCGTGCCAACCAAGTCGATACGCCCGGTGAACGTCCGTACGGTGTGTGTCGCGAGCAGGCCTCGCTAGGGTTGCGGTCATCCAAGGCGGCAGGAGACCGGAGCCATGTTGCAGACCATCGACACCCAGAAGACCCCGCCCCAGGCGATCTGGCTGGTCGAGCAGGCGCTGGCCGCCCTCGACGCGGACGTCGGCTCGGCCCGCGAGATGCTGGATCGGCTGGCGGTGGTGCTCAATAGCGCCGCGCCGCGAGAGGAGCGCAGCTTCCTGCCGGGTTCGCGGGTGCGGTCCACGGGGCCGGCGCGCGGCGGCCTGGCCGGCTGGCAGATCCGGGCGGTGGCGGTCCATGTGGAGGCCAATATCGGCGTCAGCGTCTCTGTCGGCGCGCTGGCCGCGCGGGTGGGGCTGTCGGCCAGCTATTTCTGCCGGGCCTTCAAGGTCAGCACCGACGAGACGCCGCACGCCTACATCATGCGCCGGCGGCTGGAGCACGCCCAGGCGATGATGCTGGAGACCGACGAGAGCCTGGCCCACATCGCCGCCGTCTGCGGCCTGGCCGACCAGGCCCACCTGACGCGCCTGTTCCGCCGCTACATCGGTCAGACCCCCAACGTCTGGCGACGCGAAAACCGGCCGTGGGGCCGGTCCCTGGTCATGGGTTCGCTTCGCCGAGCCTGAGCTGACGAGGTCTGAGGCGGCGCCGACGTTCAAGCCGGCGCGTCTCGCGCCAAGAGCGCCGAAGGTTTGTGGCGCAGGATGATCTTCAACGGCGCGGCCAGGCCCCGCCCTTCGCAGGAGACGACCCATGGACACCGAAATCGCCCGCGCCCGGCGCCTGGCCCCGCTGACCACGCCCACCGGCCTGGGCGAGGCCGCCGCCAAGGACATCTCCGCCGGCCTGACCGCCCTGCTGGCCGACGTCTTCGCGCTCTACATCAAGACCAAGAACTTCCACTGGCACGTCTCGGGCCCGCACTTCCGCGACTATCACCTGATGTTCGACGAGCAGGGCGACGAGCTCTACGCGATGACCGACCCGATCGCCGAGCGCGTGCGCAAGCTGGGCGGCGCGACCCTGCGCTCGATCGGCCACATCGCCCGCGCCCAGCGGGTGCTGGACAACGACGCCGACTATGTGGAGCCGCACGACATGCTGGCCGAGCTGCGCGACGACAACGGCGGCCTGGCCGCGGCCATGCGCGCCGTCCATTCGCTGTGCGACGAGCACGGCGACATCGCCACCGCCAGCCTGCTGGAGAACTGGATCGACGAGACCGAAAAGCGCGTCTGGTTCCTGTTCGAGTCCGGCCGCCGCGACCGCAGCTAAGGCTCCGACCCGCTCGGAATCTGCGCCGCCTTTCCCCCCAGGCGAAGGTTCCGCAAGGCCCCGCCCGCCGCGCCCCCAGGCGGCGGGCGGGGCCGCCTCCTTTCGACAAGAGCGCCCTTATGACCGGCGTCCAGAAACTGGCGCTCAGCGCCGCGACCGCCGCCCTGCTGGCCCTGACGGCGTTCCTTGCCGTGGCCCCGCGCACCGCGCCTGAACGCGGCGCCGTTTCCATTCAAGACGTCGCCTCGCCGCGTTCCGTGAACTAGGGTCGCACGATCAGGAGACCCCGCCGTGAACGACCCTCTAGCAGGCAGACCGCTCGCCGCCGACGATCCCTACGCCCGCACCGCCCAGATCTTTCCCGTGCTGTCGCCCGACATGGTGCGACGGCTTTCGGGCTATGGCGTCGAGGAGGCGATCGCCCAGGGCCAGGTGCTGTTTCGGCGCGGCGACCGGCGGGCCGACTTCTTCCTGGTGCTGGACGGGCAGGTCAGCATCACCCGCAGCGGCGAGGAGGGCGACGACGAAATCCTGACGATCCACGGCCCGGGCCAGTTCAGCGGCGAGCTCGACCAGGTCAACGCCCGGGCCCTGCTGGTCAGCGCCCGGGCGCTGGTCGACGGCCGGGTGGTGCGGGTGGCCAACCGCGACGTGCCGCGGATGATGGCGGCCGAGCCCGACATCGGCGAGATCGTCATGCGGGCCTTCATCCTGCGCCGCATGGGCTTCCTGCATCACGGCGAGGCCGGGATCGTGCTGATCGGCCGGCCCGACGACCCCGACACCCTGCGCATCGAGCGCTTCGCCGTGCGCAACGGCTATCCGCTGCGGCTGGTCGACGTGGAGCACGACGAGGCCGCGACCGGCTGCATGGGCCGTCACGGCCTGGATGTCGCCGACCTGCCGGCCGTGGTGCTGCCCGACCGCAGCCTGCTGCTCAATCCCGACACCATGGACCTGGCCGATCGCCTGGGCATGACCGAGCGCTTCGACCCCGACGAGGTGTTCGACGTGGCGGTGGTCGGGGCCGGGCCGGCGGGCCTGTCGGCCGCGACCTATGCGGCCTCGGAAGGGCTGGCGACCGTCATCGTCGAGGGCATGGCGCCCGGCGGCCAGGCCGGCGCCAGCTCGAAGATCGAGAACTATCTGGGCTTTCCCACCGGTATATCGGGCCAGGCCCTGGCCGGCCGCGCCCAGGTGCAGGCCCAGAAGTTCGGCGCGCGGCTGGCGGTGTCGCGGGCGGTGGTCGGGGTCGAGTGCGACAAGCGCCCCTACCGGCTGAAGCTGGAGGACGGCCAGACCCTGCAGGCGCGGGTGGTGGTGATCGCCTCGGGCGCGCGCTACCGCAAGCTGGACGTTGCGGGTTATGACCGCTTCGACGGCCAGGCGATCCACTATGCCGCCACGGCCATGGAGTCGGACCTCTGCCGGGGCCAGGCGGTGGTGGTGGTCGGCGGCGGCAACTCGGCCGGCCAGGCGGCGATGTTCCTGTCGCGCACCGTCGGCCATGTGCACATGCTGGTGCGCGGCGAGGGGCTGGCGGCGACCATGTCGGACTATCTGGTCCAGCGCATCGAGGGCTCGGCCCGCATCACCCTGCATCCGTTCAGCGAGGTCTCGCGGCTGGAAGGCGAACGCACCCTGAGCCGGATCGGCTGGACCGACCATCGCAGCGGCGAGGAGACGGTGGTCGACGCGGGCGCGCTGTTCGTGATGATCGGCGCCGAGCCCAACACCGACTGGCTGCGCGGCTGCCTCGACCTGGACGAGCGCGGCTTCGTCCTGACCGGCGAGAGCGGCCAGGCCCCCACCGCCCGCTCGGCCTACGAGACCCATCGCCCGGGCGTCTACGCCGTGGGCGACGTGCGCTCGGGCTCAATCAAGCGGGTCGCCGCCGGGGTGGGCGAGGGCTCGGTGGTGGTCTCTGCGATCCACCGGGACCTGGAAGCGCTGCGGGCGGTCTAGGGACGCCGGCTCGGCGTCCGGTCAGGATCAGCCGGCGACGATCACGATCTCGAGCGGCGCTTCGCCGCCAGCGATCGCCAGCAGGCGGTCGACATTGGGGTGCGCGCCGGGACGCTGGCGCGCGTCGGCGGTGTGCTCGGCGAACACCGCCAGGCCGTGCTCGGCGGCCTTGGCGTCCAGGGCGCCGAAAGCCTGGTTCAGATACTGATAGACGGCCAGCGAGCCCTGCTTGCCCGGCTGGTTCTCGATGCTGGCGACCACGGTCCCGCCGGCGTCGACCAGGTCGATGCGCTGCACGCCTTCGACGGCCGGCAGTTGCTGAAGGTTGTCCTTGAAGGTCGCGCCAGGTTGGATCATCGCCCGCTTGTCTCTGAATTCCGGAGTGAGTTGCGGGCGGGCGTGTAGCACTCAAGGGCGGGAAGGCGCTACGGTCTTACCCCTCGACCCACCGCTTGATCGGGCGCGGGTGGGGCGTCTTGTACTCGGAAAGATCGAACATCACCTCGTCGACATAGCACCAGCCCCAGCCCTCCGGCGGGTCGTAGCCCTCGATGATCGGGTGCTGGGTGGCGGCGAAGTGGGCGCTGGCGTGACGGCTGGGCGACTGGTCGCAGCAGCCGACGTGGCCGCAGGCGCGGCAGAGGCGCAGGTGCACCCACCAGCCGCCGGTCTTGAGGCATTCCTCGCAGCCGTCTGCGCTGGGCGTCACGACGGCGATGGTCGACAGGTGGGTGCAGCTCATCGGGGCGGCCTTCCTCGCAGTGTCCGGACAGTCCGGCGATGATGTCGCCAAACCGTCCGGAGCGCTTGCGTTTCCCGACCCCTTATTGGCCGGCCGCGGCTACTTCTTCGGCTTGCGGGCGGCCTGGACCTCGATCTCGACCAGCATGCCGTCGGCGACCAGGGCGGTGACCTGGCTGGTGATGCGCGAGGGCTTGTTGGGCTGCTCGGCCGTGCCGAAGAAGGTCTTGTAGCCCTCCATCATGCCGGCGAAGTCCATCTTGCCCTCCTTGGCCGGGTCGCCGACCAGCAGCACGCGCATCATCACCACGTCCGAAAGGGTCGCGCCCTGGCTCTTGAGCGCGTCTTCCAGGCGCTTGATGACGCCGATGGTCTGGGTCTTGGTGTCGCCGAACTTGGCCACGCCGGTCGCTTTGGCGTCGACCACCGGCGGGGTCATGCCGCTGACATAGATGGTGTCGTAGCCGGCCGGCACGGTGACCACGCTGGCGATGGCCGACTTGGGGTCGCCGCCGCGGACGATCTCCTGGGCCAGGGCGGGCGTGCTGACGGCGGCGGTCGCCACGAGGGCGAGGGCGAGGCGTTTCATTGGGCGTTTCTCTCCTGGGGAACTCAACCTGGACCGAAATCCGAGGGCGCGGGACTAGTGGGCCTGCAGGCCGCGCGCCTTGGCGCCGGCCTTGGACTGGGCGCGGACGCCCGAGACGTCGGCGAAGCTGACGGGCTTGCCCTTGTTGCCCCACGCGGTGCGGACATAGTTCAGAAGGCCGGTCAGCTCGGCGTCGGACAGGTCGTCCTTGAAGGCGGGCATGCCGGCCCGGCCGTTCAGCACGACGCCGGCCATGGCCTTGCCGTCGCCCTGCACCAGCGGCGAGCCGGCCAGGGCCGGAAAGGCGCCCTTGACGCCCTTGCCGGTGGCCTGGTGGCAGGCCGAGCAGTTGTCGGCGTAGAGGGTCTGGCCGGGAGGGGCGCCGAGGGCGGACGAGGCGGCGCCGACGACGAGGCCGAAAGCGGCGAGCGCCGGGAAAGCGTGGCGAAGCATCAGGTCTCCGAGGGTCTGGATGGCGTTCATCACGCGGCGCGGACGCGGGCGTGCAGCTTGGCGATCTGCTGCCAGGCGGACTCGATGGCCCCGGCCTGCCAGCCGCCGAGATAGCTCAGATGCTCGCCGGCCAGGTAGAGGCGGCCGTCGGGCTCGCACAGCACCGGATAGGCGGTCTTGCGGCCTTCCTCGCCCCACTCGGCCCAGCCGCCCAGATTGTGCTCGGCCAGGTGCCAGCAGAACGAGAAGGCGTTCTCGTAACTGTCGGCGTATTCGGGGAACACCTTCTGGCCGCCGGCCACGGCGAAGGCGGCGCGCTCGGCCGGGGTCTTGGCGCTGATCCTCGCGGCCTCGCCGCCGAACGAGTAGTAGCCCAGCAGCACGCCCTTCTGCGATTGCCAGCCGGTCGAGGGCAGGCTGATCGTGCCGATGCCGGGCATGTCGTTGTAGATGTGGCCGCCGTAGATGAAGTGGTCCTCTTCCCAGAAGCGGCGCTTCATCTGCAGGCCGATCTTGTTGACCGGGGCGTAGGCCACGCCCTCCATCGCCGCCTTGAACGGCTTGGAGGCCTGCAGGTCGACATTGCGCAGCACGCTGAGCGGAATGGTGCAGATGCAGTAGTCGGCGACGACCTGGGCCTTCTTTCCGGCGGCGTCGCGATAGCCGATCTTCACGCCCTTGGCGTCCTGGCCGATGGTCTCGACCACGCAGGAATAGCTGATCTTGTCGGCCACCTCGCGCTCGAAGGCCTTGGCCAGCTGGTCCATGCCGCCGATCGGCTGGAGCATGGTGCGCTGCTGCTCGTAGCCGGCGACCGAGGTCAGGGTGCGCCAGGCGCCCGAATGCAGCACGTCGGCCATGCTGCGCGGGGTCGAGGGCTTGCCGGGACCGGGCGAGACGCCGGCGCCGGGGTGGACGTCGAAGCCGCGGCCGTCGGCGCCGGTATAGGCCAGGTCCGTCGGCGAGAGGCGGCCCTCGTTGACCATGTAGGCGACGAAGAGTTCGCGATCCTGCGTCGTGAAGGCGCCGTCCAGGCCGCCCTTGGAGGCGACCTTGGCCATCAGCTCGGCGGCGTGGCCGCGGGCGTCGGCGGCGATCTCGGCCTTGCGCACCGCCTTGCCCTTCAGCGGACCCTCGCCCTTCTCGAAATAGACATAGGCCGCGTCGTTGTCGTTGACGAAGCTCTCCAGCGGCACGCCCAGGAGCTTGGTGTAGTGCAGGGTCGAGCGGTGGTGATACGGGATCCGCCACGGGCCGTGGTTGATGTAGAGGCCCTCGTCGAACTGGCAGGTCTGGTCGTTGCCCAGCAGGTCGACGTGGCGGAAGCCCTTGCGGGCGGTCTGGCAGCGGCCGCCGGCGAAGTCGCGGGCCTCCAGCACCTGCACCTCGTAGCCGTGCTTGGTCAGCTCAAAGGCGGCGGTCAGGCCCGCCAGGCCTGCGCCCAGCACCACCACCTTGACCCCCTTTCCGCCGCCCTCCAGTGGAGGCGGCGCGGCCTGGGCCGAGGCGAAGCCGTAGCCCAGGGCGTCCATGCCGGCCATGGCCAGGGACATCCCGCCATAGGCCGCCAGGCTCTCGAAAAACCGTCGGCGCGTCAGAACCGCGCCAGATGCCGAAGTCGCTCGACCGTCCATACGCCACCCCGTGCTCTTGTCCGCCTGCCGGATGTTTCGGCGGCGGTTCCATCTCGAAAGCCCCGTCCCGGCGGGGCAATCCCTTTAAGCCGGCCAGGACGGCCCGCCTGTCGCGGAACGGCGTTGTGCCGCCTGCTTGGGCGCCCTGATCGCGGCTTGGGCGAAGTTGGGGCGCGAGGACCGCGCTCCCGTCGAACCTTTCGGAAAAGGGAGCCGGGCGGACGCCCGACTCCCTCGGTTCGGATGCGGTGGAGGGGCGACCTAGAAGCTGTAGGTTAGGCGCCCGTAGTAGTAGCCGCCGTTGATCCCGAACGGCGAGAAGGCCGGATACTGGGTCACGCAGCCGCCGCCGGAGGCGATGCAGGCCGACTGGAAGGCCGCCGAGAACTTGTCCGGATACTCGTTGAACAGGTTGTTGGCGCCGATCGCGGCGGTGACCCCGACGGGGAACTTGTAGGCGATCTCCAGGTCGGTGAGGGCGGTGGCGCTGACCACGGTGTCGAGCAGCGGACCGGTGCCCGGATCGGCCAGGGCCGAAGCCTTGCCGTAGAAGGTCTCGGTCAGGCTGACCGTGACCGGGCCGAAGCTGTAGAGGCCGTTGAGGCCGATCTTGTACTTGGGCGCGGCGGTCTCGAGCAGCGAGGCGGCGTTGCCGGCGAACAGGACCTGGCCGGTCGGGAAGGCCGCACTGGTCACGCCAAGGGGGGCGGGGGCGGGTTTGACCTTGGTGATCTTGGTCTTGTTGTAGTTGCCGCTCAGCGTCCAGTCGATGCGGCCGAAGTCGCCCAGGTCGGTCGGATAGGACACCACGACGTCGACGCCCGTGGTGCGGGTGTCCAGGCCGTTGGAGAAGATGTTGATGCCGGTGCTGGTGACGGTGCTGTCCAGCACGTTGCCGTTGGCGGCGATGGCGGCGTTGACGTTGGGGTTCACCACCACGCCGTTGCGCAAGCCGTAGGCCGAGCTGGAGCCGAAGATCCGGTCTTCCAGCTTGATGCGGTAGACGTCGATCGTGGCCGTCAGCTTGGGCAGCGGGTGGGCCACGACGCCGAAGCTGTAGTTGGTGGACTTCTCGGGCTTCAGCTTTTCGATGCCCAGCAGGGCGGCGGCGGCCGAGTTGGGAGCCAGCTGCACGAAGGCCGAGGTCGGCGAGACGTTGGTGGCCGAGTAGAACGACTCCGCAAGGGTCGGGGCGCGGAAGCCGGTGCTGACCGTGCCGCGGACGGCGAACATCTCGTTGAAGTCGTAGCGGCTGGTCAGCTTGCCGACCGTGGTGTCGCCAAAGTCGCTGAAGTCTTCGTAGCGCAGGGCCACGTCGACCTTCCACGGCGTGACCGGCGAGACGGCCAGGTCGGTGTAGAGCGCCCAGCTGGTGCGGCTGTGGCCGCCTGCGTCGGTCTTGGAGAAGCCTGGATAGGACTGCGAGCCTTCCTTGTAGGTGGAGGCCGCGTCGCCGGCCCCGATGGCATAGGTGTCACGGCGCTGCTCGACGCCCAGGGCCACGTCCAGAGGCGTCGCCAGGCCCACGTCGAAGCCGCGCGACAGGTCGAGGTTGTTGGTCCACTGGGTGGTCTGCCAGCTGCCGGCGTGGAACGAGGTCGGGGTGAAGCCCCTGGTCGTGAGGGTCGAGGTGTCGGTGTAGAGGCTGGCGTTGGCCGAGTCCTCGACGCGGACCTCGATGTCGTCCTTGCCGTAGGTGGCGCTGAGGTCGAAGTTCCAGCCCGCGACGACGCCGGATAGGCCCAGCGTCATGGCGTAGTCGTCCTCGATGATCCGTTCGCGCGGGCTGAAGCCGTTGGGGAACGGCCGGTCGGTCGCGCCCATCCTGCCCTGGATGCGGTTGTAGCGGCGGTAGTTCTCGTAGGCCGAGGCGTCCTTGTGGCCGTAGGTGCCGAACGAATAGACCTCGAAGTCGCCGGGCAGCTCGACCCCGCCGTTGAAGGCCAGGACGTGCATCCGGTACTCGGCGTCGCCCGAGATCAGGTTCAGGTTCGGATAGCCCTTGATCTGGCTCTCGACGGCGTTGTTGGCGGCCGAGTAGCCGGGGCTGGCGGGGTTGTAGACGCGCTGGTCGGGCAGGCCGCGGTTGGAAAAGCCGTGGTATTTGCTCTCGACCGTGAAGTTCAGATAGCTGTTCTCGGTCGGGGCCGTGCCCAGGTTGGCCGAGAACGAGGCGGTCTTGCCGCCGCCGTCGAAATACTCGCCGCCGGTGGCCGAGATCGCGCCGCCGGACTCCGACTTCTTGAGGATGATGTTGACGACGCCGGCGATGGCGTCGGTGCCGTACTGGGCCGCGGCGCCGTCGGTCAGCACCTCGATCCGGCCGATCGAGGCCATCGGGATGAAGCCGAGGTCGGCCGCCGCCGCGCCCTGGTAGGGGCCCGACAGCACGGCGAGGTTGCCGGTGGTGTGGCGGCGCTTGCCGTTGATCAGAACCAGCGCCTGGTTCGGCGACAGGCCGCGCAGGCGCGCCGACAGGGTCAGGTTGGCGGTGTCGCCGCCGAAGGCCTGGGCGTTGAACGACGGCACCAGGTTGGCCAGGCCCAGGCGCAGGTCGACTTGACCGGTGCGCTCGAGGGTGGCGGTGTCGACCACCTGGACGGGGGCCGGGCTGTCGGCGACCCGCAGGCCGGTCTGGCGCGTGCCGGTGACGATGACGGTGTCGAGTTCGACGGAAGGATCCGGCGCAGGCTCGGCCGCATGTGCGATGGTGGAAGCGCTCAGAGCGATCGAAAGAGTCGAAATGCTCGCGGTCAGAATCTTTTTGAGATTATTGTTCACTAGTGCCCCTCTCCGCATAGTCAATGCATGACTGATGGCTCCTTCGTGGGGTCCGCCCTAATCGTGTTCTTGTCGTTGGAACGCGAATACTAGACTGAACAGCGGTTTTGACCGCGGTTCAGCGTTGATCAGGGCGACGGGTTCGGCAATGGGGGAGGGCGCGCGGAAGGGCTTTGTGGGCCTAGTTCGTATACGCACGCCACATTTCAGGGCGCCGGCCAGAGGTTTCCGGAAGGTGCTGATCATCACACCGGCAACTGGGATAACGTCGTTTGATCATGCGCGCACGGCGACGCCGGCAGCGGGTTTCCGGAACTGATCGGCGAAGCATGATCCGGCGCCGAAACCGCGTTCCACGTCCCGCGGACCTGAAGCCCGGTGCGAACGGCGCGTGGTGAAAATTGCCGTTCCAACCCATTTTTTGACGGAGCGACGGCAAACTTGGTCGCAAGCGGTTCAGAAAATCTCGAATTCAATTCCCATCGAGTCGGTGGGAATTGACCGGCGCCGGCAATGATCCGGCACGACCTGTTCGTTTCCTCAGCATCGGGACGATGCGCCGGCATTTCCTGAAATGTGGATTGCGGGCGCGCTTCCCCGGCGGGGAGCGTCGGGTCGCAGTTCTGGAGGGGATACCATGAACACTCGCCTGCGCGTCGCCCTGTTGGCGACCACGACCCTTTGCGCCGCCGTGCTGTCGGCGCACGCCTACGCCCAGGAGGGCGAGGCCGCCACCGTCGAGGAGATCACCGTCGTCGGCTCCCAGATCAAGGGCGCCAAGGTCACCGCCGCCCTGCCGGTCACGGTCGTCGGCGAGGATCAGATCCAGGCGACCGGGGCGGTCTCGGGCGATGACCTGTTCCGCGCCATCCCGCAGATGGGCGACGTCAACTTCAACTCGCAGTACCTGCCGGGCACCAGCAACAGCGCCCGCGGTGACGTCGGCTCGGTGAACCTGCGCAACCTGGGGATCGGCAACACCCTGGTGCTGCTGAACGGCCGCCGGGTGGTGACCCACCCGACCAGCCAGGCCAACGACAACCTGGTGCCGGTGCTGACCTACAACTCCAACGCCATTCCGGTGACGGGCCTTCGCCGTCTGGAAGTGCTGCGCGACGGCGCGGCGGCCATCTACGGCGCCGACGCGGTGGCGGGCGTGGTCAACACCGTGCTGCGCGACGACCTGGAGGGGCTGGACGTCTCGGCCCAGTACGGCTTCGCCGAGGGCACGAACCTCAAGGAGTACAATTTCAACGCCTATGGCGGCCACAACTTCGCCGGCGGCCGCGGCAATGTCAGCGCCTTCTTCTCCTATGACGAGCGCTCGCACCTGCGCTCCTACGAGCAGGCCTACACCGCCTCGGCCGACCGGCGCGCCCTGTTCGCCGACACCCGCTTCGCCGGCGCGACCAGCCTGTACGGCCGCAGCACCACTACGCCCTGGGCCTATCTGCAGACGCCGCAGAGCTTCGGCACGGTGCGGCAGGGGACGACGGCCCTGACCAGCAGCGCCGGCTATTTCCACATCCAGCCGACCACCTTCTCGGGCTGCCAGCTGAACATCGGCAACGGACTGTGCATCGACGACGGGGCCCTGGCGACCTCGGGCGTCGATCGCGACCTACGCTTCGACGCCGCCTCGCTGGGCACGACGGTGATCCCGTCGGTCAAGCGCGCCAACCTGTTCGCCACCGGCAAGTACGAGATCAACGACAGCGTCACGGCCTTTGGCGAGCTGGGGATCTACCAGGCCAAGACCAACGCCGGGCAGGCGCCGATCCAGACCCTGTCGTCGGGGGTGATCACCATCCCGGCCAGCAACTACTGGAACCCGTTCGGCCCGACGGTCTTCGCCAACGGCTCGGTCAATCCCAACCGCCTGCCGAACCTGAACGTCCCGGCTTCGGGCCTGGCGGTGACCCTGCGCGGCTACACCTTCGCCGACCTTGGCCTGACGGAGGTGGACGTCACCAACAAGCAGTACCGCGTGCTGGGCGGCCTGCGCGGCGAGAAGTTCGGCTTCGACTGGGAGTCGGCCTTCGTCTACTCCGAGGCCACCGCCGAGGACGTGGCCGACAACATCTCGACCACCAAGCTCTACGCCCAGCTCGCCCTGTCGACGCCCGACGCCTACAACGTCTTCAACGGCTCGGACCTGACCTACACCAGCGGTCCCGACAGCACCCGCAACAGCCAGGCGGCCATCGACGCCATCCGCGTCAAGACCATCCGCCGCACCAAGAGCACCCTGGCGCTGTGGGACTTCAAGGTCTCGCGGCCTGACCTCCTGACCCTGCCGGGCGGCGACCTGGGGATCGCCTCGGGCGTCGAATTCCGCCGCGAGACCCAGCTGGACGACCGCGACGGCCGCATCGACGGCACGACCACCTTCACCGACCCGACCAGCGGGGCGGTGCTGAGCGACCTGATCAACTCCAGCATCAACCCCGACACCAAGGGTCACCGCACGGTGGGCTCGGCCTATCTGGAACTGGCCGTGCCGCTGGTCTCGCCTGAGATGTCGATCCCGCTGGTCCACCGCCTGGAAGGGCAGCTGGCCGGCCGCTACGAGCGCTACAGCGACTTCGGCGACACCGCCAAGCCCAAGGTCGCCCTGGCCTGGGACGTGATCGACGGCGTGCGCTTCCGCGGCTCGTGGGCCCAGGGCTTCCGCGCGCCGAACCTGGAGCAGATCAACGCCTCGGTGATCTCGCGCTCGAACACCCGCACCGACTACGCCTTCTGCGAGGCCGACCTGCGATCGGGCCGGATCGGCGCCTTCTCGTCGTGCTCGCGCTCGCAGTTGACCACGGCGCGGCGGGCGGGCAATCCCGACCTTGAGCCCGAAGAGTCCGAAACCCTGTCGTACGGCGTGGTGTTCGAGCCGAAGTTCGTGCCCGAGGCCTTCGGCCGCCTGACCTTCACCGCCGACTACTGGAAGGTGAAGCAGACGGGCCTGATCGGCGTGTTCGGCGAGGGCAACGCCCTGATCCTCGACTACCTGCTGCGCCAGCAGGGTTCGAGCAATCCGAACGTAGTGCGCGCGGCGGCGACCGCCGACGATATCGCCGCCTTCGCGGGCACGGGCCTGAGCGCCGCCGGCCAGGTGCTGTACGTCAACGACAAGTACACCAACCTCCAGCCGCAGGTGGTCGAGGGGCTGGACTTCGGCTTCCTGTGGAAGCTGGGCACCGACCGGTTCGGCGACTTCGATCTGAACGTCAACGTCGCCCACCTGCTGAAGTACTACCAGTCGCCGTCGCCGGGCATCGCCGAGCTCTTGAAGGCCCGGTCGGACGGCACGATCAACGCGGGCACCACCATCACCGGCGGCGGTGATTTGCTGCGCCAGAACGGCAAGCCGGAATGGAAGTGGTCGGCGGCCCTGACCTGGCGCTACGACCGCTTCACGGTCGGCGGCTTCACCCAATACATCGGCGACTATGACGACACCGCCCTGATCGACAGCTCGGGCCAGTCGTGGGTGGTCGACTCGACCCTGACCGGCAACCTCTACGGCGAGGTCGACGTGGCGGAGTTCCAGACCAGGGTGCGGATCGGCGTGCGCAACGTCACCGACGAGCAGCCGCCGCTGAGCGCGGCCGGCTACGACGGCACGATCTACACGCCGTACGGTCGCTACTGGTACTTCAACGTCAAGAAGCGGTTCTAGGCCCGCGCCCAAACCCCCGGGCCAGGCGCGGCCCGGGGCCTTCCTTCCATGAGTTCAAGGGAAATCCCATGACATCGCGTTCCGCCCGCTTCCTGCTCGGCGGCCTGTGCGCCGCGGCGCTGTCGCCCTCGATCGCCGCCGCCCAGACCCGGCCCCTGGCGGTGGTCAACGCCGAGATCTTCGACTCCACGGGCGCTGCGCCCTATCGCGGGACGCTAGTGGTCAAGGAAGGGCGGATTTTGGCGGTCGGTCCCAAGGTGAAGGCGCCCAAGGGGGCGACGATCGTCGACGCCAAGGGCGCGGCGCTGATCCCGGGTCTGTTCGACGTCCACACCCACTGGACCCCGGCGGGGGCGCCGGCCGTGACGCCGAAGATCGCCGACGCCTACCTGGCCTCGGGCGTGACGACGGTGAACGACTTCCATCAGCAGCCGGAGAGCTTCGCACCGCGTCGGGCGTGGCTCGGGACCCTGACCGCGCCGCACGTCAATTTCGTCGCACGGATGAGCACGCCGGGCGGTCACGGCGCAGACTGGGCCGATCAGGCCACCACCCGCTGGGTCGACACCCCCGAGAGCGCCCGGCTCGCGGTCGAGGAGATCGCCGCCTACAGGCCCGACGCGATCAAGGCCTTCACCGACGGCTGGCGCTATGGCAGCGCGCCCGACAACACCAGCATGGACGCCTGGACGCTGAAGGCCCTGACCGAGGCGGCCCACAAGCACAATCTGAAGGTCCTGACCCACACGGTCACGGTCGAGCGCGGCAAGGTGGCGGCTGCCAGCGGCGTCGACGTCATCGCCCACAGCCTGCAGGACGCGCCGCTGGACGCCGATGCGATCGCGGCGATCAAGGCCTCTGGCCTGTTCGACGCCCCGACCCTGGCGGTCTATGAGCCGGTCAAGCCCGGCGCCAAGCCGCCAGCCGATCCCGACAGCCCGCGCAATGTGCAGGCGCGCCGCAAGTTCGGCTACGCCCTGGGCAATGCGAAGGCGCTGTTCGACGCCGGCGTGCCGGTGGCCCTGGGCACGGACGCGGGCATGCCGGGCACGCCGCACGGTCCCTCGACCCTGCGCGAACTTGAGCTCCTGGTGCAGGCGGGCCTGACCCCGTCGCAGGCCCTCGTGGCCGGCACCGCCACCAGCGCCCAGGCCATGAACCTGCTCGCCGATCGCGGCACGCTGGAGGTCGGCAAGCGCGCCGACTTCGTGCTGGTGGCCGGCAAGCCGTGGGAGACCATCACGGACGTCCGCAGGACCGAGCGGGTGTTCCTCGACGGCCAGGCGGTGTTCGGTCCCGGCGCCGTGCGCGCCCCGGCCAACGACAGGCTGACGCCGCCGGCGATCAAGGCGACCGCGCTGATCGACGACTTCGAGCGCGCCGACGGCCGCACCAGCCTCGACACCCTGCGCCTTGACGACTTCGACGGCGGTCGCGATCGCAGCCTGGAAGTCTCGCAGGTCATCACCCGCGAGGGCGGCGGCAAGGTGCTGAGCGTCGGCGCGCGCATGGCCACCAAGGACGACGCTTCGGCCGGCGTGCTGCTGCCGCTGACCCAGGGCTCGGTGGTTCCGGCCGACGCCACCGCGTTCAAGGGACTGAAGTTCGCCCTTCGCGGAGATGGCGGACCCTATGTGGTGACCCTGGTCGGTGCGACCGGGCGCTGGACGGCCAAGGTCGAGGCCGGCCCGCGGTGGAAGGGCGTGGAGCTGCCGTTCACCGCCTTCAAGCCGGTCGCCGTGCGTGGCGAGGCCCCGGCCTTCACCGGAACCGACCTGCTGCAGGTCGGCGTCGAGGGCGAGCGCGCGGCAGGAACCAAGCTGTGGTTCGAACTCGACGACGTGGCGTTCTATTGAGGCGCCTGGGCGCGGACAGTGACCTACGGCCCAGCCGACGCTGTCGCCGGACCGTCACGGACGGGCGCTAGAGGGCGATTTCCCGTTCCGCCAGCGCCCGGTTCCCCAGGATGAAGACGCGTCTTTCGCTGCTGCTCGCCGCCGGCGTTCTGGCGCTCGCCCAGCCGGCGGCGGCCGCGCCGCCGGTTCCACCCCTTACCCAGAACGGCGGGACCTGGGCCTCGGGCCATGTGCAGGGCGTGGCCGTCGATATGAAGGGCGGCTACGTCTATTACTCCTTCACCAACCTGCTGGCGAAGTACGACTTCGAGGGCAAGTTGGTGGGGACCCTGGTCGGCTGGACCGGGCACCTGGGCGACCTCGACTTCAACCCCGAGGACGGCAGGCTGTACGGCTCGCTGGAGTACAAGAAGGATCAGGCCTTCTACATCGCCGTGATCGACGTTTCCCGGCTGGACCGGGAAGGCATGAAGGCCGCCGATGGCGATCTCTTCCGCACCGTCCACCTGTCCGAGGTGACCAAGGACTACGCCGCCGACCTGAATGGCGACGGCAGGTTCGATGGCGATACGGCCAGGACAGGCGATCATCGCTACGGCTGCTCGGGCATCGACGGCGTCAGCTTCGGGCCGGCCTTCGGGCGCAGCGACGGTCCGCGCTATCTGACCGTCGCCTACGGCATCTATGGCGACAACGGTCGCACCGACAACGACCACCAGGTGCTGCTGCAGTACGACGTCGCCGACTGGGCGAAGCTGGCCAGGCCGCTGTCGGAGGCCGCGCCGCATCACGAGGGTCCGGCCGCGCCGCGCGACAAGGTGTTCGTGCGCACCGGCAACACCCGCTTCGGCGTGCAGACCCTTGCCTATGACGAGACACAGCAGCGTTGGTTCATGGGCGTCTACCAGGGCGCCAAGCCGGCCTTTCCCAACTATCTGCTGTTCGCGGTCGACGCGGAGGCTGCGCCGGTCACGGGCGACCTGGTCGGCGTACCGGGGCCGCAGGGCAGGGGCTGGGAGCAGGGCAGGCTGCTGCCTCTGGCCGCCGATGGCCTGAAGGACGAGGCCAGCGGCGTGCGTGGCTGGAGCCAGAAGGCCGACGTCGGCTTCCAGCCGGTCGGCGGCGGCCTCGTCTATGTGGCGGCCAACGCCAAGGTCGACGGCCGGCAGACGGCGGACCTTTCCCTGATGCGCTGGACGGGCGAGGCCGAGCGACCGCTGGTTCCGGCGACAGCGGCCGACCTGCGCTCGCGCTTCGCGAGCGTCCGGCACTGACTGTCACAAACCGCGTCTAGCAAGGCGCCGACTCGCTGCGGGGAATCGTCCGGTCCCAGACCGCCCCGCGCCAGCGCAACGTCCAGCCAGCGGATCAGGATGACCGGCGCCGACAGGGAAAGACAGCGATGGTTCGTGCGCAACATCCTGCCGCATGAGCCGGCCCTGCGCGGCTGGCTTTCGCGCAGCACGCCGGCAGGCGTCGACCCCGAGGACGTCATCCAGGAAGCCTACACCATCCTGGCCGAGCTGGAGACGGTGGAGACCATCCGCTATCCGAGGGCGTATCTCTTCCAGGTGGCGCGCTCGGTGATCATGCGCCACGTGCGGCGGGCCCGGATCGTCTCGATCCACGCGGTCGGCGACCTGGAGCGGCTGGACCATCCCGACGACGCCGCCTCGCCCGAGCAGCACGCTCTCGACCGGGACGAATTGCGGCAACTGGCCCGGGCGATTGCGGCCATGCCGGCCAAGGTTCGCGAGGCCTTCGTGCTGCGGCGGGTGGACGGGCTCTCCCAGCGCCAGATCGCCGAGCGGATGCGCATTTCGGAGAATACGGTCGAGACCCATATCTCACGCGGCGTTTCGTTCTTGATTGATTGGTTTGGCCGTAGCGGAAACAAGCAGTCCCAAACCTCTAGTACAGTGGATGCGGAGATCGCCTCGCCAGATGGCCGAACGAGACACCAGTCGAGACATTGACGAAGCGGCGTCCGGCTGGACGGCGCGGCTGGATCGCGGGCCGCTGACTCCGGAGGAACAACGGGCTTTCCAGGACTGGCTGAAGGGTGACCCCCGCAGCCGGGGCGCGCTGCTGCGCGCCCAGTCGCTGTTCATGATGAGCGAGTCCGCCCAGGCTCTTGGCGCAGGGTACGACCCGGCCGACTTCCAGGAGCCGGCGGCGCCGACGCCGCGCGGACTGTCGCGTCGCGGCGCCCTGCTGTGGGCGGGCGGCGCCGGGGCGGCCGCCTCGCTGGCGGCCCTGGCCGTGGGCGTGCCGGCGGCGGGCGCGGTGACCAGCACCCGGCGCGGCGAAATCCAGCTCGTGCCGCTGAAGGACGGCTCGACCGTGCTGATGAACACCGACAGCCGCATCCGCGTGCGCTACGGCCAGACCGAGCGGTTCGTCGCCCTCTTGAAGGGCGAGGCCTATTTCTCGGTGGCGCGCGACGAGCGGCCTTTCGTCGTCGAGGTCGACGGCCGCCGGCTGCGCACTCGCCAGGCGGGCTTTCGCGTGCGCAAGCTGGCCGCCGATCCCGTCGACCTCCTGGTGCAGCAGGGCCGGGTGGATGTGACCATCCCCAGGCTGACGGCGCCGACCACCAGCCTGGTCCTGGAGGGCAACACGCGGCTGGTGATGGCCGACCTCGCGCCGCGTCCGCAGCCGATCACGCCGTCGGTAGTCACGCGCGAGCTGGCCTGGCGCGAGGGCAAGCTGGCCTTCGAGGGCGAAAGCCTGAAGGAGGCCGCCCAGGCCTTCGCCCGCTACAGCGACACCCGCATCGAGATCGCCGACCCGGTCCTGGCGCGCGAGCCCGTGGCCGGCCTGTTCGCGGCCAATGATCCGTTGGGCTTCAGCCGCGCCATAGCGCGGGTGTTCGACGCTCGCCTGGACCAGAAGGGCGATCTCGTCGTCCTGAGCCGTCCTTCCGCCTCGGCGCCGGCCTCGAACTGAGAAATTTTTGTGACCGGTCACGGAAGCCCGCGGCCGGGGGCTCTCAACCCGCGACGTCGCGATCTGGGCGACGATTGGGGGCTGACCGCCGATGACTTCCCGCTACTCCATCCTCGCCTGCGGCGTCGCCGCCGTGGCGATCGCCGTCGCCTCGCAAGCCCAGGCGCAGGAACGCGACTTCGACATTCCGGCCCAGCCGGCCGTGCGCGCCATTCCCGAACTGGCCCGCCAGGGCCAGGTGCAAATCCTGGCTCCGGCCCGCCTGCTGGACGGCGTGCGCACACCGGCCGTGAAGGGCCGGATGGACGTGCGTACGGCGTTGACGCGGCTGATCGCTGACACCTCGCTGCGCATCGACAGCGACGATGGCCAGGTGATCACCCTGAAGTCGGCCGGTCCGGCGACGCCCCGCCCCTCGGCGGCGGCGGGGTCGGGCGTGGTGCGCGGCAAGGTGCTGAACACCGCCACCGGCCAGTACGTGCGCAACGCCGAGATCCGTGTCGAGGGCACGACCATCGTGGCCTTCTCCGATGACGGCGGCGAATTTCGCCTGAACGGCGTGCCGGCTGGCGAGGCCGCGGTGGTGGCCAAGTACGCTGGCCTGCAGACCTCCCGCACCGGCATCAATGTCGAACCCGGCCAGGCCGCGCTCCTGAACTTCGACCTGACGGCCTACGCCGCGGCCGGCGGCGACGCGGTCGAGGCGGTGACGATCACCGCCGCCCGCGACGGCCAGGCGGCCGCGATCATGGAGCGCCGCGCCTCGACCAACGCCAAGAACGTGGTGGCCGCCGACAACTTCGGCGCCCTGACCATGGGCGACGTGGGCGAGTTCATGAAGAACATGCCGGGCGTCTCGCTGGACTACACCGAGGTGGACGCCACCGCCGTGCGGATCGGCGGCCTTGATCCCAAGTACTCGACCTTCACCACCGACGGCGCGCGCATGGCCACGGCCACGTCGAACAACAATTCGGGGCGCCAGAACTCGTTCGAGCAGATGTCGATCACCGGCATCGACTCCATCGAGCTGAACAACACCCTGCAGGCCAGCATGGACGCCGACAGCCCCGGCGGCTCGATCAACCTGCGCAGCAAGTACGCCTTCCTGCGCAGGAGCCGCCTTCTGCGCTTCCAGGTCGGCGGCGTGGGCACCTCGGACTCGACCCTGTCGCGGCAGTACCTGCCCGACGACAAGAAGCACATGACGATCTATCCCTCGGCGCAGGTCGGCTATGGCGACGTGTTCCTGGACGGCCGTCTGGGCGTGGCGTTCAACGCCAGCTACAACGCCAACTTCGTCCAGCAGGACCGGGTCCAGACCGACTGGTCATACCTGCCCGACGGCCGGATCATGCCCTATCAGGTGATGTGGCGTCCGGGGCCGAAGCTGACCAGCCGCAAGGCCGCCAACCTCAGCGTCGACTACAAGATCACCGACAAGCTGGCGTTGTCGCTGCGCAGCACCTACTCGTTCTACGACGTCGAGTACTTCAACCAGTACACCTACCTGATCTTCGGTACGACGACGGTGTCGCGGGCGACGGCCGACTCCACGCCGACCCATATCGTCGTGAACCCCAGCACCACCAACACCCGGCTGCACACCCAGTATTCGCACCGCTACGCCGGCACGCCGGCCTGGGTGTTCGCGCCCAAGCTGGAATATCGCGGCGACACCTTCGAGGCCCTGCTGCGCGCGAACTATTCCAGCTCGCAGTTCAATTTCGAGGACAACGACCAGGGCTTCTTCGTCCGCACCGACAGCTACCTGACCCGCATCGGCTTCACGCTGGATCGCGCGTCGGAGGACAGCAACGCCTGGACCATCAAGCAGACGGCCGGCCGTTCGTGGAGCGACCCGGCCAATTTCAACCGCGACGACGATATCGGCAACAACATCCGCACCTCGCAGTCCAACGCCAACAACCAGATGTATGGCGTGAACCTGGACCTGAAGAAGCAGCTGGCCATCGGCGATGTGCAGCTGAAGCTGCTGGGCGGGGCGGCCTTCCGCACCAACATGTGGAAGACCAACGAAGGCTCGTACAAGCAGTTTCAGTACGTCGGTCCGACCGGCGACCTGACCCAGAAGGCACCCGAGGCGGTCATTCCCTGGACGCAGAACTACCAGTTCAAGATCCACGGCTTCGACGCCGGCAACATGAACGAGCAGGGCTGGCGCGCCGACAACAACTACGCCGTCTACGACATCTACCAGGCCCATCCCGAGTACTTCGTGCCCGACACCGTGGGCAACCTGAAGCGGCAGCTGGATAACAACAAGAAGATCGGCGAGGAGGTCAGCGCGGCCTATGTCGAGGCCCAGCCGCGCCTGGGCAAGGCCCAGTTCGACCTTGGCCTGCGCTACGAGAAGACCAAGACCCAGGCGCGCGTCGCCGACATTCGCTCGGCCAAGGAGGTGACCGCCGCGGGCCTGTCGACCAGCACGGTCGCCGGACTGATGTACCAGTACCGCAACGGGACCTACACGACCCGCGAGGGCGAGTACGACGACTGGTTCCTGAGCGGCGGGGTGAAGTACGACTTCAACAAGCGGCTGGTGGGCCAGCTGGCCTTCAGCCAGTCGATCCTGCGCCCCGACTACGGCAACCTGGGCGGCGTGGTGGCCGTCGACGACAACAACCTGATCGTCACCGTGCCCAACCCGCTGCTCAAGCCCGAGCACTCGACCAAGTACTACGCCAGCCTGCTGTACTATCTGGAGCCGTCGGGCGTGATCGGCGTCTCGGCCTACCAGCTGGACGTCAAGGACATGCAGGTCACCGGCATCACGGTCGACCCCGAGGACGTCGGCTACAATCCGGGCGACTATGCCGGCTACACCTTCCGCAGCGCCCAGAACCTGCCGGGCACCAGCACCAACAAGGGGATCACGCTGGAGTACGACCAGCAGCTGGTCTTCCTGCCTGGCGCCTTGCGGGGCCTGGGCCTGCGGGCCTCGGTCACCAAGGTCGATCCCGACGGCGAGCGCGTGAACCTGCCCAAGACCTCGGCCAACTGGGGCCTGCGCTACAGCTACGGCAAGTTCGACGTCCAGTTGACCGGCAACTGGCAGGACGCCTACCGGACCAGCGCGCTCAGCAACACGCCGACCACGGCCAACAACGGCATCCTCTACCGGGCCGAACGCCAGCTGTGGAACGTCAGCGCCAGCTACAAGATCAACAAGCGCTTCGAGGTCATGCTGGCTGGACGCAACATCTTCAACGAGCCGGACATCGTCTACTCGAACGTCCGCAGCCGGGTGCAGCAGTACAGCATCTACGGCTCGATGTGGAACGTGGGCCTGAAGGGCGTCTTCTAGGGCGCCCGAGGCTCCCCGGCGGTCGCGTCCCCATCCCCTCGGCGCGGCCGCCGCTTTTCTTTCCGATATTCCTTCTCAACGCACCGAAGAGGTCGTTCCGTGGTTCTGCACATCGATCGCCGCAGCCTGGTGCTGGGCGGGCTTGGCCTGGGCGCCCTGGCCCTGCCGGCCGGCCGCGCGGCCGCCCAACAGCTGTTGGGCGCCAGCGGCTTCACCCACAGCGTCGCCAGCGGCGAGCCGGGGCCTGACGCCATGCTGCTGTGGACGCGGTACGTCCCGGCCGGCGACGGCGGCTTGATTACGCTGCAGGCCGAGGTGGCTCTGGACCAGGCCTTCACCAAGGTGGTCTCCGGCGGCGTCGTGCGCACCGGCGCCTATCGCGACTGGACCGCCAAGGTGACGGTCGACGGGCTGAAGCCCGGCACGGTCTACTGGTACCGCTTCGTGGCCCCGGACGGCTCGAAATCGCCGGTCGGCCGCACCAAGACCCTGCCGGTCGGCCCGGTGTCGCGCTTCGGCCTGGCGGTGTTCTCGTGCTCGAACCTGCCATACGGCTACTTCAACGCCTATGGCCACGCCGCCGCGCGCCGGGACCTGGACCTGTGGCTGCACACCGGCGACTACATCTACGAATACGGCTCGGGCTCGATCAGGGAAGCCGACCTGGTGGCCGGCCGCCTGCCGCAGCCGGGTCATGAGATCCTGGCCGTCGCCGACTACCGCCTGCGCTACGCCAGCTACCGCGCCGATCCCGATCTGCAGCGCCTGCACCAGATGGCCCCGATGGTCGCCCTGTGGGACGATCACGAGTCGGCCAATGACAGCTGGGAGGGCGGGGCCCAGAACCACCAGCCCGACAAGGAAGGCGACTGGAACGTCCGCCGCGCGGCGGCCATGCAGGTCTATCGCGAGTGGATGCCGGTGTCGGACGAGCCGTGGAAGGCCTATCCGATCGGCGTCCTGGCCACGCTTTACCGCACGGAGTCGCGGCTGCTGGGCCGCACCAAGCCCGCCGACCTCGGCGCGGCGTTCAAGGCGTCCGATCCAGACGCGGCGCTGAAGGCGTTTCGCGACGGGGCCTGGCGCGATCCGTCGGCCACCATGCTGGGTTCGACCCAGGAAAGCTGGCTGGCGCACGAGATGAAGGCCTCGTCGAAGGCCTGGCAATTGGTCGGCATGGGAACGATCCTGGGCCGCACCGTCATGCCCAGGGACGCCGTCGACTGGCTGCGTCCCGAGGTCAACGACAGGAAGGTCGCCGGCTATCGCAACAACATCCGCGCCGCCCAGCAGGGCCTGCCGATGTGGATGGACCGCTGGGACGGCTATCCGGCCGCGCGCTCGCGCCTGCTGAAGGCCGCCCAGGCCGCCGACGCCGATCTCGTCATGCTGTCGGGCGACAGCCACAACGCCTGGGCCTATGGCCTGATCGAGGACGGCCGCCCGGCCGGGGTGGAGTTCGCCGGCCAGGCGGTCACTTCCAACGGCATGGAAGGCGACATGGGGGCCGATCCCAAGGTCGTGGCCCAGGGCTTCATGACGGCCAATCCCGAGCTGAAATGGGCCGACACCAGCCGGCGCGGCTACATGATGATCGAGGTGACGCCCAGGAGCGTCGCCGGCGAATGGCTGTTCCTGCAGACCATCAAGGCCCGCTCGACCGAGCTTGCCGGCAGCCACCGCATGCGGGTGGATCGCGGGCGGCGGGCGTTTTCGGCCTAGCTTCGCAGCATCCGGTCGACGCGGCCGGCCAGGTCCGACACCGCGAAGGGCTTGGTCAGCACCTCCATGCCCGGTTGGATGTGGCCGTGGTTGAGGACCGCGTTCTCGGCGTAGCCGGTGATGAACATCACCTTCAGCTCGGGCCTCATCGCCCGGGCGGCGTCGGCGACCTGGCGGCCGTTAAGGCCCCCGGGCAGGCCGACGTCGGTGATCAGGAGGTCGAAGCGGGCGTTGGACTGCAGCAGACGCAGGCCGGCGGGGCCGTCGGCCGCCTCGGCGCAGGCATAGCCCAGCTCCTGCAGCGCATCGACGATCAGCATGCGGACGGTAGGCTCGTCATCGACCACCAGCACCGTCTCGCCGGCCGCCGCCGGAGCGGGCAGCACGGCGTGGACGTCGGCCTCGGGCGCGGCCTCCTCGCCGAAATGGCGCGGCAGGTAGATGCAGACCATCGTGCCCTGGCCGACCTCGGAATAGATCCGCACGTGGCCGTGCGACTGGCGGGCGAACCCGTAGACCATGGAGAGGCCAAGACCGGTGCCTTCGCCCATCGGCTTGGTGGTGAAGAACGGGTCGAACACCCGCTCCTGGATCGACTTGTCCATGCCAACGCCGGTGTCGCTGACGCAGACGCAGACATATTGGCCCGGCTCCATGCCGCGCTCGTCGGCGGCGCGGCGGTCGAGCCACTTGTTGCCGGTCTCGATGGTGATGCGGCCGCCGTCGGGCATGGCGTCGCGGGCGTTGATGCACAGGTTGAGAAGGGCGTTCTCGAGCTGGTTGTCGTCGACCAGCGTGGGCCACAGGCCGGCGGCGGCCACGGTCTCGACCTTGATCGACGGACCGACCGTGCGGCGCACCAGCTCGACGAAATCGGCCATCAGCCGGTTGATGACGATGGGCCTGGGCGACAGGGTCTGGCGGCGCGAGAAGGCCAGGAGGCGGTGGGTGAGGGCGGCCGCGCGGCGAGCCGCGCCCTGGCCGGCGGCCAGATACTTCTCGACGTCGCGCGAGCGGCCCTGGGCCAGGCGCGCGCCGATCATCTCGAACGAGCCGGAGATGCCCGACAGCAGGTTGTTGAAGTCATGGGCCAGGCCCCCGGTCAGCTGGCCGACGGCTTCCATCTTCTGGGCCTGGCGCAGGGCCTCCTCGGCGTCGTGCAGGCGTTCCTGCTCCTCCAGCCGGGCGGTGACGTCGTAGACGAACTGGTAGGCGCCGGTCTGCACGCCCATGTCGTCGCGCAGCACCCCGAACCGCATCTCGTAGAAGCGGCGATAGCGGTCGGGATCGCCGTAGGCCTCGACCTGCACGAACTCCTCGCCGGCCAGGGCTCGCGCCCAGACCGCGCGCACCTGCGCCTGGTTCTCCGGCTGGTCGGTCAGCAGGCCCAGCATGCTGTCGCCCACGCGCGGCGTTACGCCGAACACCCGCTCGAATTCCTTTGCCGCGGCGCTATTGATGGCCAGCCAGCGGAAGTCCTTGTCAGCCACCTGGATGAAGGCGTTGGCGCCCTCCATGGCGTCGGCCAGCACCCGACGCTCGGCCAGGGCGGCGGCGACGCGCTGCTCCAGGGTCTCGTTCAGCCGGCGCAGGGCCACCTCGGCGCGGCGACGCTCGGTGATGTCCTGGAACAGCACGGCCACCTGCCGGCGCTCGGGCGGCTCGATGCGGAACGACGACAGCGACAGGTAGCGGCCGGTGGCCACCAGTTCCTGCTCGAAGCGGATCGGCTCGCCGGTCCGCAGCACGTGGCCGTAGCGCGCCACCCAGGCGTCGGCCTCGTCGCCGACCATCTTGCGCAGCCTCTGGCCGACGACGTCGGGGATCCCGGCGTGGCGGGCGTAGGCGGCGTTGGCGTCGACGTGGATGTAGTCGCTGTCGGGGCCGTGCGGGCCGTCGAGGAACTCGATGACGCAGAAGCCCTCGTCCATCGAGTCGAAGAGGGTGCGGTAGAGCTGCTCGCTCTCGGCGCTCTTCTGCAGCGACAGGCGCAGGTCTAGCTGGCTCATCACCTGGCGGGCGAGCACCTGCAGGGTGCGCTGCTGCAGCGGCGACAGGTCCTTGGGCGAGGTGTCGAGCACGCACAGGGTGCCGATCGGCAGGCCCTCGGCGGTCTTAAGCAGGGCGCCGGCGTAGAACCGCAGGTGCGGCTCGCCGGTCACCAGGGGATTGCCGTCGAAGCGGTGGTCGCGCGTGGCGTCCGGGACCAGCAGGAAGTCGTCTTCCAGGATCGCCTTGGCGCAGAAGGACGTTTCCAGCGGCGTCTCGCGCACGCCCAGACCCACCTCGGCCTTGAAGAACTGGCGGTGCTCGTCGATCAGGTTGACGACCGCGATGGGCGTTCCGCAGATCTCGGCGGCCAGGGCTGCGATCTCGTCGAAGGCCGGCTCGCGCGCGGTGTCGAGGATGTCGTAACGGTAGAGCGCCGCGAGGCGACGGGCCTCGCGTTCCGACGGATCGGCGGCATGCATGCGAACTTAAGGCCCCCGGTCCCCGACCATTGTCGACTTCCCGACGCCGGCGCGCAGGATCAGTCGCTTAGACGCATGACGCGTCCAACGGTTCCACGCAACCAAGGTAAAGCTTGTGGGGGGGGGGGGCTGAGGTTCCCTAGCCCCAGCCCTCGGATACGCCGGCGCGGCGGGCCATCGGGGTGACGGACGACGGGCGCTGCGAGGGTTGCGGCTGGTCGGCCGGCTTGCCGTAGAGCCAGCCCTGGGCGAAGTCGACGCCGGCCTTGCGGACCACGTCCTCGACCTCGGCGGTCTCGACCATCTCGGCCACGGTGCGCACGTTGAGGTCTCGGCACAGCTCGACCAGGCGGCGGACCATGGCCCCGTCGCGGCTGTTGCCGGCCAGCTCGCGCACGTAGCGCCCGTCGATCTTGACGATGTCGAGGGTCAGCTCCTGCAGGTAGGCGAACGAGGCCGCGCCGGCCCCGAAATCGTCCAGGCAGACCAGCGAGCCCAGGCCGCGCAGGGCCTGGATGTGGCGGTTGGCGCGCGGCAGGTCGTCGATGGCGCTGGTCTCGGTGACCTCGAAGATCAGCCGACCCTTGGCGGCCGGGGCAGCCACCAGCAGGCGGCCGATATGGTCGACGAAGGTCTCGCTGACGATCGTGCGGCCCGAGACGTTGACGGCCAGGCGGACGGCGCCGCTGCGGTCGGAGGCGATCCGGCGCACCGCCTGCTCGGCGATGGCGTGGTCCAGCTCCTCGATGATGTCGAACTCCTCGGCCATGCGGATCAGGGCGAAGGGGCTGGCGCCGTCCTCGAAGCGCACCAGCGCCTCGTGGTGGTGGGCCTGGCCGGACGAGAGGTCGACCACGGGCTGGTAGGCGAGGGTGAAGCGGCGCTGGCTGACGGCCGCGCCCAGGGCGCCGGCGCGGGCCAGGGTGCGCTTGACCGAGCGGTTCATCGCCTCCGACAGCGTCATCGGCGGGGTGTCCTTGAGGCCCTCGCGCAGGAAGTCGTCGAGAGCATAGCGCAGGGCCCGCAGGCCGCGCGACGAGGTCCCGCCGTCCAGCGGCACCACATGGGCGCTGGCGTCGAGCGCGGCGATCCGGGTCAGGCGGGCGGCCAGGGCCTCGGGCCGGTCGTCCTTGGCGCGCAGCAGGGCGAAGCGCTCGGGCGAGACCTGGGTGGCCATGGCTCCGGAGTGCGACTCGGCCCGCACGGCGCCGGCGATCTTCATGTCGAGGGCCAGCGCCTCGGGCGGAGCCAGGCCGTCGCGCAATGCGGCCAGGCCCGCGAACTCGACCATGGCCAGTTCCAGTTCAAGCCCCGTGACGCGTGCGGCCTCAAAGAGGCCCTTGGCGATCTCGTCGAAATTCTCGCGCGGGCGCAGGCCCGTGGCGTCCAGGCCGCCGGCGGGCGCGCGGGCGGCGGTGATCGCGACAGAGGTACGTCCGAAATTGTCGGGGAGGGCGCGCAGAGTGACTCCAACGAAGCGCTCCGGCTCGCCGGCGACGCGGACGGTGACCGGACCCCGGCGCTGGCCGTCGTCGAGGGCGGAGAGCGTAGCGTCCATCAACGGGCGGTCGGCAGGCGTGAACAGGTCGCGCCAGACCCGGCCCATCAGGGAGACTTCGGACTTGCCCATGATCTTCTGCGCCGCGCCCAGGGCGAGGCTGACCCGATCGCCCTCCAGTTCGAGCAGCAGGTCGGCGCTGGTGAAGGCTAGGCCCAGCAGGCGGCGTGGATCGATCGACACAGGACGGAGCTCCCCCAGAGGAGCCCATTCTGGCCGACCTTAGCTTAAGGACCCGTGCATGGGGCGGGTTTCACGGGCTGCGGCGAGCGGTCGCGCAAGCGATCGTCATGGCTGAAAAGAACATCTTGCGAACATAGAACAAAATGTGTACGTGTTAATCATTCCACAGGCGGTGGGCGTAGCGGCGCCCGAACTTCCGGCCCAGCGGTCGGAATCATGGAATAAGGCGATCATCCAATGACCAGTCAGGCGGCTTTGAAACTCGTGGGCAAGGAAGAAGGCGACAAGGCGCGGGCGCTAGAGGCGGCTCTGGCGCAGATCGATCGGGCCTTCGGCAAGGGCTCGGTGATGAAGCTCGGCGAAAAGGGCAAGGTCGAGATCGAGTCGGTCTCCACCGGCTCTCTCGGGCTCGACATCGCGCTCGGCATCGGCGGCCTGCCGAAGGGCCGCGTCATCGAGGTCTACGGTCCGGAAAGCTCCGGCAAGACCACCCTGGCGCTTCACGTCGTGGCCGAGGTCCAGAAGGCCGGCGGGACCGCCGCCTTCGTCGACGCCGAACACGCGCTCGATCCCTCCTACGCTCATAAGCTGGGCGTCAATCTCGACAACCTGCTGGTCTCCCAGCCGGACAACGGCGAACAGGCCCTGGAGATCACCGACACCCTGGTGCGCTCGGGCGCGGTCGACATCGTCGTGGTCGACTCCGTGGCCGCCCTGACGCCGAAGGCCGAAATCGAGGGCGAGATGGGCGACAGCCTGCCCGGCCTCCAGGCCCGCCTGATGAGCCAGGCGCTGCGCAAGCTGACCGGCTCGATCAACAAGGCCAACACCATCGTCATCTTCATCAACCAGATCCGTCACAAGATCGGGGTGATGTACGGCAGCCCGGAAACGACCACGGGCGGCAACGCGCTGAAGTTCTACGCCTCGGTGCGCCTGGACATCCGCCGCACCGGCTCGGTCAAGAACCGCGACGAGATCATCGGCAACAACGTCCGCGTCAAGGTGGTGAAGAACAAGGTGGCCCCGCCGTTCCGCGAGGTCGAGTTCGACATCATGTACGGCGAGGGCATCTCCAAGCTCGGCGAGATCATCGACCTGGGCGTCAAGGGCGGCATCATCGACAAGGCCGGCTCCTGGTTCTCCTACAACAGCCAGCGCATTGGCCAGGGTCGCGACAACGTCCGCGAGTTCCTCAAGAACAACAAGGACCTGGCCAACGAGATCGAGACGGCCGTGCGCAAGGCCTCGCAGAAGATCGAGGAAGAACTGCTGGTCGGTGGTCCCGAGGACGGCGACGAAGACTAAGCCATTCGGCGCGCGCCTGCGCCGAACTTCGCGGCCGCCGCCCGCCGAGGGCGACCCCGCCTTATAGCCCACGGCGGAACGACACCGCCGTCGACGGCCGCGATCCCCGGACGCCTGGACCCCATGCCAGGCGTCCGATTTCGTTGAGATCCACCCCCTTGTCTCGTGACGGCGGGAGCGAGTGACGGAGCGCCGCCCCAAGATCCTCCCCTCTGGGGGAAGTGGCCCGACGGGCCGGAAGGGGGGCGCTTTCAGCTTCCGCTGAGCCTGCCCGCCCTACGCTAGGCATCCCTCGCCCGGGCGGGCAAGACGTCCTCGCATGAGGCGCGAGGCCGGGATGATCGCGCTGAATGAAAAGCGTCACAAACGTCTTGCCGGCGCGCCGCGGGCCGACCATCTCGACGTTGGATTTCCACAAAGCTTGAAACCGCGCTATGCAGCCCCGACTTCCGGCGCTGCCGGACCTTTCGAGATTCCCGAGACGACGATGCCTAGCCTCAACGAGATCCGCAGCACCTTCCTCGACTACTTCGGCAAGGCCGACCACGCCGTCACGCCGTCGGCGCCGCTGGTGCCGCAGAACGATCCGACCCTGCTGTTCGTCAATGCGGGCATGGTGCCGTTCAAGAACGTGTTCACCGGCGCCGAGACGCCGGCCCATCCGCGCGCGGCCAGCTCGCAGAAGTGCGTCCGCGCCGGCGGCAAGCACAACGACCTGGACAATGTCGGCTACACCGCCCGTCACCACACCTTCTTCGAGATGCTGGGCAACTTCTCGTTCGGCGACTACTTCAAGGAACAGGCGATCACCCACGCCTGGACCCTGCTGACCGGCGAGTTCGCCCTGCCCAAGGACAAGCTGCTGGTCACGGTGTACCACACCGACGACGAGGCGGCCGATCTGTGGAAGAAGATCGCCGGCCTGTCGGACGACAAGATCATCCGCATCCCGACCAGCGACAACTTCTGGTCCATGGGCGACACCGGTCCCTGCGGCCCGTGCTCGGAAATCTTCTACGACCACGGCGAAGGCATCTTCGGCGGCCCTCCGGGCAGCCCCGATGAAGACGGCGACCGCTTCATCGAGATCTGGAACCTGGTGTTCATGCAGTTCGAGCAGATGGCCGGCGGCGAGCGCGTGGCGCTGCCCAAGCCCTCGATCGACACCGGCATGGGCCTGGAGCGCATCGCCGCCGTGCTGCAGGGCCAGCACGACAACTACGACATCGACCTGTTCAAGGCGCTGATCGCGGCCTCGGTCGAACTGACCGGCGTCAAGGCCGAGGGCGACCAGGCCCCGTCGCACCGCGTGATCGCCGACCACCTGCGCTCGTCGTCGTTCCTGCTGGCCGATGGCGTGACGCCGTCGAACGAAGGCCGCGGCTACGTGCTGCGCCGGATCATGCGCCGGGCCATGCGCCACGCCTACCTGCTGGGCGCCAATGAGCCCCTGATGCACCGCCTGGCCCCGACCCTGGTGGCCGAGATGGGCCAGGCCTATCCGGAACTGCGCCGCGCCGAGGCCTCGATCGTCGAGACCCTGCGCCAGGAGGAAGAGCGCTTCCGCACCACGCTGGGTCGCGGCATGGGCCTGCTCGACGAAGCCACCGCGGGCCTGTCGACCGGCGACGTGCTGGATGGCGAGACCGCCTTCAAGCTCTACGACACCTACGGATTCCCGCTCGACCTGACCCAGGACGCCGTGCGCGCCAAGGGCCTGACCGTCGACACCGACGGTTTCGACGCGGCCATGCAGAAGCAGCGCGAGATGGCGCGCGCCAACTGGGCCGGTTCGGGCCAGCAGGGCGCGGCGGCCGCCTGGTTCTCGATCAAGGAAAAGGCCGGCGCCACCGACTTCGTCGGCTACGAGACCACCGAGACCACGGGCGTCGTGAAGGCCATCGTCGCCGACGGCGCCGAGGTCGAGTCCGCCCAGGCCGGCCAGACCGTGGACGTGCTGCTCGATCGCACCAGCTTCTACGCCGAAAGCGGCGGCCAGGCCGGCGACACCGGCGTGATCGAGGCCAATGGCGCCGAAAGCCGCGTCCTCGACACCCAGAAGCAGGCCGGCGAGCTGCACGTGCACCGTGTCGAACTGGCCGGGCCTCTGAAGGTCGGCGACCAGGTCGTGGCCAGCGTCGACGCCGAGCGCCGCCACACCACCCGCTCCAACCACTCCGCCGCCCACCTGGTGCACGCGGCCCTGCACCATGTGCTGGGTCCGCACGTCGCCCAGAAGGGCCAGATGGTCGACGGCGAGCGCATGCGCTTCGACTTCAGCCACGGCGGTCCGCTGAGCGCCGACGAGATCGAGCGCATCGAAGCCGAGGTCAACGCGGTCATCCGCCAGAACGTGGCCGCCCAGACCAAGGAAATGGCGCCGCAGGAGGCCATCGAGGCCGGCGCCGTGGCGCTGTTCGGCGAGAAGTACGGCGACAGCGTGCGCGTGCTGACGCTGGGCGACAGCCTGACCGAAGCCGGCAAGGCCTATTCGGTCGAGCTGTGCGGCGGCACCCACGTGGCCCGCACCGGCGACATCGCCCTGTTCAAGATCGTCTCCGAGCAGGGCGTGGCCGCCGGCGTGCGCCGCATCGAGGCCCTGACCGGCGAGGCGGCCCGCCGCTTCCTGCTCGACCAGGCCGGCGTCGCCAAGGCCCTGGCCGACCAGTTCAAGACCCCGGTCGCCGAGGTCCTCTCGCGCGTCGACGTCCTGGTGGCCGAGCGCAAGAAGCTGGAGAAGGAACTGGCCGAGGCCAAGAAGCAGCTGGCCCTGGGCGGCGGCGGCGCGGCCTCCGGTCCGGAAGACGTCAATGGCACGGCCCTGATCGCCCGCGTCCTCGACGGCGTCGGCGGCAAGGAGCTGCGCGGCGTCGCCGAGGAGTTCAAGAAGCAGCTGGCCTCGGGCGTCGTCGCCCTGGTCGGTACGACCGATGGCAAGGCCGCCGTCACCGTAGCCGTCACCGCCGATCTGGTCGGCAAGTTCAGCGCCGCCGAGCTCGCCAAGGCCGCCGTGATCGCCATGGGCGGCCAGGGCGCGGGCGGCAAGCCCGACTTCGCCCAGGGCGGCGCCCCGGACGCCAGCAAGGCCGACGACGGCCTGGCGGCGATCAAGGCCGTGCTGGCTGGTTGATAGGCCCTGGTAGCCGGGGCGACATCGTCGCCCCGGTTTTGGCGTCTCTGGGTTGAACTCGCCTTGCCGGTAGGCCAGGGTCGCCTCCATCAGTTGATGGAGTTCCCATGATCGGCCTGCTCATCGCCGCGATCCTCGCCACGCAGGCTTCGGCCGGGCCGTCGCCCGACGACGCCCAGGCCCAGGGGCAGGCCGCGCTTGAGGGCATGACCAAGATCTTCACGACGCTCGGATCCTGCGAGCGCCATTTCACGCCCGAGCAGGTGAAGGGCGTCAAGCGCGGCTTCACGCCCGCCGCCGGGCAGGCCCCGACCCCGCTTCAGGCTCACATCGCTGGCGCCTATGAGCGCGGCAAGGCCGACACCTCGCTGTCGGCCCCGGTCTGCCAGGAGATGATGCGCCTCCTGGCGGAACAGAAGAAGCGGTAGACGCCGACCCTACGGATCCAGCTGCGCCTGGCCCTTGCCCAGCTCCAGCCAGTCGTTGAAGGGCAGGTGGTAGTAGAGGTCGAAGACCTCGGCCTGCAGCTTGAAGGGCAGGCTGCTCTCGCTGTTCCACAGCATCACGACGCCGGTCTTCCTGGCGGGGTCGAACATCATGGTGGCGCGATAGCCGTCGACGGCGCCGCTGTGGCCGGCCAGGCGGTGGCCCTGGTAGCCGAAGCTGCGCATGGCCAGGCCGTAGCCGGGTTTCTCCAGCGTGCGGCCCAGCGGCGAGTTGCCGTAGGGCTTGCCGGTGTTGACGCGGGGACGCTGGATCTCCTCCAGCACATTGGCGGGCAGCACGGCGGGGGCCAGGCCCATCTGGGCCTGCATCCAGCGCGCCAGGTCGACGATGTTGGAGTTCACCCCGGCGGCGGCGGGGGTCAGGTAATAGGCCTCGGCCAGGGTCAGGCGGCGCCCGTAGCGGGTGGGCCGGGCCCAGTGCCTGGCGTCGCTCAGTTCGGTCATGCCGATGGTGGCGCTGCTCATGCCCAGCGGCAGGAACAGGCGCTGGCGGGCCTCTTCGGCATAGGGCCGGCGGGTGGCGGTCTCGACGATCTCGCGGATCGTGTCGAAGGCGACGTTCTGGTAGGTGTGGCAGGTGGCCGGCGGGCACTGGGGCGGTACATCGCCCAGGGCCTGGCGGATCATCTTGGGTGCGCGTCCGCCCTCCAGCCAGCCGTCATAGGCGTTGCGCGGCAGGCCCGTGCGCTGGGACAGCAACTGCTCGATGGTCAGGGTCGCCTGGGCGCCCGCCGGCAGGCGCAGGCTGGTGTCGAACTTGCCCAGCGGATCGTTCAGCGAGAACGCCCCGTCCTGCGCCAGGCGGGCGCTCAGCGAGCCCGCGATGGTCTTCGACAGCGACGCCCAGCGGAACACCGTGTCGGGACCCACCGCCTCGCCCTCGTCGGGCATGGTGACGCCGTAACCCTTGACGAACGACAGCCGGCCGTCCTCGACCACGGCGACGGCCAGGCCCGTCATCGAGCGGTCGCGCATCATCGCCTGGACGCGGTTGTCGAGGGCGCGGTAGTCGATCTCGCCGCGCCAGTCCTGAGGCTTCAGCGGCAGCACCATGGGCGTGGCGGCCGCGGCGATGGTCTTGTCGTCTGCGGCCTGGGGGGCGCGCGTACAGCGCACGACGCCGAAGGTCAGGGCGCCCAGCACGGCCACGCCGGCGGCGGCCGCGGCGATCCGCCACGGGGTCCAGCGACGGCGACGGAAGGTGAACTGCGAGGTCTTGATGAACTTGGTCAGGCTGTCCGTCCGTACATAGCAAAAGCGGCGGCCCGACGCCGGCAGCCCCCCGGTGTCGCATCCGCATCACATATGAAACACGAAACGTCCGTCCTAGCGGTTTGACCGGGGGCGACAAGCCCAATCGACGGGCCTTGGCGCCATTGTCGACGCCTGGCCGCGCGAGAGGCTTGCCGGGCGCCACCAGGGCGATAACATCGCGGCATGAAACGCCTTGCTAGCGCCGTCGTGGCAGCTCTCCTGCTCCTGGGTCCGGTCGCATCGAGCGAGGCGAGGGCGCAGATCCACGAGCGGATCTATCCCGCGCCGAAGCAGCCGCTGGACCTTGCGGGCCTGCCGTCGGCCGCGCAGCTGATCACGGTGAAGACCGAGGACGGTCTGGCGCTGCGCGGCGTCGAGGCGCCGCCGCGCGAGGGCAAGCCCACCTTCCTGATCTTCCACGGCAATGGGTCGAGCGCGACCAACTCGGTGCGCTGGCTCGCGCCCCTGGTCGCCGAGGGCTACGGCGTGGTGGCGGCCGAATACCGCGAGTACAGTGGCAACCCCGGCCGGGCCAGCGAGAAGGGCCTGGCGGCCGACGCCGACGCCTTCTTCGACCGGGCCAGGGTGGTCGCCGGCTCGGGCAAGCTGATCGTCGTCGGGCACAGCCTGGGCGGCGGCGTGGCCTTCGGCCTGGCGAGCCGGCGAAAGCTGGACGGACTGGTCACCATCGGAACCTTCACGCGGCTGTCGGCCATGGCCCCGGCCATCGCCCGCCCGCTGCTGACCGACCGCTACGACAACAAGGGCGCGATCGCCTCGCTGGACGAGCCGCTGTTCCTGATCCACGGCGACGCCGACCCGGTCATTCCCTATGGCCATGGCGAGGCGCTGAAGGCCGAGGCGGTCGCCGCCCATCGCCAGGGCGCGATGTTCACGGTCCTGGGCGCCGGTCACGGCCCCAACTCGGCCACCCTGGCGATGGTGCTGAAGGCGATCGCCACCAAGGTCGAGGGCGGAGAGGCGAAGGCCCAGGTCACCCTGCCGGCCAACGTGCGGCTGGCGCCGTTCTAGGTCACCAGCACCAGCTCCCCGCCTGGCGTGAAAACGTATTCATAGTAGAACCACAGGTCCGTCGGGCTGCTCGCCTCGATCTTGAAGGCGGTGATCAGGCGCTGGCCGTCGGTCTTCAGGTAGATCGCGCCATAGACGTCGACATTGGTCTTGGAGAGCTTGGCTAGGTCTGCCTTGATGGTCTCGGCCAGGGCCGGGGAGGGCGCTGCGGCCAGTTCGGCGACGGCCTTGCTCACCTTCTCGATCAGCACCTGGTCGCTCTTTTCGCGGGTCGAGCGCTGCAGCTCGGTCGACAGCAGCACCGGCGAGGCGCCTCGGCCGGCGCGGCCCAGGCGCCCCAGCAGGTCGGGGCGGGGATGGACGTGGCCCTCCTCGTCGCCCGACGAGATGATGAAGCAGGCGGGGCTGACCGCTTCGAGGAAGGCGTCGGTGACCTTCTCCGAGCCGTGGTGGCACACCTTCATGATGTCGGACCGGAGGCGCTGGGCGACCTTGCCGACCATCATCCGGTACTCGGCGCCGCCGGCGGCCGGGAAGGCCGAGAGGCCGGCGTAGCGGGTCAGCAGGTAGCGCTCGGCCGGTTCGTTGAGGTCGCCGCCGAAGAACACGCTGAACCGGCCGTAGGTCAGGCGCAGCAGGATCGAGTGGCCGTTCTTGGTCTCTCCGTACGAGCCGCCGATGCGGCGCAGGCGGGCCTTGCCGCCCGCGTCGCGTTCGACCGCCGGACCCAGCACCTCGATGGCGTAGCCGCGGCCGTCCGAGGGGGCGTAGCCGGGCATGTAGCTGCGGCCGTCCTCGACCTGGCCGTGCTCGGTCGACAACATGCCGATCTCGCCGACCTTGGGATTGTCGAGCGCGGCCTGCATCACGCTGGGATAGCCGTACCTGGCGTTGGCCTTGCGGTCGGGCAGCTGGGCGCGGACGTCGGCCTCGGTCTGCGCCAGCTCGGTCTGGTAGGTGATCTTGCTGGCGGGGTCTTTCACGAAGGCGCCGAGCTTGGCCCAGGTTCCCGACACGGCCCGCTCGACCAGGCCGTTCTGCCAGATGCGCTTGAAGCCGATCCTGGGGTTGGCGAAGATCGCCTCGAAGCCCTGGTAGTGGTCGCTGTCGGGGTGGGTGATCACCGCGGAGTCGAACGAAAAGCCGCGATAGGCCTTGAAGCGCCCGTTCAGGAACCGCTCCATGTTGTCGCCCTCGCCGGCGTCGACGACGATCACGCCCTCCTTCTCGCCGGTCTCGGGGGTGATCAGCACCGCCCCGTCGCCCTGGCCTACGTCGAGGAACACGATCTCCAGCGGCCGGGTCGCGACCGTGTCGGCCTTGGGGATGTAGAGGGTCTGGGGATTGGCGTTGGGCGACCACTTGATGCGTAGCCAGCCGTCAGGCTCTTCGCCGTCGAGGCTGAGCCAGTCGCCCCACAGCACCTGGCGCGCTTTGGTCTTCCGGTCGGCGGCGTAGAGGAAGATCTTCCGCCCGTCGTGGCCGAGCCCCGCATAGACGTGAGCCATGGCGCCCCTCCCTGGTCTTCAACCCTTGGGCGCATCATAGCGTGGTTACGCTTCGAGTTCACGACGAACGTCGGTTCTCGCCCCGATGGCCCGCTTGGCCAAATCGCGGGGCGACTGAACAAGACCGTTCTTGTCGCCGTCGACACATTCCGCGGACTTCTTCCACTCCTCATCCAAGGACAAAGTCGATGCCGATCAAGGCCACCCCGACCCCCGGCGCCCAGCTGCTGACGCCGACCGACCACACCCTGATCATGATCGACTTCCAGTCGCAGATGGCGTTCGCGACCCACTCGATCGACGCGATCACCCTGCGCAACAACGCCGGCCTGGTGGCCAGCGCCGCCGCCGGCTTCGGCGTCTCGACCATCCTGACCACGGTCGCCGAAAAGAGCTTCTCGGGCCCGATGTTCGCCGAGGTCACCGCGCCCTTCCCGGGCAAGACCCTGCTGGACCGCACCTCGATGAACACCTGGGAAGACGCCCCGGTGATCGAGGAGATCAACAAGATCGGCAAGGACCGCATCGTGCTGGCCGGCCTGTGGACCAGCGTCTGCATCGTCGGCCCGGCGCTTTCGGCGCTGGCCCAGGGCTATGAGGTCTATGTGATCACCGACGCCTGCGGCGACGTCTCGGCCGAGGCCCACGAGCGCGCCATCGACCGCATGGTCCAGGCCGGCGCCCGCCCGATCACCGCGCTTCAGTACCTGCTGGAAATGCAGCGCGACTGGGCCCGCACCGAGACCTACGACATGACCACCGGCATCGCCAAGACCTACGGCGGCGGCTACGGCCTGGGCATCATCTACGCCAAGTCGATGTTCAACGCCCACGAAGGCTAAAGAGCCCGCCCGCGCCGGCTCGATCCCGGGCCGGCGCGGCGCGCCCCAGCAAGGCGTCCCATGATGAAGATCTATATCCTTTCGCTCGCCGCGGGCCTTGCGGTCGGCGTGTTCTACGGCCTCTTGCAAGTGCGCTCGCCCGCGCCGCCGGTCGTGGCCCTGGTCGGCCTGTTCGGCATTCTCGTCGGCGAGCAGATCCCGCCGCTGGTCAAGGGCTTCATGGCTCGCAAGCCCGCCGCCGTCTCGTGGCTGAACCACCAGGTCAAGCCGCACATGTTCGGCCCGCTGCCATGCGGCGAGAAGCCGACGCAGCTGGCCCAGAGCGAGCCGCCGGCCGCCCCCAAGGCCTGAAGACGCGTCTCCCCCAAGTCCGTCGTCCCCCGAAGTTTCTCCCGGAGTTCCGCCCATGACCTCGCCCGACCTGATCCTGCGCAACGGCCGTTTCACCACCCTGGACCGCAGCAACCCGAACGCTCAGGCCGTCGCCGTCACCGAAGGGCGCTTCACCGCCGTCGGGACCGAGACCGAGGTCATGGCCCTGGCCGGCCCCAACACCAGGGTCGTCGACCTGAAGGGCCGCCGGGTGCTGCCGGGCCTGATCGACAACCACCTGCACATCATCCGCGGCGGCCTGAACTTCAACATGGAGCTGCGCTGGGACGGCGTGCGCTCGCTGGCCGACGCCATGGGCATGCTCAAGCGCCAGGTGGCCATCACCCCGCCGCCGCAGTGGGTGCGGGTCGTCGGCGGCTTCACCGAGCACCAGTTCGTCGAAAAGCGCCTGCCGACCATCGAGGAACTGAACGCGGTGGCGCCCGACACCCCGGTGTTCATCCTGCACCTCTATGACCGCGCCCTGCTGAACCAGGCTGCCCTGCGCGTCATCGGCTACGACCGCGACACCCCCGAACCGCCCGGCGGCCAGATCATCCGCGACAGCCAGGGCAACCCCACCGGCCTGCTGCTGGCCAAGCCCAACGCCCAGATCCTTTACGCCACCCTGGCCAAGGGTCCCAAGCTGCCGTTCGATTACCAGGTCAACTCGACCCGCCACTTCATGCGCGAGCTGAACCGCCTGGGCGTGACCGGGGCGATCGACGCCGGCGGCGGCTTCCAGAACTATCCGGACGACTACGAGGTCATCCAGAAGCTGGCCGACGAGAACCAGCTGACCATCCGCCTCGCCTACAATCTCTTCACCCAGAAGCCCAAGGGAGAGAAGGACGACTTCCTGAACTGGACGAAGACGTCGAAGTACAAGCAGGGCGACGACTATTTCCGCCACAACGGCGCCGGCGAGATGCTGGTGTTCTCGGCCGCCGACTTCGAGGACTTCCGCCAGCCGCGCCCCGACATGCCGCCGCAGATGGAGGGCGAGCTGGAGGAGGTGGTCACCATCCTGGCCCAGAACCGCTGGCCCTGGCGGATGCACGCCACCTATGACGAGACCATCGATCGGGCGCTGGACGTGTTCGAGAAGGTCAATCGGGATGTTCCACTAGGGGGCCTGAACTGGTTCTTCGACCACGCCGAGACGATCTCGGAAAAGTCGATCGACCGCATCGCCGCCCTGGGCGGCGGCGTGGCCGTGCAGCACCGCATGGCCTACCAAGGCGAATACTTCGTCGAGCGCTACGGCGCGGCCGCCGCCGAGGCGACGCCGCCGATCGCCAAGATGCTGGAGAAGGGCCTGAAGGTCTCGGCCGGCACCGACGCCACGCGCGTGGCCTCGTACAATCCCTGGGTCTCGCTGGCCTGGATGATCACCGGCAAGACCGTCGGGGGCACGCGCATCTACTCGCAGCGCAACTGCCTGGACCGCGAGAGCGCGCTTCGCATGTGGACCGAGAACGTGACCTGGTTCTCCAACGAGGAAGGCAAGAAGGGCCGGATCGTGGAAGGCCAGCTGGCCGACCTGATCGTGCCCGACCGCGACTTCTTCGGCGTGCCCGAGGACGAGATCGCCGACATGACCTCCGACCTGACCATGGTCGGCGGCAAGATCGTCTACGGCGCCGGCGACTTCTCCAAGCTCGACGAGAACGAGGTGCCGCCCGCCATGCCCGACTGGTCGCCGGTGCGGGTGTTCGGCGGCTATGCGGCCTGGGCCGAGCCGGAGACCGACAAGACCCTGCGTCGCCAGGCGGCGGCCTCGTGCGGCTGCGCCAGCAGCTGCGGCGTCCACGGCCACGACCACGCCACGGCCTGGACCAAGAGCCTGCCGATCGCCGACCTGAAGTCGTTCTGGGGCGCGCTGGGCTGCGCGTGCTGGGCCGTCTGATGAACGCCTCTGTCGACAACCGCCTGCGCGGGGCCTTCCTCGCGCCGGCGGTGCGCTGGATCGCCCTGCTGGGCCTCTGCGCCGCCTATATCCAGGGCGGCCTGACCAAGGCCTTCGACTTCCCGGGCGCGCTCGCCGAGATGACCCATTTCGGCCTGTCGCCTGCCGCGCCTTTCGCGGTGCTCGTGATCGTGCTGGAACTCGTCGCCTCGCTGATGATCCTCACCGGCCGGCTACGCTGGCTGGGGGCGCTGGCCCTGGCGGCCTTCACCCTGGGGGCCACCTTCATGGCCAACCGCTTCTGGGAGATGGCCCCGCCCGAACGCTTCGGCGCGACCAACAGCTTCTTCGAGCACCTGGGCCTTATCGGCGGCTTCCTGCTGGCGGCCTGGCACGACCTGCAACCGCGAGACAGGTCATGAGAACGCTGGCGGCCGCGGCGCTCGTTCTCGTCGCGGTTCCGGCTCTCGCGGCCGAGCGCCCCGCGATCAAGGCCAACCGCTGGCAGGAGGACCGGCCCGATACGTCCCTGACCCTCGGTCTGACCCTGCGCGAGCGGGTCGAGACGGGCGACGCGGCCAGCTTCGGCGGCGAGCCGTCGGACACCAGCCTGTCCCAGCGCCTGCAGGTCCACGCCGACGCCCGCAAGGGCGGCTGGCAGGGCTTCGTCCAGCTCGAGGACGTGCGCGCCTTCGGTCGTCGCGACATCGGTCCGGCCGACCAGAACCGCCTGGACCTGCGCCTGGCCTTCGTCGGCTATCAGGCCGAGGTCTGGGGCGGGAAGGCCAATGTGCGCGTCGGTCGCCAGGACTTCCCGATCGACCAGCAGCGGTTCCTGTCGGCGCGCGATGGTCCGGGCGTGCGCCAGTCGTTCGACGCGGTGTGGGCCGACTGGTCGCGCGGCGACTGGAAGCTGGCCGGCTTCGTCAGCCAACCGGTGCAGTATCATGACGGCGAGGCGTTCGACGACACCTCTAGCGGCAATGTGCGGCTCGACCTCGTTCGGGTCGAGCGCCGCGCGCCCGGCGGTGCGATCTCAACCTATGCCGCCCGGTTCGCCCGCTCGACCGCCCGCTATGTCGACGCGGTCGGCGAGGAGGACCGCCTGGCCTACGACCTGCGCTATCTCGGTGCGGCCGGGGCGCTGGACTGGGATCTGGAGGCCATGGTCCAGCGCGGCGATGTGGGGGCGAGCGACGCTCGCGCCTGGGCGGCCGGCGGCCGGATCGGCTGGACGCTGAAGAGCCTGGCCTGGAAGCCGCGTCTGGGCTTCCAGGTCGACACGGCCAGCGGCGACGACCGCGCCGGCGACGGGAAGGTGGGGACCTTCGACCCCCTCTATCCCAACGCCGCCTATTTCACCCGCGCGGCCTACACCGGCTACGCCAACCTCGTGCACGTCAAGCCGTCGGTGACCGTGACGCCCGTCAAGGGCCTCTCGGTGACCGCCGCCCTGGCTGGCCAGTGGCGGCGCGAAACGACCGACGCGATCTACGCCCAGCCCTTCATCCCCCTGTCCGGCACCGCTGGGCGCGGCGGACGCTGGACCGGGGCCTACGCCCACCTGCGGGCGGACTATGCTTTCAACCCGAGCCTGACCGGGACCATCGAGGCCGTCTACTATGAAGCCGGAAGCGCCCTGCGCGCCTCTGGCCGGGACGACAGCGACTATCTCGGCGTCGAGCTCAAGTACGGATGGTGACCATGAGATTCCCGAGCCTTTCCCAGCTGATGAGCTTCAATGGCGGCTATCTCGACACGGTCGGCTTCCTGGCGCTGCAGGGCGTGTTCGTCGCCCACGTGACCGGCAACTTCGTCACCTTCGGCGCGGCCATGATCCATGGCGCGGACGGGGCGATCGCCAAGCTGCTGGTGCTGCCGGTGTTCTGCGCGGCGGTGGTGATCAGCCGGCTGGTGACCTTCAAGCTTGAGGCGGCCAATCTGCCGACCCTGCGGATCATGCTGGCGGTCAAGACGGTGCTGCTGATCGCCGGTTCGGTCGCCGCCGTCGTGCTGGCGCCGTTCGCCAAGGGCGACAGCTGGCAGCTGATCCTGGTGGCGGTGCTGTTCGTCTGCGCCATGGCCATCCAGAACGCCGCTCACCGGGTGCACATTCCGACCGCCCCGCCGACCACGCTGATGACCGGCTCGACCACCCAGATCATGCTCGACGTGGCCGAACTGATCCGTGGCGGCGGTCCGGACCGAGCGGCCTCGGTGGCGCGGATCAGGAAGCTGTCGGCGGCCGTGGGCCTGTTCGCGGCCGGCTGCGGCCTGGGCGCCCTGGCCTTCGCCTTCGGCGGGACGTGGGCGTTCTCGCTGTCGGCCGTGCTGGCTTTCCTGTCGCTGTTCTCGGCCGAGGCCCGCAGCCAGCGGGGGTAACGGTCCCATTCGGGTCGCGGGCTTCACCCGCCTGGGTAGCTGAGGTTCACCCGGGCGGGAATGGCGGAGGGGCGCCCATTGGTTGAGTTTCGCTACACGCCGGCCCCGCGCTGGCGCGCCGAAGACCAGCCGAAGAGAGCGACGATGCAAGCCCACACAGTATCGACACGCGTCCCTGAACCGGCCCCAGAATCCCTTTCGGAGCCCGCCAGGGACCAGATCCGCCTGCTGCTGATGCAGGCCCGCCATGCCCTGGCCACCGACCCTGCCGACGCCGAGCGCTGCATCGCCGTGGCGGTGCGCCTGCTGCCCCAGATCGACGCGGCCACGCGCGAGCCCAAGGTCTTCGCCGCCCCGGTCATTCAGCGCGGAGGCCTGGCGCCCTGGCAGGTGCTGCGGGTCAAGGCCCTGGTCGAGGCCCGCCTCACGGGGCGCATCTCCAGCGCCGAGATGGCCGCCGAAGCCCGTCTCAGCCCCAGCCACTTCTCGCGGGCCTTCCGCATCAGCTTCGGCGATGCGCCCAAGGCCTATGTGAACCGCCGCCGCATCGCCCGCTCCAAAACCATGATGCTGGAAAGCGGCGACTCGCTGGCCGCCATCGCCCTGGCCTGCGGGCTTTCGGACCAGGCCCACTTCTGCCGCATGTTCCGCCGCTTCGAGGGCGTCTCGCCCAGCGTCTGGCGGCGTCTGCGCGGCGGGGCGTCCGACGCCGCCGAGGTCGAGAGCAACTGGCAGATGGCCGCGGTCGGCTGAACGGAGAGACAGACCCGTGACCGCCGCCGTCATGCTGATCCACGGCGCCTGGCTGACGCCGCGCGCCTGGGACCGCTTCAAGGCCCGCTACGAGGCCCAGGGGCTGACGGTGGTCGCGCCCGCCTGGCCGCTGCTGGACGCGCCGGTGGAAGATCTGCGCCGCCTGTCGCCGCGCGTCCTGGGCCGGCTGACCCTGGACGCGGTGGTCGACGCCTACGCCGCCCACGCGGTGGCCCTGGTCGAGCCGCCTATCCTGATCGGCCACGGCATGGGCGGACTGATCGTGCAGCGGCTGCTGGACGGCGGTTGCGGCGCCTGCGGTGTGGCCATCGCCTCGACTCCGCCGCTGGGCCTGCTGGCCCGGCCGCGTGCGGCCTGGGCGCTGCGGCGGCTGCTGACCCGCTGGGGCGGCGCCGCGCCGCTGTCACCGCATGGCTTCGCGTCGCTGTTCGCCCAGGCCCTGCCGGTGGGCGAGCGCATCGCGGCCTATGCCGAGCACGTGGTTCCCGCGCCCGCGCGGGTTGTGCGCCAGGCCCTGCTGGGGCGGAACGGCCGCGCGTCCGGGGCCGCCAGACGGCGTCCGCCGCTGCTGCTGATCGCGGGCGACGAGGACCGCATGGCCCCGCCGGCCATGGTCGCCGCCGCCGCGCGCCACCAGCGCAGGGCCGCCTCGCGCACCGACCTGCAATGCTTCTCGCGTCGCTCGCACTGGCTGTGCAACGAGTCGGGCTGGGAGGACGTCGCCGACTTCGCCCTCGACTGGGCGCTGGCCAATGGGAGGGCCGCGGCGCCCGCCGTTCGCGCGACGCTTCCGGGTCAAGCCCCGAAAGGGTAATCGTGCGCCGCTTTCGTGTATGGTCGCGGTTCGCCAAACCCGCCAACTGGCCAAACGCCAACTGTATGAGTCCCATGCGCAAGGACCGGTCCCCGGACGCCGCCGAATGAATGAACACCCCGCCAGCACGCAGGCCGGCGACGACCGTATCCGCGTACTGATCGCCGACGACCATCCCATGCTGCGCGAAGGGGTGATCGCGGTGCTCGAGACACAGTCCGACATGGTGGTGGTCGGCGAGGCCGCCACCGGCGACGAGGCGATCGCCGGATGGGAGCGGCTGCGTCCCGACATCACGCTGATGGACCTGCAGATGCCAGGCAATGGCGTGGTGGCCATCGAGACCATTCGACGCTCGCACCCCGAGGCGCGGATCATCGTGCTGACCACCTTCACCGGCGACGCCCAGGCCCTGCACGCCCTGCGGGCCGGGGCGGCCGGGTATCTGCTGAAGAGCAGCCTGCGTCGCGACCTGCTGGACGCCATCCGCGGCGTACACGCCGGCCGCCGCCATCTGCAGGCCGAGGTGGCCGAGCGCATCGCCATCCACGCGATCGACGAGGCGCTGAACGCCCGCGAGATCACCGTCCTGCAGCTGATCGCCAACGGCAATTCCAACAAGCACATCGCCCGCGAGCTGAACCTGTCGGAAGACACCATCAAGTCGAACATCAAGAGCATCTTCGCCAAGCTCTATGTGAACGACCGGACCCATGCGGTGACCGTCGCCGCCAAGCGCGGCATCATCGACCTTTGAGCCGGGCAGGGGGGCTCCGCATCGGACTGGCGGGCGCGGCGCTCGCCCTGGGGCTGGCGGCGATCGCCCAGGCCGCGCCAGCGCTCGAACCCCTGGCAGAATACAAGCGCGTCAGTTGGTCGATCGAGGGCGGGGCGCCCAGCCGGGTCAACACCATCGGACAGTCCAGGGACGGCTATCTGTGGATCGGCAGCGTCGATGGACTGTTCCGCTTCGACGGCGTGGCCTTCGAGCCGATTCAGCGCGACGGGCCGAAGCCCGGGCGGCTGAACGTCTCGCAGGTGCTGGGCGCGCGCTCGGGAGCGCTGTGGGCGGGCCTGGGGCGCGGGGGCGGCGTCGTGGTCTATCGCGACGGCCGGCTGATCGACGCCCGCATGCCCGATCCCTCGCGCGAGGTCACCAGCCTGGCCGAAGACCGCGAGGGCGGGATCTGGGTCGCCCGGGGCGGCCGCAAGCGCGCGACCCTGGCCCGCTGGCATGACGGCCGCTGGACGGAGTTCGGCCCGGAGGCTGGCCTGCCCGAGCAGGAGATCTGGCAGGTCTTCTTCGACCGCCAAGGCGTCCAGTGGCTGGTGCTGACGAACACGGTGCTGCGCCGCGCGCCCGGCGAGACCCGCTTCTCGCCCACCGGCGCCAAGGTCGCCCGCCGCGCCAGCCTGGCGCAGGACGCCCTGGGACGGCTGTGGCTGTCGGATTCCACCAGCACGCGCCTCATGAGCGGCGAGGCCCCGGCCGCCTCCTCTCTAACCCAGGCCTATCCACGGCGCGACGAGGTGGGCGCCTCGCGGATCCTGTTCGACCGCAAGGGCGACCTGTGGGGCGCCACCTGGACCGACGGCGTAGTGCATATCCCGGCGCCCGGCGTGGCCGCCCGCAGCGCCGACACCGGCGCCCTGCGCATCCAGTCCTACAAGGCCGTCCACGGCCTGACTTCCGACCAGACCCACGCCGTGTTCGAGGACCGCGAGGGCAACATCTGGTTCGGCACAGAGCTTGGCCTGGACATGATGCGGCCGGCGGCGGTGACGGTGGAGCAGGCCATCCCGCCCAACTCCGCGCGCGGCTACCGAATGACCGCCACGGCGGACGGTTCGGTCTGGGTCGCCGACGCCCACACCCTCTACGCCATCGCGCCGGGCCGGGCGCCCAGGCCGGTCCTGAGAACCGACTGGTCGGCCGGATCGCTGTGCGCGGCGGGGAGCGATGCGGTCTGGGTGACGCTGCGCGACACGGTGCTGCGGGTGCGGAGGGACAAGGTCGAGACCTTCCCCAAGCCGGCCGAGGCCAGCGCCTATGGCTGCGCCGAGGGCGAGGACGGCCGCTTGTGGATGGCGGCGCTGGACAAGGGGCTCTACTGGCGCGAGGGCGGGGCGTGGAGCCGCTGGTCCGGCGGACAGGGCATCGCCTCCAACGCCGCGCTGCAGCCGGACGGCCGGGCGGCGATCCTGTTCCGCAACGCCCCGACGCTTCAAGGCCGTCCGCCGTTCGAGCCTATCCACAAGGCGCGGTTCAGCATCGGCGAGATCGAGGGCCTGCTGCCGGGACGAGAGGCTCTGTATGTCAGCGGCGGCCAGGGCTTCGCGCGGCTGCGGGGCGGGGCGGTCGCCAGCCTCGACGCCGAGCGCTATCCCTGGCTGACCTCCGTCAACGGCCTGGTCCAGACCCCGGCCGGCGACACCTGGACGATCGGCGACGCCGGCGTGGTGCGCATGCGCTCGGCCGATCTCGACCAGGCCCTCGACAAGCCGGGCGCGGCGCTGCCGCGCCGGGTGTTCGACTTCCGCGACGGTCTCAACAGCTTCGTGCAGAAGTCGCCGGGCCAGCAGATCGCCGCAGGGGGCGACGGCCGCATCTGGATCCTGACCCGCCGCAACGTCGTGGTCGTCGATCCCGCCCGCCTGAGCGTCAACACCCTGCCGCCGCCGGTGGCGATCCGCGCGGTCATGGTCGGAGACCAGCATTTTCGCGATCCGGCCGCCCTTCGCCTGCCGGCCGGCACGCGGGGCCTGCGCATCCACTATACGGCGCTGAGCTTCCCGGCGCCCGACCGCGTGCGCTTCCAGTACCGCCTGGAGGGTGTCGACAAGGACTGGATCGAGGCCGGCGACCGGCGCGAGGTCATCTACGACAACCTGCATCCGGGGACCTTCCACTTCCGGGTGAAGGCGGCCAATAGCGACGGCGTCTGGAACGAGCAGGGCGCGACCCTGACCGTCGAGATTCCGCCGACCCTGGTGGAGACCTGGTGGTTTCGGGCCGCCTGCGTGCTGGCTGTGGCCCTGGCGCTGTGGGGCGTCTACGCCTTGCGCCTGCGGCGGGTGTCGGCCCAGATCAAGGACCGGCTGGAGCAGCGCGCCGCCGAGCGCGAACGCATCGCCCGCGAGCTGCACGACACCCTGCTGCAGAGCGTGCAGGGCCTGATCATGCGGTTCCAGTCGGTGGCCTACCAGATCCCCGACGACCTGCCGGCGCGGGAGGTGATCAACCAGGCCCTCGACCGGGCCGACCAGATGCTGGTCGAGGGCCGCGACCGGGTGCGCGACCTGCGCGGGGCCGAGGTGCGACGCCTCGACCTGGTGCTGCGCGAGCTGATGGCCGAGCAGCCGTTCGAGCCTGGCGTGAAGGTCGAGCTGGCCGCGGAGGGAACACCGCGTCCGGTGCAGCCGCTGGTGCAGGAGGAGATCGTCCGCATCGCCGGCGAGGCGCTGTTCAACGCCGCCCGCCATGCCAAGGCCAGCCAGGTGCTGGTGAAGGTCTCGTACGGTGTTCGCCAGCTGCAGGTGACCATCCGCGACGACGGGGTGGGCATCGGCGCCAACCGCATGGCCTGGGCCAGCCGCGAGGGCCATTACGGCCTGATCGGCATGCACGAGCGGGCCGGCAAGATGGGCGCCCAGCTGGCTATCGAGAGCGCCTCGGGCAAGGGCACGACCATTGCGCTGAGCGTCGCCGGCTCGATCGCCTATCCGACCCAGCCGTGGTTCGCGCGGCTGGGAAGGAAGAAGTAGCGCTCAGGCCTTCAGCCACACGGCTACGGCCGACAGGGTCACGCAGGCGATCGCCGTGGTCAGGGCCACGGTGCGCGCGCCGCCGCGGGCGAAGACGCCATAGGCGCGGGTCTGGATGAAGACGTTGACCGCCGTCGGCGTGGCCGCCAGCAAGGTGGCGGCCAGGTGAAAGGCTGGCGGCGCCGGGGTCAGGCCGACCACGAACCACACGAGGACCGGCAGGATCGCCAGCTTGGCGATGGCGGCGGCGGCCACGGGGCTCCAGCGCGGCGGGGCGGCGTCGGCCTCGGCCGGCAGGCCCAGCACGACGCCCAGCGCCACCAGCGCCACCGGACTGCCCGAAGCGGCGGCCGCGCCGACCGCGCGGTCGAGCACGCCGGGCAGTTGCAGGCCGAGCAGCGCCAGGGCCGTGCCGAACAGGGCGGCGGCGACGATCGGGTTGCGGAACGCCTGCATGGTCGAGCGCCACACCGAACGCCCGCCGGCCCAGCCCAACAGGGCGACGCCCACCGCGGTGGCCAGCACGAAATCGATGGCGACCATGCCGGCGCCGACGCGGGCGACCTCGGGGCCGAACACGGCGGCCGCCACCGGCAGGCCCAGGAAGGCGCTGTTGCCGACGCCGGCGGCCATGGCCGCGCCCGCGCGCTCGCCCCGGTTCCAGCGCAAGGCCAGGCCCAGGCCGACCATCACCGCCATGATCACGCCCAGGCAGCCGGCATAGGCGGCCAGGCCCAGGGTCAGGTCGTGGCCGGGCCGGCCCATGCGCGACAGCGAATGCACCAGTAGGGCCGGAAAGCCGATCCAGTAGACATAGGCCGACAGGCCCTGGGCCATGCGGCCGTCGAGCAGCCGCAGCCGGGCCAGGGTCACGCCCGCCCCCACAAGCAGGAAGAACGGCAGAGCGCGCGCGAGCACCTCCAGCGTCAGGGCGATCATGTCGAACGCGCCTGCGACGGCGAAGGAAGGGTCATACGCGGGGGCCTCGGCGGAAAACGCGGGTCGCTGGATAGCATCGCCGCCACGCCGGGGTCAAAGCGGCGCTTGGCCAAGCGTCGGCGCTGCGGGCGGGGCGAAATGAGCGTCGGATGACACCATGAGCGCTCCCGTCCGGTGGTCAGCGTTCGTCGGCCGGCAGGCGGATGTGCACCAGCTTCCAGACGAACAGCTCGCGCCGCTGGAAGGTGAAGATCGTGGCCTTGGACTTGTCGTCCGGCCGACGCACGGCGATGCGTACGCGGTTGGGATCCCAGTAGGCGATGGTCGGGTAGGGGCCGCGCACCACGGTCTGCATCCGGCCCAGCACCGTCTCGGGACGGGCGGCCGGCTCCGGGGCCGCGCCGGGGGCGTAGCCGCGGGTCAGGGCCGACAGGCCCTGGACCGTGAGGTAGCGGTCCACCTTGGGCTCGGGCGGGGCGATCGGCTCGATGGCGCGCTTGAAGACTCCCATCGGGTTGGTCCACAGCGACGGAGCCTCGGGCTTGGCGGCGGGGGCTTCCTCGTCGAGCTGGCCGGTCAGGCTGCGCCGCACCACCGGAAAGTCGACCAGTTCGCCCAGCGCCTGCACGTCTTCGTACTGGGCCGCGGCCTTCAGGGCGCGGAACGCGAACCAGGGCGCTGAGGCGAAGGCGGCGGCGAAAATGAAGATCGCCAGGACCAGCAGGTCCCAGATCCGCTTCTGCAAAGTCATTGCGCCCCCGCACGGTTAACGCCGCCTAGAATGGGCATTCATGCCCCCTTCGCAAGGGCGTTCGCGTAGGAAGAGTTCCATCGATGGAATCCGCTTCCCCCGGGGGCGTGGCCGCTTTATGGGGTCGCCGCTTACGGCGCGGCCTTAAGCCCTCGCTGTCCCTGAGGAATTCCCGGAGCGTCCATGGCCGGCTCGCGCATCGCCGATCTCTTCCGCTGCAAGCCCGTAGGGGCGATCGCGGCGCAGGGCGACGACAATCCCAACGAGCTGCCGCATGAGCTGGAGCGGTCGATCGGCCTGTTCCAGCTGACCATGCTGGGCGTGGGCGCCACCATCGGCACCGGCATCTTCGTGGCCCTGACCACGGCCGTGCCCCTGGCCGGCCCGGCGGTCATCGTCTCGTTCGTCATCGCCGGGATCACCGCGGCGCTGACGGCCCTGTGCTACGCCGAACTGGGCTCGACCATCCCGGTGTCGGGCTCGTCCTACTCCTACGCCTACGCCACGCTGGGCGAGTTCGTGGCCTTCATCGTCGGCGCCTGCCTGCTGCTGGAATACGCCGTCTCGGCCTCGGCCATCGCGGTGGGCTGGGGTCAGTATCTGAACGAGCTGTTCGTCGACCTGTTCGGCTGGCGCCTGCCCGACGCCCTGGCCAAGCCGCCGGGCGCGGGCGGGGTTTTCAACCTGCCTGCCGTGGTGCTGGTGGGGTCGTGCATGCTGCTGCTGCTGCGCGGCGCCAAGGAGTCGACCACAATCAACGCGATCCTGGTGGTGGCCAAGCTCTTGGTGCTGCTGTTCTTCGTGGTCATCGCCTTCACCGGCTTTCGCTCGGAGAACCTGGCGCCGTTCGCACCGATGGGCGTGGCGGGGATCGGGGCGGCGGCCTCTTCGATCTTCTTCTCATACATCGGCATCGACGCGGTCTCGACCGCCGGCGACGAGGTCAAGAACCCGCGCCGGAACCTGCCGCTCGGCGTGGTGCTGAGCCTGCTGATCGTCACCGGCGTCTATGTGCTGGTGGCCATCGCCGCCGTCGGCGCCCAGCCCTGGACGGCCTTCGCCGGCCAGGAGGCGGGCCTGGCGGTGATCCTGCGCAACCTGACCGGCGCGGGCTGGACCTCGCTGGTGCTGTGCCTGGGCGCGATCATCTCGATCTTCAGCGTCACGCTGGTGGTGATGTACGGCCAGACGCGAATCCTCTTCGCCATGAGCCGCGACGGCCTTCTGCCGCGCATCTTCCAGAAGACCGATCCGCGCACCCGCACGCCCACCTGGAACACGGTGATCGTGGCCGGCTTCATCGCCTTCCTGGCGGCCTTCGTGCCGCTGGACGTGCTGGTCAACCTGACCAGCATGGGCACGCTGATCGCCTTCGCCATCGTCTCGGCCGGGGTGATCATCCTGCGCCGCACGCGGCCCGACCTGCCGCGCGGCTACAAGGTTCCGCTCTATCCGGTGCTGCCGATCGCCAGCGTGGCCTTCTGCGGCTACCTGATCATCGGCTTGCCGTGGGACACCTTCGCCCTGTTCGGCGCCTGGGTGACGGCCGCCTGCCTGATCTACTTCGGCTATTCGCGGAAGCACTCCAAGCTGGCCTGAAGGCGCGGGAGCGGCCCATTCTGGGTCAGGATTGAACACCGCGCCGCCTTCCTGGGGACGGAAGGGTCTCGCGCCTTGCCCGGTCTTCGCGACGCCCCCTAGGGTCCCGGCTGGCCGTGCTCAGATAGCGCGGTCGTTTTATCCGAGTCGGGTTTAGGATCGCCGCGATGACCCAGATCGAAGTGCAGGGAATGGAAAAGCGCGCCTACCGTCGCTACCCCGCCTCGCGCAAAGCCTACCTGGTGGTGGGCGGCGAGCCCCTGCGTTGCCGGTTGATCGACATCGCCAAGGGCGGCGCCCGCATCGCCGCGCCCGAGTTCGCCGCGCCGCCGGAGGTGCTGCACCTGGTCGATCCGGCCCGCCGCATGGTGCACCTGACCCGCATGGTCTGGCAGGGCGACGGCCAGATGGGCCTGCAGTTCATCGACTCGCGCGCCTTCACCGAACCGCTGGGCGGCGCCGAGGGCGCGGGCCGCGTGGTCGAGATGGTCGGCCCCTGGCCGAAGCCGGCCGCGAGTAACTAGGACTTTTTCGGCTTCCGCAACGGCAAGCTGAGCCAACCGGAATTCAAGTCGCGCGTTGCTGGCTCTGTCGGATTTCGACAGACGCCGAGGTGAGCGCGTGAACTCGATATTTCGTGCGGCGGGCCTAGCGGCGGCCTTGCTGCTGGCCGGTTGCGGAACCCTGTCGCGTCCGCCCGAGGGCGTGGTGCGGGTCGCGCCCGGCGCGGTGATCCCCACGGCCGATCCCCGGATCGTGGCCAGCGACGCGGCGCCGGTGCGTCAGCTGGAACGCCAGATCATGGGCGAGCCCGGCCAGGGGCCGACCGCGATCCTGGCCCTGTCCGGCGGCGGGGCGAACGGCGCCTATGGCGCGGGGGTGCTCGTCGGCTGGACGCAGAGCGGCCATCGTCCCGACTTCCGCATCGTCACGGGCGTCAGCACCGGGGCCCTGGCCGCGCCCTTCGCCTTTCTGGGACCGTCCTGGGATCCGCAGCTGGCGGCCGCCTATTCCGACGGCGGGGCCAAGGACATCCTGGCCTGGCGGCAGCTGGCGACCTTCGCCTCGCCCAGCCTCTACAGCAGCTCGGCCTTGCGCAAGCTGGTCGACAAGGCGGTGACGCCCCAGATGCTGACCGCCATCGCCGCCGAGCACGCCAAGGGCCGGCGCCTGCTCGTGGCGACCACCAATCTCGACAGCGAGGAGACGGTGATCTGGGACATGGGCCTGATCGCCAGCCAGGGCGGGCCGCAGGGGCTTAAGCTGTTCAAGGACGTGCTGACGGCCTCGGCCAGCATCCCGGGCGTATTCCCGCCAGTGCTGATCGCGGGCCGGGCCAAGGACGGCCTCATCATCCAGGAGATGCACGTCGACGGCGGGGTCAACACGCCGTTCCTGGCCGTGCCCGAGAGCCTGGTCCTGTGGAGCCGACCGGCCGGCGCGGTCGGGGGCGGCTCGATCTATGTCCTGGTCAACGGCCAGCTGGCCCGGCGCGACGCGGTCACCGCCGGCAAGCTGACGGCCATCCTCAAGCGCAGCTACGACAGCGGCAGCAAGGCCTCGACCCGCGCGCACCTGGCGGCCAACGCCGCCTTCGCCCAGCGCAACGGCTTGGCCTTCCGCGTCGCCGCCGTGCCCGACGAGGCCCAGGCCAACAGTCTGGACTTCAGCGACGGCGCCATGCGCCGCCTGTTCGACCTGGGCCGCGAGCAAGGGCGCTCGGGCAAGGCCTGGGGCGACTGGAAGCCGGCCGAGGCCGAGAAGGCGGCGGCCACGGGGATCATCGTCATCGACGCGCCGCCCGCGCGGCGCTAGCGTCGGCCCTGGGAGCGGGCAAGGGGGAGAAAAGCATGAGGCGCCTGGGGTTCGCCGTCGCGGCCTTGCTGCTTGCGCTCCGCGCAGGCGCGGCCGACGCCGACGTGGTGTTCGCGCCCGCCGAGGGCTTCACCAACGTCGAGCCGCTGGGGCGACTGACCATGAGCCGCACCTACGGGCCAAGGCTGGGTAAGACCTGCGTGGCCGATGGCGCGGGCTCGACCGGGTGCAGGCTGATCGCGGCCGCCGCCGAATGGTCGCCGCCCGACCTGCCCATCACGCTCCAGCTGGAGCGTCGAGGCGGAGCTTTCGCGCTTTTGCTGTCGACCCGCCTGCAGGATCCGAAGGGGCGTGCGGTTTGCTGGAGCCGACGCGAGCTCTCCGAGGCGGAGACCTCCAGCGCGGCGCGCATGCTCAGCGCCGTGGAAGGTGGTATCGAGGCCTGGAGCCGGGAGTGCGCGCCGATCCGCGGGCTGGGCGTCGATGCGGTGCGACTGGCCTTCGCGGACGTCCGCCCCGATCTTGGTCGGGCCTATCCGGTTCTGCGCGGCGTCACCGGCCTACCGGCTACGCCGGCCGAAATGAGCATCGACTCGTTCCTGCCGTCCAAGGTCAGCCAGCCGCTGCTCGATGCGGTCGCGGCGGCATGCGGCGGTCCGCCCGGTCAGGCGAGACTGGAGGCTGACGGCAGGATCACCTGGGACTTCGACCGCACGGTCGCCTATGGCGCGGACGGCTCAAGGCCGTTCGGCGTCTGCGTGGACGACCAGATCCGCCATTATCCCGGCTACCAGCGCCGGAACTAGATCAGGCGCCGCGACGGCGCGTGCCGGGCGCAAACAGCAGGTCCGACCAGCGCCACGAGGAGTCGCCCAGGGCGAGGCGGGGCGCGCGGGGACCGTCGGCCAGGCTGACGACCACCAGGCCGCGCATCGGGTCGGCGCGGCAGGCGGCCGGGGCGAAGCCGACCTCCATGATGATCGCCTCGCGCACGCCGGCCAGGCCCCGGCCGACCTGGTTGGGGCTCTGGAGCCACTTGCCGTTCCAGATCAGCACCGCCTTGCCCGAGGCCGCGGCCTCGCCATGGGCGGCGGCCAGGGCCGAGCGGACGCGCGGGTTGCGGCGCAGGGCCGCCTGCAGCCGCCGGACCATGTCGCAACTGGCGCCGTCGCCCGAGCCGTTCCCCGAACCCGTCCCTACCGTGGTGGCGCCGGCGAGCTCGGCCTCGCCCAGTTCGGCGGCCATCATCGTGGTGTCGGCCGGCGTAGCGGGCAGGGGCTCGACGTCGGGCGGCCGCACGGCGGGCCGGGCGGTCTGCTTGGGCGGTTTGGGATCGGGCTTGGGCGGGGCGGGCGACGGCGGCCGGGCGGGCTTGGAGTCGGGCTTCGGCTCCGGCGCGGGCGGCTTGGGCTCCGGCGGCGGGGGAGGCGGTGGCGGCGGCTGGACAAGGTCGACCGCAATCGGTTCGGGCTCGGGCGGACGCGGTTCGGTCTGGGCCAGCATCACCGCCGCCAGGACGGCGACGTGGGCCCCGACGCTGAACAGGCCGGCCGCCAGCTTCGTCGCGCGCGAGGTCCGGCGGCGTTCCGGCGGGGCGAGCAGCGGTCGTGGCATCGGGCGTCCGTGACGGGCGCCGGGGCTGAGGCGCATCGTGCAGGTCATCACGTCAGCACGTCAGGATCGTGGCGAGCTTTGATCGAATGAATGGCTGCGCCGGCCTTGCCATCGACGATCCTCGCGGCGCAGGATTGCGGCCATGCGCAACGCCCATGACGATCCGCAGTCCCCCAGGCCCATCTCCATTGAGATCGGCCCCGACGGCGCCGTCCGGATGACGGTCGACGGAGAGCCCGCCGATCCGCGCCGGGTTCTGGCGGACATAGGGATCGATCCCGGCGAGCTCGATCGCGTCGACGAACCGCGCGACGACAAGTGAGGGGGCTCTAGCCGGCCAAAGAAAAAGGCCCTCCCGCGGGGGAGGGCCTTCGTCCTTACCGGAAGTCCGGACCGCTTAGGCGGCCATGGCCTTCTGAAGGTTCTCGTCGATCTTGTCGAGGAAGCCTTCGGTGGTCAGCCAGCCTTGCTTGTCGCCGACGAGCAGGGCCAGGTCCTTGGTCATGAAGCCGCTTTCGACGGTGTCGATGCAGACCTTTTCCAGGGTGGCGGCGAACTTGGCCAGCTCCTGGTTGTCGTCGAGCTTGGCGCGGTGGGCGAGGCCCCGGGTCCAGGCGAAGATCGAGGCGATCGAGTTGGTCGAGGTCGACTCGCCCTTCTGGTGCTGGCGGTAGTGACGGGTCACCGTGCCGTGGGCGGCTTCGGCTTCCACGGTCTTGCCGTCCGGGGTCATCAGCACCGAGGTCATCAGGCCCAGCGAGCCGAAGCCTTGGGCCACGATGTCCGACTGCACGTCGCCGTCGTAGTTCTTGCAGGCCCAGACGTAGCCGCCCGACCACTTCAGCGCCGAGGCGACCATGTCGTCGATCAGGCGGTGTTCGTAGTGGATGCCCAGCGCCTTGAACTGTTCGGCGTAGTGCTCGTCGTAGACTTCCTGGAACAGGTCCTTGAAGCGGCCGTCATAGGCCTTGAGGATCGTGTTCTTGGTCGACAGGTAGACCGGGTACTTGCGGTTCAGGCCGTAGGCGAACGAGGCGTGGGCGAACTCGCGGATCGAGTCGTCGAGGTTGTACATGGCCATGGCCACGCCGGCGCCCGGAGCCTTGTAGACTTCGTGCTCGATGACTTCGCCGTCTTCGCCGACGAACTTGATCGACAGGGTGCCCTTGCCCGGCATCTTGAAGTCGGTGGCGCGGTATTGGTCGCCGAAGGCGTGACGGCCGACGATGATCGGCTGGGTCCAGCCCGGCACCAGGCGCGGCACGTTCTGGCAGATGATCGGTTCGCGGAAGATCACGCCGCCCAGGATGTTGCGGATCGTGCCGTTCGGCGACTTCCACATCTTCTTGAGATTGAACTCGGTGACGCGGGCTTCGTCCGGCGTGATGGTGGCGCACTTCACGGCCACGCCGTGCTTCTTGGTGGCCTCGGCGGCGTCGATCGTCACCTGGTCGTTGGTGGCGTCGCGGTTCTCGACCGACAGGTCGTAGTAGTCCAGTTCCAGGTCCAGATACGGGAAGATCAGCTTATCCTTGATGAGCTTCCAGATGATCCGGGTCATTTCGTCGCCGTCCATGTCGACGACGGGATTGGCGACTTTGATCTTGGCCATTGCGGGGTCTTCCTCTCGCGGTGGCGCGCTCTGACGCTCGGCGCACAGGGCCGGAACGTGGCGCGGACGGCGAGCCCTATAGACTGTTGCGGCCGCTGGGGAAAGGCTGCGTGGTGCGCGTCCGACGGTCGAGCGCGGCATTCCACCGCAGGCGACATGGACGCCGCAGCGCCCTAATGGGTTGTGGCTGTGCCGGACGCCCCATGCGGGGGCTAGAGTGGGGAGCGGGTTGAACGGTCTGTGGCGTCATACGGACGTGATGTCGCCCCTGGCGCGCCGGCTGCTGGCTTTCGCCGCCCTGCTGTCGATTGCGGTGACCGGCCTGGTCACGGCCGTGACCTTCTATTTCGTGCAGAAGAGCGCCGCCGAGACCCAGATGCGGCACCTGGCCGAATATGTCGGCGAACGGGTCAAGACCGAGGACCGGCTGTTTTCGGACCTGGTCAAGGTGCACGACGCCGCCAGCCTGGCCCTGATGCGCCGCCTGCGCGCGATCGAGCCCGACATCGACGGCCAGTTCGACCTGCTGTTTCCCGAGTTCGGCGACGGCACCCGCCGCACCGCGCCGCGGCTCTACGACGGCGGGCGCACCGGCAATCACTACGTCTACGGCATCGGCGGCTTCGTGCCCCAGGCCAGGGAGCTGACCCGCGAGGACAAGGCCCTTCTGGTCGGGGCCATGGAGGTGGTGGCCAACGCCGGCGAGACCGAGATCGGCCACTACGACAACTTCTACTTCTTCACGCCGCGGACCCAGCTGGTGATGTTCGGTCCCAAGCGAAAGGACCGGCTGATCTACTATCGCAGCAAGGCGCCGCCGGGCTTCGACATCGCCAAGGAGGAGATGACCCAGCTTACCCTGCCGGCCAACAATCCGCAGCGGGTGATGAAGTGCACCAAGCTGCGCAAGGTGATCTCCAACCCCAGCGACCGCGGCCTCAACGCGGCCTGCGTGACGCCGTTCGACATCGGCGAGCGGCATATCGGGGCGTGGGGCACCAGCCTGTCGCTGGACTCCTTCCTGCTGCGGGCGGTGGGCGACGCCCTGCCGGGCGGCCAGAACATGATCGTCTCGGCCGATGGCGACCTGATCGCCGCCCAGGGCTTGGCCCGCGACGGGGCGGTGGACGCCGCCCAGCTGGCCAGGGTGCAGGCGAACGAGCGGGTGGCCGATCTCGTCGCCCAGATCCGCGCGCACGGCGCAGATGTCGGGGCCCTGCGCGATCGCAGCGGCGACCGGGTGGTGGCCTACGGCCGGATGAAGGAGCCTGACTGGTACTTCCTGATGACCTTCCGCTCGGACCAGATCGTCTGGAACGCCGTCAAGACGGCGTCCTGGGTGCTGCTGTTCGGCGTGGTCGGCGTGCTGGCCCAGTTGATCCTGCTCTATCGCCTGATGGCCCGCGAGGTGGTCGCGCCGCTGCAAGGACTGGCCGAGGCGCATCGCGACGACGACGGCGCCGCAGCCGCCCGCATCGAGGCGCGCGGCGACGAGATCGGCGGCCTGGCTCGCGCCCTGCGCAAGCAGAGGGAGGTGCACGAGGACCTGCTGCGTTCTCTGGAAGTCCGCGTCGCCGAGCGCACCCGCGAACTGGAGAAGGCCAATCAGGCCAAGTCTGTCTTCCTGGCCAATATGAGCCACGAGCTTCGCACGCCGCTGAACGGGGTGATCGCCGTCGGCGATCGCCTGGCCGAGGAGAGCGATCCGGCCCGCCGCCGCGAGCTGGCCGCGCTGGTGGCCTCGTCGGGCCGCCTGCTGGAGCAGGTTCTGGGCGACATCCTGGACGTCTCCAAGATCGAGGCCGGCGAGTTCCAGCTGACCTTCGCACCGTTCGACCTGGAAGGGCTGGTGGCGGGCATGGCCGAGCTGCACCGCGCCTCGGCCGAGGCCAAGGGCCTGGCCTTCTCGTGGTCGGTCGCGCCGGACGCCGTCGGCCGCTATGACGGCGACGCGGGCCGCATCAGTCAGATCCTGTCGAACCTCTTGGGCAATGCGGTGAAGTTCACCAGCGTCGGCGGCGTCGATCTTTCGGTCGAGAAGGTGGGCGAACTGGTCCGCTTCAGCATCAGCGACACCGGCGTTGGTTTCGACGACGCGGTTCGCGAGCGGCTGTTCAAGCGCTTCGTGCAGGCCGACCAGTCGATCACCCGCCAGTTCGGCGGCACGGGCCTTGGGCTTTCGATCTGCGCGGCCCTGGCCGAGATGATGGGCGGCTCCATCGACGCGCGCGCGGTGGTCGGGCGCGGGGCGACCTTCGTCGTCGAGCTGCCGTTGCAGCCTTCGACCGAGAGCCTCGACCACGATCACGAGGACGACGGGGGGCCGGTGTCGCTGGAGGGCATGAGGGTGCTGGTGGCCGAGGACCATCCGGGCAACCGCAAGGTCGTGGAGATCGTGCTGGAGCCGTTCGGCGTCGACCTGACCATGGTCGAGGACGGTGAGGCGGCGCTGCGGGCGCTGGAGGCCCAGCCGTTCGACGCGGTGCTGATGGACATGCAGATGCCGGTGATGGACGGCCTGACCGCGACCCGGGAGCTGCGCGCCCGCGAGGCTGTGGCCGACGCCGATCCGATCCTGGTGATCATGCTGACCGCCAACGCCATGGATGAGCACATCGCCGCCGCCCATGCCGCCGGCGCGGACCTGCACGTGGCCAAGCCGCTCAATCCGGGCCTGCTGGTCCAGGCCCTGGCCTCGGCGCGGCGTCGCGCCGCCGCCCACGGGGTCGCTTCCAGGCTTGAAGGCTGAGGCGTTAGCGACTATCTCCCCGCCATAACCGAGCGAGGCCACGTCCTCCCCCGTCTCCACATGAGATGGGCTTAAGTCCGGGACGGCCCGGCGTTCTTGCAAGGGAACGCCGTCATGGCTTGGATATTCCTCATCATCGCTGGCCTTCTGGAAGTGGTCTGGGCCTTCTTCATGAAGGCCTCGGAGGGCTTCTCGAAGCCCTGGCCGAGCATCGCCACCATCGTCTTCATGTTCGCCAGCTTCGGACTGCTGTCGCTTTCGATGAAGTCGCTGCCGCTGGGCACGGCCTACACCATCTGGACCGGCATCGGCGCGGTCGGCGCCTTCGTCGTCGGCGTCGCGGTGCTGGGAGAGCAACTGAGCATCACCCGCGTGATCGCCGCTGTGCTGATCGTCAGCGGCCTCGTCCTGATGAAGCTGTCGTCCTCGCACTGAGGACGGACGCTATCGTCCCGCCTTTTCCGCCGCCTGCAGGATCGTGCGCATGACGTCCAGCATCACGGCGTCGCGGTCGGCTTCCTCCATCGGCGAGGCCTTCAGGAAGATGGCCAGGGCGAAACGGCGGCCGTCCTTCAGGCGGACCATCGCCAGCACGTTGTCGGCCGCCGTCAGCCCCAGGTCCCACGGCGTCGCCGAGGTGATCGCCGCCAGCCGCGCGCCGGCGGGCAGGGCCGGGCGCAGGCGGTCGCCGGCGGCGGCCTCCATCATCCGCAGCATCCGGCGACGGCCGTCCTGGTCGGTCAGTTCGCCCTGGTTCAGGGCTTCGAGGAAACGCACGGCGGCCAGGGGCGTGGTGCTGTCGCGCGGATCGACGAGATAGTCCTGCCAGGCCTTGCGGCGGGTCGCCTCGGGCGTGGCCAGCACCGTCTTGCGCCAGGCCTGGCCGCGCCACTCGGCCCGGAACGAGGCCGCGCCGGTCTGCTCGGGCAGCAACTGGCGGGCGTAGCGGTCGATCCGCAGGTTCTCGACCTTCTTCAGGTCCAGCCAGGCGGTGACCGCGCCAGGACCGCCGATCCGCTTCATCAGCACGTCGGCGGCGGTGTTGTCGCCGCCGGCCACGGCGCGTTTCAGAAGCTCCTCCACCGTCCAGCGTCGCCGGCCCGGCCAGGCGTCGGCGACCTCGCTGGGCGGCGGCGACAGGTCGACGTCCTCCACCGTCAGGGTTTCGCGCAGAGACAGGGCTTTCGCCTCAACCTCGGCCAGCACGGCCGCGCCCAGGGCCGCCGTCCACATTCCGGCCAGGGGGAACAGGTGCTCGCCCGCCACTGTGGCGCGCTGGGCGGTGGTCAGGTCCTGCACGGCCACGCCCAGGTCGCTGGGGCGGGCGCGCTCGGCGATGGCGGTCAGCTTGAGGCTCATCGCCTCGTGGTCGAAGGTCGGGTCCTCCTGGCCGGCCAAGGGCGGCTCGCGGCAGGCCGACAGCGCCGCCGGCAGGGCGGGCATGGCGAGGGCGGCGAGCAGGGCGCGGCGATGCATCGGGTTCGAAAGCCTCCAAGCGTGAGCGGAGGCTAAACGCGCAAGATGACGGTTCGGACTTGCGTGAAAGTGTGGCTCGACGGCAAAGGGACGCCCATGACCGCCGACACGACCTCCCCCAGCCCCTCGGGCGAAATCGTCCGCACGCCTCCCTGCGTGATCCTCAACGCTCCGCAACTGGCCGAGAACATCGGCTCGGTGGCGCGGGTCATGGCCAATTTCGGTCTCTACGAACTACGGCTGGTCAATCCGCGCGACGGCTGGCCGCAGGAGCGGGCCTGGGCCAGCGCATCGGGCGCCAGCTGGCCGCTGGACGACGCCAAGGTGTTCGGCTCGCTCGCCGAGGCGATCGCCGACCTGCATCTGGTCTACGCCACCACGGCCCGCCCGCGAGAGACGCGCCTGCCTGTCTACACCCCGCGCGAATCCGCCGGCCACCTGGCCGAGGAAGTCGAGCAGGGCCGCAAGGTCGGCCTGCTGTTCGGCGGCGAGCGCGCCGGCCTGGAGACCGACGATATCGCCCTGTGCCAGGCCATCGTCTCGATCCCGATCGACGAGCGCTTCCGGTCGCTGAACCTGGCCCAGGCCGTGTCGATCAACGCCTACGAATGGAAGATGACCGTCGACGACCGGCCCTGGAAGAAGTTCGAGCTGAACGTCGAGGGGCCCGCCGACCAGGCGGCCATGATGGGCCTCTACGAGCATCTGGAGGGCGAGCTCGACAAGGCCGGCTTCTACCATCCGCCGGAAAAGCGGCCCTCGATGGTGCGCAACCTGCGCGTCCCGCTGGCCCGCGCCCGCCTGACAGACCAGGAGGTCCGTACCTTCCGCGGGGTGATCACCGCCCTGTCGAAGGGGCGCGGCCGGGTGCTGGCCAAGCTGGCGAAGAAGGCGGCGGACAAGGGCGAGGACTGAGGCGCGGCCTCAGCTTTCGAAAAGCCGTAGCCCGGTTTCGTCGCAGTAACCGGTTTCCCACCTTACGCCGCTTTAATTTCCGCCCTGGCGCAAACGCCGCTATCCAGCCAAAATCTGCAATCATGGTCCAGGTTGTGGGATAGCGGCGGTCGAGCGCCGGGACTTAGGGTAGGGGGCATGGCGATGGCGCTTGGTGGCGTGCTTCTGCAGGGTTTCGCCGCGGCTGTGGCGGTTGGGACGGCGGCGCCGTCCGAAGCCAAGCCGGCCGAGATCAAGGCTCCGGAGGTCAAGCCCTCGGATGCGAAAGCCCCGGACGCCAAGCCCTCTCTCATTCCGGTCGTCGAGGCCGAGGACGCCGTCGTCGAGGGCGTGACGGTGCAGTCGGCGCCGCGCGGCAAGACCGACAGCCCCGTCGAGCCGGAGATCTCGCTCGACGAGGAGGCCATCAAGGCCTATGGCGCGGGCAGCATCGCCGAACTGATGACCATGCTGGAGCCCCTGACCGTGTCCTCGCGCGGGCGCGGCGGCGAGGGTCCGGTGACCCTGGTCAACGGCCAACGCATCTCGGGCTTTCAGGAGATCGCCGGCCTGCCGCCCGAGGCGGTCCAGCGGATGGACATCCTGCGCGAGGAGGCCGCCCTGGCCTATGGCTACCGCGCCGACCAGCGGGTCGTGAACCTGGTGCTGAAGAAGGACTTCCGGTCGCTGAACCTGGAGGACGAGTTCCGCTTCGCCACCGAGGGCGGGCGCACCTTCAACGAGCAGAAGGGCAATCTCTTCAAGGTCGACGCCGACGCCCGCTGGACAGTCAATGTCCGCTACCGCCGCGAGACGCCGCTTTACGAGTCCGAGCGCGACATCGTGCGCGCCAGCAGCACGCCCTACGACATCCAGGGCAATATCGGCCTGGCGACCGGGCCCGAGCTCGATCCGGACCTGTCGGCCCTGGCGGGCTCTGTGGTGTCGGTGGTGTCCGTTCCGACCTCGGCCGCGAGCGGCGCGCCCAGCCTTGCCGATTTCGTGGCCGGCGCCGGGCGGGCGGCGACCGACGACCTGACCGCCGCGCGCACCCTGCTGGCGCGCGGCGAGGAGGGGGCGATCCAGGGCTCCTATACCCGCAACCTGATGCTCGGCGCGCTGGGCTACGTAACGACCACGTTCAGCGGCAATGTCGAGAGCACCAGCCGGGTCAGCTTCAACGGCCTGACCGGCGTGAGCCTGGCCTTGAAGGCCGACAGCCCCTATTCGCCGTTCTCGCGGGACGTCGCCCTCTATCGCTATCTCGACGTGCCCGACGCCCTGCGCCGCAAGACCGACACCGACAAGTTCGAGGCCGGCATGACGGCGCTCGGCATGATGGCCGGCTGGCGCTGGTCCTTCGCCGGCAACTTCGACCTGACCGACAGCGCCACGCGCACCGGGCGGGGCCTGGACGCCACGGCCTATCGCGCGGCGGTGGCGGCCAGCGACCCGGGCGTCAATCCGTTCGCCCCGATCCCGCGCGACCTGCTGCGCTACGCCGCTCAGGACACCGCCGACTCCATCACCACCAACGCCAGGGCCGAGCTGACGATGAACGGCACGGTGGCGCAACTGCCGGCCGGGCGCCTGCGCGCCACGCTGAAGGGCGGCGTCGACAGCCGCAAGATCGAGGCCGAGAGCGTGCGCTCGGGCGCCTTCACGCGCCGCACCCTGGTCCGTGACCGGGGCACGCTTTCGGCCAGCGCCGACGCCCCCATCGCCGAGCGCGACGGGGTGCTGGGCTTCCTGGGCGGGGTCTCGGTGAACGGCAACGTGCTGTACGAGCAGTTCTCCGACATCGGCGGCCTGATGACGGCGGGCGGCGGCCTTTCGTGGTCGCCGGTCAAGCGGATGAACCTGTCGCTGAACTACAGCACCGAAGAGGGAGAGCCCTCGCCCCAGCAGGTCAACGACCCGGTGCTGCTGACGCCCAACGTGGCGATGTACGACTTCGCCACCAACCAGACGGTCAACGTCACCCGCATCGAGGGCGGCAACCCGAACCTCAGCGCCGACAGCCGCCAGGTGGTCAAGCTGGGCTTCAACTATCGACCGTTCGAGAAGCGCGAGCTGTCGCTGTGGGGCAACTACACGGCCATCCGCGTCGAGGACCAGGTCGCCAGCTTCCCGGCCGTTTCGCCAGAACTGGAGGCGGCCTTCCCCAGCCGCTTCGTCCGTGACGTCACGGGCCGCCTGACTTCGGTCGACACCCGGCCGGTGAATTTCGCCCATGCCGACCGCCAGGAGCTGCGCTGGGGGCTGAACTACAACCTGCGCTGGGGCGGTCCGCCGGCGGCGCCGGGGAGCAGGCCGGGCGGGGGCGCGCAAGCCAGCGGCCCCGGCTTCATGATGCGCTCGGGCGGTCAGCCGGGGCAGGGCTTTCTGAACGTCTCGGTGAACCATCTGTGGCGGCTGCAGGACGAGGTGGTGATCCGAGACGGGATGACGCCGCTCGACCTGCTGGACGGCTCGTCGCTGGGCCGCCGGGGCGGCACGCCGCGCCACGAGGTCAACCTGCAGGCCAACCTGGCCAAGGACGGCCTGGGCTGCGGCCTGCGCAGCGCCTGGCGCTCAGCCACCTGGGTCGACGGCGGCCCGCGCGGCGATGACCTGTTCTTCTCCGACATCCCGACCATCAGCCTGTCGGGCTTCGCCGACCTCGGGCAGCGCAAGGACCTGGTGCAGCGCTACGACTGGCTGAAAGGCTCGCGCGTGACGCTGGCCGTCGACAACCTGTTCGACGAGAAGCAGCAGGTCCGCGACGACCAGGGGCGCACGCCGCAGGCCTATCAGGAGGACTATATGGACGCCATGGGGCGGACGGTCCGCTTGAGCCTGAGGAAGCTGCTTTAAGATCCTCCCCCTCTGGGGGAGGTGGCCCGAAGGGCCGGAGGGGGGACGTTTTCAGCCTCCGCTAACCCGGCCGATTTCGCAGTTGCTCCCCTCTCCGTCGGCTTCGCCGACACGTCTCCCACAGGAGAGGATCTCTCGCTCACCCCAGTTCCCGCTCCAGATGCTCCACCAGCAACCGCACCTTGGCCGGCAGCAGGCGCAGGTGCGGATAGACGGCCCAGACGCCCTCGTCGGCCGGATTGGCGTCCTCCAGCAGCGGAACCAGCCGTCCGTCGGCGATCGCCGGGTCGACGTAGAAGTTGGGCAGCTGGCAGATGCCCAGCCCCTGCAGGGTCGCGTCCAGCACCGCCTGGCCGCTGTTGCAGCGAAAACGGCCCTGGGGCTTGAAGGCGATCTCGCGCTCGCCCTCCCTGAACGGCCAGGTGTCGGCCGCGCCCAGCACGCCGGCATGGGTTTCGAGATCAGCGATCGTCCGGGGCGCACCGGTCCGCGCCAGATAGGCCGGCGCGGCGCACAGGCGGCGCGTGCGCGAGGCCAGGCGCTTGGCGATCAGGCGGCTGTCGGTCAGGCGGCCGAAACGGATGGCGAGATCGAAGCCCTCGCTGACGATGTCGCGCACCGTATCGTCCAGCTCGATGTGCAGCGACAGCTTGGGGTGGGCCAGGGCGAAGCTGTTGACCGCCGGCACGACGTAGCGCTCGCCATAGGCCGACGAGCAGGTCATGCGCAGCAGGCCCTTGACCTCGCCGTCCTCCTCGCCGACCGCGGCCAGGGCCTCGTCGCGGTCGTGGATCAGTTCGCGGCAGCGGGCCAGGAAGGCGCGGCCGGCGTCGGTCAGGCTGACCCGACGGGTGGTGCGATAGAGCAGGCGGGTCTGCAGCCGCTCCTCCAGCCGCGCCACCTCGCGGCTGACGCCCGAGGTCGAAAGGCCAAGACGCCGCGCGGCTTGCGAGAAGCTCTCGGCCTCGGCCGTGGCCACGAACTCGTCGATCCCGTCCCAGCGGCTCATGGCGCGGTGGTGCGCTAATTGTCCCATCATGGCAACAATGTTTTGCCTTGTGGGGGATTATCGTTGGCTGCGCATCGGCGTACCACAGTGGCCAAGAACCCATCGGAGCCTGCCATGAAGACCCGCGCCGCCGTCGCTTTCGAAGCCAAGAAGCCGCTGGAGATCGTCGAGGTCGACCTGGAAGGCCCCAAGGCCGGCGAGGTCCTGATCGAGATCAAGGCCACCGGCGTCTGCCACACCGACGCCTACACCCTGGACGGCCTGGACAGCGAAGGCCTGTTCCCGTCGATCCTGGGCCACGAAGGCGCGGGCGTGGTGGTCGAGGTCGGAGCCGGCGTCACCAGCCTGGCGGTCGGCGACCACGTGATCCCGCTCTACACGCCCGAATGCCGCCAGTGCAAAAGCTGCCTTTCGGGCAAGACCAACCTCTGCACGGCCATCCGCGCCACGCAAGGCAAGGGGCTCATGCCCGATGGCACCAGCCGCTTCTCCTACAAGGGCCAGACCATCCACCACTACATGGGCTGCTCGACCTTCTCGAACTACACCGTGCTGCCCGAGATCGCCGTGGCCCGCATCCGCAAGGACGCCCCGTTCAAGACCGCTTGCTACTGCGGCTGCGGCGTGACGACGGGCGTCGGCGCGGTGACCAACACCGCCAAGGTCGAGCCGGGCGCCAACGCCATCGTCTTCGGCCTGGGCGGCATCGGCCTCAACGTGATCCAGGGTCTGAAGCTGGTGGGCGCCAACATGATCGTCGGCGTCGACATCAACCCGGACCGCGAAGAGTGGGGCCTCAAGTTCGGCATGACCCATTTCGTCAATCCGAAGGACGTGTCGGGCGATCTGGTCGCCCACCTGGTGGCCCTGACCGACGGCGGCGCCGACTACACCTTCGACGCCACTGGCAACACCGGCGTCATGCGCACGGCGCTGGAAGCCTGCCACCGCGGCTGGGGCGAAAGCATCATCATCGGCGTGGCCGAGGCCGGCAAGGAAATCGCCACCCGTCCGTTCCAGCTGGTCACCGGCCGGGTCTGGAAGGGCACAGCCTTCGGCGGTGCCCGCGGCCGCACCGACACGCCCAAGATCGTCGACTGGTACATGGACGGGAAGATCCAGATCGACCCGATGATCACCCACGTCCTGCCGCTGGAGCGCATCAACGAGGCCTTCGACCTGATGCACAACGGCGAGAGCATCCGCACCGTGGTGACGTTCTGAATCTTCAACTCTACCCCTCCCCCTCGATGGGGGAGGGGCAGGGGTGGGGGTGAAGCCCCCGCTTCAGGATATGGCGCGGTCGCGGTTTGCGTCCGTCGCCGCTGTTCAACCCCCATCCCCGACCCTTCCCCCATCAAGGAGGAAGGGGGAGACGCGCGCCATGACCGTCGAAACCCTCGCCACCCACCGCACCCAGGGCGGCACGCTGCGCTACTGCCGGCACGACAGCGCCAGCACCGGCACGCCGATGAAATTCAGCATATGGGTTCCGGACGGGGAGGGGCCTTTCCCCTATCTCGTCTGGCTGTCAGGCCTGACCTGCACCGAAGACAACTTCACCACCAAGGCCGGAGCCTACGCCTGGGCAGCCAGGCATGGCGTGGCCATCGTCGCCCCTGACACCTCGCCGCGCGGCGAGGGCGTCGCCGACGATGCGGCCTACGACCTGGGCCAGGGCGCGGGCTTCTATGTCAACGCCACGGAAGAGCCGTGGATCCCGCACTTCAACATGTATTCCTATGTCACCAAGGACCTGCTGGAGGCCGTCGACGGCGCTTTCCCGCTGGATCCGGCCCGGCGCGGAATCTTCGGCCACTCGATGGGCGGCCACGGCGCCCTGACCATCGCCCTGCGTAATCCGCAGCTGTTCAAGTCGGTCAGCGCCTTCTCGCCGATCGTTTCGCCGCTGAACTGCCCGTGGGGCGACAAGGCCCTGACGGCCTATCTGGGTGCTGACCGCGCCGCGTGGCGCGCCCACGACGCCTGCGTCCTGATCGAGGACGGCTTCGGCGAGAGCTTCGACGAGATCCTGGTCGACCAGGGCCTGGCCGACAGCTTCCTGGAAAGCCAGCTGAAGCCGCAGCTGCTGGAAGAGGCCGGGGCCGAAGCCCGGCTGAAGGTCACCGTCCGACGCCAGGAAGGCTACGACCACAGCTACTTCTTCATCGCCAGCTTCATCGGCGACCATATCGACTGGCACGCCGCAAGGTTGTAAGCTTCGCCGTATGGAAGAGTTTGGCCTGGCCTGATCCAAGCGCCGGTTGGCGATCGCCGTGCTGAACCTTGAAGGCGAGACCCAGTCCTACAGGCTGGGCCTCTTTCTGGCCTGCACCGCCTACACCCTGGTTCCGTCGCTTCTGTTCGTGCCAGCCTACGGGCTGTGCTCGACGCCGCCTAGACCTGGCTAGAACTGACCTGTGAAGTCGAACAGCTGGCCGTTGATCCAGCCCTTGCGGAAGGCTAGGGCGCCCTTGCGGTTCATCACCACGCCGCGGGCCTTGGCCGTGCTGAGCGAGGCGCGCAGGTAGCTGAGCACGAACAGCTCCAGGTCGGCCGGGGCGACCTTGTCGCGCCACAGGCCGGCGTTCTTGATGCAGTCGACGCGGCCCCACCAGGCGGCCGGGGCGGCCAGCAGCCAGTCGCAGACCACGTCGTCGGCCCGGCCCGGGGTCGAGGTCTTGATGAACTGCACGACGTCGTCGTGGTCGAGGCCCTTGAGGCTGCCGTTCTGGGTGACCAGGTCGAAGAACCAGATCAGCTCCTGCAGGCTGCGCGCTGGGCGGCCGGCCGCCTGGGCCCAGGTCGCGGCCAGGGCGTCTGCCTTGCCGGCCACCGTCCGGATGCGCGTGAGCTGCTGGGCCTTCACCTCGGGCGAGCCCATCAGGTTGGCCAACTCCTTCCTGGGAACGGCCTTGAGCTGGGCGTTGGTCTGCCACTGGCGCACGATCGCCAGGCCCTGGGCGACGCCGGCGTTGCAGGCCTGCCATAGCTGGGCCCCGATCGTCGGCGCCGCGCGCAGGATCACCGGCTTGCCCGCCGCCAGCAGCAGGGGCTGCAGCGAGGCCGAGCCAATGTTCCACTGCAGCACGCCGCAGGAGATCCCCATGCCGTCGAAGTCGCCCGTGACGCCGCTCCAGGGATCGCCTGCGTTCTCGAAGCGGCCGGTCACGGCCACGGCCTTGTTGATCTCGTCGTCTGTGACGGCCATGGCGCTCCCCCTTTTGGCGATATCTGAAAAATACACCCATTGAGGGAATTCGTCACCTGGGCGCGTTGGGCGTGTCGCGCGCGCTGGTTGTGAACTTTCGGTAATTCATCCCGGGTTCAGCGGCGGTCCGCTCCCCTGGCCCAAGGTCAAGTTCGGCCGCTGAGGGGATTTTCAAAGATGCAGAAGAAACTGGCCGTCCTGGCCCTGGTCGTCGCCGCGGGCCTGTCGACCTCGGCCTGCGTGATCATCGACGCCGACGACGGCGGCAAGCGCGACGTCTCGGTGAAGATCAACGACGGTAACGACACGCTGGAGCCCCTGTATGGCGTGGCGCTCGAGAAGGGCGAACTGGTGGCGCGGGTGTCGTCCAACGGCTGCACCAAGGCCGAGGACTTCAAGGTCACCGCCGACCGCCGGGACAGCGGCGTCGCCGTCACCCTGATACGCGAGCGTCCCGACCTCTGCCGCGCCCTCGTGCCGGAAGGCAAGGAGCTACGCTTCGACCTCGACGCCATGGGCGTGCAGCGCACCGACAAGGTGCGCGTGCGCAATCCGCTGCAGCGGACCTAGAAGCAGCACGAGCCTGGCGGGCGCGTCTTGGCGACGCGCCCGCGCCGGTTGTAAGGTGGCCGCATGACGACGTCGGCGACGCACCAACCGCCCTTGGGAAAGCAGCCACCGTCCTTGGGGATGAGGTGTCTTCGCCTTCTTGAGGCGATCGTTTGGCCGGCTCTGGCCGTCGCGCTTTTCAACTGGACCAGCCTGGCCGCGCCGCTCTGCCTGTTCGTCATCGGCGTCGCGATCGCAGCGCCTATCGGCAGGCCTTGGATCGACGAGGTTCCGCGCGGGGTCACGGCGGGGGCCAGTTGCGCCTTGTTCGTGGGCCTGGCGTCCGATGGCCTCACAGCCGGCGAGAGCTGGAACCGGATCCTCGTGGTCTTCGCGCTTTGCCTGGCCGTGGGCAAGGCCGGCGGGTTCAGTTTCCGGGCGCGTCCCCGTTGGGCCTGGATCGCCGTGGCCTTCGCCGCGACGCTGACCCTGTTCGCGCTGGACCATCAGCGGGCGGCGGCTGAAGCCGCCTCGAAGATACCCCAGGTGGCCGATATCCTGGCCGCAGCCGTCGCGGACGGAGCCGCCAGGCAGGCGATCTATACCGAGATGCTCGCCAACCTACGCCAGCCTGACCGGCTTTGGTGGGTGTGGCCGGTTCTGCTCGCCGGGCTTCTGCCCGTCGGTCGCTTCGTCGCCTGGCGCGGCCTGGCCTTCATCCGTCGTCGCGACGTCGGTCGGTCTCGCAAGGCCTGGTTCCGCCATCCGGCCAACCTGTCGTCGGACTGAAGGGGGAGAGCGCATGGCTAGCCGGTCCGCCGCGAAGTTCGACGCCAGGCCGCTGTCGACGCCCAATCTCGCGCCGATGATCGGCGTGCTGCTGGCGGTGTTCACGGTGGTCGCGACCGGCTCGGTCGGGCTCGATAACGCGTTGAAGCTCGAGATCCCGGGCTGCCATCTCAGGTCGCCTGACGCACCCCTGCCCAAAACGATCCAACTTACCTTCCATCGCGACGGGCGGGCCTATGTGGGCGGCAACCGGGCGGCCGGTGTCGGCGAGGCCGTGGCCGTAGCGGTCCGCGAAGCACGGACGCACGGGTTCGACGGCGTCGTGCTCCGGGCCGATCCCGACGTCCGGTACGAAGTGGTCGCCATGGCGGTGCGACGCCTGGACGACGCCGGGATCAAGGTCAGCCTGCTCAGCGAAGACATCTACTGATGGCGCGATTGGCGGGGCGGTTCGACGACAAGCCGATGGCGGTGATCAACTTGACGCCGATGGTCGGCGTGTTGCTGGCGCTGTTCGCCGGGGGCGTCGGCCTGGCCGGCGCAGCCGGGGCCGCCACGACGACGGTGCGGTTGCCGCCCGTCGCCTACATCTATTGCGGCCCCGCGCGACACGCGACCGTTCTGGCCGTCGGGGAGGACGGAAGCTTCCGCTTCGACGGGCGGGCGATCGAGCCGAAAGCGCTGGACGGGGCGCTGGCGAAGCTCGCCGCCGCCGATCGCCGGCTGGCCATATGGGCGCGCCCCGATACCGGTTATGGCGTCATCCAACCCCTGATCACGGCCGCGGGCCGGGCGGGCGTCGGCATTGACCTGATTTCCACGGACGCCTACCCCGAGCCGCCCAACCGCACCGTGCGTTGACTCTCCGGCCCTCCTCCGCCATAAACCGCGCCTTCACGCCGCCGGCTCGCCGCGCGGCGCGATAGCTTCATGACGGATTGACCCGAAGCCGCCGTTGAGATCGTCCTCCTTCCGGAGGTCCGGCTCGGATCGACATAAAGAGTGACCTATGTCCAAGCGCCATAGCGCCAAGTACAAGATCGACCGCCGTATGGGCGAAAACCTCTGGGGCCGGCCCAAGTCGCCGGTCAACCAGCGGTCCTACGGCCCCGGCCAGCACGGCCAACGCCGCAAGCAGAAGGTTTCGGACTTCGGCCTGCAGCTGCGCGCCAAGCAAAAGCTGAAGGGCTACTACGGCAACCTGACCGAGAAGCAGTTCGCTCGCACCTACGAGGAAGCCGCCCGCCGCAAGGGCAACACCTCGGAGAACCTGATCGCCCTGCTCGAGTCGCGCCTGGACGCCATCGTCTATCGCGCCAAGTTCGTGCCGACCGTGTTCGCCGCCCGCCAGTTCGTGAACCACGGCCACGTGACCGTGAACGGCAAGCGCGTGAACATCCCGTCGTACCGCTGCAAGGCCGGCGACGTGATCGCGGTCCGCGAAAAGTCGCGCAACATGGCTCTCGTCCTCGAAGCCGTCGCTTCGAACGAGCGTGACTTCGCCGAGTACGTCTCGGTCGACGCCAAGGGCCTGTCGGCCACCTTCGTCCGCGCTCCGGAACTCTCGGAAGTTCCGTACCCGGTGAAGATGGAACCGAACCTCGTCGTCGAATTCTACGCCTCGTAAGACGCGTCGAACTCGCAAGAGACACGGAAAAGGCCCCGGAGCGATCCGGGGCCTTTTTTTATCCCTCTCCCCGAAGGGGGAGGTGGCCCGGAGGGCCGGAGGGGGAAGGGATCGCGGGCGGCCTGCCCGTCCCGAGCGCCCCTGCGACTTCCCTCTCCGTCGGCTTCGCCGACACCTCTCCCTCCAGGGAGAGGGTCTTGGGGGCTTGAAACCCCAAAACCCCGTCCTATCTCCAGTGAGCGGGCCGGGCCCCTCTGGCGCAGCGTCTTCATCTCCCCCCTCTGGAGACGCGCGTGATGTCGGACCGCATCGGGTGTTCTCGATGTCTGGGTCCGGGTGTCCCTCCCCCTCGTGCCGGATCCGACATCGGGAACCCCGTCTCCATTCTTGGACCAGGGACCCGAACGACCCATGCCTCTTCTGATGTGCCCCAACTGTGACGGCTCCATGCAGGCCGTGCAGCGCGCCGGCGTCGAATTCGACATGTGCCCCAAGTGCCGGGGCGTATGGCTTGATCGCGGCGAGCTGGAAAAGCTGATGGCGATGGAGCGCGAGGACGCGCAGGCCTCGGCCGCGCCGCCGTCAGGGCCCTCGCCCTTCGGCCGCCCCCAGCCGACCTATGAGCAGAGGCCCGAGCCGCGTCGCTATGACGACAACTGGCGTGAGAGCCACAAACGTCACGACGACCGCAAGCATTACGACCGCGACGACGACTACCGCCGTCACGGCCATCACAAGAAGAAGCGCTTCGATCTGTTCGACATTTTCGACTGATCCCGCGCGCAAGAGGACCATGAACCACTTCAAGACCTTCGCCCTGCTGGCCGGCCTGACGGCCCTGTTCGTCGGGGCTGGCTACATGATCGGCGGTCCGACCGGCATGCTGGTCGCCTTCGTGCTGGCCGCCGGCATGAACGTCTTTTCGTACTGGAACGCCGACAAGATCGTGCTGCGAGCCTATGGCGCCGTCGAGGTCGACGAGAGCCATCCCGAGCCGCTGGTGCGAAGCTACGCCCGTGACGTGGCCGACCTGGCGCAGCGCGCCGGCCTGCCGATGCCGCGGGTCTGCATCATCGACAGCGACCAGCCCAACGCCTTCGCCACCGGCCGCAATCCCGAAAACGCCGCCGTGGCGGCCACCACGGGCCTGCTGGCCATGCTCGATCGCGACGAGATCCGTGGCGTCATGGCCCACGAATTGGCCCACGTGAAGAACCGCGACACCCTGACGATGACCGTGACGGCGACCATCGCCGGCGCGATCTCGGCCCTGGCCAACTTCGCCTTCTTCTTCAGCGGCTCGCGCGAGGACGACGAACGCCCCGGCGGGATCATCGGGGCCATCGCACTGGCCATCCTGGCCCCGATCGCCGCCATGCTGGTGCAGATGGCCATCAGCCGCTCGCGGGAGTACGAGGCCGACCGGGTGGGCGCGCAGATCGCCGGCGACAACCAGGGCCTGGCCCGCGCGCTGGAGAAGATCGACGCCTATGCCCGGGGCGGGGTGGTGAACCACGAGGCCGAGCGTAATCCGGCCACCGCCCATATGTTCATCATCAACCCGCTGGCCGGTCGCGGGGCCGACAACCTGTTCTCGACCCACCCGGCCACTCACAACCGGATCGAGGCGCTGATGAAGCTGGCGATCGGGCAAGGCGCGCGGACGAGGTTGAGCACCGCCGTCCCGACCAGCGGCCCCAGCCGCCAGCCGGGACCCTGGAGCTAGAAATGAAGAAGGCGGCGGGGACATCCCCGCCGCCTTCTGATTTTCACCCCCAGCTCGTCATACCGGGTCCAGCTGTTGACCATGGTCAGCTGGGTGTCGAGGCCCGGGAGGGTGAAGAACATCGGGGCCAGCAGGCCAGGGCTCCAGCCGCTTCTTCAGCGGGAGGCAGACTGCGCCGCGTCGCCGCGCCCAGGATGAAGCCGCAGAACGCCAGCAGCGAACATTGTTCTGGACAACGTTGTCAGAATTGCATGCCACCGCTCACTGTGGAGGCTGGGCCAAAGTCTGCGTATGGGAGGCCCGACGATGATCCGGAACCTGGCGGCGGCCATCGCGGCCCTGGCCCTGACGGCGGGCGCGGCCCCCTATGAGGTGGCGCCGGGACTTTTCCGGGCGGACGAGGCGGACCTGGGCCTGAAGGCCGCGCAGGGAACCCAGACCTTCACCGTCTTTGCGCCGACGGAAGCCTCCGACAAGTTCAGCAACGGCGTGGTGCTGGTCGGCTTCAAGGGCCGCCTCTATGCCCAGTGGCAGAGCTCGGCCCGCGACGAGGATTCGGCCGACACCTGGGTCGCCTACGCCGCCAGCGACGATGGCCGAACCTGGAGCGCGCCCAAGGTGCTGGCGCCGGCCGGGCGGGGCGGGTTGATGCGCTCCAGCGGCGGCTGGTGGACCGATGGCCAGACCCTGGTCGCCTACGCCAATGTCTGGCCGGATGGCTTTCAATCGGGAGCAGGAGGCTACGCCGAGTACCGGACCAGCCGTGACGGCGTCGTCTGGAGCGAGGCCAGGCGCGTCACCGGCGCCGACGGCCGCCCGGTCGAGGGGGTGATCGAGCAGGACCCGCACCTGATCGACGGCCGGGTGATGACCGCCTTCCACCTGCGGCCGGGCATGATCGCCAAGCCGTTCTTCACCGACGATCCGCTGGGCGTCTCGGGCTGGACGCAGGGGCGGATGGAGAACCTGCCGCGCGACGCTTCGGGCGCGACCGCCGCCCACGAGCGGCGCCTGAGCCGCGAGATCGAGCCCAGTCTGTTTCGCCGCGCCGACGGCTGCGCGGTGATGGTGTTCCGCGACGAGGAGCTGAGCTTCCGGCAACTGGCCTCGGAAAGCTGCGATCGCGGCGTCTCGTGGACGACGCCGGTCCTGACCGCCATGCCCGACGCCCGCGCCAAGCAGAGCGCCGGCAACCTGCCGGGCGGGACGGCCTATCTGGTCAATGCGCCAAACAGCGACCGGCCGCGCCTGCCGCTGGCGGTAACCCTGTCGCCGGATGGCAAGACCTTCAGCCAGAGCTTCCGCCTGCGCGGCCAGGGCGACCTGCAGCCGCTGCGCTTCGAGGGCAAGTACAAGCGGCCGGGCTATCACTATCCCAAGAGCGTGGTCTGGGACGGCGCCCTGTGGGTCGGCTACGCCGCAAACAAGGAAGACGTGCAGATTACCCGCGTACCGTTGCTGGTGCTGGAGGCCCGCTGACTTCGGACGCTAAGGCAGCTTCACCGCAGTGGGTGGCGGAAACTGATCCAGCTCCCAGGTCGATGAGGTGAACTGGCCGCGCATGTAGGGGGACGGCTGGGTCCACTGGGGCTCGTAGCCATCGCTGAGGCGCTCGATCCGGGTCCGGATGGGTGGCAAGGGGGGCTCATACACCCAGCCGACGCGCGCCCCGCAGGCCCGCAGGTCGGAGCCGCTGTCGGCGCGGCAGCGGAAGCCGTCGGCGGTAGCCTGGCACTCGTCGACCCTCACGGCCGGCTTGAAGCAGGTTCCCCTGCGCTTGGCCTTGGCCTGGGCCTTTTCGGTGGCCAGGCGCATGGCCTCTTCGCGGGTCGGCGCCTTGGCCCAGTGCCAGCTCGACGCGACCGCGCCGCCTGCAGCCAGCGACAGGGCCAGTCCGATCGCGATGACGTGCGCCTTCATTGCGCTTCCTCCCGTCCGTGCCACAGGATTTCGACACTCGCGCGGACGCGCGTCAACAACCTTTGCGAATATTGCCCTTCTCGACTCTACCGCCCGGCTACTCCACCAGCGGGGCGCGCGAGGGATCCTGGCGGACGATTTCGCGGATGCCGACCAGGGTCATGAACGAGCGCACCCGGCGGTCGTCGTTCAGCACCTCGTTGGTGAAGGCCTCGTAGGCCTCCATGGTCGGCACGGTGACGGTCAGCAGGAAGTCGGTGCTGCCGGTCACGTGCCAGGCGCTGAGCACCTCCTTGCGGGCCGCGACGCCGGCGGCGAAGGCGTTGAACAGGGCGCTGCCCTCGCGCTCCATCTCGACCAGCACATGCATGGTCAGGCCCGCGTTCAGCCGCGCCGGATCGACGATGGCGACGTCGGCTACGATTACGCCCTCCTTGCGCAGCCGCCGCAGCCGGCGCAGCACCGCGCTTTCCGACAGCCCCACCTTCTCGGCCAGGCTGCGGGCCGGTTCGAGGTTGTTCTGGCGGACCAGTTCCAGAAGCTTGTGGTCGAAGTTGTCGAGGGTGACGGATTTCGTCATCTGAGTCGCCGAAAATGACTGTTTTGGGCGGTATACGCCGAATTTCGGCGAGAAGCGCCAGTCTTCCGCGACTAGTTTGCCGTCATGTCCGCCGCCGCCCTCCGCCGTCCCGCGCTCGACGCATTGTTGCCGTACGCCGCCCTGTTCGGGGGCATGGTGACGCTGGCCGGCGGCACGTCCTTCGCCAAGTCCCTGTTCCCGGCCGTCGGCGCCCAGGGCGTCTCTGCCTATCGCGTCGGGTTCGCGGCGGTGCTGCTGCTGCTGCTGTGGCGGCCCTGGCGGTTCAAGATCACTCGCCAGGACATGCTGGCCGTGGCCTTCTACGGTGCGGCCACCGGGGTGATGAACCTCTGCTTCTACATGGCGCTGCGGACCATTCCGCTGGGCGTGGCCCTGGCCATCGAGTTCCTGGGGCCGCTGGCCCTGTCGCTGCTGCATGCGCGCAAGGCCAGCCACTTCCTGTGCATCGGCCTGGCCGCCTTCGGCCTGCTGCTGCTTCTGCCGCTGAAGCTGGGCGCAGCGCCGCTCGACCCCGTCGGCGTCGGCTTCGCCCTGGCCGCGGCGGTCTGCTGGGCGCTCTACATCATCGCCGGCAAGCGCCTGGGCCATCTGCACGGCGGCCGCTCGGTGGCCATGGGCATGAGCGTGGCGGCCCTGATCGTCGTTCCGTTCGGCGTGGCCTCGGCCGGCGCGACCCTGCTCGACCCGCACCTGATGCTGCTGGGCCTGGTCGTAGCCATCTGCTCCAGCGCCGTGCCCTATTCGCTAGAGATGGTCGCCCTGAAGCGCATCCCCAAGCGCACCTTCGGGGTCATGCTCAGCGCCGAGCCGGCGATCGGCGCCCTGGCCGGCCTGATCGTGCTGTCCGAGCACCTGTCGATGCAGCAGTGGGCGGCCATCGGCTGCATCGTCGCGGCCTCGGCCGGCGCCATCCTGACGACCACGCCCGAGAACGTCGTCGTCGAGGATCCCGAGGAACTGGAGCGGCCGGGCGCCTAGGGCGCCTCCACCGGCATCAGCCGGCTGTATTCCCAGGCCCAGGGCATGCCGGTCTCGCCCAGCGCCGCCTTGACCAGCGACGGGAAGATCCGCTGGCCGTCGCCGCTGTTGGTCAGCACCACCACGCAGCGCCGGCGCCTCTCGACGCAGACCATCATGTTGTCGGTGATGTCGTTGTGGCCGCCCTTGAAGAAGGCGCGGCCCTGCGGCCCCTCGAAGGCGACGACGCCGACTCCGGCCGCCAGCTTGATCCTGGCGTTGTCGGGGTTGGTCTCCGCGGTGAAGGTCGGGAACTCCGAGCGCGAGACGATCGGCAGGCGCCCGCGCGCGAACTCGGCCCGGGCCTTCTTCGACAGGCCCCAGCCGCTGGCCATGGCCGCGGCCATCCTGCCCATGTCGTCGATGGTGGTGTCGAGCGAGCCGGCCGCCTTGACGCTGGAACGGTCGTCGTGCGGCTGCCACTTGCCGGTCTCGTCACGGCCGTCGGCGATGTCGGGGGCGAAGTCGTCGCGCCAGACCATGCCCGAGCGGCTCATGCCCAAGGGCTTGAACAGGCGCCTGTCCATGTCGGGACCGACCTTGATCGACAGTCCCTGCTCGATGACGAACTGCATCAGGTTGATGCCCTCGCCGGAATAGGCATAGCGGCTGCCCGGGGCGAACTTGATATCCAGCTTTCCGTCGGGGTTCAGCCAGCGGAAGTTGGGAAAGCCGGCCGAATGGCTGAGCAGGATGCGCGGGGTGATCGCGCGCCAGCGCTCGTCGCCGGCCAGGTCGGCATAGGCCTTGTAGTCGGGCAGGGGCCTTGGAAGGTAGGTCGCGATCGGCGTATCGAGGTCGAGCCTGCCTTTGTCGACCAGCATCATGACGTAGTAGGCGAACACCGCCTTGGTGATCGAGGCGGCGTACATCACCGTCTCGGGCTTCAGCGGATCGCCCTTCTCGTTGCGAACGCCCTGGGCGGCGACATGCGCGACCTTGCCGTCCTCGATCACGGCGACGGCCACGCCGGGAACCTTGCCCACGCTCATCAGCCGGGCGATCTCGGCGTCCAGCTTCGGATTTTCGGCGCGCGCCGTCCCGCCGGCCAGACACAGGAGGGCCGCCGTCCACGCCAGAGACTTTCCACGCATTTCCAGAGGCCCCACGGTTGCGCGCTCACCCGCGCCGGGCGACCTTGGGGGCCATGGGCGTCTTTTTCAACCGCCGCTTGCTGCTGGCCGGACTGCTGCTTTCAGGGTGCGCGACCGTTCCGTCGCGCCCGCCGCGCCTGCTGCCGGGCGACCCGGAGCTCTATGGAGAACTGGAGCCGCTGCTGGGCGCCCGCGCCGAGACCGACGGCCTGGTCATCCGCCTCAAGTCGCAGGGCTGCTTGCGCAAGGAGGACCTGCGGTTCTTCGTCGAGGGCAGGGATGCGATCCCTGACGTCGCCTTCGCCCGGCGGCGGCTGGAGACCTGCAAGGGCGGGGGGGCGAGGGAGGCGGAGGTCAAGTTCGGCTGGAGCGAGTTGGGGATCGCCGGCGCGACAGCCGTGCGACTGCTCAATCCGCTGGGGAAAGGCTGATCAGCCCTTCGGCGTGAAGCGCTCGACCATCCACGGCAGCACGCGGGCCGGTCGCCTGGCGGCGATGTCGATCAGCACCCAGTCGGTGCGGCTCTGGGCGCACATCTCGCCGTCGGGGCCGTCGATACGGACATAGCGCTCGAAGCGCGGTCCCTTCAGCTCGCCCACCCACGTGTAGCCGGTGGCGATCTCGTCTGGGAGCAGTTCGCGGCGGTAGTCGATCTCGTGGCGGCGGGCGACCCAGCTCCAGCCAGCCCGCTCTTCGGGCGAAGCCCAAGCTTCCCAATGGGCTATGGCAAGATCCTGCGCCCAGCCCAGATAAACCACGTTGTTGACGTGGCCGTTGGCGTCGATGTCCGACGCCTTGGGCTCGAAGGTCAGGGGATAGGCGTCGCTCGGCGGGACGAAGAGGCGGCTCACCCGATCAGGCCGCGATGACGCCCTGCTCGATCAGGAACGACTTCAGTTCGCCCGACTGGAACATCTCGCGGACGATATCGCTGCCGCCGACGAATTCGCCCTTCACGTAGAGCTGGGGGATGGTGGGCCAGTCGGTGAAGGTCTTGATGCCCTGGCGCAGTTCGTCGTCCTGCAGCACGTCGACGCCGACGAACTCGACGCCGAGGTGGTCGAGGATCTGCACGGCCACCGACGAGAAGCCGCAGCGCGGCTGGTCGGGCACGCCCTTCATGAACAGCACGACGGGGTGTTCGGCCACCGTCTTGGCGATGAATTCGAGAGCGGGGGAGGCGGCGACTTCAGTGGTAGGGGCGGTCATGGGGAGGAATTCCTTGGCGGTAACCCCTCAGCTAGGCGCCGGAAGGCCCCTGGTCAAGCGCGGCGCTTGGTCCCGGCCGCTTGTTCGGCCGAAAAACGGGCCATCTCGATCTGGGCGGCGCAGCCGGTCGGCAGGTCGCGCTCGACGACGGAGGCCAGGGCCTCGAGCTTGTCGCGCTTGGTGGTGATCACCTGCACGGTGGCGAGGGACGGCTCGGTCAGGGCGTAGCCGAGGCAAAGCTCCTGGCCGGTCCAGCCTTGGGTGCTGTCGAGGAAATCGTAGCCGCCCAGATTGGCCAGCGGGTCGGTGCGGCGACGCCACAGCGACGGTTTCTTGAAGATCGGCTTGGCCTCGCGCTCGCGGATGCTCTGGGGCCAGAAGTCCTCGCCGATCACCGCCACGTCGCGGGCGACGGCGCTGCGGATGCGGTTGCGCTCGGCCCAGCCTGACGACAGGTTGAACGGCGCGGCCAGGGCGTCGAACAGGCCGCTGGCCAGGTGGCGATCCTGGCCCTCGCCGCGGCTGGCCAGGCCCAGCGAGCGGATCAGGCCCGACTGGCGCAGGCCCAGCAGGGCCGCCATCGCCGTCGGCGGGAAGGCCGCGCCCGGATCGTCGAGCGTGATGAGGTCGACATAGGAAAGCCCGCAGCGCTCGACGGCCACGTCGACGAGATCGTGGATGGCCTGGGCGCTCAGTAGCTCGCCGCCGCTGCGCAGCCGCCAGCTCACGAACAGCAGCCGCCGCTCGATGGTCGTCAGGGACTCGCCCACGCCTTCCAGCAGGGCGTTGGACGAGCCGTGGACCTCGAAGCTGTTGATGCCGGCCTCGAGGGCCGTGAAGATCAGGTTGCGCCAGTCCTTGCCGCTCATGCGCGGGTGGTCGGCGAGCCGCAGCGTCACCGCCGAGATCGCCATGCCCGCCTTGCCGAAAGGACGATAGCGCACGGTGCGTTACTCCGCCGGAGCCGCGGTTTCGAGCGCCAGGGCGTGCAGCTCGCCGCCCAGAACGTCGGCCAGGGCGCGGTTGACCATCTGGTGCTGCTTGACGCGATTGAGGCCGCGGAAGGCGGGCGAGACGATGCGCGCCTTGTAGTGGTCGCCGTCGCCGGCCAGGTCGGTCAGCACGATCTCGGAATCCGGGAAGGCCGCGTTGAGGCGGGCTTCAAGCACGTCGGGCGACATGGGCATGGGGCGGACTCTCCGATCCTCGAAGGGGCTGTATGCCCCGTAAACCTTAAGATCGCGCATATGGCGGGCGTCGCGCGCCGACGCAATCGACGATCGGGCCGTGCGGTTGCGTGCAGCCCGGGGTGATGATCAAAACAGGCGAAAGCCGCGTTCCGTAACGGCGGAGACCGTCCGCGCGGTAGGGAGTTCCAATGCGTTCGACGATCGCCGCAAGCCTGCTTGCGACCATTCTGACCAGCCTCGCCGCGCCGGCCCTTGCCGGTCCCGGGGACACAGCCCTCGACGACGTCAAGGTCCTGTCGGCCGACGCCATGCAGGGAAGGGCGCCGGGCACGCCGGGCTCGCAGCTGGCGCGGACCTATATTCTGGAGCGCTTCAAGCTGATCGGCGTGGCGCCCGTCGGCGAGGGTTTCGAGCGTCCGTTCCGCTTTACCCGCAAGGACGGAACGACGATCACCGGCGTCAATCTGGTGGCTCGCATCAAGGGGACGGCGCCCGACGGCAAGGCCCTGGTGGTCACCGCCCACTACGACCACGTGGGCGTGCGGAACGGCCAGATCTACAACGGCGCCGACGACAACGCCTCGGGCGTGGCGGGCCTGCTGGCGGTGGCCGAGGCCTTCAAGGAAAAGCCGCCGCTGCATGACGTGCTGATCGTGGCGCTGGACGCCGAGGAAGGCGGACTGCGCGGCGCCAAGGCCTTCGTCGCCGAGCCGCCGATCCCGCTGTCGGCCATCGGCCTGAACGTCAATTTCGACATGCTGAGCAAGAACGCCAAGGGCGAACTCTACGCCGCCGGCGCCGCGCCGCAGCCAGCCCTGAAGCCGATCCTCGACGCGGTCGCCAGGACCGCGCCGGTCAAGCTGAAGCTCGGCCACGACACCGACGCCGACGGCAAGGAGAACAACTGGACCACCCAGTCCGACCACGGCGCCTTCGCCGGGAAGGGCGTGCCCTGGGTCTATTTCGGCGTCGAAGACCACCCCGAGTACCACCAGCCGACCGACGACTTCGAGACCATCCCGCAGCCGTTCTTCAAGGCCTCGGTGGCGACGGTGATCCAGGCCACGCGGGCGTTCGACGAGCGGCTGGGGGAAGTGGCGCGATAACTCCCCTTTCCCCTTGCGGGAGAGGGTGGCCTCCCGAAGGGATGTCGGGTGAAGGGTTTCTCAAAAGCAAGACGCCGCGACAGCCCATCAGCCGTCGCGGCGTTTTTCGTGGGGCAACCCCTCATCCGTCGGCCTTCGGCCGCCACCTTCTCCCGCAAGGGGCGTGTTGCTTAAAACGGCGGATCGTCGAGGTTGAGGTGGCGGACGGGCGGCCGAGAGGCTGATGAGCCACTCTGGAGGCTCTTTTGCCGGGCGGAGGGGGCTTTTTTCCAGACTGCAGACGCAGTGAGCCCTTGGAAGCCTCCGCTCAGGTCGCGGTGAGTGCGGTCCAGCGGCGCAGGTTGAAGGCGATGGCGGCCATCAGGACTTGGGCGCGGGCCTTTGTCAGGCCGACATAGCGGATGA
>NZ_QDKQ01000038.1 GCF_003116815.1 Caulobacter endophyticus
GGGCCAAGGCCATCAAGCCCTGGACCGACGCCTACAACCTCGTGCGTCCACACTCCGGCATCAAAGGCCTCACCCCTTGGCAGCGCGTGAACAACCTTCTTGGAAACGACACCTAGAGGCCCAGCGCTTCCCGCGCCGCCGCGATCGTCGCCGCGCGCACGTCTTCGGGATAGGGGACCCCCGCGCTGTGACCCCAGACCGGACCCGGCCAGGCCGGATCGCCGGCGCGGCGGCCCAGGACGTGGACATGCAGCTGCGGGGTGACGTTGCCCAGGGCCCCGAGGTTCAGCTTGTCGACCTTCAGGCCCAGCACCCTGGCCACCGCCCGCACGGCCGCGCCGGCGGCGACGGCTTCCTCGGTCAGGGCCGCCCGGCCCTCGACCGACAGGTCCTCGATCTCCACCAGGCCATTCGCGCGGGGGATCAGCACCAGCCACGGATAGCGGGCGTCGTCGTGCAGGCGCACATGGCACAGTTCAAGCTCGCCGATCGCATGGGAACTGGCTGGGAAGGCCGGATGAAGATCGAAGTCAGCCACGCTTGGGAACCCCCGCCCAATAGTCGAAGTCGAGGATCACCGCCGGGTCGTAGGCGCCGTCGCCGTCCTTGTCGGGGAAATCCGTACACGGCCTGTCCCTGGTGGCAACCAGCCGCAATCGCAGGGCGCCGAGCGTTCCCCCAGACCCAGGCAGGTCCGCCTTGTCGAGCACCTCGCTCCAGGCGAACATGGTCGAGCCGGCGAAGAACGGGGCCACGTGCCGGCCGCCGTTGATCCCCAGGATCAGCCCGGCGTTCTGCAGGCCGTTGAACGACAGGGCCTTGGCCGTCGAGATCACCACCCCGCCATAGACCAGGCGCCGGCCCGACGGGTCTTTCGCGCGCTCGAACTGGTTGAAGTGGACCTTGGCGGTGTTCTGCCACAGGCGGGTGGCCATCTGGGCCTCGGCCTCCTCCACCGCCATGCCGTCGACATGGTCGATCTTCTCGCCGACCGCATAGTCCTCGAAGGCGTGCGGCGCGCCGGCCAGGGCGAAGTCGTAGTCCGAGAAGTCCAGGCCCGGCGGAACAACCAGGTCTTCAGGCGAGACCGCCCTGGCCAGGTCCGGAACCGACTGTCCCTCGACCACGGCGGCCGGGTCGCGCTTTCGCACCATCACCCAGCGCACGTAACTCAGCACCGGCTCGCCGCGCTGGTTGGTTCCGGTGGTGCGCACATAGACGACGCCGGTCCTGCCGTTGGAGTTCTCCTTGACCCCGATCACCTCCGACGTCGCCGCCAGGGTGTCGCCGGCGAACACCGGCGCCAGGAAGCGGCCCTCGGCGTAGCCCAGGTTGGCCACCGCGTTCAGGCTGATGTCCGGTACGGTCTTGCCGAACACCACATGGAAGGCGACCAGCGGGTCGACCGGGGCGGCGGCCAGGCCGCTGGCGCGCGCGAACTCGTCCGACGAGAAGAGAGAAAATCGTGGTCCGTAAAGCGCCGTGTACAGCGCGACGTCGCCCGCGCTCACCGTGCGCGGCGTGGCGTGGACCAGCACCCGACCGACGTGGAAGTCCTCGAAAAAGCTCCCCGGATCGGTCTTGCTCACGGCGCCTCTCCTTGTGTTTGTTGTGATCGTTTTGCCGCAGCGCAGCGAAACGGGAAAGGGGGCTTGAGACTGAGCCGCGAGGGGCGTAGACCGCGCCCCGACATTTCCTGTCCACAGCCTGATGGAGACCCCATGGCTCGCGCGAAGATCGCCCTTATCGGCGCCGGCATGATCGGCGGCACCCTGGCCCACATCGCCGCTCGCGAAGAGCTGGGCGACGTGATCCTGTTCGACATCGCCGAAGGCACCCCGCAGGGCAAGGCGCTCGACATCGCCGAAGCCTCGGCCGTGTTCGGCAAGGACGTGGCCCTGAAGGGCGCCAACGACTACGCCGACATCGCCGGCGCCGACGTCTGCATCGTGACCGCCGGCGTGCCGCGCAAGCCGGGCATGAGCCGCGACGACCTGCTGGGCATCAACCTGAAGGTCATGAAGGCCGTCGGCGAAGGCATCAAGGCCCACGCCCCGAACGCCTTCGTCATCTGCATCACCAACCCGCTCGACGCGATGGTCTGGGCCCTGCAGCAGTTCTCGGGCCTGCCGAAGGAAAAGGTCATCGGCATGGCCGGCGTCCTGGACTCGGCGCGCTTCGCCTACTTCCTGGCCGAAAAGACTGGCGTGTCGGTCGAGGACATCCACGCCTGGACCCTGGGCGGCCACGGCGACGACATGGTCCCGATGGTCCGTCACTCGACCGTCGGCGGCCTGCCGCTGCCGGACGCCGTGAAGGCCGGCTTCCTGACCCAGGAAGAGCTGGACGCCATCGTCGAGCGCACCCGCAAGGGCGGCGGCGAGATCGTCGCCCTGCTGAAGACCGGCTCGGCCTTCTACGCCCCGGCTGAATCGGCCATCGCCATGGCCACGTCCTACCTGAAGGACAAGAAGCGCGTCCTGCCGTGCGCCACCTTCCTGAACGGCGAGTACGGCCTGTCGGGCCTGTACGTCGGCGTGCCGGTGGTCATCGGCGCCGCCGGCGCCGAGAAGATCGTCGAGTTCGAAACCAACGACGCCGAGAAGGCGATGTTCGCCAAGTCGGTGGAGTCGGTTCAGGGCCTGATGGAAGCCTGCAAGGCCATCGACCCGACCCTGGTCTAAGACCGGTTCGATTGCTCGATACGACGAAGGGCGGCCCCTCGCGGGGCCGCCCTTTTTCTTTTTCCCCTCTCCCGGAGGGGAGAGGGAGGGGCCCAAGCGTGGCTTGGGAGGGTGAGGGGTGACGGCGTCAACCGGCCTGCCGGCACGCCGTCAGGCCTCGTAACCCCTCATCCGGCGCTTCGCGCCACCTTCTCCCTCTGGGAGAAGGGGACCAGATCAGTGCGCCGCCTCGCCGGGCTCCTGCGAGATCTCCTCCAGCGTCTTGCCGACCTGCTTGGCGCCGTAGTCCTTGGCCACGTCGCCCAGCGACAGGATGCCGGTCAGGCGGCCGGTGTCGTTGAGCACCACCAGGCGGCGGACCTGGTTGTTGGCCATCTTGGCGGTGGCGTCGGCCAGGATGTCGTCTTCCTTCACCGACAGCACTTCGCCGTCGCTCATCACTTCGGAGACAGGGCTGTCGAAGCTGCGGCCCTCGGCGACCACGCGCAGGACGATGTCGCGGTCGGTGACCAGGCCCAGCACCTTGCCGTCGTCGACGATCGGCACCACGCCGCTGTCGACCTTGGCCATAACCTCGGCGACCTTGCGGATGCTGTCGCTGGGACGGGCGACCGAGACCTGGCTGGTCATGGCGTCGCTGACTTTCATGGGTCTTCCTCCTGAGGGGGGAGTGGAATTGGACCCGCTAGAAACCCCGCGACGCCTAAGACTGTTCCGCTTGGCCGTCGGTGATGACCGCATGGCGACCCTCGGCGCAGAGCCCAGGAAGGCGCCCACCAGGAACCTCCCCCTGTTCCTGGTTATGGGGATAGAGCAGCGTGGATCCCCGGCGTTCGCCGAAAAGTTCTGAAGGTGATCAATCACTTGCAACTTTCTCAGTCTCGCCAATCAGACGCGCTGAAACCCGCCGCATAATCATTGGGTCCCGTCGCAGGGAGAGGGCGCAAGGATCCGGCCCGAAGCGTGCGACGTGGATGCGATCGAGCGGGGCTGAAGGAGCGGCGTGAGCCGGGCCTGAAGGCTTAAATGAGGATGGGGGACGTAAACCCATCCATCGGGAGCTTGCCTGACTAGGCTCCCGCCCGTCCAAGGGTTCGCGCCGCCATGCACGCCTGGCCGCCAAGAAACGGGGCGCACTGCATGGGGAAGGGGCACAGGGCGGAAGAGGCCCGCGCGCCTCGGCCTGAGGACAAACGATCGCGCGGGGCGTTCAAGCTTCGTCGAAACGGTACTTCAAACTCACACATCCGGGCGAAGCCCGGACGCCCCGCGCCCTCTCCACAAGCTCAGCGCAATCGCGCGAGAGGCGGAAGTCGCGCGCCCAAGATCCTCCCCCTGAAGGGGGAGGTGGCCCGAAGGGCCGGAGGGGGAAGTGACTGATGAGGTCAGTGCTCCCCCACGCCAGCAATCCCTTCCCCCTCAGTCGCTCCGCGACAGCTCCCCCTTCAGGGGGAGCATTTGATTGGCGAGGCGCCGGACAAGATCCTCCCCCTCTGGGGGAGGTGGCTCGGAGGGCCGGAGGGGGGCCGTTTTCAGCCGCCGCGACGTCGGAAAGTCATCACCCACTCCCCCACCGATCGCTCCGTGACGCCACAGGGCTGCGCTTGCCGCCGAACCACCCTACATCCAGCCCGCAAGCCTCACCGGAGCCCCCATGACCATCACCGCCCACCGCGTCAGCGTTCCCGTCTTCGTCCAGGGGCTGAAGGGCCTGTCGGGCGTGCTGGCCAAGGCCGCCGCCCACGTCGAGGAGCGCAAGCTCGACCCCGAGGCCCTGCTGAAGGCGCGGCTCTATCCCGACATGTTCCCGCTGATCCGCCAGGTGCAGATCGCCACCGACTTCGCCAAGGGCGCCAGCGCCCGCCTGGCCCAGGTCGAGGTTCCGGCCTGGGACGACAACGAGACCAGTTTCGAGGATCTGTCGGCCCGCGTCGATCGCGCTATCGCCTATGTCGAAGGCCTGGATCCGGCCGCCTTCGAGGGCGCCGAGGACCGCACCGTGGCCCTGACCCGTCGCGGCGAGACCACCGAGCACAACGCGCTCGACTACCTGACCACCCAGGCCCTGCCGAACTTCTACTTCCACCTGTCCACCGCCTACGCGATCCTGCGCGAGAACGGCGTCGTGCTGGGCAAGCGCGACTTCCTCGGCACGGCCTGAGGCCGACAAGGCGGCGGCCTCCTGCATCAGGGCCGCCGCCTGAACGCCCATACCAAGCCCGCCAGCGCGGTCAGCACCCCGCCCGCCGCCGACAGCACGACGGCCAGTTCCTTCAAAACCTCCGGTTCCATTCGCTCCACCCGTTACTCGCCCCGCATCGCGGTTACGGGTCAGCTTGGCGCAAGCCGACGTCGGGTTCGGACGTATGTTCTCTTTTTGTTCTCATTTGGCGAAGCGGCTCACGCCACCTCGCGGGTCGCCACGGCTTCGAGGCCCAGGATCGCGGCCTTGCGGGCCAGGCCCCAGTGATAGCCGGTGAGCCGGCCGTCCCTGGCGATGGCGCGGTGGCAGGGGATCAGCAGCGAGATCGGGTTGGCGCCGATGGCCCCGCCGGTGGCCTGGAAGGCCTTGGGCTTGCCGGCCCAGGCCGCGACCTGGCCGTAGGTGGCGGTTCCGCCGGCCGGGATGCGCAGCAGCGCCTTCCACACCTGCACCTGGTAGGGCGAGCCGATCAGCACCACGGGCAGGGGGCCTTCGCCGGCGCTGAACGCCTTCAGGGCCATGTCCTGCGCGGCCATGTCGTCGCGCACCCAGTCCGCGCCCGGCCAGCGGCGGTGCATGTCGGCGAAGCTGAAGTCGTCGTCGCCGTCCGAGAAGGCCAGTCCCGCCAGGCCGCGCTCGGCCAGCACGAACAGCCCGCGCCCGAACGGGGTGGGGGCCCAGCCCCAGCGCAGGGTCATGCCCGCCCCGCGCCGGCGCACGTCGCCCGGGGTGGCCGCCTCCTGGGCGATGAACAGGTCGTGCAGCCGCGAGGGTCCCGACAGGCCTGCGTCATAGGCCGCGTCGAGCACGCTGGCCCCGGCCTCCAGCGAGCGGCGGGCCTCGGCGTGGGCGATGGCGGCCACGAAGGTCTTAGGGCTCACCCCAGCCCAGCGGGTGAAGATCCGCTGGAAGTGGAACGGCGACAGGCCCACGGCGTCGGCGGCCTCGTCCAGCGACGGCCGGTCCATCCAGCGCTGGGCCAGCCAGTCCAGGGCCGTGGCCATGCGGTGGTAGTCGGCCGAGCGCTCGGCCAGGCGCGCCAGGATTTCGGACGCGGAAGGTTCGGACTGGACGAGATCGAGGGCCATCAGCGCACTCTACGCCGGCCGGGGCGGGGCGTCCGCCCGGTTCTTGCGCCGCCTGTTCTGGCTCAGGCGTGGCGTTCGGCCCGCGCCGCCTTGATCGCCCGCTCCAGCGCGCGGGCGAAAGCCACCCGCTCGTCGGGGCTGAGCGCCCGGGCCAGGGTCAGGCGGCGGCGCGACATGAACAGGCGCACGCGGCTCTCGTGCTCGCCTGGCTGGTCGAGGTCGACCCGGGTGAAGGCCGTGGGCGAGGTCCAGACCACCCTGGCGCCGCGTTCGTCCTCGCGGCTGACGACGATCGCCTCGGCCGTGACCTTCACCCGTTCCGAACGCGACAGGGCGCGGTTGCTGGCGCGCAGGGCCAGCCACAGGGCCAGGACGTCCAGGCCCAGGAACGGCAGCACCGGCGGCGCGCCGACCACCAGCAGGAACACCGCGACCATCAGGTTGAAGCCGATGGCCACGCCCAGCACCACGGCCATGCCGGCGCGGCTCAGCGACCGGTTGGGCCGGATGACGGCGTCCATGTAGAGGGCTGCGGCCATGCGAAAGCTCTACGCCCCTCGCGCCGCCTTGGCGAGCGGGCCGCATCACGGCATGGTCGCCGCCGATGGCCGCCCCCCAAAAGACCTCTAGATCCCTCGTCAAGAAACGCCCCGCCGGCAAGCGGATCACCGCCGCCGAGCGCGAGCGCGTGCGCATCCTGTTCGAGCGTTTCGAGAGCCTGGAACTGCGTCCCAAGACCGAGCTGAACTACTCAAACCCCTATGAGCTGGTCACCGCCGTCGCCCTGTCGGCCCAGGCTACCGACGTGCAGGTCAACAAGGCCACCGGCCCGCTGTTCCAGGTCGCCGACAGCGCCGAGAAGATGCTGGAGCTGGGCGAGGACGGCCTGATCTCCTACATTGCCTCGATCGGCCTCTTCCGCACCAAGGCCAAGAACGTCATCGCCGCCGCCCATATTCTGATGGAGCGCTACGGCGGGCAGGTGCCGCTCAATCGCGAGGCGCTGGAAAGCCTGCCGGGCGTGGGCCGCAAGACCGCCAGCGTGGTGCTGAACGAGCTGGACGTCGAGCCGGCCATCGCCGTCGACACCCACGTCTTCCGCGTCTCGCATCGCCTCAAGCTGTCGGCCGGCAAGACGCCCGACGCGGTCGAGGACGACCTGATGCGCGTGGTGCCCGGCCCTTACCAGACCCGCGCGCACCACTGGCTGATCCTGCACGGCCGCTATGTCTGCGTGGCGCGCAAGCCTAAGTGCGAGATCTGCAAGATCGCCGACCTCTGCCCGTCGCTGGGGCTGTTCTAGAGGCTCAGACCCGCGCGCCGGGCTTGAAGCGCGCGGCCATCGCCAGCATGGCCGCCACGCCGACGGCCATCAGCAGCCAGGCTGCCGAAAGGTCGGACGAGGCGTCGCGCACCCAGCCGGCGAAGAACGGCATGACGCTGGCCATGACGTAGCCGCCGCCCTGGACGAAGGCCATCAGGTCGCCGGCGCTTTCAGGATCGCTGGCGTGGTCCAGAGTGACGATCAGCGACAGCGGGAAGATCGCGCCGATGCCCGCGCCCAGCAGGCAGACGGTCGGCAGAACCAGCCACGGGGCCAGCAGCAGGCAGGCGATGCCGGCCAGCAGCGAGGCCAGGGCCGCCGCCAGCAGCGGACGGCGGTCGGGGCGGCGTGCGATGGCGGCCGAGACGGCAAGGCCCGCCAGGACCTCGCAGACGGTCAGGGCCGACAGGGCGTAGCCGGCCTGGTCGGCGGTCAGGCCCCGGCTGGCGTAGAACGGCGGGAACCAGGCCAGCACCAGGGTGTAGGCCCCGGTGCCGATGCCGAAGAAGGTCAGCAGCAGCCAGGCGCGCGGGTTCTTCCACAATGACGGGCGGCGCAGGACGACGGGACCGCCGGCCGGCGCGGCGGTCTCGCCCTTGGCGGCGCGCATCCACAGCAGCAGGGCCAGGATCGCGGGCGCGGCCCACAGGCCGAACATCACCTGCCAGCCGGCCAGACGGGTGAGGCCCGTGGCCATGGCGGCGGCCACGGCGGCGCCGGCCATGATGCCGGTGGTGTAGAGGCCCATCATCCGCGGCGCGCCGGCGCCGGAGGTCCGCTTGATGAAACCGGGCATCAGGGCTTGCACGGCCGCGACCCCGACGCCGACGACGGCGGCGCTGGCCAGCAGGCCCGCGGTGGTCGGCCAGATCGCGCGCAGGCCGCAGGCGACCGCGATGGCCAGGAGGCCCAGGGCCACGCCCATGCGCTCGCCCAGGCAGCGGCGCAGCGGCGCGGCCAGAAGGGCGCCCAGGCCCATCAGCAGGATCGGCAGGGTGGTCAAGAGGCCCGCCGCCGCCGAGGAGGCGCCGGTGGCGGCCTTCACCTGGTCGAGCACCGGTCCCAGCGCGGCCAGGGCCGGGCGCAGATTCAAGGCCGCCACGACGATCGCCGCGATGGTGAGCACGGCGCCGCTTTTGGCGGCACGGGCGGAAAGTGACGCGCTTTTACGCGCCTTGGCGTCTTCTTCGTAGGCGAGGACCACGATATATCTCGTCGCAAAGTATCTTGATGGCGAGATATATCCGATGGCGGCGAAAGCCAAGCGTCATGACCGCGCAGGTGCGGCCTCGATCCAGTGGCGGCGCGAGCGGCCGGACCTGGATCCGTTCCCGATGGAGCTGGTCGGCCGGCTCTGCGAGGTGGCCGAGATCGTGCTCAAGGACCGCTTGGCGCCGCTGTTTGCGGCCCACGGCCTGCAGCGAGGCGAGTTCGACGTGCTGGCCACCCTGCGACGGGCGGGGGAGCCCTACGCCCTGACCCCGACCGACCTCTACGAGACGGCCATGGTCTCATCGGGCGGCATGACCGCGCGGATAGACCGCCTGGAGAAGATGGATCTCGTCGAGCGCCGCCCGCATCCGTCCGATCGACGGGGCACGCTGGTGGCGCTGACGGAGGAGGGCAGGGGCCTGCTGGACAAGATCCTGCCCCTGCACATCGACAACGAGCGGGCGCTGCTGGCGTCCCTGGACGCCGACGAGCAGCAGGCGCTCAGCGGCTTGCTCGCCAAGCTGCTGGCGGGCCTGGAGCCGGCCTAGGGCGAAACCTCGCCCTTCGACAGGCTCAAGGTGAGGTTTTCCTCAGCCCGAAGCCTTGCCCTGGTCCTCATCCTGAGTTCGTCGAAGGACGAGGACCACGCAGGGGCGGCTGGGAGGGCGGAAGGCTTAAACCCCCAGTCCCAGGCCGCCGCGCGCTTTGGGCGGGTCGATGTGACCGGCCTCGCGGGTGCGGGTCCAGTTCAGCTTCTCGACGCCTTCACGGAAGGCGAAGCGCAGGATGTGGTCGGCGACCACCTGCTCCAGCCTGGCGAGGGCTTCGAGATCCCCGGCCTCGACGGTCATGTCCAGGCCTTCGGCGTCGGCGGTCATCCGGCACGGGCCCAGCGGCAGCGGGAAGAGGGCCGTCGTCTCGGTCAGTTCGACCTCGAACTTGTGGCCCCAGTGCTTGGCCAGCTGGGTCATGTAGCGAGCGGCCTTGTCGGTGACGAGGCGAGCGTGGCTCTGCATGATGGTGCTCCTCTGTTCCGGCCCGGTTCAGACAGCTTCGATCTGCGTTGCGGCGTCGTCCAAGGCCTTGGCGATGGCGGCGATCTGCTCGGAGCTTAGGCTTCCCGCGTGCAGTTTCAACCGCAGGGCCGTCTTCAGATTCTCGCGGGCCCGCAGGATCTGCGGCGCGAAGGCGGCGCTGCGCGAGGCGGCTTCGGCCATGCGCTCGAACAGGCCGCTCACCGGCTGGGCGTTGGTTTCCAGGAAGGCCTGGCCTTCGTCGGTGATCGTGTAGAGCTTCTTGCCGCCGCCGGCGTCGGTCGCGGCCACGTAGCCGAGTTCTTCCAGCAGGGTCAGGGTCGGGTAGATGACGCCGGGGCTAGGGCTGTAGGCGCCGCCGGCCGCGGTCTCGACCGCCTTGATCAGCTCGTAGCCGTGGCTGGGCTTGTCGGCGATCAGCTTCAGAACGACCAGGCGCAGGTCGCCATGGTCGAAGAAGCGGCCGCGCGGGCCGCCGCGGCCGAAGCCCCGTCCGCCCATGCCGCCGTGTTCGCGGCCGTCGAAGCCGAACGGATGGCGGCTGTGATGACCGCCGTGGCGGCCGTGGTGATGATGATGACGTCCAAACATGTGTGCTCTTTCGATGCAGTTTCGTTATATCGAAACGATAGATATATCGAAACCCGTCGGCGTCAAGAGCTATTTAGATATATCTGATGCTATCGGGATGCGACGGCCGCCGGAAAGGCCTGGGCGCACAGCTCCTCGCCAAAGGCGTCGCTGAGCTGTTCCTCGGCCTCGCCCATCTTGATGACCGCCAGGCGCGAGCCGACGATGGTCTTGCCGATGGCATAGTCGCCGACCGTCTTGCCGGTGCGCACGTCGACCAGCCGCGCCTGGCTGCGCAGCACGTTGGCGCCGCCGACCAGGGCGGTCATGGCCGGATTGGCCTTGTCGAAGCGATCCAGCTTCACCTCCAGCCGCAGCGGCCGCTGGCCCTTGGCGCAGCCGTCGAGCTTGGCCTGCACGCGTTGCTTGAACAGGGCGTCGAAGCCGTCGGTGACCTTAAGGTCGCCGCGCGTCAGCCGCACGTCGGCGACGCGGGCCTCTGTTTTCCAGTCCTTCGGCAGGTCCTCGACCGCGGCGCTGCGCGAAAGGCTGACACAGCCGGTCGCCATCGTCGCCAGGCCCAGCAGGGCCGCCATCTTCGCCACGTTCATCGCATCGTTCTCCCAATCCCCGGCCTCAACGCGCCGACAGGGAGAATGGTCGCAAAATCGCAGAACGACGGTATTGAAGGAAAGCGCTCAGGCCGCGCGCAGGGTCTCGGCCAGCAGGCGGCCCTCGGCGGCGCGGCTGGAGCCCGCCCGCCAGGCCACGACGATCTCGCGGCTGGACTGGGCGGTGGCCAGCGGGCGCACGGTCACCGGCGCGTTCTCGGCCAGGCCCGCCTGCACGGCCATGGCCGGCAGGAAGGATACGCCCAGCCCCGAGCCGATCATCTGCACCAGGGTCGGCAGCGAGGTCGCTGCGAAGCTCTCCTCCTCGCCCAGGCTCTTTGGCGGCTCCAGGCCGCAGGCGGCCAGGGCATGGTCGCGCAGGCAGTGGCCGTCCTCCAGCAGGATGACGTCCTGGCCGTCAAGGCTGGCCGGATCGACCCTGTCCTGCATGGCCATCGGATGGTTGGCGGGCGCGGCCGCCAGCAGCTCGTCGTGCTCCACATGGGCCCAGTCCAGGCCCGTCATGTCGTAGGGCAAGGCGATCAGGGCCGCGTCCAGCGAGCCGGCCTTCAGAGAGGCGATCAGCCGCTGGGTCAGGTCCTCGCGGAGGAACAGGCGCAGCTTGGGGAACTGGTCGCGCAGCAGCGGCAGGGCGCGCGGCAGCAGGTAGGGCGCTACGGTGGGGATCACCCCCAGCCGGAAGCGCCCGGCCAGCGGCTGGCCCGCCCCCCGCGCGGCCTGCACCAGGTCTTCGGTCTGGGCCAGGATCGAGGTGGCGCGGCGCACGGCCTCCTGGCCGGCGGCGGTCAGGATCACGCCCGAGCGGGCCCGGTCGACCACCGGCGCGCCGAGGATCTTCTCCAGTTCCTGGATCCCGGCCGACAGCGTGGGCTGGGTGACGTAGCAGGCCTCGGCCGCCCGGCTGAACGAGCCGTGCTCGGACAGGAGCTTCAGGTACTGCATCTGGCGAAGGGTCGGGAGCATGGGCCCGATATAGGCCGCCTCTATCGAAAATCCAAAAGCAATCGAGCAGGCCTCGATGGCGCCCGCGCTCTTGCCTCCGACCCTAGAGCGCCGCCTTCACCGCCGCCGCGAACGCCGCGCCGTGGTCGTGGGCGTGCTGCAGGAAGAGATCGGGCTCGATGATCTCCAGCTCCATCAGCTGCGGGGTGTGGTCGAGGCCCCGGATCAGGTCGATGCGGGCGTAGGTCAGCGGCTGGTCCAGCGCGTCCAGCACCATGCGGGCGGCATGCAGCGCCTCGGGCTCGGGCGCGATCTCGCTGACCTTGCCGCCGTACTGCGGCTGCACCCGGAAGTCGCCCGGCACGGCCACCTTCGTCACCGCGTGGCTGAAGGCGCCGTCGAAGAAGAACAGCGACAGCTCGCCCTCCTCGCCCACCGCCGGCAGGAACGGCTGGATCAGCGCCGGACCCGTCGGGGCGTGGGTCAGGTCCGGATCGCGGCCCAGTTTCACCGTCTGGTGCGAGCCGCCCGAGACCTGAGGCTTGGCGACGACCTGGTCGACCTGGAAGCGCTCGCGGGCCTCCGCGACGGCCTCGGGCGTCACCCTGTCCAGCGTGATGGTCGGCACGACCGGCGCGCCCTTGGCGGCCAGTTCCGACAGGTAGGTCTTGGCGGTGTTCCAGCGCAGCAGGCCCGGCGGATTGGCGGTGCGCATGCCGGCCGTTTCCAGGGCGTCCAGGCGGCGGTACCACTCCGGCTCGCGGTGGTGATAGCCCCAGCTGAGCAGCGGCAGAACGATCCCCTGCTCGCCGGCCGAGACCGGGTCGGTCCATGCGCGCGAGGCCACGGTCAGGCCAAGCGCCCGCAGCGGCGCGGCCAGGCGCTCGAACAGGGGCGGCCAGCTCTGCGCGAAGCGCGGCTCGTCGGCGGCGGGAACCAGGATCAGGACGTCGGGCCGGTGCGTGCTCATGCCCCTGGCGGTAGACCCGCGGCGCGCCAGCGGCAAGGCCTGCGTTGCCAGCGCCCTCCCCTTCCTTTACTTGCGGTCGGTCAATCCTCCCGGAACACACGAGCCGCCATGACCGCCCTCTACGACGTCGCCGCCATCGGTAACGCCATCGTCGACGTGATCGCCCAGTGCGACGACGCCTTCCTCGACGCCCAAGGGCTGGTCAAGGGCTCGATGGCCCTGATCGACACAACGCGCGCGGCCAGCCTGTACGACGCCATGGCGGCCGGCATCGAGGCCTCGGGCGGCAGCGCCGCCAACACCCTGGCCGGCGTGGCCAGCTTCGGCGGCAAGGCCGCCTTTATCGGCAAGGTCGCCGACGACCAGCTGGGCCGGGTGTTCACCCATGACATGCGCGCCATCGGCGGCGTCTTCACCACCCCGCCGCTGGCCGAAGGCCCGGCCACCGCCCAGTGCCTGATCAACGTCACCCCCGACGCCCAGCGCACCATGTCGACCTATCTGGGCGCCTGCGTCGAGCTGACCGCCGCCGACGTCGACCAAGCCATCATCGAGGGCGCCCAGTACGCCTATCTCGAGGGCTACCTGTTCGACCCGCTGGAAGCCCGCCGCGCCTTCGCCAAGGCCGCCGCCCTGTCGCACGGCGCCGGGCGCAAGATCGCCATCACCCTGTCGGACAGCTTCGTTGTCGACCGTCACCGCGAGGCCCTGCTGGGCTTCGTCGAGACCCAGTGCGACATCGTCTTCGCCAACGCCTCGGAAGTCTGCGCCCTGTTCCAGACCGACGACTTCGACGCCGCCGTCAAGGAACTGTCCAAGCGCGTCGAGATCGCCGCCGTCACCCGGAGCGAGAAGGGCTCGGTGGTCGCCTCCGGCGAGCGCTTCCACGAAATCTCGGCCTTCCCCGTGGAAAAAGTCGTGGACACGACGGGCGCGGGCGACCAATACGCCGCAGGTTTCCTCTACGGCCTCTCCCAGGGGCGCTCGCTGGCCGACTGCGGCAAGCTGGGCTCGCTGGCCGCCGCCGAGGTCATCGCCCACTACGGTCCGCGTCCGCAGGTCAAGCTGCGCGACCTGGCCGCCCAGAACGGACTCTAACATCCCTGGTCCCCGACCGGACCTTCAAGGACGAAGCATGGCCCGCACCGCTGAAGTGGTCCGCGAGACGAAGGAGACCCAGATCCGGGTCTGGATCGATCTTGACGGGACCGGCGCCTCGACGATCTCCACCGGCATTGGTTTCTACGACCATATGCTGGAGAGCTTCGCGCGCCACGGCGGCTTCGACCTGAAGATCGAGACCAAGGGCGACCTGCACATCGACATGCACCACACGGTGGAAGACACCGGCATCGTGCTGGGTCAGGCGATCAACAAGGCGCTGGATGGCTTCAAGGGCATCCGGCGCTTTGGCCATGCCTATATCCCGATGGACGAGACGCTGACGCGTTGCGCCATCGACCTGTCCAATCGCCCGTATCTGATCTGGAAGGTCGAGTTCAAGCGCCCCAAGGTCGGCGAGATGGACACCGAACTCTTCAAGGAGTTCCACCACGCCTTCGCCATGAACTGCGGCGCCTGCGTGCATCTGGAAACGCTCTACGGCGACAACACCCACCACGTGGCGGAAAGCGGCTTCAAGGCCCTTGCCCGCGCCCTGCGCCAGGCGGTGGAGTTCGATCCGAAGACCGGCGGCCTCGCGCCGTCGACCAAGGGCGTGCTGTAGGCTCCATGCAAACTCTCGCCCTGATCGACTACGGGTCGGGCAACCTGCGATCTGCGGAAAAGGCCTTGAACGAGGCCGCCCGCCGACGTGGCGTCGCCGCCGATATCGTCGTCACCGCCGATCCCGCCATCGTGGCCAAGGCCGACCGGGTGTTCCTGCCCGGCGTCGGCGCCTTCGCCTCGTGCCGTGCGGGCCTCGACGCCTCGGGCGTGTTCGAGGCCATGAACGAGGCCGTGCACGGGCGCGGCGCGCCGTTCATGGGCATCTGCGTCGGCCACCAGCTGCTGGCCACGGAAGGTCTGGAGTTCGGCGTCACGCCGGGTCTCGACTGGATCGGCGGCCAGGTGAAGAAGCTTGCCCCGTCCGACCCGTCGCTGACCATCCCGCACATGGGCTGGAACGCGATCGCCTTCTCGCGCGCTCACGCCCTGTTCCAGGGCATCGAGGACGGCGCCCACATGTACTACGCCAATTCATTCGCGCTCGACGCGGCCGATCGCGCCGACATCGTGGCGACCAGCGATCACGGCGGCGCGTTCGTCGCGGCTGTGGCCAAGGGGAATGTCGCGGGCGTACAATTCCACCCTGAAAAATCACAAGCCGCGGGGCTTACCCTGCTCGCCAACTTCCTGGAATGGCGCCCATGATCCTCTATCCCGCCATCGACCTGAAGGATGGCCAGTGCGTGCGCCTGCTGCACGGCGACATGGACAAGGCCACGGTCTTCAACAACAGCCCGGCCGACCAGGCCCAGCGCTTCGTCAAGGACGGCTTCTCGTGGCTGCACGTCGTTGACCTGAACGGCGCCATCGAGGGCAAGTCGGTCAACACCGCCGCCGTGCAGTCGATCCTGGAGTCGATCTCGATCCCGGTGCAGCTGGGCGGCGGCATCCGCACGCTCGAAGGCATCGAAGCCTGGATCGAGGCCGGCGTGTCGCGCGTCATCCTCGGCACCGTCGCCGTCCACGACCCGGAACTGGTCCGCAAGGCCGCCCGCCTGTGGCCCGAGCAGATCGCCGTGGCCGTCGACGTGCGTGACGGCAAGGTCGCCATCGACGGCTGGACCGGTCTGTCCGACATCGACGCCATCACGCTTGGCAAGCGCTTCGAGGACGTGGGCGTGGCCGCCCTGATCGTCACCGACATCAGCCGCGACGGCGCCCTCACCGGCGTCAATGTCGAGGGCGTGGGCGAACTGGCCGACGCCGTCTCGATTCCCGTGATCGCCTCGGGCGGCGTTGCGGCGGTGGCCGACATCGAGCGCCTGAAGGCTCGCAAGGGCGTCGAGATCGCCGGCGCCATCCTGGGCCGCTCGCTCTACGCCGGCACGATCAAGCCGGCCGAAGCGCTGGTCGCGGCGGCCGCCTGATGCTGAAGACCCGGATCATCCCTTGCCTCGACGTCAAGGACGGCCGGGTCGTCAAGGGCGTCAACTTCGTCGACCTGCGCGACGCCGGTGATCCGGTCGAACAGGCCGCCGCCTATGACGCGGCCGGCGCCGACGAGCTGATGTTCCTCGACATCACCGCGTCCAGCGAGGGCCGCGGCCTGATCCTGGACGTGATCTCGCGCACCGCCGAGGTCTGCTTCATGCCCGTCTCGGTGGGCGGCGGCGTGCGCCAGGTGGCCGACATGCGCCGCCTGCTGCTGGCCGGGGCCGACAAGGTCTCGACCAACACCGCCGCCGTCGAGAACCCCGACCTGATCGCCGCCGGCGCCGATGCTTTCGGGGCCCAGTGCGTGGTGGTGGCCATCGACGCCAAGGCCCGCCCCGACGGCTCGGGCTGGAACGTCTGGACCTATGGCGGCCGCAAGGACACCGGCCTCGACGTCGTCGACTGGGCCGCCAAGGTGGTCGAGCGCGGCGCGGGCGAGATCCTGCTGACCTCGATGGACCGCGACGGCGCCAAGATCGGCTACGACATCCCCCTCCTCCAGGCGGTGACGGGCGCGGTCAACGTGCCGGTGATCGCCTCGGGCGGCGCGGGCAAGACCGAACATCTGGTGGAAGCCGCCCGCGACGGCCACGCCGCCGCCGTTCTGGCCGCCTCGATCTTCCACTTCGGCGAGATCTCGATCGGTGAGGCCAAGTCCGCCATGGCCGCCGCCGGCGTGCCGGTGCGCCTGGATCCCGCGAAGGCCGTCGCATGAGCCGCCTGTTCGAGGTCCTCGAGCGCCTGGCCGCCACGGTCGAGAGCCGCAAGGGCGGCGATCCGTGCGCGTCCTACACCGCCAAGCTGCTGAGCGATCCGGCCCTGGCCGCCAAGAAGCTGGGCGAGGAAGCTGTCGAGACGGTCATCGCCGCCGTGGCGCAGGGTCCGGAAGCGCTGGCGTCCGAGAGCGCAGACCTGCTCTATCACTGGCTGGCCCTGATGGCCGCGACAGGCGTGTCGCTGGACGCCGTGGCCGAGAAGCTGGAGGCCCGCGAGGGAACGTCCGGCCACGCCGAGAAGGCTTCGCGGGGCGGCTGATCCTGATCCCCTCTCCCAAAGGGAGAGGGAGGGGCCCGCCGCGAAGCGGTGGGAGGGTGAGGGGTTACGAGGTCGGACGGCGTGCCGGCGCTCCGTCAAACGCCGTAACCCCTCACCCCAACCCTCTCCCTATGGGAGAGGGAGCATTCCGAACTACCCCTTCCGCTTCAGCGCCACGTAGAGCGCCCCCTCGCCGCCGTGCCGCTGGTCGGCGGTCGAGACCCCCGCGATTATCTCGCGCAGCGCCGGATCGGCCAGCCATTCGGGGGTGCGCTGGCGCAGGACGCCGTGGCCGACCTTGCCCTTGCCGGTGATCACCAGCACCGCGCGGTGACCCTCGTCCCAGGCGCGGCTGATGAAGCGCTCCAGCGTGGCGCGGGCCTGGTCCTGGTCGAGGCCGTGCATGTCCAGCCGCGCGCCGATCGGGTCATGGGCCTTGACGATGCGGCGGCGACGGTTGGGCTCGATGCCCTCGGGCGGCGGCTTGGGCGCGGGCTTGGGCTTGAGGGCCGGAATCTCGTTGGGATCGATGCGCAGCGGGGCCACCGAGGCCAGGTGCGTGGGCGGCTCGACGTCGGCGGCATGGGCCAGCAGGTCGGCTTTGCCGGGACGGATGCGGGCCTTGTCGCGCATCTTCAGCGCCTTTTCGGGCGCGCGACCCGTCACCGTCGAGGCCACCAGTCGCCAGAGGCGCTGGCCATCGTCTTCCGGCGGCCGCCGCTTGCTCATCGGATCAGGGCTGGAGCTGGGGGACCAGCCGCCACAGGCGCAGGTCGTGGCGCACGCGGCCGGCCTCGGTTCCGGCCGTCTGGCCGGTTCCCATATAGAGGTCGGCGCGCACCTGGCCCTTGATCGCCCCGCCGGTGTCCAGCGCCACCACGGCGCGGCGATAGGTCGGGAAGGCGCCGGCCAGCTTGGGAGCGCTGGCGTCGATCCAGAAGAGGCCGCCCATGGCGTGCTGGCTGGGGTCGACGGCGATGGCGCGGCCGGCCGGCAGCGGCACGTTGGCCGCGCCCGTGGCCTGGCGGCCGTCGTCCGGCAGGGTCTGGAAGAACACGTAGCGCGGGTTCAGCTGCATGATCCCGTCGGCCCTGGGCCCGCGATTGGCCGCCAGCCAGCTACGGATCGCCTCGCCCGAGGTGTTGCCGTCGGCCAGCAGGCCCTGGTCGCGCATGACGGTGGCGATGCCGACGAAGGTCTTGCCGTTGTGGGCGGCGAAGGCGGCGCGCACGCGGCGGCCGTCCGGCAGGGTCAGCATGCCCGACCCCTGGATCTGCAGGAAGAACAGGTCCTCGGGCCGCATCCAGGCCAGGGGGCGATCCAGCGGCGAGGCCTCGATGGCGGCGCGGTCGTCATAGGGCACGAAGCCGCCGCCAGCGACGCGGCCGACCACGGTCTTGCCCTTCAAGCTCGGGTCGAAGGCGCCGAGATCGAGCATGGCCAAGTCGGCCGGCCGACCGCGCATCGGCGCGCTGAATTCGGCCGACCGCGACATCCGCGCCTCGTATTCGGGGGCGAAATAGGCGGTCAGCAGGCCCTGGCCGGGGACGACCTCGGGGCGGAAGTTGGTTTCCAGGAACTGGCGGGCCCGTGCGTCGTCCACGGGACCGGCGGTCTTGGCCCGGCGGCAGACCTCGGCCGTGGCCGGGTCCTTGGCGACGCCGCAGGTCTCGCGGAAGGCCTGCAGGGCGGCGGCGTGGTCTTCCTCGTTCCAGCCCTGCAGCGCCGAGAAGCTGGCCGGCGACGGGGTGGCTGGGGTCGTGGGGCGCGGCGGCGCCGGGTCGGTCGGCGGCGCCGGCGTGGTCGGCGTGACCGGAGGCGGCGGCGCGGTCGTCGTACAGGCGGCCAGCACCAGGGCGGCCGCCGCGATCGTCAGGACGGAACGCAGCATCAGGCTTCGGCGACCGCGACGCGCACCAGGGTCCAGTTGGGGTCGCGGCTCTTGAGGTCGCGCTCGAAGGTCCACAGGTCGGCCGTGCGGCGGTCGTCGACCGCCTCGCCGGCGGCGCTGGTCGAGCGCGTGCGCACCTCGGCCAGGATCCGCACCACGGCGCGGGCGGTGTCGCCCTGCACCTCGGCGCTGTCGAGATCCATGCGGGGGGCGGCCAGCAGTTCGACGCTCTCGGTGCGTCCTTCGGCCTCGCGAGCGGCCATGGCGCCTTCGAAATTGGCCATCACGTCGGCGGCCAGCAGCGGCTTCAGGGTTTCGCGATCACCCGCGGCGAAGGCCTTGAGGATCATCTCGTAGGCGTAGCGGGCGCCCGACAGGAAGCGGGCCGGGTCGAAGTCGGGCTGGCGCGCGCGCAGGGCGGCCAGGCCGGTGGCGTTGACCGGAATCGCCGTCTCGGCGTTCTCGGGCTGGCGGGCTCCGGCCGGTGCGGCCACGGGGGCGGGCGTATCCTCGGGCTGACGCCCCACCCGGCGACCGAGAGTGGCGTAGAGCTGGTAGAGGACGACGGCGGCGAGCACCGCGAAGACGATCAGTTCAAGCACGACAAGTTCCGCATCGGGGCCGTCGATTGAGACGACAGCCTTCCTATATAGGCCAAGCGACCGCCCGCGTCAGGCGCCTGACGTTGCACGGCGTTCTCCCGCATGTTAGCAGCGCCGCTCACGCCTAACGGCCGATATGCCGCGCCGAGTATGGAAAAACCCTTCATGACCGATACCAACGGCGCTCCGCCCGCCGCCCAGGACGACAACGAAGCGGCCGCCACTGGCATCCGCATCGTCGCCCAGTTCGTTCGCGACCTCTCGTTCGAAAACCCGCTGGCGCCGGACTCGCTCCGCGCGGCCGCCGAACAACCGGCGATCGACATGGGCGTCGAGATGAACGCCCGCGGCCGCAACGACGGCCTGTTCGAGGTGGACCTGAAGCTGTCGGCCCGCGCCACGCGCGGCGACCAGGCCGTGTTCCACGTCGAAGTCGTCTATGGCGGCCTGTTCCACATCGCCGGCGTGCCGGAAGAGGCCCTCGAGCAGGTGCTGCTGATCGAGTGCCCGCGCTTCCTGTTCCCGTTCGCCCGTCGCCTGATCGCCGACGTCACCAGCGAAGGCGGCTTCCCGCCCTTCCTGATCGACCCGATCGACTTCGCCGGCGTCTACGCCGCGCGCAAGGCCCAGGCCGAAGGCGCGACGATCGGCAACGCCTGATCCCAGGTCGACCACCCGAAAACGAAGAAGGCCCGGGGCAGCGATGCCCCGGGCCTTTCTTTTTGTTCTTCCGGGCTGGCTAAGGCTGCAGCCGGTAGCCGCCCGCCTCGGTGATCAGGATCCGCGCCGTGGCCGGATCGGGCTCGATCTTCTGGCGCAGGCGATAGACGTGGGTCTCCAGCGTGTGGGTGGTGACGCCGGCGTTGTAGCCCCAGACCTCGGTCAGCAGCTCCTCGCGCGACACCGGCTTGGAGCCGGCGCGGTAGAGGTACTTGAGGATGTTGGTTTCCTTCTCGGTCAGCCGCACCTTCTTCTGCTTGTCGTCGACGAGCAGCTTGGCCGAGGGGCGGAACTCGTAGGGACCGATGCGGAACAGCGCGTCTTCCGAGGCCTCGTAGCTGCGCAGCTGGGCACGGATGCGGGCCAGCAGCACGCCGAAGCGGAAGGGCTTGGTGACGTAGTCGTTGGCGCCCGATTCCAGGCCCAGGATCGTGTCGCTGTCGCTGGCGGCGGCCGTGAGCATGATCACCGGCGCGGTGACGCCGTTCTTGCGCATCAGCCGGCAGGCCTCGCGGCCGTCCATGTCGGGCAGGTCGACGTCGAGCAGGATCAGGTCCGGCTTGATCTCGCGGGCCTGGCGCACGCCCTCGCCCGCGGTCGGGCACTCAGCCACGGCGAATTCCTCGTGCAGGGCCAGCTGTTCGGCCAAGGCGCCGCGCAGGTCGTCGTCGTCGTCGATGAGAAGCAGGGTCTTGCGTTGCGCCATGAGGCGGAACATGACCGCTACGAGGCCCGGCGCCAAGGGGCGCGGCTTGCGGGAGCGGGGTTTGCGATGATCTTCCAGGCGCATTCTGACGGAACCATCGACCTGGGCGACGGCCGGATCGTGCGCTGCGCCCTGGGCAAGGCCGGCGTCGTCGCCGCCGCCGACAAGCGCGAGGGCGACAACCGGAGCCCTCTGGGGGCCTGGGCGATCCGCCAGGTGCTCTATCGCCCCGAGGTCTATCCGAACGGGCCGAAGACGGCCCTGCCGACCGCTCCGATCGCCCCCGACGACGGCTGGTGCGACGCCCCGGGCGATGCGAACTACAATCGCCCCGTGAAGCTGCCCTATCCGGCCAGCGCCGAGCGCATGTGGCGCGACGACGGCGTCTACGACCTCGTCGGGATCCTGGCCCACAACGACGACCCGCCGGTCCCGGGTCTGGGCTCGGCGATCTTTTTGCACCTGGCGCGGGAGGGCTATCCCGGCACCGAGGGCTGCGTGGCCTTGGCGCGGGCCGATATCGAGGCCCTGCTGGAGAAGGCCCGGCCCGGGGATGCGATCGGGATCGCCGAGGTCTGACTTTCTCCCGACCTCCAAGATGCTCCCCCTGAAGGGGGAGCTGTCGCGAAGCGACTGAGGGGGAAGTATCCGCTTACCTCGGTGACGGCTTGAAAGTCATCAGGACCTTCCCCCTCCGGCCCTCCGGGCCACCTCCCCCTTCAGGGGGAGGATCTTGGGGCGCCCTCTCAAGCGGCTACCGCGCCCCGAACAGCGCCGAGCCCACCCTCACCGAGGTCGCGCCGCACGCGATGGCCGTCTCGAAGTCGTCGCTCATGCCCATCGACAACCTCGCCACGCCATTGCGGGCGGCGATATCGGCCAGCAGGCGGAAGTGCGGCGCGGGGTCCTTGTCGGCGGGCGGGATGCACATCAGGCCCTCGATGGTCAGGCCGTAGGTTCCCCGGCACGTCGCCACGAAGGCGTCGGCCTCGCCCGGCGTCACCCCGGCCTTCTGGGGCTCCTCGCCCGTATTGACCTGGACGTAGAGGCGCGGAGCCTTCCCCAGCGCCTGGATCTCGTCGGCCAGCACCCTGGCCAGCTTCTCGCGGTCGAGGGTCTCGATCACGTCGAAGAGGCCCGCCGCGTCGCGAGCCTTGTTGGTCTGCAGCGGCCCGATCAGCCGCAGTTCGATCTGCTCGCGCAGCGGCGTCCAGCGCTCCTTGGCTTCCTGCACGCGGTTCTCGCCGAAAACCCGCTGGCCTGCGTCGAACACAGGGGCGATATGCTCCCAGGGCTGCAGCTTCGACACCGCCACCAGCTGGACGGCGTCGGCGGGGCGGCCGGCGGCCTCCACGGCGGCGGCGATGCGGGAACGGATGGAGTTCAGGGCTTCGGACATGGCGAACCAGGAAACAGGCAGTCTGGAAGCCCTCTCTAGAACGGCCGCGCGGCTTCGCCCATGGGCCTTTCCGGGCGAACCCCTGCCGCGCCTGCTGTTTTTCACCGATCCGGTCCGGGTTCCCGATCCCGAAGCTGTCGCCGAGCGCCTGCCGGCCGGCGCGGGGATCGTCTACCGCCCCTTCGATGCGCGCGATGCGGTCGAGCGCGGCCTGCGCCTGGCGCGGATCGCTCACCGTCGCGGCCTGCTGCTGCTGGCGGGCGCAGATCCGCTCCTGGCCGAGGCGATCGGCGCGGGCGGCGTCCACCTGCCCCAGCGCCTGGCGCCCGGCGCGCCCGGCATTCGCAGCGCCCACTCCTCATGGCGGATCACGGCGGCGGCGCACGATGAAGAGGCGGTGCGGGCGGCGGAAGTCGCCGGAGTCGAGGCGGTGGTCGTCTCGCCGGCTTTTCCCAGCAGCAGCCCCTCGGCCGGCGCGCCGCTGGGCGTGGCGGGGCTGGCCGCGATCACGGCGGGCGCCGCCCTGCCCGTCTACGCCTTGGGCGGCGTCAACGCGAAAACCGCCGACGCGCTGATCGGCGCGGGCGTCTATGGCCTGGCGGGGATCGAGGGGTTCGGCGCCTGAGCCCGAGGATCAGAACTTGAACGCCGTTTCCAGCTTCACGCGCGGGGCGGGCTCGCGGGTTTCGTTCTTGCGGGCGGCGGCGACCGGATTGTTCTCGCCCAGGGCCACGGCGCCGCCGACGCGGATCGACGGGGTGACCTTGTAGTAGGCCCCGGCCTGGACGTCCTTCAGCTCCATCTCGCGGCCAACCGGCTGGTCGAGGTCGAGCTTGAGGCCCCACTTGCCCTTGCGGGCGTCGAATTCGAGGGTCTTCTTGGGGTTCTGCGGGCTGAACGGCGCGCCCTGTGAGGCGGTGAAGTCGTTCTTGACGGTGAAGTCGGCGGTGGCCGGCGCGGTGCGTGTCTTGGTCTGGGCGTGAGCCATCGAGGCCGATCCGGTAAGGATCAGCGCGGCGGCGCCCGCCAAGACGAAATGCGTCGCGACCTTCGTCACTCGACACCTATTCCCCAAAATATCCCCTGCCCGAACCTGATATAGGTACGGACACCCTGAAAGCCGAATAAAGGCCTTGGTGCAACGCGGTCAACAGGGCTTGGATCACGCTGATCGTCGCAGGTTACGATTCAAGCGGCGCCTGTGGCGGTCATGTCACGCGATTCCTGTTTTGACGCAGCGCGGCCATGCTATAGACGCGTTCCGGCTGCGGGGGCGCGCCTGGGCTGCGCGCACGCGCCGGCAGATTTTTGGAGCGAGGTACTATGGCGTTTGAGCGTGGGTCCATGTTGCGCGGCGTCGCCGCCGGCGTGCTGGCGCTGTCGGTTCTCGGCGTGGGCGCGTGCAGCAGCAACAAGCCGCCCAAGACCTTCACCAGCCAGAGCGAAGAGCCCGGTTTCCGACCCTTCGGCCTGTTCAAGAAGGCCCCGAAGGCGGCCGCGAGCGAAGGTTCGATCGGCGTCAACGGCTTCCTGTGGCGCGCGTCGCTGGACACCCTGGCCTTCATGCCGCTGGCCTCGGCCGACCCGTACGGCGGCGTGATCGTCACCGACTGGTACATCAACCCGGAAAAGCCGGACGAGCGCTTCAAGGCCACCGTCTACATCCTCGATACGCGCCTGCGCGCCGACGGCCTGAACGTCACGATCTTCAAGCAGGCCAAGGACGCCTCGGGCGCCTGGGCCGACGTGGCCGCCTCCGATCAGACGGCGACCGACATCGAGAACGCCATCCTGACCCGCGCGCGTCAGCTTCGCCTCTCGAACATCCGGAACTAAGGGCTCCAGTCCCGTAGGATCCGCGCGGGAGCCCCTCGTCTGGCGACAAGGGGCTCCCGTTCGCATATTTAGACGCGCCCCGGCCGCGAAACCGCTTATGCATTGCGGAACGCGCCCATTTTGTTGGAGCGCGCCCGGGCGGGTTGACCGCTCACACTTAACCCTGGCGCGCTCTCGCGCATCGACCGCAAGCACCTGTCTGGTTTCCATGGCCCGCTACAACCCCAAAGACACCGAGCCGAAGTGGCGCGCCGCCTGGGCGAACGCCAACACCTTCCTGACGCCGATCGCCCCCGACGCGCGTCCGAAGTACTACGTGCTCGAGATGTTCCCCTATCCGTCGGGGCGCATCCACATGGGCCATGTGCGCAACTACGCCATGGGCGACGTCGTGGCCCGCTACAAGCGCGCCCAAGGCTTCAACGTGCTGCACCCGATGGGCTGGGACGCCTTTGGCATGCCCGCCGAGAACGCGGCCATGGAGCGCGGCGTCCACCCCAAGGGCTGGACCTACGACAACATCGCCGCCATGCGCGAGCAGCTGAAGGCCCTGGGCCTGTCGGTCGACTGGTCGCGCGAGTTCGCCACCTGCGACCCGGAATACTATGGCAAGCAGCAGGCCTGGTTCCTGCGCCTGCTGAAGCGCGGCCTGGTCTATCGCAAGGAAGCCTCGGTCAACTGGGACCCGGTCGACATGACCGTCCTGGCCAACGAGCAGGTCATCGACGGCAAGGGCTGGCGCTCGGGCGCGGTCGTGGAGAAGCGCAAGCTGACCCAGTGGTTCCTACGAATCACCGACTACGCCGACGCCCTGATCGACGGCCTGAAGACCCTGGATCGCTGGCCCGAGAAGGTCCGCATCATGCAGGAGAACTGGATCGGCCGGTCCACGGGCCTGCGGTTCAAGTTCCAGTTCGACGGCGAGGCGCCTGACGGCCTGGCCGATGGGCTGGAGGTCTACACCACCCGTCCCGACACCCTGTTCGGCGCCAGCTTCGTGGGCATCGCCCCCGAGCACCCGCTGGCCGAGCAGCTGGCGGTCGAGAACCCCGACCTGCAGGCCTTCATCGCCGAATGCCGCAAGGGCGGCACCTCGGAGGCCGATATCGAGGGCGCCGAGAAGCTGGGCCGCGACACCGGCCTGCGCGTGAAGCACCCGCTGGACCCGTCGATCACCCTGCCGGTGTGGATCGCAAACTTCATCCTGATGGACTACGGCACGGGCGCGATCTTCGCCTGTCCGGCCCACGATCAGCGCGACCTGGACTTCGCCCGCAAGTACGACCTGCCGGTCAAGCCGGTGGTGCTGCCCAATGGCGAGGATCCGGCGACCTTCACGATCGGCAAGGACGCCTATGTCGGCCCCGGCAAGATCTTCAACTCCGAGTTCCTGGACGGGATGGAGGTCGAGGCCGCCAAGACCGAGGCCGTGGCCCGCATCGAGGCCGCCGGCCAGGGCCAGGGCGCGACCGTCTATCGCCTGCGCGACTGGGGCGTAAGCCGCCAGCGCTACTGGGGCTGCCCGATCCCGGTCATCCACTGCGAGGCCTGCGGTCCGGTCGGCGTGCCCGAGGACCAGCTGCCCGTGGTGCTGCCCGAGGACGTCACCTTCGACCCGAACAAGCCGGGCAACCCGCTGGTGCGGCACCCGACCTGGAAGCATGTCGCCTGTCCGTCCTGCGGCGCCTCGGCCGAGCGCGAGACCGACACGCTGGACACCTTCGTCGACAGCAGCTGGTACTTCGCCCGCTTCACCGACCCGACCGCCGCCGAGCCGATCGACAAGGCCTGCGCCGACCACTGGATGCCGGTCGACCAGTACATCGGCGGCGTCGAGCACGCGGTGCTGCACCTGCTGTATGCGCGCTTCATCACCAAGGCCCTGAAGGACGAGGGCCTGCTGTCGGTGGATGAGCCGTTCGCCGGCCTGTTCACGCAGGGCATGGTCACCCACGAGGCCTACAAGGACGAGGCCGGCGACTGGGTCGAGCCGTCCGACGTGGTGATCACCGCCGAAGGCAACGTCCGCAGCGCCAGGCACGCCAAGACCGGCGCGCCGATCGTCATCGGCGACATCGAGAAGATGTCGAAGTCCAAGAAGAACGTCGTCGCGCCCGAGGACATCTTCGAGGCCTACGGCGTCGACGCCGCGCGCCTGTTCGTGATGAGCGACAGCCCGCCCGAGCGCGACGTGCAGTGGAGCAACGCCGGCGTCGAGGGCTCCTGGCGCTTCACCCACCGCCTGTGGAACGAGTTCGACAGCCAGCCGGCCGGCGACTTCGCCCATGACGACGCCGACGAGGCGGCCCTGGCCCTGCGCAAGGCGGCCCACAAGCTGATCGGCTTCGTCACCGACAGCATCGAGGGTTTCCGCTTCAACAGCGGCGTGGCGCGCCTTTACGAGTTCCTGAACGCCCTGAAGGCCGCTCCGGCCGTCAATGGGGATGGGACTCCCGCGAGCCAGGGCGTGCTGGCCGCCCGCGCCGAGGCGCTGGACATCCTGGCCCGCCTGGTGGCCCCGTTCACGCCCCACCTGGCCGAAGAGGCCTGGGCGCGCCTGGGCCGCGAAGGCATGGCGGTCGATGCTCCCTGGCCCAAGGCCGATCCGGCCCTGGCCGCCGACGACGAGCGCGTGCTGCCGATCCAGATCAACGGCAAGCGCCGCGGCGAGATCAAGGTCAAGGCCGGCGCGCCGGACGACGAGGTGCAGAAAATCGCTCTGGCGGATCCCGCCGTCATGGCCCACCTTGAGGGCGTCACGGTCCGCAAGGTGATCGTGGTCAAAGACCGCATCGTCAACATCGTGGCGAACTGATCCATGAAGCGTCTCCTGGCGGCTGCCGCCGTACTCTCGACCCTGGCCCTGTCGGCCTGCGGCTTCACCCCGCTCTACGGCCAGCAGGGCGTGACCGGCGGTCTGGGCGCGATCGAGGTGGTGGCGGCCGACGGCCGCGCCGGCTACCTGCTGCGCGAGCAGCTGGAAGACGCCCTGGCGCGCAATCCCAACGTGCTGCCGTCGCACCGCCTGACCTACAAGGTCGAGGAGCGCCGCTTCGCCCGCGGCGTCCGCATCGACAACGTGGCCAACCGCTACGAGCTCAACATGAAGGTCGAGTGGAAGCTCACCGACACGACGACGGGCTCGGAAGTGCGCAAGGGCGCGGCGACGGCGGTGGTCACCTACGACTCCGCCGACCAGCCCTACGCCGCCATCTCCGCCCAGCAGGACGGCCAGGAGCGCGCCGCCGCCGAGGTGGCCCGCAAGATTCAGCTGGACCTGGCCGCGTGGCTGGCCGGCAAGGCGCCCGCCTGATCACGTGGCCATTCTTTCCAAGCGGCAGGAGGTCGAGCGGTTCCTGAAGGAGCCGACGCCCGACATCCGCGCCGTCGTCATCTATGGCAAGGACTGGGGCGTGGTGCGCGACCGCGCCCTGCAGCTCGCCCACAAGGTGGTCGAGCGGCCCGATGATCCCTTCGACACCGCTCAGCTGACCGAGGGCGACCTCGACAGCCAGCCCGGTCGGCTGGAGGAAGAACTGGCGGCCCTGTCGATGATGGGCGGCAAGCGCCTGGTGCGGCTGAGGCTGATGGGCGAGAAGGCCGGTCCCGACAAGCAGGCCGCCGAAGCCCTGACCGCCCACGTCGAGGGCCGCCTCAATCCCGAGGCCTTCTTCCTGGTCGAGGCCGGGGCTCTCGGCCGCGACTCCGCCCTGCGCAAGACGGCCGAAAAGGCCAATGGCTGCTACGTCATCCCCTGCTACGAGGACGAGGTCGGCGACATGGCGCGCCTGACCCGCGACGCCCTCTCGCGCGACGGGGTCAGCCTGAACGGCGAAGCCCTGGACCTGTTCGTCAACCGCCTGCCCAAGGAGCGCGGCGTGGCCCGCGCCGAGATCGAGCGGCTGGCGCTGTACCTCGGCCCCAACAGCGGCGTGGTGGCCACGCCTGCCGACCTCACCGACTTTCTCGGCGTCGAGCCGGAGGCCTCGCTCAGCGACGCGGCCGCCGACGCCTTTGGAGGCAAGATCGGTGCGGCCCATGCCGGCCTGCGCCGCGCGGCCCAGGAAGGCGAGGGCGGTCCCGCCGCCGTCCGGGCCATGGGCTATTATCTGGGCCGCCTGCGCCGCACCCTGACCCTGCACAAGAACGGCGTCGACCTGGGCGCGGCCGCCAAGGCCTCGGGCGTTTTCTGGAAGACCGAACGCGAATTTCTCCGCCAGGCCCGCGCCTGGACGCTCGAAACGCTGCTGATCGTCCAGCAGGACATCCTGACCGCGGACAAGGCCTGCAAGACCTCCGGCTCGCCCGACCAGCTGATCGCCGAGCGCCTGGCCCTGCAGATCGCGGGACGCGCGAGGCGGCTGGGGTTGTAGGTAAAGGCCCTCTCCCCGAAGGGGGAGGTGGACCGAACGGCCGGAGGGGGGAAGCATCCCACAATCGCGCCGGTTAGAGGGCCGTAGTCACGTCCCCCTCCGTCGGCTTCGCCGACACCTTCCCCTTGAGGGGGCGGGTCTAGAATGCACTTTCCGTCAAACCTCGGTGCAGTTCCCGCACCTCCGCTTGACGCCCTCTCGCGCAGCGCCCAGAAGCCGGACGTGACCGACACCGCCGCGCCCGAACCGACGTCCGCTCCGCCCGCCAAGAAGGGCGGGGGACTGCTCAAGTCGTCGATGATCTATTCCGGCCTGACCCTGGTCAGCCGGTTCATGGGCTTCGTGCGCGACCTGGCCATGTCGTACCGCATGGGGGCCAGCGCCACGCCGGCCGCCGACGCTTTCGCCACGGCCCTGGCCTTCCCCAACCTCTTCCGCCGCTTCTTCGCCGAAGGCGCCTTCGCGGCCGCCTTCGTGCCGGCCTACGCCAAGTCGCTGCAGGACGACGGCGAGGAGAAGGCCGATGTCATGGCCGCCGACGCCATGGCCACCCTGGCGGCGGCCACCATCATCATCACCGTGATCTGCCAGCTGGCCATGCCGTGGCTGATGATGCTGATCAGCCCCGGCTTCGCCGCCGACCCGGCCAAGTACAAGCTGGCCGTGCTTCTGACCCAGATCACCATGCCCTACCTGCCGTGCATGGCCATCGTCGCCCACCTGTCGGGCGTTCTGAACGCCCGCGACAGGTTCATCCTGTCGGCCGGCGCGCCGGTGCTGCTGAACATCGCCACCCTGGCCTTCATCCTGCCCCAGAGCGATCCGATCGATGCGGCGGTCTGGGGCTCGGCCGGCGTGGTCGTGGCGGGCGTGGCCCAGGCGGCCCTGCTCGTCTGGGGCGTCAACAAGTCCGGCGCCAAGGTCCACTGGCGGCTGCCGCGCCTGACCCCCGAGGTGAAGGCCCTGATCGGCAAGGCCATCCCCGGCGCCCTGGCGGCCAGCGCCACCCAGGTCAACATCTTCATCTCCGGCAACCTGGCCAGCCACGTTCCCGGCGGCCGCACCTGGCTCGCCACCGCCGACCGGCTGTATCAGCTGCCGCTGGGGCTGGTGGGCGTGGCCATCGGCGTGGCTTTGCTGCCGCGCCTGTCGCGCGCCGTGAACACCGGCGACGGCGACGACGCCCAGAGCGCCATGGATCAGGCCATCGCCCTTGCGCTCGCCTTCACCCTGCCGGCCGCCGCGGCCCTGGTGGCCATGCCCGGCTTCCTGTCGGACGGCCTCTACACCCGCGGCGAGTTCACCGCCTTCGACGCCAGCCAGACGGCCTCGGCTCTGTTCTTCTACGGCCTGGGCACCCCCGCCTTCGTGCTGCAGCAGCTCTATTCGCGGGCCTTCTTCGCGCGTGGCGACACCAAGACGCCGATGCGCTTCGCCCTGATCTCGGTGGCGGTGAACATCGTCTTCGGCATCGTGCTGTTCCGTATGGTGGGCGTGAAGGGCATCGCCGCGGCCACCGCCATCGCCTCTTGGCTCAATGTCGGCCAGATGGCCTTCACACTCTGGCGCAAGGGGCACTACGGCCCCTCGGGCCAGACCTGGTCGCGGGTGGCGCGCATCCTGCTGGCCAGCCTCGGCATGGGCCTGATCCTGGCGGCGGCCTCGCACTGGCGGCCGCTCATCGAGGCGCCGCTGGAGGCGATGGGCCTGCGCGGCCGCGTGATCGGGGCCAAGGAACTGGCGCTCGTCCTGACCGTCCTGGTCGGCGGCGGCCTCTATTTCCCGCTGCTGTTCCTGTTCGGCGGCGTCAAGCCCAGTGAGCTGAAGGCCGCCCTGCGGCGCGGCAAGGCAACCTAGAGCCTTGTCCGAGGCGCTCGGGGACGGTAACGAGCATGCCCATGGCTCCGATCGGTTCCCCCGCGCCGCGATGGCGCAGCTTCCGCTGAACCCGATCGCCGCGTCCCCGGACGCGGCCCGCGCTTCCGTGCGCGCCGCCATCCTGACCGTTTCCGACATCCAAGGCTGAAGCCATGACCGACCAAGCTCCCGTTCCGTACGCGGGTCCCAAGCGCATCCTGTCCGGGATCCAGGCCTCCGGGGCCCTGCACCTGGGCAACTATCTCGGCGCCCTCAAGCGCTTCGTCGACATCCAGGACGAAGAGCCCTTCATCTTCGTCGCCGACATGCACGCCATCACCGTCTGGCAGGACCCGGCGGTGCTGGCCCAGCAGACCCGCGAGATCGCCTGCGCCTACATCGCCGCGGGCCTGGATCCCAGGAAGGCGACGATCTTCCCGCAGTCGGCCGTGCCGGCCCACGCCGAGCTGGCCTGGATCTTCAACTGCGTTGCGCGTCTGGGCTGGCTCGACCGCATGACCCAGTTCAAGGAAAAGAGCGGCAAGCACAAGGAGCGCAGCTCGGTGGGCCTCTACACCTACCCGGTGCTGCAGGCGGCCGACATCCTGCTCTACAAGGCCACTCACGTGCCGGTGGGCGAGGACCAGAAGCAGCACCTGGAACTGACCCGCGACATCGCCCAGAAGTTCAACAACGACTTCGGCGCCCCGGGCGGCCAGCCGGCCTTCTTCCCGGTCACCGAGCCGGTGATCGAGGGGCCGGCCACCCGCGTCATGAGCCTGCGCGACGGCACGGCCAAGATGAGCAAGTCCGACCCGTCGGACGCCTCGCGCATCAACCTGATGGATGACGCCGACGCCATCGCCGCCAAGATCCGCAAGGCCAAGACTGATCCCGAGCCGCTGCCCGAGACCGTCGAGGGCCTGGCAGAGCGTCCGGAAGCCCGCAACCTGGTGGACATCTATGCGGCCCTGTCCAGCACCACCCGCGCCAAGGTCATCGAGGACTTCGGCGGCAAGGGCTTTGGCACGTTCAAGCCGGCCCTGGCCGAGCTGGCGGTCGAGGTCATGAGCCCGATCGGCGCGCGCATGCGCGAACTGACGGCCGATCCGGCCCAGATCGACGCCATTCTCAAGGACGGCGCCGAACGCGCCCGCGCCGTGGCGGAGCCGGTCGTGGCCGAGACCAAGAAGCTTGTCGGCTTCTGGGGCGCCTGATCCAATAGAGGGGGCGCGGCGTCGCGCCCCCTTGTTCTCCGCATCTCAAAACGCCACATCTCGCCCATGTTCATCCAGACCGAAACCACGCCCAATCCCGACGTGCTGAAGTTCCTCCCCGGCCGCGAGGTCCTGGTGGACGGCGCGCGGGAGTTCCGCACTCCCGAGGAGGGCGAGGCTTCGCCGCTGGCCGACGCCCTGTTCCGCCTCGGCGACGTCACGCGGGTGTTCTTCGGCCCGGACTTCCTGACGGTGACCAAGGGCGAGGACGCCCAGTGGCCGCACCTGAAGGCCCCGATCCTGGCGGCGATCATGGACCACTTCACCAGCGGCCGCCCGCTGCTGCTCAGCGAGGACGCCGCCGGCGGCCACGACGAGGACGGCGTCTATGACGACGAGGCCGCCCAGATCGTCTCCGAGATCAAGGAACTGCTCGACACCCGCATCCGCCCGGCCGTGGCCCAGGACGGCGGCGACATCGTCTTCAGCCGCTTCGAGCCGGCCACGGGCGTGGTCTGGCTGCACATGCGCGGCGCCTGCTCGGGCTGCCCCTCGTCCTCGGCGACGCTGAAGTCGGGCGTCGAGAACATGCTCAAGCACTATGTGCCCGAAGTGACCCGGGTCGAGCAGACGCTCTAGAAGCGACGGCTTTTTCCGGCCGGCGACCTTGCGAAACGCGGCGGGAACCCCATACTGTAACTCTATAAGTTGCTGTTATGGCTCCCTATGAGGATCGCTTGATGTCCAAGCTCGACACCGCCGCCCTGGCCCAACTGTTCACCGAGGCGCGCACGCGTAACGGCTGGAAGTCCGATCCCGTCCCGGAACCGGTGCTGCGTGAGCTCTACGACCTGGTGAAGTTCGGCCCGACCGCCGCCAACTCGACCCCGGCCCGCTTCGTCTTCGTGACCAGCCCGGAAGCCAAGGAAAAGCTGGCGGCCCTGTCGTCGGGTTCGAACGGCCCGAAGATCCTGGCCGCGCCGGTCACCGTCATCGTCGGCTACGACCTCGACTTCCCCGAGACCCTCGACAAGCTGTTCCCGCACGCCCCGGGCGCCAAGAACTGGTTCAACGACCCGGTGGCCAAGGAGTGGGGCGCGCTGCGCAACAGCTCGCTGCAGGGCGGCTATTTCATCCTGGCGGCCCGGGCGCTGGGCCTCGACACCGGCCCGATGTCGGGCTTCGACAACGCCGGCGTCGACGCTGCCTTCTTCGCGGGCACCAACATCAAGAGCAATTTCATCGCCACCATCGGCTACGGCACCGACGAGGGCCTGTTCCCGCGCAGCCCGCGCCTGGACTTCGAGGAAGCCGCCCAGATCGTCTGACGTGCGATCCAAGGTGCGAAAGTCGTACGATTGCGTGCGATTTTCGCACTTCGGCGCTAGAACATCGCACATGACCCTCCGTCTCGTGCTCCTCGCCGCGCCGCTGGCCCTGCTGGCCGCCTGCGGTCCCGCCGAAAAGACCCCCGCCCAGTCCTCGGGCAAGCCCGATGCGGCCCAGCCGGCCGCGCCGGAAGCGACCAGGCCGGCCGACGGCCACGCCGTGGTGAAGATCACCCCCTATGTCGGCGGACCGCTGCAGGTGGCCGCCGCAGGCGTCGGCCCCATCACCGCCGCCACCGCCTTCGACCAGCCGACGATCCAGGCCCTGTTCCCCAAGGCCGTGGTCAAGAGCGCCTTCATCCACGTGGGCGACGGCCCGCCCGGGCCGATCATCACCGTCGAGCAGGACAACGTCCCGCTGCTGGAGATCGGCAAGGGTCCCGACGGCGGCATCGCCGAGATCCGCCTGGCGGCCGGCGACGTGCGCGGTCCCAAGGGCGAGAGCCTGCTGGCCAAGTGGGCGGCGCTGGGCTTCACCCGCGACCAGTGCCGAGCCGGCGAGGGCCGCACCGTCAACCAGACGATCTGCGTGCGCCCCGAGGCCCCGACCGTGGCCTATGTCTTCGGCGTGCCCGGCTGGACCAAGGGCGGCATGGCCGACGAGGCGACGCTGAAAGCCAAGGGCCAGCTCAACGAGTTCGTCTGGCGCCCGGCCGAGACCGCCCAGGTCGGGGCCGCCTGATCTTGCGCATTCTTTCCGTCGACACCTGCCTGGCGGCCTCGTCGGTCGCCGTGATCGAGGACGGCCGCTGCCTGGCCGCCCGCAGCGAACCCATGACCCGCGGCCACCAGGAGCGTATCGCGCCCCTGGCCAGGGAGATCGCCGGCGAGGCCGGGATCGTCTTTTCCGTCCTCGACCGCATCGCCGTCACCGTCGGCCCCGGCTCGTTCACCGGCCTGCGGGTGGGTCTGTCCTTCGCCAAGGGCCTCGCCGAGGCCCTGTCGATCCCCTGCGTAGGGATCAACAGCCTGGAGGCCCTGGCGGCCTCCTCTGGGGCTTCCGGCTTCGTCGCCGCGGTCCTCGACGCCAAGATGGGCCAGGTCTACCTGCAGGTCTTCGACGGCGGGAAGGCCTTGATGGCCCCCGACGCCCTCGACATCGGCTCGGCGACCGCACGCCTGGCCGAACTCTATTCGGGCGGCCCGGCGACCCTCGTGGGGTCCGGGGCGGCGCTGCTCGAGGGCGTGCTGCCCGAGGCGGTCCGCGTCGATCTTTCCGTCGCCGATCCCGTCGCCGTCGCTCGCCTGGCCGCCGCGCGGCCCGCCCCGACCCATTCGCCCCGGCCGCTCTATCTGCGCGCGCCCTACGCCACGATGCCGGCCGCATGAACCTGCGTCCTGTTGGATTGGAAGCGTGCTGGGACCTGGCCGACCTGCACGAGAAGGCCTTCGACCGGCCCTGGGCCCCGACCGAGTTCGAGACCCTGCTGAACTCGCCCGGCGTCTTCGCCGTGCTCGGCTCCTCGGGCGAGCCTGACGAGGCGCGGGGCTTCATCCTGTGCCGGGCTATCGCCGGCGAGGCCGAGATCCTGACCATCGCCGTCGACCCGGCCGCCCGTCGGCGCGGCTGGGGCGCGGCCCTGGTCGAGATGGCCGCCGGGGTCGCCGCCGAGGCCAAGGCCTTCGACCTCTTCCTGGAGGTGGCGGCCGACAACGCGGCGGCCATCGGCCTCTACGGGGCGACCGGCTTTTCGCAAGTCGGTCTCAGGAAGGGCTATTATCCCCATCCGGACGGCGCGAAGGACGCCGTCGTCATGCGGCGGGCGCTTAACACTTAGGTGCCTATTGCCTATTGTGCCCGCGAATCCCCGACGGAGACGCCGCCTTGGACCGCCTCGAAAAGCTCTGCATCGAAAAAGGCATGCGCATGACCGACCAGCGTCGGGTCATCGCGCGCGTACTGTCGTCGGCCGACGACCATCCGGACGTCGAGGAGCTGCACCGTCGCGCCCACGCCATTGACCCGCACATCTCGATCGCCACGGTCTACCGCACCGTCCGCCTGTTCGAGGAAAGCGGCATCATCGAGCGCCACGACTTCCGTGACGGCCGCTCGCGCTATGAAGAGACCCCGACCCATCACCACGACCACCTGATCGACATGAAGACCGGCAAGGTCGTCGAGTTCGTGGACGAGGAGATCGAGGCCCTGCAGCACGCGATCGCCAGGAAGCTTGGCTACAAGCTGATCGATCACCGCCTGGAACTGTATGGCGTTCCGATCGAAGAGTGATTGACAGAGATCAAGACAAAGGGCGCGGGGATCACTCCCCGCGCCCTTTCTTTTTGGCCTCGCAAGGCGGCGTCAGGCCCGCACGAAGTCGAGGAACACCGGGGCGCAGTCGCCCAGCTTCTTTTCCTCGTAGCGCGTCGTGACGTGGTCGGCCGGAATGGCCTGGCGGTCGATCCCTTCCTCGGCGAAGCGGAAGGCGGGGCTGGCCAGCACCCGCTCGATCGTCCACTCGGCGTAGTCGGCCCAGTCGGTGGCGAAGCGGAAGGCCGCGCCGGGCTTCAGCACGCGGGCCAGCTCGGCCACGAACTCCGGCTGGATGATCCGGCGCTTGTTGTGCCGGGCCTTGTGCCAGGGGTCGGGGAACATCACGAAGAGGCGGTCGATGCTGGCGTCGGGCAGCCAGCCCACCACGTCGCGGGCGTCGCCCTCGTGGATGCGGACGTTCGAAAGGGCCTGTTCCTCGACGTGGCGCACGGCGCTGGCCACGCCGTTGACGAAGGGTTCGGCCCCGATCACCAGCACGTCGGGCCGGCGGCCGGCCTGGGCGGCCATGTGCTCGCCGCCGCCGAAGCCGATCTCCAGCCAGACTTCCATGGCCTGCGGCATCAGGTCGAGCGGCTGGAAGGCCTCATGCGGCACGGCGATGGTCGGCAGCAGGGTGTCGAGCAGGGCCTGCTGGCGCGGCTTCACCGGTCGCGACTTCAGGCGGCCAAACGAGCGCAGCGGCCCGTGGGGCTGTTGGGGATTGGTCATGGGGCGGGTCTTTAGCGGTGATGAGGGCCGGAAGCCAGCGGCTCGGCGGTGCGTCCTTCGAGGCTCAAAAAGGAAGGGCCCCGGCTTGCGCCGAGGCCCTTCCGAAATCCCGAAGGATGCGAGGCTTACGCCAGGCCCTTCAGCTCCGACACCAGGTCGGTCTTCTCCCACGAGAAGCCGCCTTCGTTGTCCGGCGTACGGCCGAAGTGGCCGTAGGCCGCGGTGCGGGCGTAGATCGGACGGTTCAGCTTCAGGTGCTCGCGGATGGCGCGCGGGGTGGCGCCGCCGATCAGCTGCGGCAGGGTCTTTTCCAGGATCGCCGGATCCACCTTGCCGGTGCCGTGCAGGTCGACGTGGAACGAGACCGGCTGGGCCACGCCGATCGCATAGGCGATCTGGATGGTGCAGCGCTCGGCCAGGCCCGAGGCGACGACGTTCTTGGCCAGGTAGCGGCAGGCGTAGGCGGCCGAACGGTCGACCTTGGTCGGATCCTTGCCCGAGAACGCGCCGCCGCCGTGCGGCGAAGCGCCGCCGTAGGTGTCGACGATGATCTTGCGGCCGGTCAGGCCGGCGTCGCCATCCGGGCCGCCGATCTCGAAGCGGCCGGTCGGGTTGACCAGCCACTGGGTCTTCTTGGTGATCAGGCCTTCCGGGAAGATCGGCAGGATATGCGGCTTGATCAGGTCGAGCACGCGCTTGGACGTGGCGGCCTTGCCGTCGATCTTCTTCTTGTGCTGGTGCGACACGACGATCGAGACGACGCGCTGCGGCACGCCGTTGCCGTCGTATTCCAGGGTCACCTGGCTCTTGGCGTCGGGCTCCAGCTCATGCAGCTCGCCCGAGTGGCGCAGCTCGGCCAGGCGCTTGAGGATGTTGTGGCTGTACTGCAGCGTGGCCGGCATCAGCTCCGGGGTCTCGGTGCTGGCGTAGCCGAACATGATGCCCTGGTCGCCGGCGCCTTCGTCCTTCTTGTCGTTGGCGTCCACGCCCTGGGCGATGTGAGCCGACTGGCCGTGCAGGTAGCAGGCGTACTTGGCCTTCTCCCAGTGGAAGCCCTTCTGCTCGTAGCCGATGTCCTTGATGGCCGCGCGGACCTTGGGCTCCAGGGACTTGATGATGTCCTTGGTCAGCTGCTTGTTGGCGGCCTTGTCGCCGTCCGGCTTGCCGGCGCGGACTTCGCCCGCCAGCACGATGCGGTTGGTGGTGACCAGGGTTTCGCAGGCGACCCGGGCTTCCGGATCGGCGCTCAGGAACGCGTCGACGACGGTGTCGCTGATCCGGTCGGCGACCTTGTCGGGATGGCCTTCGGAGACGCTTTCACTGGTGAAGATGTAGGACGAACGGCTCAAGTGGACGTCTCCGGCTTAGAATCCAGCGCCCACGTGGCGACCGGCCCCGCGAGCTAGGGCCGGAACATATAAAGATATGTTTATGTCCGCAAGGCGGCCGGACGCGCTTTCGCACTCTTGGCGAGAGGACGGCCCGGCCTGAAAGCCTTCGACGGTCGATTCAGACCTCTTCCTCGGCCATCGAGCGGACGAGATCGAGGATGCGGCGGCGCACGGGGGCGCGGTTCAGGCGGGGGAACAGCGAGGCCAGTTCCAGGCCCTCGGGGGTCATCAGGAACTCGTGCACCTGATGGTCGTTGCGCGGCTCGCCGTCGCCCGGCTCGGACGGATCGGCCAGGCCCTCGAAGAAGTAGGCCACGGGGGCCTGCAGGCTGCGGGCGATTTCATAGAGCTTGCTGGCGCTGACGCGGTTGGCGCCGCGCTCGTACTTCTGCACCTGCTGGAAGGTCAGGCCCAGGCTCTCGGCCAGCTTCTCCTGGCTGACGCCCAGGATCTTACGGCGCATGCGGATGCGGGCGCCGACGTGCAGGTCGACGGGGTTGGGCGAGCGCTCGATTTCGGCGGGGGATTCGATGGCGACGGTCATGCTTAGGCATAGACCTGAGATTACGGTTTTAGTTCAGCCCATATCTTTCAGGGCGGCAAACTTCTGACCCGTGATACGTGAAATCGCGATACAGATCGCCACCGAGGCGAGAAGCATGAGCATGAACGCCCAGTCTCCCACGCGAGAGGCCAGGGTCGCCGAGCCGACGGCCGGCAGGGGGGCGTCGATGACCCCGCGGGCGCCCAGGTCCAGGCGCTGGCCCGCGACCACCCGGCCCTTGGCGTCGACCATCGCCGAGACGCCAGTGGGCGTGGCGCGGATCATCGGCCGGCCGGCCTCGATGGCGCGATAGCTGGCCAGGTTCAGGTGCTGCAGGGGTCCGGAAGTCACCCCGAACCAGGCGTCGTTGGAGACGTTGACCAGCGCCCGCACGCCGGGATCGCTCCGGGCCAGGCCCGGGAACAGGCTCTCGTAGCAGATCAGCGGCTGCACCGTCAGGCCCGGCGCGACGCTCAGGGGCGCCGGGCGCGGGCCGATGGCGAAGCCGTCGCCCAGGTGGGCCATGCTCTTGAAGCCGATGGCGGTCAGGAAACCCTCGGCCGGCAGGTACTCGCCGAACGGCACCAGGCGGTGCTTGTCGTAGACCCCGACCATGACCAGGTCGCCGGGCTCGCGGCGCAGGGCGACCAGGCTGTTGTAGTAGACCGGGCGCTCGACCGCGCCCTCGTAGCGGTAGCCGCCGATCAGCAGCAGCTGGCCTGGCTGCAGCGAGTCCATGACCGCCTGCCGCACCCAGGTTCCGGGAGCCAGGTAGTCGTTGATGGCGGCGGGCAGGGCGCCTTCGGGCCAGACCACGATGTCGGCCGGCTTGCCGTCGGCGTAGGGCTGGGCGGTGAGGGCCGCATAGTCCTGGACGATCGCCTGGAAGCTGGCGGCGTCCCACTTGGCCGACTGCTTCACGTCGGCCTGGACGATCCGGACCTTGGGAGCGGAAGGCTGGACGGCCGGCGGCGGGGCGTTCAGCGCCAGCAGGCCGCCGCCATAGAGGCCGGCCAGCAGAAGCGCGGCCGCGCCGACGGCGATCCGGCCAGAGCGGCCCTGCCGCCAGACGGCCGGGGCGGCGGCGATCGCCACGGTCACGAAGGTCAGGCCGTAGGCGCCGACCACGGCGGCCGCCTGCGAGGGGGCCGAACCGGCCCGCCAGGTCTCGCCCGGCAGGTTCCACGGAAAGCCCGTCAGCACGTGGCCGCGCACCCACTCCAGCGCCGACAGGGCGGCGGCGAAGGCCAGCACGCGCACCGCGCCGGCCGGGCGGAAGCGGCGATAGAGCAGGGCGCCCGCGCCCCAGAACAGCGCCAGGCCCGCGGCCATGGCGGTCACCGCGAACGGGGCCATCCAGCCCTGGTTGGCGGCGTCGACCATGAAGGCCTCGCCAATCCACCAGGTGCCCAGGCCGAAATAGGCCAGGCCCGCCAGCCAGCCGCGCAGGAAGGTCGAGCGCATGGGCCTTGGGCCGTCGATCCCGTCCAGCAGCCATAGCAGGAGGGCGTAGCCCAGCAGGCCCGGCAGGATCCCGAACGGCGGATGGGCCAAGGCGGCGGCCAGGCCGGCGACGAGCGCCAGCACGCGGTCGCGCCAAGGCGAGACGCTGGTCAGGAAACGCAGGTTCAAGGAACGTCCACCGGGTCCAGAGAGATCTGGGCCTCGGCCGGCTCCGGCGCGCGGCGCACCCGCACCCTCAGCACCCGGCGGGCGTCGGCCTCGACCACCTCGACCTCGAACCCGGCCGGGTGGCGCACGACCTGCCCCGGCTCGGGCACCTGGCCGGCTAGGGCCGCGACGAGGCCGCCGACGGTGTCCACCTCTTCCTCGTGCTCGGGCGGGGCCAGGGTCTCGCCTAGGGCGGCCTCCAGGTCCTCCAGCGGCGTGCGACCCTCGGTCTCGAAAACGCCGCCCGGCCGGGCGATCACGGTCGCGACCTGGGCGTCGTCGTGCTCGTCGTCGATGTCGCCGACCACGCTCTCGATCAGGTCTTCCATGGTGACCAGGCCGTCGACCCCGCCGAACTCGTCGATGACCATCGCCATGTGGACGCGCTTGGTGCGCATGCGCTGCAGCAGGTCGGCGGCCCGCATCGAGGCCGGCACCAGGAACATGTCGCGGCGCAGGGTCTCCAGGACGCGGTCCTCGGGCTCGGGCCGCAGGTCGCCGTCGGCCAGCAGCCGGAAGACGTCCTTGACGTGGACCACGCCGATCGGATGGTCCAGGGCCTCGCGGTAGATCGGCATGCGCGAGTGGCCGGACTCGACGAACTGGGCCACCACAACGGCGAAGGGGGTCTCGACCTCGACCGCCACCAGGTCGGGGCGGGGGGTCATCAGGTCGCCGACCTTCAGCGTCTTGAAGGCCTCGGCCTGGTCGACGAAGTCCGGCGCGGGCGCGTGGTCGGGATCGACCGGGCGCGGGCGCTTGACCGGCGCGGCGCGGCGCAGCTCACGGAAGAACGCCCGCAGGCCCCGGCTCAATCGAGCCGGACCGGCGGGCGTGGAACTCTGGTCGTCGTCGGGCATGCCTTTAGGCCTTCACCTCTCGTCGGCGTAGGGGTCGGGCACGTCCAGCCCGGCCAGGATCTCACGTTCCAGCGCTTCCATGGCCTCGGCCTCGTCGTCGCCTTCGTGATCGTATCCTAGAAGATGCAGCACGCCGTGCGCCACAAGATGTTGCAGGTGGTGGGCCAGGGGCTTGCCCTGCTCGGCCGCCTCGCGCGCGCAGACGCCGTAAGCCAGGGCGATGTCGCCGATCTGGCCTTCCGGGTTGCTCGCCGGATCCTGGGCCGCGGGGAAGGACAGCACGTTGGTGGCGTAGTCCTTGTGGCGGAAGTCGCGATTCAGCGCCTGGACGCTGTCGTCGTCGGCCAGCAGGATGACGATGGCCTTGCCCTCGACGTCCTCGTGGGCGTCCAGCACGGCCTGGGCGGCGCGCCAGACCAAGGCTTCGGTTTCAGGCTCGGCCCTGGTCCAAGCCTCGTCCTCGATCTCGATATCGACGGTGATCATCGCGGGGTCGCCACCAGGGCCGCGTCGGCGTCGTAGGCCTTGACGATGCGCTCCACCAGCGGGTGGCGAACGACGTCGGTCGAGGTGAAGCGGGCCACGGCCACGCCCTCGACGCCGTCCAGGATCGAGACGGCGTGGGCCAGGCCCGAGTCCCGCGGGTTCAGCAGGTCGATCTGCGTCGGGTCGCCGGTGACGACCATGCGGGCGCCTTCGCCCAGGCGGGTCAGCACCATCTTCATCTGCAGGCGCGAGCAGTTCTGGGCCTCGTCGACGATGACGAAGGCGTGCGCCAGCGTGCGGCCGCGCATGAAGGCGATCGGGGCGACCTCGATCTCGCCCTTGTCGCGGCGGCGGCGCAGCTGCTCGGCGCCCATGATGTCGGTCAGGGCCTCCCAGACCGGCGCCATGTAGGGGTCGACCTTCTCGTTCAGGTCGCCCGGCAGGAAGCCGAGCTTCTCGCCGGCCTCGACGGCGGGCCGGGTGACGATCAGGCGGTCGACTTCGCCGCGCAGCAGCATGCCCGCGCCCTGGGCCACGGCCAGGAAGGTCTTGCCGGTGCCGGCCGGACCCAGGCCGAAGACCAGCGGGTGCCGGGCCATCTGCTCCATGTAGGCGGCCTGGTTCTTGGTCTTGGGCGAGACCGCGCCCCGGCGCACGGCGCGCGGCGAGGCCTGGCCGCCGGCGCTGTGGGCCTCGCCCACGGCCACGCGGATGTCGGCCTCGACCACCTCATGGCCGGCGTCGGCGCGCTCGGCCAGGGCCAGCAGCGCGCGCTTGGCCGACGAGCGGCCCTTGACGTCGCCGGTGATCTTGACGCCGCCGCCGGGCGTCTCGAGCAACACCTTGAAGGCGTCCTCGATCAGGGCGGCATGGCGGCCGGACGGGCCGGTGACGGCGACGACGGCGTCGTCGGAAAGCGGCAGGAACTCGGGCGTGCGGCTCACGCGGTCTCCAGAACAGGTTCGTTGGCGAGCACGCCGGCCAGGCTCATCTTGGCGGCGCTCTCGATACGGACGGGAACGATCGTCCCGATCAGATGCTCCCCGCCCGAAACGTGGACGGCTTGCAGATAGGGGCTGCGGCCGACGATCTGGCCGGGGTGGCGGCCGGCCTTCTCGAACAGCACCGGCAGCGTCTTGCCCACCTGGCTGGCGTTGAAGGCCCGCTGCTGGTCGTCGAGCAGCTGGTTCAGGCGATCCAGGCGTTCGGCCTTGACGGCCTCGTCGACCTGACCGGGCATGGCCGAGGCAGGCGTGCCGGGGCGGCGCGAATACTTGAACGAGAAGGCGCTGGCGAAGCCGACCTCGCGCACCAGCTCCAGCGTCTTCTCGAAGTCGCCGTCGCGCTCGCCGGGGAAGCCGACGATGAAGTCGCCGCTCATGGCGATGTCGGGCCGGGCGGCGCGGATGCGCTCGATCAGCCTCACATAGCTTTCGGCCGTGTGGTCGCGGTTCATCGCCTTGAGGATCTTGTCCGATCCCGCCTGCACCGGCAGGTGCAGATAGGGCATCAGCTGCGGCAGCTCGCCGTGGGCCTCGATCAGGTCCTCGCCCATGTCGCGCGGGTGGCTGGTGGTGTAGCGGATGCGGTCCAGGCCATCGATCTTCGCCAGCTGGCGCACCAGCTTGGCCAGGGTCGAGCCGTCGCCGTCATAGGCGTTGACGTTCTGGCCCAGCAGGGTGACCTCGCGCACGCCCGCGCCGGCCAGGCGCTTGGCTTCCTCGACGATGTCGTTCACCGGCCGCGACCACTCGCCGCCGCGGGTGTAGGGCACCACGCAGAAGGTGCAGAACTTGTCGCAGCCCTCCTGCACGGTCAGGAAGGCGGTGACGCCGGTGACGTGGCGCTCGGCCGGCAGGGCGTCGAACTTCTCGTCGGCCGCGAAGTCGGCGGCCAGGCGCTCGCCGGAGGCGCGGTGGGCGCGGGCGATCAGCTCGGGCAGCTGGTGATAGGCCTGCGGGCCGACGACCAGGTCCACCGCCCGCTGGCGGTTCATGATCTCCTGGCCCTCGGCCTGGGCCACGCACCCGGCCACGGCGATGGTCATCTTGCCGCCGGTCTGGGCCTTGCGATCCTTCATCTGCTTGATCAGGCCAAGCTCGGAATAGACCTTTTCGGTCGCCTTCTCGCGGATGTGGCAGGTGTTGAGCACCACGAGATCCGCGCCCTCGGGATCATCGACCACGCCATAGCCCAGCGGACGCAGGACGTCGGTCATGCGCTCGCTGTCGTAGACGTTCATCTGACAGCCGTAGGTCTTGATATAGAGGCGCTTTTGCGGGGTCTCGCTCATCCGGCGAGGTTATGGGGTCGAGCGGCCGCGCGCGCAAGGTCGCGGAGGTCACACCCAGGGCCCGAAGCGGCAAAAGAAAACGGCGCCGGGAGGCCCGGCGCCGCTGTCTGATCTCAGTAGTTCTCGTCGTGACGCTTGATCGCCGCGCGGATCAGCTCGGCGGTCTCGTCCGGATCGGCCCAGCCGGTGATCTTGGTCGACTTGCCCTTTTCCAGGTCCTTGTAGTGCTGGAAGAAGTGGGCGATCTGCTCGGTCAGGATCGTCGGCAGGTCGCGCCAGCTGTTCACGCCCGTATAGAAGGGGTGCAGCTTGTCGACCGGCACGGCCAGAATCTTTTCGTCAGACCCTGCTTCGTCGACCATCATCAGGGCGCCGATCGGGCGGCAGCGGATGATCGCGCCGGGCACCACCGGGGTCGGGCCCACGACCATGATGTCGGCCGGGTCGCCGTCGTCGGCCAGGGTGTGCGGGATGAAGCCGTAGTTGGCCGGATAGAACATCGCCGTGTGCAGGAAGCGGTCCACCATCAGGGCGCCGCTTTCCTTGTCGATCTCGTACTTCACCGGCTCGCCGCCCTGCGGGATCTCGATGACGGCGTTCAGGTCGTAGGGCGGGTTCACGCCGACGGCGATCTTGGAGAGGTCCATAGTCACTCTTCGTTGTGGTGAAGGCTCCCGCGGGGAGGCGGGCCTCAAGCGGCCGCCTGTATAGGCCACAAGTGTTGCAATGCGAAAGAGGGGGCGTGTCCGCCCCTCGACTTGCGCCCGTAAAAGCATCTTCGATCTATGGTCCAGCTTGTCGAGTGACCGCCAGAACAGCTTTCGCCGCTGGGCTTGCGGCGCTTGCGGATGTCTCTCGCGCCTCGCGCGAGCCGGCGTGCCGCTGGGGGCTTCCACCCGTCGGCCTATCGCGCTATATAGCTCCTACATCGTCCGTTAGCGCTGATTGGCGCTTTCGAGCGGCGGCCCGAAAGGCTGCCGCTTTTTCTTTGGTCGCTCGCCAGCTGGGCCTTCACGGTCTGGGCGGACGCCACGAAACCGAGAAGAGAACCGTGCGCGGCAAGACGCGAGAAGACCTGGACCTGATCGAGATGCTCGATCCCGTCGCCGAGACCGTCGGCTACGAGATCGTTCGCCTGCGCCTGATGGGCGGCGCCGAACAGCGCCGGCTGCAGATCATGGCCGAGCGCCCGCTCCTGGAGGACGGGACGGGCGGCGACATGAACGTCGAGGACTGCGCCAAGCTGTCCCGCGCCATCTCCGAGGTGATGGACGCCGCCGATCCGATCGCCGGCGAATACACCCTTGAGGTCTCCAGCCCCGGCGTCGACCGCCCGCTGACCCGCCTGAAGGACTTCGAGACCTACGCGGGTCTGGAGGTGCGCATCGAGCTCGACCGCGTGGCCGAGGGGCGCAAGCGCTTCAAGGGCGAACTCGCGGGTGTCGAGGACGACCAGGTCGGCCTCAACATCGAGGGCGAGGACGACGTCACCGTCTATTTCCCGTTCGCCTGGATCGTCGACGCCAAGCTCGTCCTCACCGACGAGTTGATGAAGCGGGGCGCGGACGCCCGCGCCGCGCGCGTCGACGCCGAGAACGACAACGATTTGTCCGAAAGTGAAGAGGACTGACCATGGCCATCGGCATCGCCGCCAACCGGCTTGAACTGCTCCAGATCGCCGACGCGGTCGCCCGTGAAAAGGGCATCGAGAAGGAAGTCGTCATCGAGGCCATCGAGGACGCCCTGCAGAAGGCCGCCCGCGCCCGCTACGGCGCCGAGCACGACATCCGCGTCAAGATCGACCCGCGCACGGGCGAGACGACGCAGAAGCGCGTGATCGAGGTCGTGGCCGACGACGCCGACCTGGAAGGCGAGATCGGCAAGGTCCACCTGACCTCGGCCAAGCGCACCTGGCGCGACGCCGAGATCGGCAAGGTCTACGAAGAAGCCCTGCCGCCGTTCGAGATCGGCCGCGTGCAGACCCAGATGGCCCGCCAGGTCGTCATGCACAAGGTTCGCGAAGCCGAGCGCGAGCGCCAGTACGAAGAGTACAAGGACCGCTCGGGCGAGATCGTCAACGGCAGCGTCAAGCGCGTCGAATACGGCAACGTCATCGTCGACCTGGGCCGTGGCGAAGGCATCATGCGCCGCGACCAGTCGATCCCGCGCGAGAACTTCAACGTCGGCGACCGCATCCGCGCCTACATCTACGACGTCCGTCGCGAGACCAAGGGCCCGCAGATCATGCTGTCGCGCGCCCACGGCGGCTTCATGGCCAAGCTGTTCGCGCAGGAAGTGCCGGAAGTCTACGACGGCGTCATCGAGATCCGCGCCGTGGCCCGCGATCCGGGCTCGCGCGCCAAGATGGCCGTGATCTCCAACGACAGCTCGATCGACCCCGTCGGCGCTTGCGTCGGCATGCGCGGTTCGCGCGTGCAGGCGGTGGTCGCCGAGCTGCAGGGCGAGAAGATCGACATCATCCAGTGGTCGGAAGATGAAGCCACCTTCATCGTCAACGCCCTGGCTCCGGCCGAAGTCTCCAAGGTCGTCATGGACGAGGAAGACGAGCGCGTCGAAGTCGTGGTGCCCGACGAGCAGCTGTCGCTGGCCATCGGCCGCCGCGGCCAGAACGTCCGCCTGGCCTCGCAGCTGACCGGCTGGCAGATCGACATCATGACCGAAAGCCAGGAGAGCGAGCGCCGTCAGAAGCAGTTCGCCGAGGCCACCGCCCTGTTCCAGGAAGCCCTGGACGTCGATGAGGTCATCGCCCAGCTGCTGGTCACCGAAGGCTTCACCGCCGTGGAGGACGTCGCCTATGTCGACACCCACGAGATCGGTTCGATCGAAGGCTTCGACGACGAGACCGCCGAGGAACTGCAGGCCCGTGCCCGCGAATTCCTCGAGAAGGAAGCCGCCGCCCTCGACGCCAAGCGCGTCGAGCTGGGCGTTCAGGACGAAGTGCTCGGCATCGAGGGCGTGACCCTGGCCATGGCCGTGGCCCTGGGCGAAGGCGACGTCAAGACGATTGAAGACCTCGCCGGCCTGGTGCCCGACGACATGCGCGGCTGGTTCGAGAGCAAGAACGGCGAGCGCGTGCGCGAGCCGGGCATCCTCGAAAGCTTCAACCTGTCGCCCGACGACGCCGAAGCCCTGATCATGCGCGCTCGTATCGCCATGGGCTGGGTCGAGGCTCCGCCGGAGCCCGAGTACGAAGAGATCGAAGGCGAAGAGATCGAGGGCGAGGTCGAAGACGCCGCCCCGGTCGAAGGCGAGGAAGCCCCCGCCGAAGACGCCGCCGAAGAGCAGTAAGAGACAGAGAGCCGGCCCTTCCGAACCTCGGAGGGGCCGCTTCCTTTGAAGACAGAGATGACCGACCAGGCCGCTCCCAGAACTCACGCCGAAGCCAACCGCGCGCGCAAGGACATCGTCCTTGGCGAGGCGGTCGACGAGGCGCGCCTGGTGCGGTTCGTGGCCGGACCCGACGGCGTGGTGGTGCCCGACGTGGCCCGCAAGCTGCCGGGGCGCGGCATGTGGGTGGCGGCCGACCGGGAGTCGATCGCCGCCGCGGTCAAGAAGAACGCCTTCTCCCGCTCGGCCAAGGCCAAGCTGTCGGCGCCGGCCGACCTTGCCGACCAGGTGGAACAGCTGCTGGCCAGGCGGGTTCTGGACGGCCTGGGCCTTGCACGGCGCTCGGGGAGCATTATCTCCGGGTTCGAAAAGGTTCTGGCGGCCCTGGCCTCGGGCAAGACCGCCTGGCTGATCGAAGCCGCCGACGGCGCCGATGACGGCCGCCGCAAGGTCTTTTCAGCCGCTCGCAAAGCGCCGAACGCCCCAAGAATCCTCGGGATGTTCACATCCGACGAATTGGGTTTGGCCTTGGGCGGGGAGAATGTGATACACACGGCGCTCCTCGCGGGGCGAGGCACGGATCGCTGGACTTTGGACGTCGAGCGGTTATCAGGCTTCCGTCCTTTCACGCCGCCGGACTGGGTGGCGCGGCAGAACGAGGAGCCCTAGGCTTCGATACGTCCTCGGATGGCTTCATTCGGTGGCGAAAATAGCCTAGAACCTGAATGTTGGAGCAAGCCGCCGCAGGCGTCGCGCTCTTGAGCGAAGGGCCGGGAAACGCGCCTCCTGTTGGAGGTACGTCCAGGCCCCTTTCTCGTATGGATTGATCGGTTTTTTGGGCCGGGAACCCGCCCGGCGGAAGTACAAGCGAGCGCATGAGCGACGAGAACGATAACGGTCGGCCTGGTTCCAACCCCGGTGGGCGCGCGCCCATCACCCTGAAGCCCCGCCAGGGCTCGGTGAGCGCCGGCGTTGTGAAGCAGAGCTTCAGCCACGGCCGGACCAAGACGGTGGTTGTCGAGACGAAGCGCACGCGCCCGCATGCGCCGGCTTCCGGCAATCTCGCCGCCCCGTCCCAGGCCGAGCGTCGCCACGACGCGCCCCGTCCGCAAGGCGGTGGCGGTGGCGGTGGTGCGGCCGGCGGCCTGTCGCAGGACGAGATGCGCGCTCGCCAGCGCGCCATCGAGGCCGCTCGCGAAAACCAGGAGCGCCAGGCCGCCGAGCGTCGCGCCGCTGACGCCCGCGCCGCCGCCGAGGCCGCCGCGGCTCGCGAGGCCGCCGCCAAGGCTGCAGCCGCCAAGGC
>NZ_QDKQ01000039.1 GCF_003116815.1 Caulobacter endophyticus
ACGTCCGCGCGGCAGCAGCGGCTCGATCCGAGCCCACTCCTCGTCGCTAAGCCACTGAACATGCTTGGCCATCTCACGGCTCCTTTTCAGAAGCCTTGAATCAGCAACCACCCCTTACCGCCAGCGCTTATTGAGTACGGACCCTAGGATGCGACGAAGGCGGGCGCGCGCGGATCTTCCGCGCGCGCCCTGCCCGGTCAGAACGTCTTCGAGGCCCGGATCCCGCCATAGCGCTTGAAGTCGCGCGGCAGGAAGGCCTGCACCGCCAGCTGGTTGCCGTAGGCGCCGTAGTTGTTGACGAGGTTGGTGTAGTAGCCCTCGTCGAACAGGTTATTGACGAAGGCCGTCACCTGGAAGCCGCGCACTTTGTCGCGCACGCCCACCGACAGGTTGACCACCGCATAGCCCTTCTGGGCGGTCAGCGGATCCTGGCTCAGCGAGTAGTTGACGCTGCTCTGGTAGTTGGCCGCCACATTGGCCACGCCCTCCAGGTCACCGGCCAGCGGACGTACATATTCGGCGCCGGCGCTCAGCTTCCACTTCGGAGCCTGGGGCGGGCGCTCGCCGGCCAGGTTCTGGCGGGCGGGCGAGCCGGTGCAGCCCTGGGCGACCGTCTGGCCCGGCCAGCACTGGGCGCCGGCGAACTTCGTGATCTCGGCGTCAAGATAGGCCACCGAACCCGACAGGGTCAGGCCGTCGACCAGCCTGGCCGTGCTTTCCAGCTCGATCCCGCGCGTGCGGATCGCGCCGACATTGGTCAGGCGGAAGTTCTGGGTGCCGTCGGGCAGCAGTTCGGCGCCCTGGGCCTGGAAGTCCTCGTACTCGGTGTTGAACAGCGTGGCGTTCAGGGTCACGCGGCGATCCAGGAACCGCGAGCGCACGCCTACCTGGATGTCTTCCGAGCTTTCCGGACGCACGGGCCCAAGGTCGGCGCGAGCCTGGTTGAAGCCGGTGGTAAGGTCGTAGCTCTGGCCCTTGTGGCCGGTGGCGAAGGTAGCGAACACCATCACGTCGTCGGCCAGCTTGTGCTGCACGCCCACGCGATAGGTCGAATACTCGTCGCTGGAGCCGTCCGCCCAGGCGGCGGCAGGGCCGGCGCGCAGGTCGCGGAAGGTGTAGCCGATCTTCTCGCGGCCCAGGCGCAGGCCGCCGATCAGGGTCGTGCCTTCCAGCACGTCATACTCCAGCTGGCCGAACACCGAGTTTTCGTTCGAGCCCGAGGTGGCGTCCCAGTTGGCCTGCGAGAAGGCCGGGCCGCGGAAGAAGTAGCGGCGATAGTTCACATCGGCGTGGAAGGCGCCGAGGGTGTAGCGCAGGCGGTTGGAGCCGTTCGAGACCAGACGGATTTCCTGGCTGAACTGGTCGGCCGAGAACAGGCCCTTGGCGTAGTTGTTGACGCTGAGCGCCGTCTCGTCCTGGTCGAAGGCGTCCAGCATCTTGTAGCGGTCGTTGGCGGTGACCGAGATCAGGGTCGCAAAGCCAAGATCATAGGTAAGCTTCAGCGATTGGGCGAAGTCCTCGTAGTCCGAGCCGGTGGTGACGTTGTTGACCACCGAGCTGTTGTTCGGACCCACGTTCACGCCGGGCGCGAACACCGCCGGCGTCCAGGCGGCGTTGCCGCGCAGGCGGGCGTCCGGCGACAGGGCGATGAACGGCCGGCCCGCCGTGGTGTCGCCCTTCAGGTAGTCGATCGCCAGGGTGGCGCTGAACTTGTCGGTTGGATCCCAGACCAGCTTGTTGCGGGTGGCGAAAGTCTCGCGGCCGTTGACCTTCTCGCCATTGTACAGGTTGTCGATATTGCCGTCGAAGCTGGTGTAGCTGTTCGACGAGCGGAACCGCAGGCTGTCGGTGATCGGGCCCGAGATCATGACGCCGAAGCCCACTTCGTCGTCGGTGGTGGCCAAGGCGCTGACCTTGCCGGTCAGCTCGCGGGTTGGGCCCGGGGTCACGATGTTGATCAGGCCGGCCGAGGCCGACTTGCCGTACAGCGTGCTCTGCGGGCCGCGCAGCACCTCGATCCGCTCCACGTCGGCCAGGTCGGCGAAGGCCCGGGCCTGGAAGGCGATCGGCACGTCGTCGACCACCACCGCTACGCTGGGCTCGACCCCCACCCCGAATGCGAAGGTGCCGACGCCCCGGATCGAAACCGAGGCGTTCACGGGGTTGTCGGCCGGACGCACGATCAGCGACGGGGCCACCTTGGTCAGGTCGGTGAACTCACGCACCGCGGCGGCTTCAAGCTGGTCGCCGCCGATCACCTGCACGGCCATCGGAACGTCCTGCACATTCTGCGAGCGCTTCTGGGCGGTGACGACGATCTCGCCCACTACGGCGTCGTCGACCGTTTCCTGGGCGTGAGCCAAGCCTCCGAAGGCGGCCAGGGCGACCCCCGCCGAGATCCCGCCGAGCGCCGTCGTGCTGAAAAACCGCCGCATACCTGACTCCCACATTCTGAAGGGTTCTTCGACCCGATGGGAGTGCACATAACCATTGGTCAGGCCGATTACAATAGCGGCCTGACCATGCGCCCTGGCCAAACTAGACCAAACCCTCTAGGAAGGAGCCAAGTACGATTTAGGGAGAACGCCGCCCATGACGCCCAGCCGTCGCCAGCTCCTGGCCGGAGCCGCCCTGACCGCCAGCGCCGCCCTGGCGATGCAGGCCCAGGCGCAGGAAAAGGCCGCCTCCCCGCCCCTGCCCGCCGGCCCGCTCGCCGTCGGCGACGAGCCGCTGCTGCTGTTCGCCCAGCACGACCGTCCCCGCACTACGCTCGACGGCCTGTGGGCCTACATCCTCGACCAGAACGACTCCGCCTTTCGCAAGCCGAACGCGCGCCGCGCCTTCTGGCTGGACGAGACCCAGAAGCCAGGCGGTCCGGTCGTCGAGTACGACTGGAGCGTCTCGCCGCGCATGGAGATTCCCGGCGACTGGAACACCCGCGATCCGTCGCTGGAGTGGTACGACGGCCCGATCTACTTCCACCGCCGCTTCCAGGCCCATGCCGACACGGGCGGCCGCCGCTTCCTCAGTTTCGAGGCGGTGAACTACGAAACCGTCGTCTGGCTGAACGGCCAGGAGATCGGCCGCCACGAGGGCGGCTTCACCCCCTTCGTCTTCGAGGTCACCGGCAAGCTGAAGCCCGGCGAGAACGTCGTGGTGCTGCGGGTTGATGATCGCGTCGGCCCCGAGACCCTGCCCTCGCTCGACTTCGACTGGAAGAACTACGGCGGCGTCACCCGCTCGGTCTGGCTGGTCGAGACGCCCACGACCTTCCTGCGCGACGCCTTCCTGCGGCTGGAGAACGGAACGATCGTCGCCGACCTGCGCGCCGACGGCCCGGCCGCCGCCGGCCTGGAGGTCTCGGTCGCCATCGCCGGCCTGAACCTGACGCTGACCGGCAAGACCGGCCCCGACGGCCGCGCCCGCCTTTCCGCCAAGCCGCCGCGCGGCCTGAAGCTGTGGTCGCCCGAGACGCCGATGCTCTACGGCGTCACCTTCAAGGCCGGCGAGGACGTACGCCGCGACCGCATCGGCTTCCGCACGCTGGAGGCCCGCGGCCGCCAGATCCTGGTCAACGGCAAGCCGCGCTTCATCCGCGGCATCGCCCTGCACGAAGAGCCCCTGGGCGCCCAGGGCGGTCGCGTCATGACCCCGCCCGAGGCCCGCGCCCTGCTGGAAGAAGCCAAGGCCCTGGGCTGCGACATGGTCCGCCTGGCGCATTATCCGCATACGGAAAGCACCGTGCGCCTGTGCGACGAGATCGGCCTGCTGGTCTGGTCGGAGATCCCCGTCTACTGGGACGACGTGGCCTATGAGAGCCCCAGGACGCTGGCCCTGGCCCGCGCCATGGCCGCCGAGATGGTGGTGCGCGACCGCAACCGCGCCAGCGTCGCCTTCTGGTCGGTGGCCAACGAGACCCCGACGCACCAGGCCCGCACCACCTTCCTGCGCCACGTGGTCGCCGACATTCGTCGCCTCGACCCCACCCGCCTTCTGACCGCGGCCCTCAACAAGAACATCGACGTCGGCGGCGCCAAGGCCGGCCAGAACCAGTTCGTGGTCGACGACCCGCTGGCGCCCGACCTCGATGTCGTGGCCATCAACCAGTACGAAGGCTGGTACGGCCCGCGCACGCCCGACCAGGCCAAGACCGTGCGGTTCTCCAACCCGCACGACAAGCCGATGATGATGAGCGAGTTCGGCGCCGACGCCCTCTATGGCGAACGTGGTCCCAAGGAGAACCGCTGGACCGAGGAGTACCAGGCCTGGGTGTTCGAGGAGACCCTGGCCCTGCTCGAGCGCGACGGCTTCGTCGGCGTCAGCCCCTGGGTGCTGAAGGATTTCCGCTCGCCGCGCCGCTGGCACGCCCGCTACCAGGACTACTGGAACCGCAAGGGACTGGTCAGCAACGAGGGTCATCGCAAGCTCGCCTTCGAGACCCTGCGCCGCTACTACGCGGGCAAGACCGCGTGAGATCCGTCGCCCTTCTCGTCCTCGCCTTGCTGGCGCCCGCCACGGCGCTCGCCCAGAGCTTCGATGTCGCCGTAACGGTCGACGACCTGCCCGTCCACGGCGCCCTGCCGCCGGGCATGACGCGCCTGTCGATCACCAAGGCGCACATCGCCGACTTCAAGGCCCACGGCGTCCGCCAAGCCTACGGCTTCGTCAATTCGGCCAAGGCGACGGATGCGGAAAGCAACGCCGTGCTCGACGCCTGGCGCACGGCCGGCCACCCTTTGGCCAACCACACCGCCACCCACCTCAACCTCGAAAAGGCCGAGACGCTGGACGCCTGGATCGCCGATCTCGAGGCCGGCGAGCCCGCTGTGGCCGAAAGGATGAAGGGCCAGGAGTGGCGGTATCTGAGGTTTCCCAACCTGACGGCCGGCACGCGGCCCGAGCGCCACGAGGGCGCGGCCGCCTATCTGGCCGCTCACGGCTACAAGGTCGCCCACGTGACCCTCTCGTTCAGCGACTGGAGCTACAGCGACGCCTACGCCCGCTGCGTCGCCAGCAACGACCAGGCGGCCATCAGGACGATGGAGGACCAGTACCTGCGCGGCGTCGACGATGAACTGACCCGCATGCGCGCCGTCTCGCAGAAGGTCTATGGCCGGATGATCCCGCAGGTGCTGCTGACCCACATCGGCGGCTGGTCGGCCCACATGCTGCCCCAGGTGCTGGACCGCCTCGACGCCGCCGGCGCACGCTACGTCACGCTGCAGGAAGCCCAGAAGGACCCGGCCTATGCGCAGGCCGAAGCACTCCCAGGCGGCGGCGGGATAATGGAGCGCACCGCCAAGGCCCGGAAGATCGACCTGTCGAACATCGTGTCCCCAAGCGAACAGGTGGATCCCAAGGCGCTCTGCCGCTGAGAACGCGCCTAGCTGCCGCAATTCGATAGCCCGCGTCGCGACACAACTTTTCCGGACGTGAAATTAAGATAGACTGGCCAAGCTTTCGGCCGTCGACGGCATCGCTCGCGCGATCAGGCGGAACGGGCGGCCGAGCCCAGTGCCCGCTTTCCATCATCCGACGCTGCCGGCTCCATCGGGGCGGCCCCTGGGATCGCGCTCATGCCTGACAAGCAAACCCGCATGTATCTGCCCAAGGACAGCGAGGGCTTCGCGTTGCTGGGCGCCACCAACTTCGCTGGTCCCGGCTTCGCCACCTATGCGACGTTCAAGACCCGGCCGCAGAACAGCTGGGACCTGGCCGCGAAACTGCATGACCTGGCCTATCAACTGAACAATCTGAGCGTCTTCGACCGGCCCACGATCGACAAGTGGTTCGAGCGGCGCAAGGTCGACGTCCTCAACGGCTTCTGGGCGGTCGGCAACGCCCTCGACAGCGTCGTCGACACGATCGCCGACGGCGGGCGCGAGCTCCTGGAGTTGGGCGGCCTGCGATCCAAGACGTTCGGCGGCCCGCGCAACAACAGCGCCGGACGCCAGCTGTTCAGCTATGATCAGGCCCTGCCCTATACCGACGAGGAAAGGAAGACGATCTCCCGTTTCTACAAGGCGGACCTGATCTTCAACCTGATGAACGAGCACAAGGGCGGCGCGCCAACCCTCGGGACCTCGTTCTGGAACTGGGCTTCGCGGCAGGCCTTCCTCGACGACCCGACCTACCTGATCCATGAGGACGACTTTCGCAATCCGCTGCGGGAGCAGCCCACCTGGGACCTGCTGAACGATCCCAGCCTGTACCTGATGATCCCCTATTGCGAACTTGGCGGCACGGCCCCCACCCGCACCCGCCTCGACACCGTACGCGGCGTGCCGATGACGGTGACCGAGCCCGACTGGAACGCGGCCCACGCCATGGACGTGAACCCCGGCTTCCACCGCTGGTTCGAGGAGAACTACGGTCCGATCCTGGCCCGGCTGCGCGCCCTCTGATCCTGTCTAGCCGTAGGCATAGGCGAAGGCGCCGTCCGCTACCGAGACCGCAATCGTTTTCACCGCCAGCCCCTTCATCTGCCGGTCGAGCAGTTCTATCGACAGCTGGGGCAGCATGGTGTTGGTCAGGATCGCGTCGATCATCCGCCCGCCCGAAGCCACCTCGGTGCAGCGCGAGACGATCAGCTCGACCACCGCCTGGTCGTAGCTGAAGTCGATCTCGTGGTTCTCGGCGATGCGCTTGCGGATGCGCTCCAGCTGCAGCCGTACGATGCCCTGCAGCATGGCCGGGCTCAGCGGATAGTACGGCAGCACGATCAGGCGCCCAAGCAGCGCCGGCGGGAACACCTTCAGCAGTTCGGGCCGCAGCGTCTGGGCCAGGGCGGCGGCGGCCGGCTTCATCTCCTCGTCTTCTGACAGATTGGTGATCAGGTCGGTGCCGACGTTGGAGGTCAGCAGGATCAGCGTGTTCTTGAAGTCGATGTAGCGCCCTTCGGCGTCGTCCATGTATCCCTTGTCGAACACCTGGAAGAACATCTCGTGGACGTCGGGGTGGGCCTTCTCGATCTCGTCCAGCAGCACCACCGAATAGGGCCGTCGGCGCACCGCCTCGGTCAGCACCCCGCCCTGTCCGTAGCCGACATAGCCGGCCGGCGCCCCCTTCAGGGTCGAGACGGTGTGAGCTTCCTGAAACTCGCTCATGTTGATGACGATCAGGCTGTCGTCGCCTGAATAGAGCAGCTCCGACAGGGCGGGGCTATGGCAACTACCTGAAGATCCGCCACGGCCAGCACCTGGTCACGGCCTACGCCCATCTCGACGCTTTCGACCCGGGCGTGGCGCCCGGCGCGGCGGTGCGGCAGGGCGAGATCGTCGCCCGCTCCGGGCAGACCGGCGTCGGAACCGGCCCGCACCTGCACTACGAGGTCATCGTCGACGACGCCCACACCGATCCGCTGACCGCCCTCGCCAGCCTGGGCGAAGGCCCCTCGCAACAGCTGGAGCCGGGGGATCTGGAGCGCTTCCGCGCCGCGCGCGACCGGATCGACGGCCTGCGGTCGAGCGCCCTCTAAGGCCCCGAGCAACCCCGGCGAGCGCGCAAAAAAAGGCCGACCCGTCGTCTTGGTCGGCCGGAGGGGAACTATGAAGGTTGTGGTCGGCTCGCAGACGCCGAACACCTTCCTCATTTACCGGCAACCGCCGTTCGATGCAATATCGGCCTGACCAATTTTTATCGATCAGGCGCGATTATCGCCGTCGCATCTCTCGCGTGCTGCAAAGCCTTCTGCGTCAAAGGGTCGACACTTCTTCTTCCCACACGGCAGAGGCCCAGGCATGCCCCAGCCCCCCCTGGTCATACCAATATGGCGTACCTTGGAGACGCTCCTGACCACGCACCGCAATGGCCCCGTCGCTTTCCGTGGCAAGGAAGATCCTCCCCCACAGGGCGAGGTTCCTGGTTATGGGGATAGAGCAGCGTGGATCCCCGGCGTTCAGCGAAAAGTTCTGAAGGTGATCAATCACTTGCAACTTTCTCAGTCTCGCCAATCAGACGCGCTGAAACCCGCCGCATAATCATTGGGTCCCGTCGCAGGGAGAGGGCGCAAGGATCCGGCCCGAAGCGTGCGACGTGGATGCGATCGAGCGGGGCTGAAGGAGCGGCGTGAGCCGGGCCTGAAGGCTTAAATGAGGATGGGGGACGTAAACCCATCCATCGGGAGCTTGCCTGACTAGGCTCCCGCCCGTCCAAGGGTTCGCGCCGCCATGCACGCCTGGCCGTCAAGAAACGGGGCGCATTGCATGGGGAAGGGGCACAGGGCGGAAGAGGCCCGCGCGCCCCGGCCTGAGGCATAACGATCGCGCGGGGCGTCTATGCTTCGTCGAAACGGTATTTAAAACTCACACATCCGGGCGAGGCCCGGACGCCCCGCGCCCTCTCCACAAGCTCAGCGGCAAGCCGCGTGAGAGCGCGAGCCCATACCCAAAGATCCTCCCCCTGAAGGGGGAGGTGGCCCGAAGGGCCGGAGGGGGAAGTGACTGATGAGGTCAGTACTCCCTCCGCCACAGAAGCCCCTTCCCCCTCAGTCGCTCCGCGACAGCTCCCCCTTCAGGGGGAGCATCTGGGGCCAGCGCCGCCCCCTCCCCCGACAGCAAAAGGCCCTCCCCTGCTTCCAGGGAAGGGCCAGTCGCCAACCGGAAAGGAGAGACTAGTTCCGGTAGGTGAAGCCGAGGGCGAAGCGCGAGCCGCCGTACTGGACCGACCAGGGATTGGCACGGCCTTCGAAGCCGCGGTCGTCCGAGCCGACCGACAGGCGGGCGGCCTGCAGCAGGTTGCGGCCTTCCAGGTAGACCTCGAGGTTCTTGTTGATCCGCCGCGAGATCTTGGCGTCCAGATACTCGTACTGTTCCGAGTAGTAGGGCTCGCTCGGGTTGTACGGGAAGCGCACGTAGTTGCCGATGTTGGTGTTGGGCGCGTTGGCCACCGGCGAGGCGCTGGTGTTGCCGCATGGCGAGATGCAGCTCAGCACCCGGTCGCGGGTCTGGTAGGCGATACGGGCCTTGGTGACGCCGTCGTCATACCAGAACACCAGGTTGGCGAAATACTTCGACTGCCCCTGCGGATCCAGGCCCTCGGCGGTCAGCGGGTCCATGTAGGTGACCGCGTTGCCCGACTTGGTGGTCGAGATGTTGAAGTCCATGCCGGTCTTGCTGAGCTTCCACGGCAGGTAGGTGAAGGCGGTTCGCGCCACGAACTCCCAGCCCGACTGCACATAGCCGGGACCGTTCTCGTAGGTGGTCATGCCGAACTCGTAGTCCGAGAACTTCTTGCCGGTGCCCGGGATCTCGAAGTCGGTGCCTTCGAAGATGTTGACGTTCTTGACCGGCACGGCCAGCGGCCCGCCGACCCGCACCTTCTGGCGGTAGTAGGCCAGGCTGAACGAGGTGTCCTTGTTGGGATACCACTCCAGGCTCGTGTTGTTCTTGGTCGCCTGATACGGCTTCAGGTCGGCGTTGCCGAAGGTGCCGCAGGCCATGTCCTGCTCGGAACCGTCGGCGTCGGACACGCCGTCGCGGCGTTCGTCATAGGTGCAGGTGCCGCCCGGCCACAGGTACTTCATCGCCGGCGGGGCGATCGTCTTGGCCCACGAATAGCGCAGCACCACCTTGTCGGGGATCGCCCAGACGGCGGCGTTGTACGACGGCAGCCAGCCGGTGTAGCTCTTGTTGATCGACACCGGGCGAACCCGGTTGGTGGTGGTGACGCCGGCCGTGGCGTTGGGGTTGTTGGGGTCGAAGGCCGCGTTCTTGAAGGTGGTGGCCAGGGTGACGTAGCCCGAGCCCTCGACTTCGGACTTGAACATCCGCGTGCCCAGATTGCCACGGAATTCCATGCCGAACGGCAGGTCGTGGGCCAGGTCGGCCATCCAGTACCAGGAGCTCATGGTCTCCTCGGTCTCGTTGAACGGCTGCTTGTAGACCTTGCCGTCGCTGGCCTTGCACTCCTTGAGGCAGTCGAAGTTGTAGTTCACCGCGCCGGCCATCTGCGAGAAGGCCTTCTTGACGTCGATGCTGTCCCACAGCTCCAGGCCGCTGACGCCCTTGTAGCCGGGCATGAACTTGCCCGAGTTACGCTCGATCGAGCTCTGGAAGATGTCGATCAGCTGGGCCTGGGTGAGGGTTTCCAGGCCGTACAGGAAGTTGACGCCGGTGGTCGCGTTGGGGACGTAGCCGTAGGCGCAGGCGTTCGCCGGCAGGGTCGAAGCCACGTTCGCGCAGGCCCGCACGTCGCCGCGCAGGGTCAGGGTCGGCACGAAGACGCCCGGGTCGGGCGAGAAGCCGCCGCCGGCCCACGAATTGGCCGTGCCCTTGCGATAGAGGATGCCCGCCTTGAAGCGCGTGAACAGCGGCATGTCGGGCAGGTAGGTGACGTCGAACTTCAGCTGGTCTTCGGCGCTCTCCACCTTCCGCGGGTTGAAGACCAGGCGGTAGGCGTTCGAATAGGCCGGCTGGCCCACCGCGGTCGGCACGTTCAGCTGGGCGTAGTTGCGCATGTCGGTGGCGTCGAAGGACGACGGCATGTCGATCGTCCAGATGCCGTTCTCCAGCGCCCGCATGGTGGCGTTGCCGTAGGTGTAGCTGCGCGAGAAGCGCAGGTCGGTGCGCGAATAGTCGCTCTCGTTGCGGCCGAACATCAGGTCCATCGTCAGCGGACCGCGATTGTAGTTGGCGCCGCCGGAGATGTAGTTCGTCTTCCAGATCTGGTCGTTCTGGATCTGGTCGATGCCCAGGGCGGCATTGGTGATGTCGAACTGGGTCAGGTGATGGTTGCCGTCCATCTGGATGGAGCCCGGCACGATATTGGCCGCCACGCCCATCAGCGGGAACGAGTTGTTGGTCACGCTCGAGCCCGGCGTGGTGTCGATCGTGAACGGCGCCGTCGGCATGCCCTGATTGTAGATGTAGAAGCCGCCGCCCGGGATGGCCGAGAGCACGTTGGGCGTGCCGGCCGGGTAGAACGTGTTGGTGAGCAGCGAGGTCGCCGTCTGGTTCTGCGAGGCCGCGTACAGCGAGGTGATGCCGCCGCGGGTGCGCTGGCGGTTGTTCTCGTTCTGCTCGCGGTTTGCGACCTGGTACTTGGCGAAGATCGTCAGGTCGTCATTGACGCGGTAGTCGAAGCGCAGGTCCCAGGACAGCCGGTCTTCGTACTGGGTCAGGTTCTGGTCGCGCACCAGGTTGGGCGCGTAATCGTTCCACTGGTTGAGACAGCTGATCTGGGCGTTGATCTGGGCGGCCTGGGCGGCCTGCCGGTTGGCGCCGTTGGAGCCGGCGACGATCGTGCCCAGCTGCGCGTCGGTCAGCATCGGGAAGGCGGTCAGGCATTCGGCCTTGGTCTTGGCCGCGGCCGACTTGGTGTAGACGTCCAGCGGCGTCGGCGCGTTGAACGTGCCGCCGCCCACCATGGCCCACGAGGCGATCGGATCGCTGGCGCCGACGCCGTTGGCGGTGGCCGGGTTGTAGCTGAAGGTCTTGTCGGGCGAATTGTCGAAGTCGGCGAAGCGGGTATAGCCCTGGGCGTTGTTCGAGCCGCCGTTGTTCAGCGCGTGGCTGTCGTTGAGGCGCTTGCTGTAGCTGATGTTGCCGATCACCCCGAGACGGTCGTCGAGGAACTTGCGCGAGGCCACCACGCCGATCTCCGGCGAGGCCTTGCGCGACAGGGTGTTGCCGGCCGCGGCGCCGCGGATCGACAGGTAAGGCTTCTTGAAGTCCAGGCCCGTGCGGGTCTGGATCTGCACGGTGGCGCCCAGGCCGCCCGGCGTCATGTCGGCCGTCTGGCCCTTGATGACGTCCAGGCTCTTGATCATTTCGGCCGGGAATTCGCGCAGGTCGGCCGCACGGCCGTCGCCGCCGCCGGCGGCCAGGCTGAAGCCCGAGGCGGCCACGCCCATGCCGTCCAGCTCGATGCGGGTCAGGTCCGCGCCATTGCCGCGGATCGACACGCCGTCGCCTTCACCAAAGCCGTTGCGCTCGATGGCGACGCCGGCGATACGCGACATGGCTTCGTTGACGTTGCTGTCGGGGAACGAACCCACGTCGTCGGCGACGATGGAGTCCTGGGCCGTCACGCTGCGCTTCTTGCGCGCGATCGACGACTGTTGCGAGGCGCGGGCCCCGACGACGATGGCCTCGACCTCGGTCGGGGACTCGACCGCCCCGGAGGTCTTGACCGTTTCGGATTGTGCGGCGGCTTGCTGAACCGGCCAGACGGCCGCGCTCAAGGCGATGATCGACACAGCCGCGGCCGTGCGGCCGCGCGCGCTGAAGCGCTTCATTACTTCCTCTCCCAAAGTCTTCTTATTCTCGCGGGGGCGTCTTGGGCCTCCCGCCGTGGCTCTTGGACTGCATTCGGCGACGTCGCCTGGCCGACCCGCTCGGGGCCCGACCAGGCCGTCGCTATGCGTCGGCCGGTACTGTCGTGATCATCGTTTCCTCCCGCCCTCGCCAACGGTCGATGCCGTCAGCCCATGCCATATTTGGCCTGACCACTTTGTTGCATACCCGAGATACTCAGACAAGTTATTGTTATGATCAATGGGACAAGCCGGCCGCCAGATTTCAGGCGATGACAGCGTTGACATGCCAAAGCGCCGAATTGGCTCGAAAGCCCAAAACCTTCGACGAAACAACGAACAACGCTCGATCAAGCACCTCGGCTCGAGCGAGCGGTATGGCCACCCTTGATGGCCTTAAAAACTCCTACAAGTGACCGGTGTTTTTCTGAAAGCGGCGGAAAAACGCCGAATCGAGCTGTCAGGCCTTGGAAAGGCCCGCGCTCGCATAGCCTCCGACCTGGGCCTCGTCGTCGATCACGCGGCCGCTTCCGTCCTTCACCTGGCGCAGGACGCGCAGGTCGACGGCGTCGCGATCCCAAGGCCGCGCCCCTGCCGTCGCCAGCACGTAGCGCTCGACGCCCGAAGCCGGCAGGGCCTTCAGCCCCTTGGGCCAAAGCGGTGCGGCCGATAGACGCCGCACACGCGGCAGCGGCGTCGTGGGCAGCACCCGCAGTTCGGGCATCGCCGCGCCGCCGGCATAGACCGCGCGGTTGTCACGGGCGAAGAGATCCAGGTCCCCCTGCCCTTCCACGATGAGAAACGGCAGATCCGGCCGGGTGGACGCTCCGCCCCGCACGACATTGCCGACCAGCGCCAGTTGGCCGACCTGCCAGGCGCGCCCCTCCCACTCCGGACCGTTCAGCGCATAGTGCATGGCCCGCGTGCCGGGATCGTAGACCAGGTTGTTGACCGACACGGCGTGCACCGCGCCCTTGAACAGCTGGTTGCGCTCCAGGTTGTGGGCATAGAGGTTGCCGGCGATCAGCACCTGCGTCGCGTTGTCGTGGATCAGCGTGCCCTTGGAGTGCTCGCCCTTCACATGGCTGGCGTGGGACAGGCCCTCGGACACGATGTTGTTGCTGAAGGTGATCCGGTGCGAGGTCCCTTTGCGCCAGGCCTCTACCGTGTCGTCGCCGTCGAAGCGCGGGCCGGAAGCCGACAGGTTCTCGTCAGTGGCCCAGGCGATAGAGCAGTGGTCGACGATGACGTCGTGGGCCTTCCAGCACGTGACGCCGTCCACCTCCCAGCCGCTGCGGTCCGGGGCGCCGTCGCGGCCCGCCCTCACCCGCAGGTGGCGCAGCACGACGTCGTGGCTCTGCACCTCGATGCCGCCCCGGATGAAGGTGATCCCCGGCGACGGCGCGGTCTCGCCCGCCACGGTCAGGAACGGTTCGCGGATGCGGATGCTCTTGCGGCCAAGGTCGATGACGCCGGCGACGTCGAACACCACCTTGCGCGGCCCGGACGCCTCGACGGCGGCGCGGAACGAGCCGGGGCCATCGGCCGCCAGGGTGGTGACCCGCAAGGTCCGCCCGCCCTCCCCGCCCCTGGTGCTGGCCCAGCCGAGCGCGGCGAAGTCGGGCGCCGCGGCGCAGGCTCCGGTCGGCAGCAGCACGGCTGCGCCCGCGCTCGCCAGCATCGTCCGGCGGTCCACCATCAGGTCGCGCATCTTCATCACCAACTCCTGGCCGAACTGAAAAAGAAGCGGCGGAGAACCGCTCGGGTCCCCCGCCGAGGCCGCCTTCGAGCCCTGGGGAAAGCCGAAGGGGTTGGCCGCCGCGCGGAGGGGCGCGGCGACCAGTCTCGCGGCGCGCTAGTACCTGTAGCGCACGCCGATCCGGTAGTTGGGGCCGCTGCCGCCGTACGAGAGGATGACCGGGTCGTTGTAGACGAACCGCTCGGACTTCTCGTCGGTGATGTTCAGCGCTTCGAAGGTGATGCTGACCTGCTTCAGCGGCTGGTAGCGCATCGAGAAGTCGACGTTCATCGTCGACTTCGCCCCTTCGAACTCGTTGATCAGCGGGCCGTCGCAGGCCGAGCCGTTGGCCTGCAGGCCCGGATCGCAGTTGCCCGAGGCGATGGGATACTTGGTGTAGTACTCGTCGCGCTGGGCCATCGAGACGCGGGCGTTGAACTTCTTGGTCTCGTAATAGACCGTGAAGTTGATCCCCTTGGGCGAAGCGCCCAGCCAGGGGCCGGTGCCGTAGACCGGCGCCTTGGTCACCGCGCCGGTCGTGGCGTTCACCGCGCCCGGATCCAGGATGTACTTCAGCTCGGTGTCCAGCTTGGTCATGTTGAACTGGACGCCGAGGTTCTTGAAGTACCAGGGCAGGAAGGTGAAGTCCTGCTGGTAGCTGAACTCCCAGCCCTGCAGCACGCCGCCGGGCGCGTCGCGGACCTGGCGGGCCAGCATCACGTTGTCTGCGTCGATATAGGCGCGGCGGAAGATGTCGCCGCCGGTCTCGCCCGGGAACTGCAGGCGCAACTGGGCGATCGCGTCGGCGTCGAGGAACTCCGAAAGCGGCGCCTCGTAGAAGACCGTCTGGGGATAGGAGTCGATGTCCTTGCGGAAATAGCCCAGGCTGATCAGGCCGCCCTTGGCGAAGTACCACTCGGCCGCCACGTCGAAGGCCTTGCCGCGGAACGGCGAGAGCTTCGGGTTGCCCACGGTCAGGGTGCCGCCGGTGACCGAGCCGTCGCCCGGAATGCTGACGCCGGTGACGGCCGGCGACAGATTGCCCAGCAGCGGTCGGGCCATGACCTTGGCCGCGGCGAAGCGGATGTAGAGGTTGTCCCAGGCCTCCCAGGTCAGGTTACCCGACGGCAGGGTGTCGCTGTACTTGTTCTCACCGCGGATAGGACGGCCGGCCGTGGTCTCGCCGAGGGACTCGACCTCGGTCTCGGCCTGGCGGACGCCGATATTGCCAAACAGGCGACGGCCGCCCCAGACCTCGTAGTTGAAGCCGAACTGGGCGTAGTAGGCGAGGTTCTTCTCGGCCACCTCGAACGAGGCCGAGCGGTTGCGCTTCCGCGTGATGCGGAAGTCGCCGTACTTGTTGATGCAGTCGCAGTCGAAGCCGAAGACGCTGCTGAAGGCCTCAAGGTTGGGCGCATAGAAGCGCGTGGTCGAGCCCTGCGGCACATCCAGCCCCTGGCCGAACTCGATGACCTGGCCGAGCGAGGCGCTGGTAACGCCGGCTTCCTTCTCGGTCGGGTTCAGAAGGTCGTTGTTGCGCTCGTACTGGTCGGTCGAGAACTCGTACTTGCGGCCGGTGACGCCGAACTTGATCGTCCAGTGATCGTCCAACTCGTAGGCGACGTCGATCTTGGCGCCGTTGTAGGTGTTCAGGGTGTTGCGCTTGTAGTGGCGCATGCCAGAGAAGCCCTTGACGACGCCCCACTTGGTCGCGTCGGCCGCGTCGAACCCGGCGTCGAAGCGCGGCATGCCCGAGGCGCCCCGCTCGTCGAAAATGAAGGGCTCCTGGGCGTCCATGTAGTTGAACTCGACTAGGGTGCCGGTGTTCTTGTTTTCCGACCGCGAGGCGCCGTAGGCGGCCGTGACCTTCAACTTGTCGCTGAACTCGTGGGTCAGCTCGGCCGACACCTGGCGGAAGTCGGTGGTGTAGGCGCCGCGGTCCGCGCCCGAGCGCCAGTCGACATTGCCCAGCTTCAGGTACTCGGCGTTCTGACCGACCACCTCGGCGTCGAGCAGCTTGACCGACGGGCGGCCGATCAGGTCGCCACGGAACGGCAGGCTGGAGGCCGGGCCGGCATAACCGGGCGAGGACAGGTTGGTGTAGTATTCGTACGGATCCAGGTTGTAGGGGTTGAAACTGTAAGTGTAGCCGCTGACCGGGGTCTGGCCGTACAGCTGCTGGCCGCAGTCCTGGCCCGGGTTCAGGTCGGTCTCGGCAGTGAAGGTGCAGCCGCCCGGATAGAGCGCGCGACGCTGGGCGTCGGTCATGGCGCTGCCGCTGCGGGCCGTCGCCGTCGGCACGTTGGCGCCGTACTGGTAGCTGGCGTTGGTGTTGTTGCGGTTCAGCCCCACCGGCGAGAGCTGGTAGTTGGTGCTGGTGCTCTCGAACCGGGAATAGAGGCCATCGACCGTCAGCTTGGTGCGCGGAGTGATCTCGAACTGCACAGCGCCGGTCAGGCCCAGGCGCTCGGTCTCGACGTCGCGCTGGGCGATCGAGGGCAGCGCCGGGAAGCGGATCTGGCTGTCGTTGCAGCCCGGCGAGGTCGGCGTCAGGCCCGCCACCGGCTGGCCCGAAGTCGCCGCGCAGTTTGGATAAAGCTTGGCGTAGGCGGCTGGGTCTGACCCGGTCATTTCGGCATAGGCCAGGGGATTGGCCAGCGGGTTGTAGTAATTGGCCGGATTGGCCTTGTAGGCGTCCAGGGCCGAGCCGGTGGTGCCGGTCGGCGGCGGGATCAGGGCGCTGAACACCGTGCCGGTCGGCGCGGCGAAACCGGCGCGGCCGGGCAGTTCGTCGCCGGTCCAGGTCGAGCCGCGATAGACATAGTCCGAAGAACCGCCGCCGCGGGCGTAGGTGTCGTCCTCCGAGGTGCGCTTGGCGTAGGCGGCCGACATCAGAAGGCCCAGGCGGCCGTCGAACCAGCGGTTGGAGACAAGGCCGGTGATGCGCGGGCTGTGCTTCTTGCCGTTCTGGTAATAGCTGTCCTCGGCCGACAGGGCGAAGGCGCCCTTCTTGTAATCGAACGGCCGACCGGTGATCAAATCGACGGTGGCGCCTAGCGAGCCCTCATCGGCTTCGGCCGACGAGGACTTGCGCACCCGCACCGAGCTGAACAGCTCAGAAGCGAAGGCGTTGAAGTCGAAGGCGCGCGAGCGGTTGGGGCTGGAGCCGGAGTCGTTGGAAGCGCCCGTCGACAGGGCCTCCATGTTGTTGATCCGCACACGGCTGAAGTCGCCCGACAGGCCGCGCACGCTGATGGTCCGGCCCTCGCCGTTGTCGCGGTCGATCGAGATGCCCGGCAGGCGCTGGAGGGACTCCGCGAGGTTGGAGTCGGGGAAGTCGGCGATGTCCTCGGCGTTGATGGCGTCGAGCATCACGTCCGAGTTCTTCTTGGTGTCGATGGCGCTGCGCAAGGCGGCGCGATAGCCGGTGACCACCACTTCGCTGACTGCGTTGTCGGTGATCGGCTTGTCCCCGGCCTCCGGCGCCGCCTGGGCCAAGGCCACGACCGGCGTCAGCAGGGCCGCCACCGTCAGGCTAGAAATCCCCGCCATCAGCCGCGCTCGCGGCCGGGCCTTGCCAGTCATCTGAGTGTTCATCCTCGTCTCCCTCCCAATTGTCTGATCGCGTCCCTCTGGACGCGTCGGCTTTGGCGCAAGCGCTCCCGTTCGCCGCGCCAGGGACGCGGCGGCGTGAAAGCCCGCACTGATCTCTTGGTCTTCACGGACGGCGGCAGACCGCCGCCCTAGTCTCGGCTCTAGGCGCTAGACATCGTCGCTCACCCTCCTGGGCTCGTGATCGTATCGGCCGCCAGCCAGTCCAGCGCGTTGCTCAGCCAGCGCGTCTGAAGGGGGGCGACCATGTCGGGCAGGCGATGGACCAGCACCCGCGCCGCGCCCTTGCGCGCGATCAGGCTGGCTGCGCCGTTGTGGCGGTCGTGATCTCGGCTGTAGGCGGCGATCACCTCTACGCCCTGCCCGTCGACCAGCAGGCCGTTCGAGGGCTGGCCCTCGACCTGGTGCAGCACGCTCATGGCCATGTCGGCCGGGACGCCGGCGAAGGTCGGGTGGGCCCTCACATAGTTCCAGTTGCCCATCCACGGCGCCCGCAGGCCACCGACCTGGCCGGCATAGGAGAAGAGGCCAAGGCCGGCCAACTGCTTGGCCACGCCCTCGGCGAGGCCGTCTTCCTGCACCACGGCCAACAAGGGCGTTCCGGCTGTGATGGCCGCCAGCACTTCCGGAGGCAGTTCGCCCAGCACCAGTTGCGGCTTCTCGCCCTTCTTCGGCTGGGCTTCCAGGCCTGTCTGCTCGCCGACCTGGCGGCGCACGATCTCGTCGGCCTTGAGGCCGGAGGCGACGATCCCGTCGTAGCGGACGCCGGCTTTGAACTCTTCGACCGTGACCCCCGGCTGCTTCTCCAACTGGCCGCGCAAGCTCTTTGCGACGCCCGAGACGGCGATCCGCAGCTTGCGGCGCGGCGCGCCTTGCGGGGCGGCGACCCAGACCTCGCGGTCGGAGACAACCTCGCCCGAGCTGGCCAGCACCAGACGGAGCACGTGCCGCCCTTCTCGCTCGAAGGCCGGGGTCCGGACGCTCTCCGCAACCAGCCACGACATCCGGTCGGCCTCGTGCGCTGGAACGGGCCATCGCCCGGCCGCACGCGCCACGCCGTCCGGTCCGAGCACGCTCAGCACCAGCTCTCCGGCGATCGGCTTGCCGGTGTCGTTGAACAGCCAGATATCGAGCTCGGCCGCCTCGCCCGGCGCATAGGCAAGCTTACGGGGCTTGGCCACGGCCAGGGCCGGCCGCAGGCTCTGGCTCATCAGCGCCGGATCGGCCTTGAAGCCGCGCAGGGCGTCGACGATGCCCGAGTGGTTCTCGATCGCCGTGCTTTCCCAGCCCGAAATGGCGGCGACGTCCACCGTCTCGCCGAGGCGGATGTTCTCCAGGTAGTTGCGCCAGGCCTCGTAGGCCTTGCGGCCCACCGACAGGAACAGCGCCTCGGTGGTCGGGAACGCTTTGCGGAAGCCCCAGCGATCCAGATAGGCGTTGGTGGACTCGACGATGACCTTATGGTCCTCCAGGTCATAGCTCTTGCCGCCCTTGGCCAGGATCTCGGCGACCATGGCCACGTGGTTGTCGGCCACGGCGCACCCCTGCATCTCGCCGAACTCGACGATGAAGGGCTTGCCCTTCTGCATGTGGATGTAGTCGTCCTTACCCGCGTAAAACCTGTCGTACCACTGGTCGCCGGCGCCCTGGTGCTCGACCCACCAGCCGCCCCACTCCTCGACGTCCGAGCGGAAGTAGTGATCGTCATACGGCAGGTACATCGCCTGGGCCGCGCCGCGCTTGACGAAGCCGTCGTTGAGAATGACCGCCCGGCTGGGATCCAGGTCGTGCATGGCCTTCAGTACGAACTGCACGTCGGGATTGGCCAGGTTCGCGCCGATCTCGTTCTGCAGGGTGTAGTGGGCCAGGGACGGATGCGAGCGGAAGGCCCGCACCATGGCCTGGCACTTCTCGACCATGAACTGGCGGCTGAAGGCGTCGGCGGGATTGAGGCTTTCGCCGGCCTTGAGGTCGCGGCCGATGGCGTGGCGGCCGCCGCCGGGCTCCATCACCCGCAGCAGGCCCATCTCGTCCATGGCCTGGAAGACCTCGGGCTTGCCGACATTGCGGTGGAAGTGCAGCGCGTTGAGGCCCAGCGTATGGGCGGCGGTGACCTCGCGGCGCGCCAGCTCCCTGGTCGGCCACAGGCCGTTGAAGCCCCAGTAGCCCCAGGAGATCGCCGAATAGAGCCGGATGCGGCGGCCGTTCAGCCGCAGCAGCGCGTCCGTGCCCACGCCCTCGACGCCAAACCAGCGGAAGCCGAAGCGCACCTCGCGCGTATCGACCTCGCGCTTCGTCTCGATCCACGAGAAGCGCAGGCGGTGCAGGCGCGGCGTATCGAGGTCCCAGAGGTCGGCCTTCGACGCGGTCACCGAGAACCTTGCCCTCAGACGGCGGCCGTCTTCGAGAGCCTCCAGGCCTTCGAGCTTGATCTCAGCGGCGACGGGCGCGCCCCTGTCGTCGACCAGGATGGCGGACGCCTTGCTGCGCAGCTTATTCGGATCGGCGACGGGCTTTTCCAGCACCACGTCCATGAAGGCCGTCACCGTGCGTGGCTGCGGCGTATTCAGCACCCAGGCGTCGTCGATGCGGGCGGCCAGCGGGTGGACGCTCAGCGTCATGCCGCGATCGAGCCCGCCGAAGCCGTGCGAAGCGAACAGCTTCACCTTGCCCCAGACCATCGTGGTGCTGTCGCGCCAGTCGAACCGGCCGCCGGGGTTGGTGATGCGGATCGACAGCCGGTTGGCCTCGCCCGCCCGCATCGCGGCCGTAAGATCGCAGGCGAAGGGCAACTCCGACATGATCGAGTAACCGACCAGTTGCTCGTTCAGGAACACCTCGGCCCGCAGGCGCGCGCCGCGCAGGTTCAGCAGGGCGCGCTTGCCCTTGGCCGAGGCCGGAATGCTGATCGACCGAGACCACCAGGAGACGCCCTTGTAGGCGCCATAGCGGGGCACATCGTCGTCCTCGGCGTAGCGGTACTCGTCAGCGCCGTAGGGCCGCGAGGCGAACTTGCCCCAGAAGTGCGCCTCTACCGTGGTCGGCAGTCTGACCGTGATGGCGTCGGCGGCGTTCAGCGAGCCCCAGCCGCCGGTCGGCGGATTGACGGGCAGCGCCTTCAGGTCCGCGGCGCTGGGCAGGTGCAGCGTATCGTCCTTCCAGGAGGCGGCCTGGTCGATCCAGAGGCTCCAGCCTTCGTCGGACACGGCCAGCAGGTCGGCGGCCGACGCGGGCGCAGACAGGCCGGTCGCAGCGAGACCGGCGCCGCCAGCGGCGAGGAAGGAACGGCGATCCAGCTTCACGGCAGCACCTTCCGGCCGGTGACGGCGAAACGGGCCGACACGCCGGCGGGCTTGGCCAGGCCCGGCCGAGCTATCGGTTGGCCGCCCCCGATCCAGAGATCGACGGAACCGGCCTCGACCGAACGGACGCCGGCCGCGTCGACGACACTGAGCGCCGCCGGATCCAGATCGAAGGTCAGGGTCTTGGTCTCGTCCACCTTCAGCGCCACGCGCTGGAAGCCCTTCAACGAGCGCACCGGAGCCCCGGCCACGCCGCGCGTGACGTAGAGTTGGGCGACCTCGTCTCCGTCGCGCCGGCCGGCGTTGGTGATATCGACCGACACCTTCACCGCCTCGCCAGCCTTCACCGCCTTGGCGATCTTCGGCTGGCCGTACTTGAAGCTGGTGAAGCTCAGGCCATGGCCGAACGGATAGAGCGCCTCGCCGCCGAAGTAGCGATAGGTGCGCCCCGCCATGCCGTAGTTCTTGAACGGCGGGAGCTGGTCGGCCGATCGGTAGAAGGTCAGCGGCAGGCGGCCCGACGGGCTGTAGTCGCCGGCGATCAGGCCGGCCACGGCATGGCCGCCCTCTCCGCCCGGATACCAGGCCTCGACGATGGCCGGCAGTTTCTCGTCAGCCCAGTTCACAGCCATGGCCGAGCCGTTCATCAGCACCAGCACCACGGGCTTGCCGGTGGCGTGCAGCCCCTCCAGCAGGCTCTGCTGCGGCGCAGGCAGGTCGATGCGGGTGCGGTCGCCGCCAGCAAAACCCGGGGCGCGGACCGACATTTCCTCGCCCTCCAGCTTGGCGGTCAGGCCGCCGACGAACAGCACGAGATCCGCGTCCTTGGCTGCGGCGATGGCGGCTTCTGCACCCTGGCTGGGCTTGCTCCAGGTCAGGCGCTGGTCGCCGCGGTCGCCGTCCTGCCAGGCCTCGATCGTGATGGCGTGGGCCTGACCGGCGGTCAGGGTCGCCGCGCCCTCGGGCGTGGCGTCGGCCGGACGCTTCCAGGCATCGACCACGACCTTACCGTCGATGATCATCCGGTAGCCGCCCTCGCCGCGCATCGTGAAGCGGTGGACTCCGGTTTCGGTCGGCTTCACAAATCCTGTCCAGCGGGTCGAGGTCTGGCGCCTCTCCCGCTGCGGCCGGCCCCAGCTGACCTGCACGTTGGCGGCGGCCTCGGCCTTAGCTTCACCTGAAAGTTCCAGCCCCTGGAAGGTCTCGACCTTCACGCCCTTGCCAGTGCAGGTCGCGTCGGCGCAGAGCGCATCATTGGGCAGAGTGTTCATCGGCGCGCCAACCAGACCCGTTCCCTCGACGAAGGTCACCAGGGCCTCAGGATAGCGAGCGCGGATCCCGGCCAGCACCGTCACCGGCTTGGACGGCGTGCCGTTGTAGTTGCCGACCAGGGCGTCGAGGCTGTCGGCGTTGGGCCCGATCACCGCGATCCGTCTAGGCGCGGCCTTCAGCGGCAAGAGGCCGTCGTTCTTCAACAGCACCATCGAGGCCTGGGCCGTCTTCAGCGACAGCGCCCGGTTGGCCGGAGTGTCATTCTCGGCCGGCGTGATCTTAGAGAACGAAACGTTGGACGGCGGGTCGAAAAGCCCCAGCTTGATGCGGGCCACAAACAGCCGGCGGACGGCCTGATCCAGCTCTGCCTGGTTCAGCAGGCCGCCCTTCACCGCTTCGACGATCGGGCCGATCTCGGAACTCTTGTTGGCGCCGAACTCGGCGCAGATCAAATCCGTGCCCGCCTTCAAGCTGACGGCCACGCCCTCGGCCGGCGTCTTGGCGTAGTTGTGCGAGGTCGGCAGGAAGACGTCGGCGATGGCTGCGCAGTCCGACACGACGTGACCCTTGAAGCCCCACTTGGTGCGCAAGGTGTCCTTGAGCAGGAAGTCGCTGGCGCAGGCCGGCACGCCGTCGACGGCGTTGTACGCGCACATGACGGACTCGACCTTGCCGCGCTTCACCAGCGCCTCGAAGGCCGGGAGATAGGTGTCGGCCAGATCGTGCTTGCTGGGATGGATGTCGTCGTGGTGACGATCGGCTTCCGGTCCGCTGTGCACCGCGAAGTGCTTGGCGGTGGCGGCGGTCTTGTAGTGCTTGGGATCGCTGCCCTGCAGGCCGTGGACGAAGGCGACGCCGAACTCGGCGGTCAGGTGCGGGTCCTCGCCCCAGGTCTCCTGGCCCCGCCCCCAGCGCGGATCGCGGAAGATGTTGATGTTGGGTGACCAGACGGTCAGGCCGCGGTACTGGGCGACGCTGCCGTCCGCGCCGCGATTTTCGACGTACTTGGCGCGAAACTCGGTGGCGATGGTGTCGGCGACGTCCTGGATCAGGGGAACGTCCCACGTGGCGGCCATGCCGATGGCCTGCGGAAAGACCGTGGCCTCGCCGGCCCGGGCGACGCCGTGCAGCCCCTCGCTCCACCAGTTGTAGGCGGGCACGGAGAGGCGCGGGATGGCCGGCGCCGCGTGCTTCAGTTGCCCGGCCTTCTCCTCCAGCGTCATGCGCGAGACGAGGTCGGCGGCGCGGGCTTCCGGCGACAGGTTCACGTCGTGGAAGGCGTCGACGCGCGCCCACGCTGCAGCCGGCGCAGCCGCCAGGGTCAGGGCCAGAAGGGAAATAGCGCCGAAGCGACGGCTGCGGACGGATACGCTCATCAAACATCGCCTCGGGAAGAATTCAGGTCACGCAGCAGCTTGCGGTCGGGCCGGTAGACGACAGCGCGCTCGCCGCCGAGGTCGGCGCGGGCGCCGCTCCTTGGGTTGACTAGGCCGTAACGGCGCTTGTCGCGGATCTCGAAACGCCCGACGCCCGGCAGGTCGACGACCTTTCCTTCGAGCAGGGCTTGGCGGATCTGGCGGCAGAGAGAGCGGGTCAGCATGTCGCCGACGTCGGTTGGAAAGGCCCGAGCGATGTCGAAGACGGACTCTGCAGAGGGCTGCTCGTCGCCTGAGGGTAGGCCACGCGGCGCAGCGCCCGAGTCGCGCGCAGAGCTGTTCATCGAACCGCCTCCCCTTCCCATGTTGCGGCCTTGTCGACCGTCTCGCCCGGTTAGCCACCGGTGTCATGATTGAAATAAGCATGTCGCAATCGACACGAAAAGAGGAAAAGGTACCGGTAACTTAAATAAATGCGGGAATTTTCTCCGCGTTTCTTCCCGACATTAAACGACGTCCCGCAAGCCCCGACCCGCACAAGAAAATCATGGTCGTCGCATAATTTTTCGCGGTCCATTGATCGAACGGGCTTTCGCCAGCATCGTCCCGAACAACCGGCGCGACCGGATGTTTGGGGAGACCCCGTGTCGAGGGCGGAGCGGCCAGAGGCTCGCGGCGACGATGCTGAGCATTGGGCCGAGCAGTGGAAAGACCGATCGGCCTATCGGCGCACCTATGCCCAGGACTGGGGCGACCTGTGCGCCTTTCTGCGTGCGCGGTTCGGCGCCGGCCCGCCCGATCCCGAGGACGTCGCCCAACAGGCCTTCCTCAAGCTCGGTGAGCGGCCGTCGGATCGTTCGCTGGAAAGCCCCCGCGCCTTCGTCTTCCGCGTCGCCATCAACCTGACCCTCGACGGTCGTCGCCACCGCCAGCGCACCGCCCGACTGCTCGACGCCTCCGCGCCTGCGCTGGAGCCGGACGACGCCCCGGACGTCGAACGCGCCCTGATCGCGCGTGATGACCTCAAGCTGCTGGAAAAGGTGGTCGCCGGCCTGCCCGAACGGCACCGCCGCTATCTGGCGGCAAGCCGCATCGAGGGGCTGAGCTTCGCCGAGATCGGCCGTCGCGAGGGCGTCTCCGAAGCCCTGGTCCGCAAGACCATCGACGAAACCACAGCCGTCTGCCAGCGCGCCCTGGCGCGCGGCGTCATCGACTATCGAACCGACTTCAAAGGCCTGTCGCGTGAACGCAACCGTCGATCCTGACTCGCCGATCGGCCGCGAGGCCCGAAGCTGGGCGCTGGCGGTCCTGGGCGAGCCGTTCCCGCCGGAGCGTTCGGCCGCGCTGCGCCGCTGGCTCGACGCCGACCCGGCCCATGCTCGCGCCTATGGCGAGGCCGAGGCGGTGCTGCTGGCGCTGGGAGAACTGGACGTCCTGGCGCGCCCCGCCGTTCCCGCGCGGCGTCATACCGCCCCTGTTCGCCCGATCGCCTGGATCGCCGGGGTGACAGCGCTGGCCGCCTGCCTGATCGCCGCGCCGATCATTCTCCGCCCTCCCCCCGCGCTGGAGGCCGCCGACCAGCCTCGCCAGGTCGCTTTGAAGGACGGCAGCACGGCGGTGCTCGCCCCGGGCAGCCGCCTGACGCCCGCCTCGCGCTGGAACGATCGCCGCTACGTGCTGGAGCGCGGGGAAGCTTTCTTCGCCGTGCGCAAAGCCGAAGGCCGCCGCTTCCAGGTCGATGTCGGCGAGACGCGGATCGAAGTGCTGGGCACGCGCTTCAACGCGCGTCAGAGCGCAAGCGGCCAGATCCGCGTGGCCGTCGAGGAAGGCCGTGTAGCCGTCTATGAAGGACAGGCCCGGCGGCAGGTCGCTCGGCTGGGCGCCGGCGACTACGTGATGGTCGAGAACGGCCGGGCCGAGACCGGACGCCTGGCCGCCCCGGCCGACGCCGCCGCCTGGCGCGCCGGCCGCCTGGCCTATGCCGACGCGCCGCTGGGCGACGTGATCGCCGACCTGACCGCGCGCGGCCTCACGGGGCTGAAGATCACGCCGCGCGCCGCCGCCCTGCGCATTACCGCCAGCTTCCAGCTCGACCAGGCCGATCGCTTCGTCGCCAGCCTGCCCGAGATCCTGCCGGTCAGCATTCGCGAATCCGGAGGTCGCCGGACCATCGATGTCCGCGCCGGAACCACCTCGACGGCGCGATGAGGACCGCCCCCGCGATCGGGGCGCTGGCGGCGACCTTGATCGCGGCCACCTCCGCCCTGGCGGCCGCGCCCGAGCGACGGTTCGCCTTCGATCAACCGGCCCAGCCGCTGGCCACCGCGCTGCTGGCGGTGTCGGCCCGCACCGGCGCGGTGATCGCCGCCCCCGCCGACCTGACCGCCGGCCGCCGCGCCCCGGGGCTGACTGGCGCCATGCCTCTGAGCCAGGCCCTGCGAACCCTGCTGGCCGGCTCGGACCTGGACTTCTCGATCTCCACCTCAGGGGTCGTAACCCTGAAACGCCGAAACGAAGCCGTAGCCACCGCCCCGCCGACGCCGGTGCGCCCAGCGGCGCCGCCGATGGAGGAGCCTACCCTGATCACCCCGATCAGTGTGCTGGCCCGCCCCCTGGCCGAACCGGCGAACGAACAGGCGCGCGATGTTCCCGCCCAGGTCGACGTCCTGCTGGAGGAGCAGCTTCGTGGCGCCGGCGCGTTCGGCCTGGCCGACGCGTTGCGGCAGATGCCCGGCGTCGCGGCAGGGCCAGAGGCCGGCGAGGCTCGCCAGATCGCCGTGCGCGGCGTGGGCGGCCGCTTCACCCGCGTGCGGGTCAACGGCATGGAGACCCTGGCCACCTTCGGCGCCAGCAACGCCGTCGGCGGCACCAATCGCGGGCGCGCCTTCGACTACAACATCTTCGCAGCAGACCTCTTCAAGCAGGTGCGGCTGCAGAAGACCGCCTCGGCCGACATGGACGAGGGCTCGCTGGGCGCGACGATCGACATGCGCACCCGTTCGCCATTGGAGCTGCCGCGCCGCCATGCGGTGTTCAACGCCGAGGCCGGCTACCAGACCCTGTCGCGCGAGGCCCGGCCCCGGGTGTCGGCGGTGCTTTCGCAGCGCGACGCAGCCGGCCGGTTGGGCCTGCTGGTCTCGGTCGCCTATTCCGGCCGCTCGGCGGTCGAGGCCGGCGCCAGCGCAGGCCAATGGGAGACCGGCGCCGCCATCGCGCCCGGCTTCGGCTCGGCCGCCGCGCCCCTCGACCTCGCCGCCGTCAACGCCGCGCTGCACGCCCGCATCCCCCGCCTGGAGCTGATGGAGATCGAGCAGCGGCGCCTTGGCCTCACCAGTTCGCTGGAATGGCGGCCGGACGAAGCCACCCGCATCGCGCTGGACACGATCTACGCCGAGCTACGCTCCAGCCGACGCGAAAACCTGCTGGAGAGCTTCACCTTCCGCACGCCGGGCGCCTGCGCCGCCACGCCGGACCCGCGCTGCGGCATCAACGCCGTCGCGGTCACCCAAGGCGACATCGCCCTGTTCGGCGGCCGCAAGCCGGTGCTGATCGCGGGCCGCTTCGACAATGTCGATGTTCGCTCCGAGGCGCGCCGGGACGAACTGAACACCATCTTCCGCCAGACCACCCTGGCGGCGACGCACCGGTTCCGCGAAGGACTCGAGGGCCGGCTGCTGGCCGGGTTCAGCCGCTCGGACTTCAGCAACCCGGTGCAGCAGACCCTCTATCTGGAGCAGTTCGACGTCGACGGCTTTTCCTACGACTTCTCCGACCGCGACCGGCCCGCCCTGGGTTTCGGAAATGCCGACCTCGCCGCGCCCGGCGCCTGGTCGCTGAGCGAGTTCCGCTCCGACCCCAACTGGGTCGATAACAGCTATCGGTCGCTGGCCCTGGACCTGGAAAACCGCTCGGGCGTCGTGGACTGGCGCGTCGGCGTGCTGGCCAAGACCTATCGCAATGTCGGTTCGGCCCGGATGCGGTCGGACGGCGGCGTCGGCAACGTCAATGCCGACCTGCCGGCCAGCCTGCGCGATCTGGCCGTCGCCGACTATGCCCGGCTGGTCGGCCAGGGCGTCGACTTCGGCGTCGCCGGCGCGCCTAGCCGCTGGCTGGCGATCGACACCGTCACGGCCCTGGCGAAGGCCTGTCCGATGGGCTCGTGCCCAGGCTTCGAGCTGAGCCCCGCCCCGGTGGCCGGCCTGAACTACGATGTGACCGAGCGCTCGGACGCCGCCTTTCTGCAACTGGCCCTGCCCCGATCAGCCTCACGCCGGTTCTGGGGCGAAGCCGGCGTGCGGGTCGTCCATGCCCGGATTAGCGCCGCCAGCCTGAACATCGGCCCGGACGCCGTCGCGCGCTGGACCAGCGCCTCGAACGGCTACTGGTCCACCCTGCCCTCGCTGAACCTGGCCTGGAGCCTGTCGCCAGAGGCCGTCCTGCGCTTCGGCGCGGCGCGGGTGATGGTGCGCCCCGACCTGATCAGCCTGCGGCCGGGCGTCAGCATCTCGACCACTGGCGCCAAATCGGTCTCGTCAGGCAATCCGGACCTGCGACCGACCCGCGCCGACGCCTTCGACCTGTCTCTGGACTGGCGCCCTCGTCCGGGCATGCAGCTGTCGGCGGCCGTCTACCGCAAGTCCATCGCCACAACGGTGCAGGGCACGAGCACGCGGCCAGCGACGTTTTCAGCCAATCCCTTCGGCCTGCCCGACAGCGTGGCCGTCGCCGCCTGCGGCGCGGCCCTGGACTGCTCCCCCGACCTGCCGATCTGGCAGTTTTCGCGACCAATCAATTCGGGCCCCGGCAAGCTGACCGGCGTGGAGGTGTCGTTCCGCGCTCCGCTGGGCGAGACCTGGACCATCCAGGGCGCGGCCGCTTACACGCGCACCGTGGTGCGACTGCTCAACCAGTCCGGCGCATGGGTCGATATGCAGGACGCCCTGGGCGCGCCGCGCCTGGCGGCCAATCTCGGTCTGGCCTACCAGAAGCCGGGCCTGGAGGTGCGCGCCGGTCTCAGCCATCGCAGCCGATACCTAGCCACGGTCCCCGCCCCCAACGGCGGCGACGTTGACGGCGTGGATCCGCTGACCACCCTGGATGCGGCGGCCAAGCTCACCCTGTCGCCGCGCCTGACCCTCAGCGCGGAAGCCGCCAACCTGACAGACGCCTATCAGCGCCAGTTCAGCGACCGGACCCTGATCCCGACCTATCGCCACCACACCGGCCGCGAGTTCCGCCTGGGCCTGCGCTGGACGATGTAGCCGCCACGCTCATCAGCGCGAATGACCTGCGCTCAACGATCAGCTGCTCATCAGCAACCGCAGAATTACTCATATGCTCGTGCGGCCATCATCATCCGCCCGCAGACAACCTGAATATCCATCAAATTCAATGCCCAAACAATTCCGGGCGAAACGCTGAAAGACGAACCTAAGACGAACGTAGTTTTTCTGAATACCCAGAAGACACGAGGCGGCAGCCGAATACCGCCTGGAAGCGATGCATAGCGCTGCTTCCTTCTTTGGCGACTTCCCCGCGTTCACTCTGGCCGCCGCCTCGGCGGCGGCCGCTTCTTGGGGAGGTCCTAGTCGGGGCGTTCTCAGTCTTGGTCAGCCGTCGTTCGTTCATCACTCGCGCCTTCACCCTCGGAGGCTTCGCCGCCGGCTATGCCGCGCTCCAGGGTCTGGGCCTGACGTCCGCCGCCTTCGCCCAGGACGCCCCGGACCTGCCGCGCGACTTCGGCAAGGGCCGCTCGGTCGTCGTGCTGGGGGCCGGGATCGCCGGTCTGGTCGCCGCCTACGAGCTGGAACGCGCCGGGTTCGCCGTCACCGTCGTCGAGGCTCGCGAAAGGGTCGGCGGCCGCAACTGGACCATCCGCGGCGGCGACCGCGTCGAGACCCTGGACCGGCCAGACCAGACCGCCGGCTTCTCGCCCGGCCTCCATTTCAACGCCGGTCCCGCCCGCCTGCCCAGCCATCACCAGGGCGTGCTGTCCTACGCCAAGGTCCTGAACGTGCCGCTGGAGGTCGAGGTCAATTCCAGCCGCAGCAGCCTGCTGCAGTCCGACGCGGCGTTCGGCGGCAGGCCAATCCAGCAGCGTCAGGCGATCAACGACCTGCGCGGCGGCCTTTCGGAACTGCTGGCCAAGGCCACGCGCGGCGGCGGCCTGGACCGGGAGCTTTCCGCGCCCGACAAGGAACGTCTGCTGGCCTTCCTGAAGACCTATGGCGACCTCGACGCCGGCGGCGCCTACAGGGGATCGGAGCGGTCCGGCTACGTCACCACGCCCGGCGCGGCCGACCAACGGGGCGTGGCCCGTCCGCCGCTGCCGCTGCGCGACCTGCTGTCCGACGACACCCTGCCCTACGCCCTGTTCGAGGAGAACATCCTCATGCAGGCCACCATGCTGGAACCGACCGGCGGCATGGACGCCATTCCCAAGGCCCTGGCCAAGGCGCTGAAAGGGCCCATCCTGTTGAACGCAGAGGTCACCGCCTTTCGCCAGACCCCTCAGGTCGCCGAGGTTGCGATCCGCGATAGCAAGAGCGGCGCGGCGCGCAAGATCGCCGCCGACTATCTCGTCGTCACCGTGCCCCTGCCAATCCTGGCCAAGGTGGCCAACGACCTGCCGGGTGAGGTGAAGGCCGCCATCGCCGGCGCCCGCTACGACAACGCCACCAAGGTGGCCTTCGACGCCCCGCGCTTCTGGGAAGCCGAGCAGATCTATGGCGGGCTGTCCTTCGTGGGCGGCGAGACCACGCTGGTCTGGTATCCCAGCGGCGGCTTCCACCAGCCGCGCGGCCTGCTAGTCGGCGCCTATACGGTAGGCGCGGCGGCGCGAACCTTTCAGGCGCGCAGCTTCGATGAGCAAGTCGCCGTCACCCGCGCGGCGATCGACAAGCTGCACCCCGGCAAGGGCCGCGACCTCACCGCGCCGCTGGTGATCGACTGGAACCGCCAGGCCTTCAACCTCGGTCCATGGATCCACTGGGAAGGCGACGGCAACGATCCGGCCGCCTACGCCCTGCTGAACCAGCCGCAGGGGCGGATCTTCCTGTCCGGCGCCCATCTCTCGCAACTGCCCAGCTGGCAGGAAGGCGGCGTCGCCGCCGCCCGCCGCACCGTCGGCCTGATCGCCCAGCGCGTCCGCGCCGACCGCCTCGTCCTTTCCCGAACGGAGACCCGTCCATGATCCGCAAGCTCGCCTTCGCCCTCGTTATGACCACCGCTTTCGCAGGGGGCTCGGCAAACGCCGCCGAGATCCGCCGCGCCCCGTCCTCGGGCGCGATCGCCATCACCCCCTCCGTCGCCGTGCCGGCTGGAACCGAACTGATCTTCCTCAGCGGTGCCCTGCCGACCATCGCCGACAAGGAAAGGCCCGGCGCGACCGAAGAACAGACCCGCTCGGTGCTGTCCAAGCTGGAGACGGCGCTGAAGGCCGAGGGCCTGGGTCACGGCGACGTGGTCAAGGCCACCGTCTTCCTGGTCGGCGACCCGTCCAGGGGCGGCGAGATCGACTTTTCCGGTCTCAACAAGGCCTGGTCCGAGGTCTTCGGCACGACCGCCCAGCCCAACAAGCCCGCGCGCAGCACGGTGAAGGTGGCGGGCCTCGTCCTGCCCGGCGCCCTGGTCGAGATCGAATTCGTCGCCGCCAAGACCCGCTGACGGGCCGCGCGACAACAAGAACCGCAGCGCGACGGGGCCGCTTCACCGGCCGATCGCGCATCCCAACAATCTGAAGCTTTCATCGGGGGATAGGATGAAAACCCAAATTCTGGGCGCGTCGGCGCTCGCCTTGACGACGGCCCTGTGGAGCGGGGTCGCCGTGGCCGGGCCAACGCCGGAGCCAGCCGCACCCGACGTCGCCTCGGTCGAGGCCGTGATCGTCACCGGCACCCGCCAGAGCGGCGTCCGCGCCGTCGACAGCGCCGCGCCCGTGCAGGTGATCGGCGACGACGCCCTGGCCCGCACCGGCCAGTCCGACCTGCGCCTGGCGATCAGCAATCTCGTGCCCTCGTTCACCGCCCAGGCGTTCGGCGGCGATGCGGCCAACCTGACGCTCTCGGCCCGCCTGCGCGGGGTCAGCGCCAACCAGACCCTGGTGCTGATCAACGGCAAGCGCCGCCACGGCACCGCCAACCTCGCCGTGCTGGCCGGCGCCTACCAGGGCTCGGCGGCGGCCGATCTCAACTTCATCCCGACCGCCTCGATCGCCCGCATCGAGGTGCTGACCGACGGCGCGGCCGCCCAGTACGGCACCGACGCCATCGCCGGGGTCATCAACATCATCCTCAAGGACGACGACCACGGCGGAACCGCCTCCGCGACCAGCGGCGCCTATTACGAAAGCGACGGCGAGACCTACGGCCTTTCGGCCAACGCCGGGTTCGCGCCGGCGCCGGGCGCCTACATCAACGTCACGCTGGAGAACCGCTTCCACGACTTCAGCTTCCGCGGCGCACCGGACGCGCGGATCATCGCGTCCGCCGCCGTCGCCGCCAATCCAGGCTGGCCGTCCGCCCTGCCCGGCTATCCGTACGTGAACCGCATCGCCGGGGACGCGCGCTACCAGCTGACGGCGGGCACGGTCTCGGCCGGCTGGAAGGCCAGCGAGGCGCTGGAGGTCTTTGGCTTTGGAACCTACGGCGTGAAGAAGGCCACGGCCTACGAAAACTATCGCCTGCCCAACCGCCTGCCGGCCATCTACCCCAGAGGCTTCAGCCCGATGCTGGAGACGCTGGAACAGGACTATGCCCTCACCGGCGGCGTTAGGGGCCAGGCCTTCGGCGGCTGGCGCTACGATGTCTCCAGCACCTACGGCCGCGACGACCACGAGGTTCGGGTGCGCAAGTCGGCCAACCTGCAGCTCTACGCCGACACCGGAGCGACCCCGACCGAGTTCCACGCCGGCGACTTCGTCTCCACCCAGTGGACCAACAATCTGGACGTCAGCCGCGAGTTCGAGATCGGCTGGGCCTCGCCGCTGACGCTGGCCCTCGGCGCCGAGCAGCGCAGCGAGACCTACCGGATCGGGGCCGGCGACGCAGCCGCTCGATACAAGTCGGGCTCGCAGTCCTATCCGGGTTTCGCGCTGACCGACGCGGGCAAGCACGAGCGCGACAGCTGGGCGCTCTATGCCGACCTCGCCGCCTCGCCGGTCGAGAACCTGAAACTCGACTTCGCCGTCCGCCACGAGGACTTCAGCGACTTCGGCTCGGCCGACATCGCCAAGCTGACCGGTCGATACGACTTCACCCCCGCCTTCGCGGTGCGCGGCACGGTCAGCAGCGGCTTCCGCGCGCCCACCCTGGCCGAGCTCTACTATTCGGCCACCAACGTCTCGCCGACCACCGCCTTCGTGCAGATGCCGCCGGGTTCGGCCGGGGCCAGGCTCCTGGGGCTGGACGGGCTGGATCCGGAGAAGTCCACGAACCTCAGCCTCGGAATCGTGGCCGAGCCCTTGCCGCGAGTCTCGCTGACCATCGACGCCTACCAGATCAAGATCGAGGACCGGATCATCGGCAGCGGCGCCCTCTACGGCAAGATCGGCGGCACGGTGGTCAATGCGGCCATCACCAACGCGATCACCGCCAACGGCAACGTGCTGGATCCCAGCGTCGGCACCACCGGAATCAACCTGTTCTCCAACGGCCTGGACACCCGCACGCGCGGCGTCGAGATCCTGGCTACGACCTGGACCGATCTTGGCGACCTCGGAAAGATCGACTGGACCCTGGGCGTCAACGTCAACCAGACCAAGGTGACCCACATAGCCGCCCCGCCCTCGGGCCTGGGCAGCGCGGTCCTCTACGATCGGGCGGCGATCGCGTTCATCGAGCACGCCTCGCCGCGCTACAAGGCCAACCTCACCGGCGTCTACGCCAAGGACCGCTGGACGGTGAGCATGACCAACACCCTCTACGGCCCCGCCTGGGCCTACACCAACGTCAACGGAACCTACTTCAAGGACCGCATCAAGACTCACCTGATCGCCGACCTGGAGCTGACCTATGCGGTCACCGACGCGGTGAAGGCCTCGATCGGGGCCAACAACCTGTTCGACGTGTATCCGGAAAACCTGAACCCGGTGGGCACGGCCGCCTCTATCGCCGCCGGCAATCCGGGGGTGGCGCTGTATCCCAGCTTCTCGCCGTTCGGGATCAACGGCGGTTACTACTACGCCCGTGTAACCTACGACTTCTGACGGCGTGGGACCTCCAGGCTCGTTCCGGAGGTCCCGTCCTGCCTAGCGATAGCGGTAGAACTTCACCCGCTGAATCTGAAACTGGTCGGGCGACAGGCGGATGTGCCGGCCCTGGTGGGTCTGGTCGCCGTTCAGCAGGCGGCCGGCAACCCAGCGCCCCTGGGCGTCGAAGACGCCCTCCTCGGCCTTGTCGATACCGGCCAGCGGCGGCCCCTTGCCGCTTCCGGCGAAGGTCACGACGATTCCGCGCCCGGCGATCAGGTACTCCTCCGGACCCGTCTGGATGATCAGGCCGCCGTGGGTGGCGGGCTTCTGCGCGGCCTTCGGCGTCCAGGGATCGATGAAGCCGACCTCGAAGCGATAGTCGCCCATCACCTGGCTGACCGGCGCATCCTGAACGGTCCCGTCCTCCAGCACGCGCGGCTTGAAGCCGCCCATCGTGCCCTTGCCCTGGGCGGTGAGCAGGGCCGGCGTCAGCTGGCGCAGGACGTCGTAGGCGTCGGCGATGGCCTTGTGCTCCTCGGCGCTGACGCTCTCGATGGCGAAGGGCGAGAAGCCAAGGGCTTCTAGCCTGCCGAAAGCGTAGAAGGCGTTGGCCGGGGTCTCTGGGGCGCTGGCGTTGTTGGCCTCGGGCACGAACAGCGCGTTGTCGGGGCGCACGAAGCGCGCGGCCAGATCGCTGAAGTTGGGGAAATAGATGTCGGGCGACAACAGGTCGAGGCTGGGCGCGCCGGCCTTCCAGACGTCGAGCAGATGCGGCAGCGGCCCGCCGCTGGGATACTCGCCGGGCTTCTTGCCGGTGCGGTTCAGGGCCGCGTTGACGTACATCGGCAATGGATAGACGGCCTTGCCGGCGACGGTCACGGCCTCGGCGTAGCGGGCATAGGACCAGGCGGTGAACACCTCCTGGCCGGCCTCGTCGGCGCCGAACACCGCGGCCCAACTTCCCTTTTCCTTGCTTCCATTGCGCTTCCAGAGATCGCGCAGCTCAGGCTCGATCGCCTCGCCGCCGCTCCTGAGCTTCTGGATCAAGGCTAGCGGAACCTGACCGGCATAGGCCGCATCGGCCGCCGCCCCGTGCTCCCGCGCCGACGGCAGCATGCCGATTTCGTTTTCGACCTGGACCATCAGCACCGTACTGCGCCCGCTGTCGACCTTCTTGATATACGCCAGCAGCGCGGCATAGGCCCTGGCGTCGGCGACGCGTGTGTTTTCCGAGAAGGCCGAGAGGATCTCGACAGTCGAGCCGTCCTGCGCCCGCACGCGCGGGAACCGCGCCTGGTCGCGCTTCACCCAGGCCGGGACATAGGTCGACATGCTGTTCTTCCAAGCCCCGAACCACAGCAGGACAAGCTTCATGTCCTGGGCCCGGGCGTCGGCGATCAGGTCATCGACGCTGGAAAAGTCGTAAGAGCCTTCCTTCGGCTCGATCAACTCCCACGAGACGGGCGCCAGAACGGTGTTGAGGTTCATCGCCTTCAGGCGCGGCCAGTGCCTGGCCATGTAGGCGCGGCTGGAGGCGCTGGAGTTGCCCAGTTCCCCGCCCAGGATAAGCATCGGCTTGCCATCGACGACGAGGCGTGCGGCTGTTCCGTGCTTTTCAAGGCGGGGCATCTCGGCCGAAGCCACGCTGGCCGCCAGCAAGGCCATCGCCGCCACGTTCGCGCCGAGCCATGTGCTGAAACCTCTCACACGAACCTCCCGATCTCAGCGCCTGCGCGCTTTGTTACCGCTAGCAATCGCGGAAAGCGGGACAGCTTGTCAAACTGGAAGTCATACCAATTTCAAGTATGGTCGGACCAATCAGACTGAGGCCGACGTGGCGGCGCGGGCGGCCAGACCTAGAAGGCCCGCCTTTTCAAGGTAGACGCCGTGCGGCGGCAGGCTCGCCGCGCGCTCCTGGATCGCCGCCCGGATACGGCCCAGACGCAGGCTAAGCTCCTCGGGCGAGATATTGTCGGCCACAGCGTGATAGTCGTTCGGCATCAGGCCCTGGCCCGCAAGGATGGCGAACCAGTTGGTCTCCTTGAAGAGCTCCCTCTGGTCGACCAGCACCTCGCCGCGCGCGCGGAAGACCTCCAGCCGCTGGTTCAGGCTGTCGGGCGGAACCATGGCCTGGCACCAGCGCCAGAACTCGGTGTCGTCGCGCTCGGTGACCTTGTAGTGGGCGATGATGAAGTCGCGGACCTGCTCGTACTCCAGCGCCATCTCGCGATTGAACTTGTCGACCACCCAAGGATCTAAGCCGGCCTTCGGAAACAGTGTCAGCAGCTTGGCTATGGCGGCCTGGACCAGATGGATGCTGGTCGACTCCAGCGGCTCCAGGAAGCCGCTCGACAGGCCGATAGCCAGCACATTGCCGATCCAGCTCCTGCGCCGGCGGCCGGCGGTGAACTTCAGGACCTTCGCATCGGCCAGGGCCGCGCCATCGAGCCGCTCGCCCAGCAGGCGCACGGCCTCGTCCTCGCCGATGAAGGCGTCGCTGAACACATAGCCGTTGCCGCTGCGATGCTGCAGAGGGATCCGCCATTGCCAGCCGGCCTCGCGGGCGGTGGCGCGGGTGTAGGGCGTCAGCTCGCCGGCCCGCTCGCAGGGCACGGCGGCGGCGCGGTTGCAGGGCAGCCAGCGGCTCCAGTCGTCGTAGCCCGCGCCCAGGGTCTCCTCGATCAGCAGCCCCCGGAAACCCGAGCAGTCGACGAAAAAGTCGCCGGCGATCGTCCTGCCGTCATCCAGCACCAGCCGCGAGACATGGCCGCTTTCACCGTCCCGCTCGACGGTCGCGATCCGTCCCTCGACACGGACGGCGCCCCTGGCCTCGGCGTAGCGGCGCAGGAAGGCCGCATAGAGCGCCGCGTCGAACTGGAAGGCGTAGTTGATCTTGGGCAGGTTCGGAGCGGGCGGCGTGCGCATGAACCGGCCGCTCGCCGCCGCCAGGGTCTCGGCGTTGAAAGCGCCATGGTCCCAGTCGCCGCTCTGCCGCGCCCAGCGCAGCCAGAAGTGCTGGAAACCCACCCCGTCCATGTCAGCGCCGTAGAGGCCGAACGGATGGAAATAGCGATGGCCCAGACGCCGCCAGTCGACGAATTCAATGCCCAGCTTGAACGTAGCGTTGGTCTCGCGGATGAAGACGTCCTCATCCAGACCCAGCACCTTGTTGAACAGCAGGATCATCGGGATGGTGGCCTCCCCCACCCCGACCGTGCCGATCTGCTCGGACTCGACCAGGGTGATCGAGTAGCGCTGCGTTCCGACCGTCTGGGCCAGCGCCGCGGCGGTCATCCAGCCGGCCGTGCCGCCCCCGACGACAACGATGTTGCGGATGGGTCCGCTCACGTGAACCGCAGGGGCGCGGGCGCCGATGCGGCCGGGCGCGACGCCAGGGACGCGAGCCTTGCCTCCAGCGGCCGCATCCGGCCGACGTCGGCGGCGATGCGGCCCAGGATGTTCTGAAAGATCTGGATCTGCTCGGCCTCGGCAACGCCCTCGGCCAGTGGATCATGGGCCTGCGGGATCAGGCCATGACCGATAAGGCAGGCCGCCCAGTTGGCGGGCTGGAACGCCTCGTCCTCGCGGGCCGGCACGACGCCGCGCGCGCCGAACAGGCGCAGCCGATAGGCAAGCTCGGCCGGCGGCTCGCTTTCGCGGACGGCCTCCCACGGCGCGCCGGCTCGACGGTTCAGGTTATAGTGCATGGCCTGGAAGTCGCGCAGTCCACGTCCCTGGGCGGCCAGCGCCGCGCCATAGGCCCGCGCCTCGGGGGCCTCGGCCCCGCCGCCGGCGTCGGCCGGGAACAGCGACACCAGGTGCGAAAGACCGGCCTGGAAGGCGTGCATGGGCGCGGCGTCGGAGGGATCGAGCGCGATCGCGGCCGCCCCCAGCGCCACGCAGTTGCCGATCCACGGCCGCGTCTGCATGCCCGGTCGCAGAGCCTGCGCCTCGCCCTGCCGCCAGCCCAGCGGCGAGACGCCCTCGGCGCGGCGCGCCATCAGCCCGGCGTCAGCGGTCCGGGAGTCGTAGACCGCCAGCCCGGCCGTACGGTCCTGCAACGGGTACAGCCCGATCCAGCCGCCCTCGACGGCCTCGATATGGGCGTAGGCCGGGAGGGTCTTCAGGCGTTGTCCGGCCAGCGGCAGCACCCTGTCGAACGGCAGCCATCGGGCCCAGGATTCGAAGGCCGCGCCGGGCATCTGGCCGATCAGCGCCCCGTCGCCGACATCGACGAAGAGATCGCCGGCGATACGCGCGCCGCTCTCCAGAACGACCGCGTCGATCCGCTCGCCCGACCGCTCGATATCCGCCAGCGCCCCCTGCTCGACAGTGACGCCGTCAACCAGGGCGCGCTGGCGCAGCAGCGTCGCATAGGCGGCGGCGTCGACATGCAGGCCGGCGCCTGGCGAGGACAGCCGCCCAGGATCGTCACCCTCCACGATGCGCCCCTGCTTGGCGGCGGCCGCGCCCAGCGAGAAGTCCTCCAGCGCGGTCTTCAGGCCGCGCTTGCGGGCCAGCACCCAGTGATGGACGAAATCGACATAGTCCACCGCATGGCCGTGGGTGTCGTACGGGTGCAGGAAGGCAGATCCGTCCCCGGAGAAGCCGGCGAACCGCTGCCCGAGCGAGGGAACCGCCCCGCAGCGTCGCGACAGCTCGACCTCCGACAGGCCCAGCAACTGATGCAGGTTGCCCATGGCCGGCAGGCCCGCGTGCGACAACCCAGGCGTCGGCGGCGCGGTCTCGACGGCGAGTACGGCGAGACCCCCGGCCCCGAACGCCTTGCGAAGCGCCAGGGTCGCAAGCCAGAGCGGCGCGCCAGCCCCGGCCACCACGACGGTCCGCACGGGCCGGCTCATGCCATGATCTCCGCGACCGGACGTTCGGTAATGGCGCAGTGTCGCGCGATGAAGTCCGCATGGCTCGGCATGGCCGGAACCCGCCGGGCGATGACCGCCTGTTGCCGCTCCATCTCGGCCAGGGCCTGAGGCAGGGGCACGTTGTCGGCCATGCGGTCGTAGCCTCCGGGCAGGACGCCCTGCCCCAGCAGCACCGAGATCCAGCTCGGCTGGGCGAACAGGCCGTCACGATGGTTGGGCGCGACGCCGCGATGCCGGAACAGCTCCAGCTTTTCCCGCAGGCTCTCGGGGATCTCCATCTCGCGACAGTGCTTCCACAATTCGCCGTCGGTGCGGGTGTTGGCGTGGTAGTGCAGGATCAGGAAGTCGCGCACCCGGTCGTATTCCATGTCGACCCGGCGGTTGAAGTCCTCGACCAAGGCCGGCTCCACCCGCTTGCCGGGGAACAGCTTGAGCAGGTTCATCACCGCCACCTGCACCAGGTAGATGCTGGTCGACTCCAACGGTTCGAGGAAGCCGCTCGCCAGGCCCGCGGCCATCACGTTGCGGGTCCACGAGGCCGTGCGGCGGCCGGCCTTGAAACGGATCTGTCGCGGCTCGGCCAGGGCCTCGCCGTCGAGGTTGGCCATCAGGACCGACGCAGCCTCGTCGTCGCTGATGTAGCGGCTGGAATAGACGTAGCCGTTGCCGGTGCGGTGCTGCAGCGGAATCCGCCACTGCCAACCGGCCTCGCGGGCGGTCGAGCGGGTGAAGGGCGTGAAGCGATCGGCGCGAGCGCAGGGCACGGCCCAGGCCCGGTCGCACGGCAGCCAGTCGGTCCACTCCTCGAACGGGCTCTCCAGGGTCTGGCCGATCAGCAGGCCGCGAAAGCCCGTGCAGTCCACGAAGAAGTCGCCCTTGACCACCTCGCCCGAGGCCAGGGTGATCGAGGCGACGTCACCGGAAAGCGGGTCGCGCGTAACGTCGACGACCTTGCCTTCCGTGCGCTTCAGCCCCCTGCCCTCGGCCACCGTGCGCAGGTATCGGGCATAGAGGCTGGCGTCGAAGTGGTAGGCGTAGCTGTAGGTGGAATCGATCCTGTCGGGATCGGGATTGGGAAACTCGAACCGGTCGGCCCGCGCCGCGGCGATGGCGTAGGAGAACTGCTCGATATCGAAGTGGTGGCCCGCCAGCCGCGCCCTGTTCCAGTGATGGTGGAAGCCCGCGCCGCCGATCGCCGCGCCGTGCACGCCGAAGGGATGGTGGTAGGACGAGCCCTTGAAGCCCCAGTCGAGGAACTCGATGCCGAGTTTGAACGTGCCGTTCGTCTCGCGCATCATTTCGACCTCGTCGATGCCGACGAAGCGGTTGTAGTCGCGCATGGCCGGGATGGTGGCCTCGCCCACGCCGACGGTGGCGATCTCGTCGGACTCCACCAGCCGAACCCGCGCCTGGTGCGGACGCAGGCCGCTGACCAGCGCCGTCGCCATCATCCAGCCGGCCGTACCCCCGCCGACGATGACGATATCCAAGGGCGTGCTTGTTTCCATGCCGCCGTTCCACCCCGTTGTCGGGCTCCGCGAGCGGTCCCGTATTCTCGTGACGAAGGGACGGACCACTGGCCCGCCCCTTCTCAGGATCGATCAGTACTTGAACCGGAACGTCAACAGATAACGCTTGTCGGTGCGGTTCCAGGCGTTGTCCTTCAGGAGCCCCCCGGCCGACGCGTCGTTGACCTGCTGCTTGAGCACGGACTCGGTGTTCAGCAGGTTGCTGCCTTGCAGGCTGATCTCCAGGTTGTCGCTGGCCCGATAGCGGATCGACGCGTCGAGATAGCCGGCGTCGTCCTGCCAGATCGGGAAGGCCAGGCAGCAGTCCATGGCCGTCAGCAGATATTTCGAGCGCCAGTTGTAGGCCGCCCGCACCGCCCAGCGGCCTTTCTCGTACATGCCCACCAGATTGTAGGCGTACTTCGACAGGCCTTCGAGCGAGTCCACCTGCACCGCCCCGTCGGCTTGGCTGAGGCCGCCGCCGCTGGTGTTGGAGCCGCCGCCCCCCGAGGCGTTGCTCAGGTTGCTGTTGGTGATGCCCTTGTTGGAAACATAGGTGAAGTTGGCCTGGATCCCGAGACCGTCGAACGGCGCGGGCAGGAAGTCGAAGTAGCGCTGGTAGGCCACTTCGGCGCCGCGGATCTTGGCCCCGTCGCCGTTGACCGGACCGCGCGTCAGCACCGTGCGGGTGACGCCGTTGACCGTGACCTCCTGGTTGAAGCCGCCGTACTGGATGTAGTCGTTGAACTTCTTGTAGAAGACCGCCAGCGAGAACGAGCCTACATCGGCGAAGTAGTGCTCGAGGCTGAGGTCGATCTGGTCGGCCGTCATCGGCTTCAGGTAGGGATTATAGGACTCCGCCGTGTAGCGGATGTTGACCCCGGTGATGTTGCCTGCGCTGTCCTTGACCCACAGAGGGTCATTGACGTTGTTCATGTCGGGCCCGGCCATGTTCACCTGAACATAGTTCTTCAGGTAGCCGATATCGGGACGCGACATAGCCCGCGACGCGGCCAGGCGCAGCTGCCACTCGTCGTTCAGATCGATCTTCAGATTGAAGCTGGGCAGCCAGTTGTGGTGCTTCTGTCGAACGCTGCTGGACGAGGCCAGGCCATCGGTGAACGCCTTGTCTTCGGCCGACAGGTAGCACCACAGGCTCTGGGGCACGTAGGCGCCGGTGACTGGCAAGCCATCGGGGCCGAGCGGGCGTCCGCGCGGTTGACAGACCCGGGGATCAATCTTGTTGAAATCGGCGTGGACCAGCGAGCCGGCGCTTTCGTTGGTGGTGCCAACGTAGCGGAGGCCGATGTTGCCGCTGACCCCGAAGCCGCCGATCGTGTGGTCGCGCCCGCCGAACTTCAGCATCACATAGGCGGCGTTGGTCTTTTCGGAGACCTCGGTGATTTCCTGCGGCAGGAAGCAGTTGGTCTCGCCCGGGCGGTAGCAGACCGCCTCCCAGCGCGATGAGCCCACGCCGGTGTTGGAATAGCCGAAGGCCTTCTGGAATTTCTCCAGGTCCTTAACGAAGTCCATGCTGGCGAAGGTCAGCATGCCCGACTTCAGGACGTCGCCGCTGAAGATGTCGTTGAACGACCGCACGTCCGGCAGGTTGCGATCCCAGCCGCTGAAGGTGGTCGTGGCGTTGCCGGTGGCGCAGTCGCCGTTGACGTTTGAGGCCGGCGCGGTGCGGTCGACGTTGTACCAGAGGTAGTCGGTGCTGTTGACGCCGCCGCCGCCCTGGTCGCAGCCCCAGGCGTTGGCGATGCCGCCCCAGTTGTAGACGCTCCAGCGGACGGTCTGTTCGCGATCGGCGTGACGCGCGCCGGCCTTCAGCGAGTCCAGCCAGCCGTCGCCCAGGTCGTACTGCACGTCGATCCGCGCGGCGAACTGGTCGCCTTCGCTGCGCTCCAGGTGGTTGTTGACGTTGTTGAAGCGCCAGGCGTTCGGATTGGCGAGGCCGCCAGGGGCGTAGTTGATGTTGGTGCCCGGCAGCACGGTCATCACCGGGTGGTCGCCCGTCGCGTCGATATTGAGGTTGGCGTAGGAAACCAGGCCCACATCGGCGTCGTAGTTCGACAGCTTGGCCTTCACCTTCTGGACGTCGAAGTTGAAGCGCAGGCGATCGGTCGGATCCCACTTCAGATTGAAGGCCAGATCCTGGGTCGTCTGCTTGTTGTAGTTGTAGCGGGTGGTCGCCGACAACTCGCCGCCGCGCTGCTCGGGCGCGCAGTCGGTACGGCCGGTCCAGCCATAGCAGGGCTCGATGACCGGCTGGCCCGTCGAGGTCTGGCCGATCAGGTAGCCGGCCCAGTCGTTGTTGGCCGAGGTGGTGTTACCGACCCAGCCCAGCGGCGAGGTCATGATCCCGCTCTCGAAGTTGCCCTCGTCGTCGAACTTGAAGGTCGTGCCCGGCGCCGGCAGCACGTAGGTGTTGGCGTCGGCGTTGGTGATCTCGAAGTGCGGGCCGCGGTTGTAGAGGCTGAAGGCGCTGCCCTGCACCGAGCGCTCGTGCCAGATGTTCTCGTAGCTCGACTTGTTGAACTGCACCGTGGCCAGGAACTTCCGGTCGTTGTCGCGCCACTGGCCGGCGGCGGCGACGCCGTTGCGGGTGCGGTCGAACTCGGTGTGGGCCAGGCGATACCAGGCCGGGATGTATTTCGTGCCGCCACCGAACATGGTGACGTCCTTGAAGATACCCATGCGGCCGAACTGCGAGCTCTCCGAGATGGTGTTCAGCTCGGAATGGGCGCCGTTCACCATCAGGCCGAACTCGCCGATCTCGGTGTCCCAGCGGTTGGCGTAGATGGCCGAAACCTCTGGCGTCACCTGCTCGGACAGGGTGCCGTAGTTCAGCGAAGTGGTGATGCCGATCACCCTGCCAGCGCTGTCGAACGGCAGGCGCGTCTTCAGGTCGACGGTGCCGGCGATGCCGCCCTCGATCAGCTCGGCAGTCTGGTTCTTGTAGGTGTCGACCCCGCCCATCAGTTCGGGCGAGACGTCGCCCCACGACAGGCCGCGCGAGGAGTTGGCGCTGAAGGTGTCGCGGCCGTTGAACTCCGAACGGACCTGCGAAAGGCCGCGCACGATGACGCCCGAGGGCTCGGCCGAGAAGTGGGTGGTGTCGCTTGTCGAGGCGTAGCGGTTGACGGTGACGCCGGGCACGCGCTGCAGGGCCTCGGCGACCGACTTGTCGGGGAACGAGCCGATGTCGGAGGCGGTGATGGAGTCGACGATGGTGTCGGCGCTGCGCTTGATCTGCTGAGCCGATTTCAGCGCCGCGCGCTGGCCGGTGACGATCACCGTCTCGACCTGATTGTCGGCGATCACGTCCGACGGCGAGGCCTGCGAGGCGGCCGGAGCGGTCGACACCGTCTCCTGCGCCAGGGCCGGCGCCGCGCTCAGCAAGGCCGCGACCGAGGCGCAGCCCATCCATCCGGCCATGCGGATTCGCGTGGTTCTCATAGGTCGTCCCCTCCCGAGACCGCGCGTGCGCGGCCCTTCCAGTGTCCGGATCATGAGTCCGGAAATGAGCGGTCGTGCCGCCGATTATGCGGGAAGCCTTGGCCAGGCGTCCTGGCGTCGCGCTTCCTCCCGTCGCGCCCGTCTCGACGCGGGCGCTTGATGTTTCATAACCGTAGCAAACACCGGTACGCCAGCATTTTATAAAAATATTTTGTTTAATCCTGGAGCCTTGCCAACCGCTGTTGCCTGACGGACACAATCACCCTTCGGTACGCCCCGTTCGAAGGGTGACGACCTTCGAGGGGGAGGACGCCAGGTGCAGGAAATCCGCGAATCCACGGCCGCCTCGCCTGAGGCGCTGGCCATGCTGACGAGCGCCGCCGAGCCGGTGGTTATCCGCGGCCTGGTCTCCCACTGGCCGGTTGTCGCGGCGGGCCGCACGGGACATGCGGCGCTGTTCGATTACCTGTCGCGGTTCGACGCCGGCCAGTCGGTCGCCACCGTCTTCGCTCCGGCCGAAGCCGGCGGGCGGTTCTTCTATGACGACGACCTGACCGGCATGAACTTCAAGACCGGCCGGGCTCGCCTGAAGAAGACCTTCGACTTCCTGGCCGAGCACGCCCAGGACGCCGAACAGACGGCCCTGGCCGCCCAGTCGGCGCCGGCCTGGAACGCCCTGCCGGGCTTTGCCGAGGACAATCCGTTCCCCCTGCTCGGCCCCGAGATCGAGCCGCGGGTATGGATCGGCAACAGGGTGATCGTCGCCGCCCACCACGATCCGTTCGAAAACATCGCCTGCGTAGTCGCTGGCCGACGACGCTTCACGCTGTTCCCGCCAGATCAGGTCGAAAACCTCTACATGGGGCCGTTCGAGCGCACCCCGGCCGGGGCGACCATCAGCATGGTCTCGTTCGAGGATCCGGACCTCGACCGCTTCCCTCGCTTCGCCCAGGCGCTCGAGAGCGCGCAGTCGGCCGAGTTGGAGCCGGGCGATGCGATCTACGTGCCCTATCTGTGGTGGCACCACGTACGCTCGCTTGAGACGGTCAACATGCTGGTGAACTACTGGTGGAACCCGCCCAACCAGGGACGGGGCCTGGCCCGCGACGCCTTCATGCACGCCATGCTGACCCTGCGCGCCCTGCCCCCGGCCCACCGCCAGGCGTGGAAGGCGATGTTCGACCACTACGTCTTCCGCACCGAGGGCGACGCCGCCGACCATCTTCCGATCCATGCCAAAGGCATCCTCGGCGACCTCGACGAGACGGCGGGCAAGGCGTTGCTGACCATCCTGTCGCGTGTGCTGGCCGAATCCGCCGCCAAGCGCTCCTAGCGGCAGGCGGTGAAGACCCGCGAGCGGCGGCTGGTCTGGCCCACGCCGCCCGGACCGTCGAAGAAACGCCGCCCCCAGGGCGTCAGCCGGCGCCCATCGAAACGCTCGACGAGGTCGAGATCAGCGACCTCCGGCGCATTGCCCGACCAAGACCAGGCAAGGTAGCCGACCCTCATCTCGCTGGAGAGCCGGAATATAGCCTCCTCGTCCACCGGTTCGCCCCGATGGTCGGGCCCGAACTCGCCGACGATCAATGGCAGGCGCGCCGCCTCGAAGGCCTTCAGATAGACCTCCACCGCGCCCGCCTCGCCGTAAGCCTCGTACATGTGAACGTCGAAGACCAGGTTGCGCAGCGGGTCCGCGGCGAACAGTTCTGCCGCCTTGTCGCGCATGGTTCCCGAGCGGTCCTGGCCGTAGTCGTGGGCGTCGATCACCAGGGCATGGCGCAGGCCCAGAGCGCGCAGCGCGACGATGGCGGTGCGATGCGCCTCCAGCCACTGTATCGGCGTGACGGTCCCCGCCGTCGGCTCGTTGCCGATGTTGACCACGACGAAGTCCTCCTGGCCGCGAAGGACAGGCGCAAGCCTCGTCCAATAGGCCAGAGCCGAACCGATATGCGCGGCCTTGGGGTCCAGGCCGTAACCTGTGGTGTCGTGCACCTCCAGGATCACGACCTGACCGGCGCGGCGGGCCTGCGTGAGAATTCGCCGCACGGCCATCGGCGAGGTGCGTCGCCAGCGCGTACCATCGCTCAGCACCACGCGGACGGCGTTGGAGCCCAGCGAAGCAGACTCGCGTATGGCCTTGGCGGTGGCGCGTGGCTTCCAGGCGTGAGGCAGGTTAACGCCCCGCGCCACGAAGGCGTCGCCGCACGCATCGACCAGCTTGCCGTCGCGCACGGAGAAACCGGCGAAGGCGGGCGTGGCGGCGAGGATCGAGACGCAGGTAAGGCCAGCGGCCAGCTTTCGCGCGACGTTCGCCACCATCAATGCCCCCGTTCAGGCCAACGACCCTGGCGGTGGCGTCCGGCTGGCGCAAGGGATAAAAGAAAGCAACTTTCATTATTCGAAGACGCCGCCATGTCGGATCGCCGACACCGGCCTTTCGCGTCTCGCGTCGCAGGTGCTAAGCCAGGGCACAGATGAGCCAGTCGTCCAAAAGCCCCGCCCGCAAGACCTCGCAAGCTGGTCCCAGCCTGTCCGGCACGAATCTGGAGCGAGCCGGCGACTACAACCAGCGGGTCACGCTGCAGTCGATCCGCATCGGCGGCGCCAAGACCAAGCCCGAGATCGCGGCCCTGACCGGACTGACCGTGCCGGCCATCACCAACATCACCAAGCGTCTACTGGACGACGGCCTGATCGTCGAGGCCGGCAAGCTGCACGGCGGGCGCGGCCAACCGGCCATGACCCTGGCGGTCAATCCGGACGGCTGCTTCTCGATCGGCCTCAATATCGACCGCGATCACGTCACCATCCTGCTGCTCGACTTCGCCGGCCAGGTGCGGGCGCGCTCGACCTGGGAAGTCGCCTTCGCCGGGCCCGACGCCGTGGCCGAGTTCTTCGAAGCCAACTGGAAGGCCTTCCTCAAGACCAAGGGCGTCGAGGCCGAGCGGATCATCGGCGTTGGCGTGGCCATGCCCGACGACATGGCGCGGGTCGACCTGCCCCACCGTCCGGAGGAGTACGGCGCCTGGAACAGCGTCGACGTGCGCGAGCTGCTGTCGCGCCGCCATGACCTGCCGGTGACCGTCGAGAACGACGCCGCCGCCGCCGCGCTTGGCGAACTGCATTTCGGCCACGGCATGAACGCGCCGAGCTTCTTCTACGTGCTGGTCACTTCGGGCCTGGGCGGCGGCCTGGTGGTCGAGGGCGAGTACTTCCGAGGCGCACAGGGACGCAGCGGCGAACTCGGTTTCCTTCCGGTGACGTCTCCGCGCATCGACGTGGCCACGCTGCAGGAGGCGGTGTCGCTTTCGGCGCTGGCCCAGTTCCTGGAGAACAATGGTTTCTCCATCGCCGCGCCCAGCGACTTAGAGACCCTGCCACAGAAGGGCCTGGAGGCCGTCGAGGCCTGGATCGACCTGGCCGCCGACCTGCTGACCGGGCCGGCCGTCGCGATCAGTTGCCTGATCAACCCGCAGGCCGTCTATATCGGCGGCCGCCTGCCAGAGAGCCTGGTCGACCGCTTGGCCGCGGCGCTGGAGGTCAAGCTGGCCGGCGTGCCGGGCGTGCCCACCCTGGCCCCTGTGCAACGCGCGGCCCTGGCCGCCGACGCGCCCGCCATGGGCGCGGCCATCCTGCCGATCATCGAACGCCTGCTGCCCTCGCGCGCGGCCCTACAGAAGACCTGAAAGCCATGACTGTCGAAATCGACGACCGCCTCGCCGCCGCCGCCTTCCGCCGCCTGGTCGAGCACCTGCGGATGCGGACTGACGCCCAGAACGTCGACCTGATGGGCCTGGCCGGCTTCTGCCGCAACTGCCTGGCCGACTGGGTCAGCGAGGCCTCCGAAGGCGCGCTCGACAAGGATCAGGCCCGCGAGGCGATCTACGGCATGCCGCAGTCCGAGTGGAAGGCCAAGCACCAGGCGCCGGCCTCGCCCGAGCAGCTGGCCCGTATGGAAACCAGCGTCGCCCTGAACAAAAAGCTGCGCGACGGGCGCGGCTAAGGCGCCGCCGCCGCCCTGGGCTTCACGTTCCAGCCGCGCAGGGCGACCCTGGCCGCTCTACCGGCCTTAGCGGGATACCGGATCTCGACCGTCCGCGCCTCGCCCGGAAGAAGCGACACGTAGTTGTCCGAATAGTAGGCCGGCAGAATCCGGGCGCCCTTGGCGTCGACCAAGGTCAGCTTGGCGTTCAGGGCCGGAGCCGAACCAGCATTGGCCAATTCGACGGCCAACACCGCCTCGCCGTTGGTGGTCTCGCGGCCGGTGACCGACAGGGTCACCGGTTGGGCCGACATCTCCGCCAGCCGCCGCTCGCCCACGTCGTCGGCGCCGACCCAGTAGAGGTTGCGCGACAACACCGCGCCGTCGGCGGCCGTCAGGTCGAGCCGCACCACTGCCGCCTCCCCTGCCTTCAGCCCCAGATCCAGCGTCCGTCCCGGCGTCACGGCGTTGGCGGCCGCCTCCACCGCGTCGGTCTGGTCGCTCAGCACCTTGCCCGACAGGTCGAGCACCCGCGTCCGCAGCTTCGCCCCCGCCACCGGCGCGGTCGTGTTGTTGACCACCGCCAGCGCGTGGTCGGCCAGGCTCATCTGCACGTGGACGCGCTCGGCCGCGACCTTGGTTCCGTAGAAGGCGCCGTGGGTGTCGTAGTCGTGGCTGAGGATCTGCCACATGGTCGAGGGCCAGGCCGGCTGGGTCATCCAGAGCAGACGACCCGACGACCTGGTCCAGAGCTCCTGGTTCATGCCCTCAAAGATCGCCCGGTGGGTCTCGTAGTTCATCAGCTGGGCCTTGCGCTCGAAGTCCTCGAGGCTGGCCGGCGGGCCGAGCTTGCGGGCCATGGCGTCGGTGAAGGTCCTGGTCGCGCCGTTACCCGTGGGGTGCCAGTCGTGATAGGCCCAGCTGTCGCTGATCGGCCAGCGGTCGGGCGCGGGAACGGCGGCCGAGAACGCCTCCAGGGTAGGGAATGACGGCGTGCCGACCTCGACCGAGAAGCCCTTGGCGTGCTCGGTGAAATAGGTCTCGGGCTCACGGTAGTTGTAGGGACCGCTGTTCTGCAGGTTCACGCGGTTGGAGCTGCCAGTGTACCAGCGCGTGCCGTCCAACTCATGGACCAGCGCCTCCAGCCCCTCGTTGAGGATCGGCTGCGGCACGCCCTCGTTGCGGCCGAACCACAGGGCGATCGAAGGATGGTTGCGATAGCGGGCGATCACGTCGGCGGCGTTGTTCAGAAACAGCGGCACGTCCTGGGGTTCGAGCTGATAGTCCTGGGTCGAGGCCCAGAAATCGTTGAGCACCAGCAGGCCGTACTCGTCGGCCAGGTCGTAGAACGGCTCCTCGGTGTTCTGGCCCACCCAATTGCGGATGGTGTTGAGGCCCGCCTCCTTGTGCAGGCGGAAATAGGGCTCCAGGCGTTCGCGCTCGATCCGCTTGCGCCAGTCGTCCGTACCCCAGTTGCCGCCGCGCGCGGCGATCTTCACGCCGTTGACCTTCAGCACCAGATGGGGCGAGAGACCCGTCTCGGGCGCATCGCGCACCGCCGGCGAGGTCTCCCCCTGGACGGTCAGCGAGGTCGCCCAGCCGTCGACCACCCTGCGGATGCCCTCGTGGCTGCCGTCGGTGACGTCCTGCCCCAACTGCCGCGCCTTGGCGAAATCGACCTCAACGCGGCGCAGATGGCCTGCCGGGTTCATCAGCGACAGTTCGTAGGTGATCTGGCGGATGCCGAACCGCAGGCGCTTCTCGTCCGAGGCCCGGCCGTCGACGGCGGCGGTCAGCGTCAGGTCGTGCAGAGCCTGCTCGCCGTAGCCGTTGGGCCACCAGAGCCTGGGGCTGGCGATGGCGAGTTGCGGAAACTCGGCCGGCGTCAGGCGCACCACCGACAATCCAGGCGGGACGGTGACCGTCTTGCTGACGGAAACGCCGTCAAAGGCCGCCGTCATCGTCGCCTGCACCGCTTGGTCGGACAGGTTTTCGACGGGTGCGACGATCTCGATCTCGGCGAGACTGTTGTCCGGCTTGGGAAGCGTCGTGACCACCTGTGGATCGCCCAGGCGCGCATCGCCGGAGGCCTCAAGCATGACGTCCTGCCACAGGCCCGTATTGCGGTCGCGGACGCTGGGAATCCAGTCCCAGCCCTCGCTGGCCACGAAGGTGGGGCCGTCCAGGGCCATCATGCCGCCGTTCTCGCCGACGCCGGCGGTCAGGGATTCCTCGTGCGCCAGGCCCGGGTGCGGCGGCGGCGAGACCCGCACCGCCAGTACGTTGCCGGCCGGTTTCAGCTTGCCCGCCACATCGAAGCGGCCACGCACGAAGGCGCCCCTCATGTCGCCCAGCCTTTCGCCGTTCAGCCACACCTCGGCGGCGTAGTTGACACCCTTGAAAGTCAGCCTCGGGCGCTTGCCGGCGACGGCGGCGGGAGCGTCGAAGGTGGTCCGATACCAGTACGCCTGCCTGTTCAAGCTCTCTGGGATCGCGGTGTTGTTGAGGCCGTAGTCAGGGTCGGGATAGACGCCACGATCCACCAGCGTGGTCAGTACCGTGCCCGGCACGGTGGCGGCGTACCAGGCCTTGGCGTCGAAGCCGGCCGATGAGATCGTCGAACCGTCACCCGTGACCTTTGGCGCCTCGACCAGGCTCCAGCGTTTCAGCGTCCAGGCGCCGGGGCCGGCCTCGACCAGGGCAGGACCGGCATAGGGCGGCTTGGCGAGGGGCGCCGAGATCGCGCCCTTGCCCTGCGGCCGGGTCCAGGCCTCTTGAGGCGCCGTCTGGCCTGCCTGCTGGCGCACCTGCACCGGCCAGGTCGGGCTGCCCGTCTCGAACACGGTCAGCGGATCGGGCCGGGCGGCGGACAGGGCGCGAACCGCGTCGACCGACAGGGCGCGGGCCTCGGCGCGGAAGCCGGCCACCTGGCCTGCGAACGGCGTGAAGCCGGCGGCCTTGCGCGGCCCCAGAGCGACAAGCGCGGGGGTTGCGGCGGCCGGCGCGCTTCCCTGCCCGACGGGCTTGCCGTCGACATAGAGGACGACCTTGGCGCCGTCCGAGACGGCGGCGACGAAGCGCCACTCGCCCAGCCTGGGGGCGTCGCCGCCCTTAGTCAGCGCTCCGGCGGCGACGGCCGCGAAGCCCTCCGGTCCGACCGCCAGGAAGCGACCGCTGGCAGGATCGCCGATCCCGGCGGCCAGGGCCTGGCCGGACGGCGGCTCGGAGACCTTGATCCAGGCCGACAGCGTCCATGGCGCGCCGGCCGGCAGGGTCTGGCCTTCGCTCGCTCCGGCGAGAGGGCGCGACAGGCCATCGCCCCCGGCCGGGAACTCGGCGTTGTAGGGTCCCCAGGTCTGGGCGACGGCGACGGAGGCCAGCAGGGCCAGGGCGCATCCGGCCAGCAGGGCCGGCTTCGTGGCGGACTTCGAGCGGGTCTTCATTTCCGTTTCCTCCTCCGCGTGCGGTCTGGTCGCCGCTTGTGCATCTTGTGTCTAGGGCCGGGTCAGGAACCGGCAGGCCGGTTCGCCGCCCTGCTCCGCCCTCGGCCCGTCCGGGGCGAAGACGAGGCGGCGGCCGGCGCCGTTCTCGGCCGGCCAGGGCGGCAGGCCGGATGCGTTGGGATCACCGGTGTGGGCGAAGGCGGCCCAATAGGCCTGCATTGGCGGCCGGCCCTCGGCGGGGCTGTCGAAGACGTTGGTCAGTTCCGAGCCGTGGCCGACGACAGCCTGCCCCGGCGGCGGGACCGCCAGTTCATAGCGCCATACCTTGCCGCCTGCCTGCTGGCGCAGGGCGGCGACAGAGACGGCCGGACAGCGGAACATGCGGTCCGTGGCCAGTTGCAGCACCGCGTCGCCGCGCAACGGGTCGGCGGCTGGAAGCGGGTCGCGATCAAGGCCATAGAGCGCCAGCAGTTGCGGAGCCCGCGCCCCGAAGGTGTCGCGCACCCAGGCGATCGCCCGCTCAGCGTTCCCATCGAACAGGGCGATCTCGCGAGCGCTGGAGCCGACGATCATCGGCTTCACCGCCGGATCGGCCAGCAGGACGTCGGGCGCCTTGGGCAGCACGACGCCGTCGATCACCGCCTGGGTCCAGATGAAGCCCTGGTCGTCGATCGGGGCCTTCAGGTGCTCGGCCGCCTTCAACAGGTCCGTCCCGGCAATCTCGCGCAGCTGCGCCAGCGACCGGGCGCCGACGCCCTCGCCCAGACTGAGGCCCATCGCCTCGTTCTGCTTCAGGCTACGCGGCGCAAAGCCGAAGCCCGGCATGCCGCTCTGCAAAATGCCGCGCGCAAACAGGCCCCTGGCCTGCGGACTGAGCATGACTAGGCCAACGTCCTGTCCGCCGGCCGAATGGCCAAACAGGGTGACGTTGTCAGGATCACCGCCCACCGCCGCGATGTTGTCGCGCACCCACCGCAGCGCGGCGAGGATGTCCATCAGGGCATAGTTGCCCGACGCCCCGCCCTGCTCCTGCGTCAAGTCCGGATGCGACAGGAAGCCCAGGACGCCCAGGCGGTACTGCACGCTGACCAGCACCACGCCCTGGTCGACCAGGGCCGACTCCACCGTGCCTGCGCCGGATCCTGCGTGGTTGGCCCCGCCATGCACCCAGACCATGACCGGCAGCCGTGCTCCAGGCTCATGCCTGGGCGCCCGGACATCGAGATAGAGGCAGTCCTCGCTGGACCGCGCGGCGTCGGCGGCGTTCCAGCCTCGCGAGATCTGCAGGCAGGCGGGACCAGACTTCAGGGCGGTCCGATCGCCGGTCCAGGCCGGCGGCGGTTGCGGCGCCTTCCAACGCAGATGGCCGACCGGCGGGCGGGCGAAGGGAACGCCCAGAAAGGCCTCGCTCCCGTCCCTCCGCTGCTCGCCGATCAAAACCCCGGAGCGGGTGGAAATACGGATGGGCTCGGCCAAGGCGCCGCCGGCCAGCGCTGTCAGGACGGCGACGATGAGGAAGCGCGCCAGCCCCATGGTCTGTCAGGCCGCGACGTCGCCGGCCCAGTCGGCCAGGCTCCACAGGCGCGCGGCTCCCCGTACGCCCGAGGAGTCGCCCCAGCGGGCCTTGGCGATCCGGCTCTCCCAGCGATCCGTGAAGACATGCGGCGCGACCAGGGCCGGCAGGCGCTCGTACAGCAGTTCGACATTGGACATGCCGCCGCCCAGCACAAAGACGTCCGGATCGGCGATGTCGGCGATCACCGCCAGGCCTCTGGCCAAACGGTCGAGATAGCGATCCAGCGCGCTCTGGGCGATCGGATCGCCCGCAGCCGCGGCCTCGACGATGGCCGCGCCGCTGAGGTCGGCCCCGCCGTGCTCGCGAAAATCGCGGCGGAAGCCCGTGCCTGAGATCCAGGTCTCCAGGCAGCCGTGGCGGCCGCACCAGCATTGCGGACCGGGGCTCTCCTCGGCCCTGGGCCAGGGCAGAGGCACATGACCCCATTCGCCGCCGACGCCGTTGGCGCCCTCGATCAGCTTGCCGTCGACCACGAGGCCGCCGCCGCAGCCGGTGCCTATGATCACCGCGAAGGTCACCCGCGCGCCGGCCGCCGCGCCGTCGACGGATTCCGACAGGGCCAGGCAGTTGGCGTCGTTGGCGAGACGAATGGGCCGTTCGAGCGTGGCTTCCAGGTCTTCCCGGAAGCGCCGGCCGTTCAAATAGATGGTGTTGGCGTTGCGGATCAGGCCGGTGCGCGGCGAGATCGAGCCGGGCGCGCCGACGCCGACCGAGCCCCGTCCACCGACAGCCTGCTCGGTTCGGTCCACGAGATCGCGCACCACGGTCAGCGCCGTCTCGTAGTCGCCTGGCGTGGCGGCGCGCAGGGTCGACAGCACGCGCCCCTCCGGCGACAGGGCCGCCGCCTCGATCTTGGTGCCGCCGAAATCGATCCCGATCTGGATCACTCGAAACTCCTTCGCCGCCTCCGGATCAACCGGACGCCGCAACCTCCAGCGAGCGAGGCTTACCGTGGGTCCGCCGTGCACGCCAGAATAAAAAAAGCCTTTTTACTTATTCGTACTACAAGTCAGGGCGTGACCTTGAGCATGACAACGTCATGGGGCGCGACCTGCGCCTCGTAGCCGATCTTGCGTATGCCCAGGTCCTTGGCGGCCCACAGGTCGCGGACCCTGGCCGGCAGGGTTCGCGGATAGTCGAGCATCGCCCAGTCGACACGGATGCTGGCCGGGGCCTGGCCCCTGTTCAGTAGAACGACCGCCCTGCCGCCGCCTTGCAGCGGTCTGGCCCAGACCTCCAGGTCGCCCTGCTTGGACACCCGCCTCGCCTGGGCGCCGAGCGGGTCCTGATCGACGGCGATGACCTCCTTGTTGGTCAGGATGGCCTTGGTGTCGGCGTCCATGTGGCCGATGTCGTTGCCGGCGATCAGCGGCGCGGCCAGCATGGCCCAGAGGCTGAAGTGCGATCGGTATTCCTCGGTGGTCATGCCGCCGTTGCCGACCTCCAGCATGTCCGGATCGTTCCAGTGGCCGGGCCTGGCGAACGGATAAAGCTCGACCTGCTTGTCGAGGATGTTCATGACGCCCAGGCTGTAGCCCTTCACGCCTTCCCAGGCGTCGTAGATATCTCCGGTGGTGCGCCAGAGGTTTCCGACTGACGCGCCCCAGGTCCAGGGCCTGGAATTGCCCCACTCGCAGATCGAGAAGACGATGTCCCTGCCCGAGGCCTGCAGGGCGGCCGACATGATGTAGTAGGACGAAGGCGCGTCCTGCGTGCCGGCCATGCACCAGTCGTACTTGAGATAGTCGACGCCCCAGGCGGCGTACTGGCGGGCGTCCTGGTATTCGTAGCCGCGGCTGCCGGGACGGCCGGCGCAGGTCTTCAGGCCGGCGTCGGAATAGATGCCGAACTTCAGGCCCTTGGAATGGATGTAGTCGCCCAGGGCCTTCATGCCGTTCGGGAAGCGCTTGGGATCGGGCTGGATATCGCCGCGCGCGTCGCGCTCGCCGTGCCAGCAGTCGTCGATGACGACGTAGTCGTAGCCGGCGTCCTTCATGCCCGAGGCGACCATGGCGTCGGCCATGCGCCGGATCAGGGTCTCGTCGACGTCGCAGCCGAACCTGTTCCAGCTGTTCCAGCCCATCGGCGGGGTGCGGGCCAAGCCGTTGTCGGGCAGAGGCGGCGGCGGATCGTCGGCCAGGGCCGATGTGGCGGCGACCAGCAGGGCGACGGCCGCCAGGGTCGGGACGAGGCGCTTCATGAAGCTCACGCTGGAGGGAGTGAAGAGAATGACGGCCCGCCGGTCCCTTGGCTCCCGCTTGCAGGAGTCTTGGGAAAGGCGCGGGTGAACCGGCGGACCGCGAGGCGACGAAGGCCTCAGTCGATCAGGCGGGGAGGAAGGCGTTTCGTGGACGCGAAGGCGCGTCGGGGCCGGGCCCGAAAGTCATGGTTTCCTCCCCCAAGTCCTGCACAGCGCCTTGGTGGCGCGGGCGGTTGGCTTGAAGCGGAGGTGATCACGGGCGGCGGTTCGCCGTCAATGGAATAAATAAATTTGCTTTTCTTTTTATCCGACTTCAGCGGACATAGACCACCCCCACCCGCAGGCTGCGGGGGGCGTCGTAGCTGGTGATCCCGTCGCCGGTGCGGCCGGTGGAGACCGCCGCGTCGAAGGCGTTGCGCAGGTCGATCTCCAGGCGTGTCGAGGCGCTGACGCTGTAGCGGGCCGACAGGTTAAGGGTGGTGGCGGCGGCCAGCCGGCGGGTGTTGAGGTCGTCATCGAAGCGCGCGCCCTCGTGGCGGGCGGCCAGGAACAGGCCCAGGCGCTCGCTGGCCCGCCACTCAAGACCCGCCGAGGCGGCCAGGCGCGGGGCCTGGGCCGGCCGCTTGCCGGTCAGCTGAGGAGCCTCGGATCCGCCGTCGACCTCGGCCTCCGTGGCCATCACCGCGCCGGTCAGCACTAGGCGCTCGCCAAGATCCGCGCGCCCCTCCAGTTCCACCCCGACGGCGTCGATGCGGCCGACGTTCTGGCGCTGGCGCAGCACGCCGCCAGCCGGGATGAAGCCGGCGGTCGGGAAGATCGCCGGCCCCTGGCCGATCGTGACGTTGGCCACCGGATCCTGCAACCGGTTGATGAACAGGGTGACCGAGACGCTGGCCCCCTCGCCTTCCAGCCCCGCCCCGGCCTCGACGCCGTACAGGCGCTCGGGCTTTAGGGCGGCATTGGCCTCAGTGACGTCGTTGCCGACCCTGAACGGCCGGTGCAGCTCGTTGAGGCTGGGCGGACGGAAGCCGGCGTAGGCGGCCGTGCGCACGAAGCCGAGGCCAAGATCGCGGCGCAGGCCGACGCGGCCGGTGGGCGTGGTCGTCGAGCGGCCGGCCGGGGTCTCGTCGAGGATCGCCGCGCCGGCCTGCAAGTCGAACTCGCGGCGGCGGGCGTCGAAGGCCCGCCAGTGGTCGAGACGCAGGTCGCCGGTGACCAGCCAGGGTCCGGCGGTCCAGCTGGCGTCGGCATAGGCGCCCAGGGTCGTGGTCTGGCCGCCGGCTTCGCGCAGGCGGGTGAACTGGCCGCTCATGTAGCGGAAACGCTCGTGGGTCTCGCCCTCGGCGGCGCGGAAGTCGGCGCCGATCTCCCATTCCAGAGGCCCGCGCACGCCGCGCAGGGCGGCGTTGAAGCCATAGCCGTAGGCGGGCGTCTCGAACTGGTCGTTGGCCGGGGTCGTGAAGGCCCGGCCAGCGCCCACGGCGACCGAGCGGTTCTGCAGGTCGCTGAGCAGCGTCCAGGCCTGCAGCCGCCAGCCGTTGCGGCCTTGGGCGGGCGATTGCGCAAGGGTCAGGCTGGCCTGGGCGCCGCGCGAGCGGGCGTCCGCGCCGACCAGGCCCGAGCGGCGGTTCTCGTCATAGACGGCGACGCGGGCGGCCATGGCGGGACCCGACGACAGGCGCGTATCGTAGCGCAGGGCCGCCGACCACGTGTCGAGCGCCAGCGCCTCGTCGGTCTCGCCGCGCCCCTCGCGCACCGGGGTCCAGCCGTCGGACCGCTCGGCCGTCACGCTGGCCAGCAGGCCGCCGCTGCCGGCGTTGACCGCCGCGCGGCGATAGCCCAGGCCGCCGGCCTCGACGCCCGCTTCCAGCACCGGCGCGCCGCCGTCGCGACCGACCAGGGCGACGACGCCGGTCAGGGCGCCGGCGCCATAGGCCTGGGCCCCGGCCCCGCGCACGAGGCGCACCGACTGGATGGTCTCGGCCGGCAGGCCGCTCCAGATCACCCAGCCGCCGAAGGGATCGTTCTGCGGCACGCCGTCCAGCGTGATCAGCGCCCGCCCGGCTCCGGACGGGGCGATGGCCCGCAGCGACAACCCTTGCGTGGTCGGATTGGCCGCCAGGCTGGAGGTGCGACGGAACAGCGATACGCCCGGCGCCCGCGCCAGCTGCTCGTCCAGCCGCGGCGAGCGCGCCCAGGCCGGATCGTCCAGAGTGGTGATGGCGAACGCCCCCTCCCCGGCTGACGGCGGCAAGCGCGCGCCGGTGACGACGACTTGCGAGACCGGAGCTTCAGGCGCGGGGGCGGTCTCGAGGGCGACGTCGAACATTGCGGCTCCGGATGGTTGAGAGTCGGCGCAGCCTATCGCCGCGCCGACGCAAGGGAACGCCCCTCCGGTGGAAAAGACCCGGCCGTCATCAATCCGTGTCGAAATCGTCGCATAAGCCCACGCGCGCGGCCGACCGGCCAGAACGCAGTTATCCGGGGGACAAGCCGCATGACCCATCTTCGCGCCAGCGCCGCCGTCGGCGTGCTCGCCTTCCTGCTCGGCCCTGGAGCGGCCCAGGCCCAACCCCCAAAGGCCCAGGCCCCACAGGCCCAAGCCCCGGCGGTCGCTCCGATCGTCTCGACCGCCCCCACCGCCGAGGGCGGCGCCAACGGCGTGGCGCTGATCCGCAATCCGGCTGCCCCGGAAAGGAGCCTCGTCGCCGCCACCGGCGAAGGCGGCGGGTTGGAGCTCTATGGCCTCGACGGCAGGAAGGTCGGCGCGATCGCCGGCGGCGAGGTCTATGGCGTCGACGTGCGCGAGCAGGACGGCAAGCCGCTGCTGGCGCTGCTGGACCGCAAGGGCGGGCGCCTGCGGCTGGCCTCGTATGATTTCGCCACCGGCCAGGCGACGAGCCTCGACGCCAAGCCGCTGGAGCTGGGCTATGCCGGCGAAGGCGTCTGCCTGCATCGCGGGGCCCGCGACGGGGCGCTCTACGCCTTCACCCTGGGCGTGGCCGGCCAGATGGACCAGTGGCTGCTGTTCCCCACCGCCGAAGGCAGGCTGGACGGACGCATCGTACGCCGCCTGCACCTGTCGTCCGAGGCCAAGTACTGCGTCAGCGACGACGCGACCGGAGCGCTCTACGTGGCCCAGGAGGCGGTCGGCATCTGGCGGTACGACGCCGATCCGGAGGCCGAGCCGGTTCCGACCCTGATCGACGCTACGCGCCTTGGCCAGATCGCCAGCGAGGTGGCGGGCCTGGCGCTGGTCGACGGCGGCCAGACGGCCCGCTTCCTGGTGGCCGCCAACGCCAGCGCCGGCGACTACCTGGTCTATGACCGCGCCCGGGACGACGCCTATGTGGGCGCCTTCCAGATCAAGGCCGGCGACCAGAACGCCGTCGAGAACCCCTCGGGCCTGTTCGCCCTGCGCAGCCCTCTTGGCGATCGCCTGCCGGCCGGGGCGCTGCTGGTGGCCGACGACCGCAAGGCCGATGCGAACATGAAGGTCGTCTCGTGGGCCGAGGTCGCCGCCGGCCTGAAGCTGGCGACCGGTGACGCCGCCGGCTCCAGGCCCGCCAAGGGCCTGCCCACCGTGCGGCCGACCATGGAGACCAAGCCCGTCGACCACGACGGCGACGCCGCCGACGACCCGGCGATCTGGGCCAATCCCGCCGATCCGGCCAGGAGCGCCATCATCGCCACCGACAAGAAGGGCGGCCTGCTGGTCTACGACCTGTCGGGCCAGCCGCTGCAGTACCTGGCCGACGGCAAGATGAACAATGTCGACTTGCGTTCGGGCTTCAAGCTCGGCGACCGCGAGACGGTCCTGGTGGCCGCTAGCGACCGCACCCACAAGTCGATAGCCCTCTATACGCTCGACCCGGCGACGCGGCAGCTGACCTCGGTCGCCGACGGGGTGCAGGCCACGGGCCTGTCGGACCCCTACGGCCTTTGCATGTATCGCGGCCGCAAGGGCGAGACCTATGTCTTCGTCGGCGACCCCGACGGCCTGGTGCGGCAGTGGAAGCTGGTCGCCCAGGCCAGTGGCAAGGTCCGCGCCGCGCCGGTGCGCGACGTCAAGTTCGACACCCAGACCGAGGGCTGCGTCGCCGACGACGAGACGGGCGCCCTGTACGTGGCCGAGGAGGATGTCGCCCTGTGGCGCCTGAGCGCCGAGCCGACGGACCGCAAGGCGCCCAAGGCGATCGACCGCGTGGCCTCCAACCCGGCCCTGAAGGACGACCTGGAAGGGATCGGTCTCTACCGGCAGGCGGGCGGCAATGGCTATCTGGTGGTCTCCAGCCAGGGCAACAACAGCTACGCCGTCTATCGCCGCGAGGGCGACAACGCCTATGTCGGCAGGTTCGCGGTGACCGCCGACGGGGCCAGGGGCATCGACGGGATCTCCGAAACCGACGGCCTGGACGTCACCAGCGCCTCGCTGGGCGCGGGCCTGGAAGACGGCGCCTTCGTCGCCCAAGACGGCCGCAACGTGTTCCCGCCGCAGCACCAGAACTTCAAGCTCGTGCCCTGGTCGGCGATCGCGGGGGCGCTGGGGCGGAAGTAGGATCGCCTGTCGGCAACCCCCTCCGGCCCGTCCTCAAGATGCTCCTCCTGACGGGGGAGCTGTCGCGGAGCGACTGAGGGGGAAATGATTGCTGCCGTTGCGGATGAACTGACCTCATCAGGAACTTCCCCCTCCGGCCCTTCATCCAGATGCTCCCCCTGAAGGGGGAGCTGTCGCGGAGCGACTGAGGGGGAAGGGATTCCCGCCTTTGGGGATGTGCTGAGCGCATCAGGAACTTCCCCCTCCGGCCCTTCGGGCCACCTCCCCCTTCAGGGGGAGGATCTTTGGGCGCGACTTCGCAGTCTCCCGCGCGATGGCGCGTT
>NZ_QDKQ01000040.1 GCF_003116815.1 Caulobacter endophyticus
TCGAACTACTCAATCCTCAGACCTTGCGCGTGAGTTTCGCGCTGGAAGCTGCCCCGCCCTGGTCCAAAGCAGGGGATGAATTGGTCCAGCACGGCTTCAATGTCCCGGTTGGCCCCTCGCTTTCCGAGGCCGCAGCCGATTTGCGCCGTCAGCTCCAGAACTTTCCCGTGCGGGGTCCTATCGAAAACTGACTGGTCAGCTTTCCAACCCACCCGTTGCGGACATTGGAAACCTCGCCCACGATTGCGCTTCGTGAGGGCTCAAAGATGAACGCTCGGACTATGGCATTCTGGGTCGGCTTGGCGGCGTTCGCGTTAATGGCTGTGCTAGGCCTGACGCCTCTTGTTTGGCAGGTTCAGGGGCGGCCCTCTGAGTCGTATCCCGAGCTTGTCTTTCTAGGGATAGGTTTGCCGCTGGGCGTGATCTCGCTAACGGCCGGGGCACTGCTGGCTTGGAATTCTGCGTCGCGGACAGCCAGCAACGTTTCTGGCCTCAGGCTAATGTCGCTACTCTCGCTTCTTGGGTGCGGTGGGCTGCTCGGACTTACATTTGCGCCGCCCGATCTCGTCTCGTTTGCGTTCGCAGAGCTTATGCTCAACGCCTTTTTCGTCGGAGCGCCCCTGCTCGGGCTAGCTACGGTCATTCTGGCGACTGGCCCCCTGATCAAGCGCAGAGCCAGAGTCTCCTAACCACCCTTTGCGGACATGGCCGGCGTCCGCTCACCGGCGCAATGTCGGTATCGGTAAAGTTCCCCGGCTCCAGGGCGGGTGTTGATCGAGACCGACACTTGCTCATGACCGCCGTCTGAGCGGCTCAATTGGGCGCCAGGACCAAGCTCGACTCGCGACTATTTTACGGACGCTGATGGAGCTCATTCACTAAGACAATATCGGTAGAAGCTAAGTCTCCGGGCTCCAGGGCTGCTTTTGACGAAATCAAAGCCAACGACAATTGCAACATAGGACGGCCCTTCAAGACGAGCCAGATAATGGTAGGTATCTGCGCAACGATCGCATGGCCACCGCCGTGGCGCCGTTGTCGCCGCGTGGTCGGCCTGGGGCGCCTGTGTCGATGCCGCTCTCCTGGATCTGAGTAAGGAAGGGCTTGGATCCGCCAGGTACCCTTCGGATGGTTCCGGCCTTGTTGACTAAGTTCAGCCTGGGACGGTTATTGCGATGGCGAACGGCCGCTCAAGGCGGCGATCTCCCGTCTGGACAAGGTCTAGCTGCACAGGGGCGCTGCTCTCCAGGCCTCGTATTGGGCTCCGCTGATTTGGCCGCTGCCAGACGGATTTGGCGTCGTCCATCATCGCGCCTCGACGACGCTTTCGAGAACGGCATAAAGACGGGCCAGATCAATGGGTTTTTCGACCACGTCGTCCATGCCTGCGGCGCGATACGACTCGACCTGATGGGCCATGACGTTGGCCGACAGCGCCACGATCGGCGTTGAACGCAGATCATGATCGCGCTCCAGCGCGCGGATTCGCTTAGTGGCTTCCACGCCGTCGAGACGCGGCATCTGAATGTCCATCAAGATGATGTCGAAGGACGCCACGCCCATCGCTTCTACGGCTGAGAGACCGTCCCCAACGATCAGGAGTTCGACACCTAGTGGGGCTAGCATCGACCTCAGGATCAGCTGGTTGGTCGGATTGTCCTCGGCGGCCAGGATCCGCAAGGGGCCGGCCTGGACGAAAGGGTCTTCCGCCGCCTTGGCGGCGATGGACGCCTCGGGCGGGCTGGCGCGCTGGAGAGGCACGGACAATTCGAACGTCGAGCCGCGGCCTAGCGCGGTCTCGACCGAGACCTCGCCACCCATCAGATGCGCCAGTTGTCGGCAAATGGCCAAGCCCAGTCCTGTTCCCCTCACACCTGCGCCGCCATTCACGCCAGGCCCGCGCCCTTGACTGAATTTTTCGAAGAGCTGGCCCACGTCGCCCGGAAAAATCCCCTGGCCGGTGTCCGCCACCGAAATGGCTAGGCCGTGCGGCGTCGCCTGGGCCAGCACGTTGATGCTGCCGGCCTGGGTGAACTTGACGGCGTTGGAGACCAGGTTCGAGAGGATCTGACGTAGGCGCAGTTCGTCGCCGATCCAGCGCCCTGCCGTCTCGGGCTCGATCATGACTTCGAAGGCCAGATCGCGCTGGGCGGCCAGATAGGTGAACGGCCCGCAGGCCGCCGTGAGCGCCGCGGCGAGGTCAAACTCCCGCTCGCGCAGCTCAATGTGGCCGGACTCGATCTTGGCCAGGTCGAGGATGTCGTTGAGCAAGGCCATCAAGGTGTCACCCGACTGGCGGATGATGGTCAGGCGTTCGCGCTGGAGCGGCGTGGGCGCTTCGGTCTCCATCACCTGCGCCATGCCAAGGATGCCATGTAGCGGCGTGCGGATTTCATGGGAGACGTTTGCCAGGAAAGCGCTCTGGGCGGCGCTTGCGGCCTGGGCGGCGTCGCGCGCGGCGACCAGCTCGGCTTCGGCCGCGCGCTGTGCGGTGATGTCCTGGACGGCCCCGCGGAGGATCTGCCCGCCAAGATCGCGCTCGCCGAAGATGCGCACCCAGATCCGCGTCTCGTCGTTGCGCGTCACCGGTACATCCAGAGCGAACGGCTCTCCGCTCTGGGCGCAGGCCTGGAGCGCGGCGCGCAATTGCTCACGGTCTTCGCCCGACAGGACGGAGTCGGCGTCCTCAAGGGCGAGCGGCCGCGGGACCTGTCCCATCAATGTCCAGATCTCGTCGGACCAGAAGATTTCCTTGCGCTGGTAGTCGATCTCCCAAGCGCCGAGCTTGGCTACAAGACCCGCGGCGCGCAGGGCCGCCGACTGGCGGGCCATGTCGCGTGCCGACTGTTCTGCGGCCAGCCGACCCAGAACGAGATCGGTGACGTCGCGCGTCACGGCCAGGATCGCCACGACGCGTGCGCCGCCCGCGCTGCGCAGGGGGGAGACCGTCAGATCACAATGGCGGATGCCGTGCGGGGTTTCGCAGGGCGTCGACAGGCGCAGGGTCGCCCCCTCAAGCGCGCCCGCCACGGCGCGCCTGGCCGCTTCGCGGACGGGCTCTGGCAGGAACTCCGCCCAGAGCCGGCCTTCGAGGGCGTGGCTCGACTGGCAGAGGAAAGCGCAGCCAGCCGAGTTGATGGCGTGGATGCGGCCCTCGGCGTCAAGGATCTTCACGCAATCAGGACTGGCCTCGAGGACATCCACCAGGGCGCCCAGACCATCAACATTCAAGCCGTCAAAGTGTATGGCCATGGGGATCCGGCGAGGCGCGCCAAAGCGGCGTCGAGGCGGTGATGCATGTACGCGAGGAAACTGTCGCCGCGCTGAAGGCCGTTGCCCGAGCGGCGGCGCGCCGCAACGAACAACCCCCACGTCCTGTGCGCGTTCCCATGTTCAAACCCGGGGCTAGAGTTCCCCGAGCTTGGCCGGATCGCAACTTCGGCTGAGACTATGCAGGCTTGGCCTAGCGATTGCCTCGGTGAGGTCCGCCGCCGGGAGATCGTCGATTGCCACGGCGGTCAGTGACGAAACGGCGACAGGATAAGCGTGGATTGCACCCCGGGTTCTGCTGGCCTCGTCGCCGACCGGCCCTTATCCGGCTTGCGCAGCCAGGCATGAGCCTGCCGGCGACAACACGTCCAGCCTGCCAGCCGCGCTGGAGAAGGCAGAGCACGGTTCAGCATGAAGCGCCTCAGCCGATCGTCAGGCCAGGGTGTCGGCCTCGACGGTCGTCTGCGTTCAAATGAACACGATATTATCGTAGAGCGCCGCGCCAAAGACGCCCTTGAGCGTGATCGTCGCGTCGAAGAGGTCGCCGCCGCCGTCCTGATCGAAATCCAGGTAGGTGTAGCCGCCGATCTCCCTTATCCGAAGATTGCCGGCGCCGATCGCATCGGCGACGGACGCCGGCGCGGGCCCCTCGATCATGTTGTGGAAGAAGAGGAGGTCCTCGTCGTCACCGGAGACATCCATGTCCCAAACGATTTGGCGAGCGCGCGCTGTGTTCAAGAACCCATCGAAGTGAAACTCGTCGGAGAAATTGTTTCCCGTCAATTCGTGCGCATAGCTGTCGCCCTCGGCCAGGGCCCACAACACATCCTCGCCGAACTGGCCGATCGCTTTGCCGCCAAGCTTGTGCAGTACAAGTGTGTCGTCGCCTACGCCGCCCTGCAGGTGCGCCGCCACCGTGCCGTCGAAGCCGCCTTCTACGTGGTCATTTCCTTGGCCGGCGACGACCGCCCGTCCATGCCAACGGATGTTATCGTCGGCGCCAGTCGTGAAAACCGTGTCCGATTGCCCAAGATCGTCGGTGCCGATCTGACTGCTGGACGCGATGAAGCCGTCGATCGTGATCCCTGCGGTCGTCTTGGAGTAGTCCACTCTGCCGACCCAATAGCGATCGTTGTCGCCATCGGCCGCAGCCTGAACCGTGGCTTGCAGGCCGCCCTGCACGTAGTCAGCGCCCTCTCCATCGCGAAGAACATCGGCTCCATCAACGCCATAGATGGCGTCATCGCCAGCACCGCCGTTGATTGTCTCAGCGCCCGGGGTGCCCACCAGCACGTCCCCGCCGCCGCGTCCGTCAAGGTCCAGTCCGGGCTCCAACGAGAACACCCAGTCATTGCCGTCATCGCCGACGTATTGGTCGCTCACGACGTGCTCCACGAGCGCGGAACTGGCGCTTGCCGCGTCGTCTCGCCAGCCGTAGCCAGCGGGATATCCATCCTCCAAGGCGTAGTCGATCAGGGGATGGTCTCCCAGATCCGCGTCCGGGAAACCTTCAAGCCAATTGCTGTAAACGCCGGGATCGCCGATCCACATCGACTGCCAGCCGAAATAGGCGTTGATCCGATTGAACAACAGCGCCTCTTCGGCGGCGCTATCAATGACTGCGATCGAAAGACCCTTCAGCCCGAGCTCTGCGGCGAAGCCAGCGTAGGAGAGAGGCGCGTTCGTCCAAACGCCACCTGGAAAATAAATCTGATAAAGCGTCGTTGCCACCTTGTCCTCCATGTCGCGCGTCGCGAACCGTTGGGGATGCTAAGGAAACGCTGGATAGGGGCACGAAATGGTTGAAGTTTGCGCCCGGTCCTGCCGCAGACAGCCTGCATGCCAGGAGATACACGCTTGATGTTGTATGCGCCGCCCTCGAGCATGTCCACGGCAGGTTGAATCGCGACGCTAAGCGAACCCGGCGCTTTAAGCCGGCGCTCAAAAACCTTCACGGCGAAGTGCTTTGGAACCTGGGGTGGCTTGGCCCGTTAAGGTCTCGCTCAACGAGCAACGGAAGTCCCCAATCCAGGCCCCGGCGATCTACCCCGCGCCGGGGCCATCTCGTTTGATGCGCGCAGCGCCAAGCCATCGCTTGAACGCCGTACGCCTTCAACGCTGCGCTCAGTCCCTCACAAATCTTTGTGGTCTCATGCTGAAATGCCGCGAAAGCGCCTGCCTTGCGCCTTCGGGCAGGGACCGCCCGACCGAACACTTGCGACATTCGCTTACGCTGTTCGCCCAAGAACATGCAGATTTCAGGGTCGAGCTCGGCGATGACACTAAGGCTTTGTTTGTCCGCTTGAATTTCGCCCGGCCAGCGCCCATTCAAGGCGGTCAGCCGTCAGCGGGGCCTTACATGCTGGCCAGGAGGACCACAATGTCGCCGAAGACCGGCCTGCAGACCAAGACCGCGCGCCCCGGGGGCGAGGCCGGCGCGGGACTGCATGCGGCCATCATCATGGACGGCAACGGCCGGTGGGCGAAGCGT
>NZ_QDKQ01000041.1 GCF_003116815.1 Caulobacter endophyticus
TTTCGCCGAACGCCGGGGATCCACGCTGCTCTATCCCCATAACCAGGAACCTCCCCCTGTGGGGGAGGCGATCGCGAAGCGATCGGTGGGGGGAGTTGGTGCGAGGCTGGCCGGCGCCTCGGAAGCTGAGAACGGCCCCCCTCCGGCCCTTCGGGCCGCCTCCCCCAGAGGGGGAGGATCTTTCAGGCCGCCTTCCCCCTCCCCGTCAGAGAATATACCGGCTCAGATCCGCATTCGCCGCCAGGGTTCCGACGCGCTTGTTGACGTAGTCGGCGTCGATGGTGACGGTTTCGCCGCCGTGGTCGGTGGCGGTGAAGCTGATCTCCTCGACGACCTTTTCCATGATCGTCTGCAGGCGACGGGCGCCGATGTTCTCGACCGAGGCGTTGACCGCCACGGCCGCGTCGGCCAGGGCGTCGATGGCCTCGTCGGTGAACACCAGGGTCAGGTTCTCGGTGGCCATCAGGGCCTGGTGCTGGCGCAGCAGGTTGGCTTCCGGCTCGGTGAGGATGCGGCGCATGTCGTCGCGCGACAGGCCCTTCAGCTCCACGCGGATCGGCAGGCGGCCCTGCAGCTCGGGCAGCAGGTCCGACGGCTTGGCGACGTGGAAGGCGCCCGAGGCGATGAACAGGATGTGGTCGGTCTTCACCGGCCCGTACTTGGTCGACACCGTCGTGCCCTCGATCAGCGGCAGCAGGTCGCGCTGCACGCCTTCGCGGGACACGTCGGCGCCGCCGCGCTGGGAGCTGCTGGCGACCTTGTCGATCTCGTCGAGGAAGACGATGCCGTGGTTCTCGGCCAGGGCCAGGGCTTCCTGCGTCAGGGCCTCCTGGTCGAGCAGCTTGTCGCTCTCCTCGGCGATCAGCGGCGCCCAGGCGCCCGAGACCGTGGTCTTGTGGGTCTTGGTGCGGCCGCCGCCGAACGACTTCATCATCTCGCCCAGGTTCAGCACCGAGGCGCCGGGCTGGCCGGGAATCTCGAACATGCCGCCGCCGCCGTTGTCGGCCAGGGTCAGCTCGATCTCCTTGTCGTCGAGTTCGCCGGCGCGGAGCTTCTTGCGGAAGCTGTCGCGGGCCGCCGTGGCGCCGGGGCCGGTCAGGGCGTCGAGGATGCGGTCCTCGGCGGCGGCTTCGGCCTTGGCCTTCACGCCGGCGCGGCGCTTGTCGCGGACCATGGCCAGGGCGCTTTCCACCAAGTCACGGACGATCTGGTCGACGTCGCGACCGACATAGCCGACCTCGGTGAACTTGGTGGCCTCGACCTTGAGGAAGGGCGCCTGGGCCAGCTTGGCCAGGCGGCGGGCGATCTCGGTCTTGCCCACGCCGGTGGGGCCGATCAGCAGGATGTTCTTGGGGGTGATCTCGTCCTGCAGGTCGGCCGGGGTGCGGCGGCGGCGCCAGCGGTTGCGCAGGGCCACGGCCACGGCGCGCTTGGCCTCGGCGTGGCCGACGATGAAGCGATCCAGTTCGGAGACGATTTCGCGGGGGGAGAACTCGGTCATCAGAGGCTTTCAACCGTCAGGTTGCCGTTGGTGTAGACGCAGATCTCGGCGGCGATGGCCATGGCGCGGCGGGCGATCTCCTCCGCGGTCAGGTCCTGGTCGATCAGGGCCTTCGCCGCGGCGAGCGCGTAGTTGCCGCCCGAGCCGATGGCCGCGACCGCGCCGCCGCCGGGGCTTTCGCCCGGCTCCAGCACGTCGCCGACGCCGGTGACGGTGTAGATGGCGTCCTTGTCGGCGACCAGCAGCATGGCCTCCAGCCGACGCAGGTAGCGGTCGGTGCGCCAGTCCTTGGCCAAGTCCACGCAGGCCCGGGCCAACTGGTTGGGATATTGTTCGAGCTTGGCTTCCAGCCGCTCGATCAGGGTGAAGGCGTCGGCCGTGGCCCCGGCGAAGCCGGCGACGACGGCGCCTCCGGCCAGGCGGCGGACCTTGCGGGCGTTGCCCTTGACGACGGTTGGGCCCATGGACACCTGTCCGTCGCCGGCGATCACGGTCTGGCCGTTCTTGCGCACCGCGAGAATGGTGGTGCCGTGCCAGTCGGGGAACGAGTTCGAGCTTTGCATGGCTTCGCATGTGGCGAGGCCGGCCTGGAGGGTCAAGCGCCATGAGCTTTTCGGAACGCGAGGTCGAGCGCTACGCCCGCCACTTGGTGCTGCGCGAGATCGGCGGGCCGGGGCAGCAGAAGCTCAAGGCGGCCAGGGTTCTGATCGTCGGCGCTGGCGGGCTGGGCGCGCCCGCGGCCCTCTATCTGGCGGCCGCCGGGGTGGGGACGATCGGCATCGCCGACGCCGACACGGTGTCGCTGTCGAACCTGCAGCGCCAGGTGCTCTATGCGGAAGCCGACGTCGGCAAGCCCAAGGTCGAGGCGGCGGCCGCGCATCTGGCGGCGCTGAACCCGAACGTGGCGGTGGTCCCCCACCCCGTCTGGCTGGACGAGGCCAACGCCCGCGAGATCGTGCGCGGCTACGACATCGTGCTCGACGGCACCGACGACTTCTCCACCCGCTTCGCGGTCAGTGACGCCTGCCTGGCGCAAGGCAAGGTGCTGGTCAGCGGAGCCCTGGGGCGCTGGACGGGCCAGGTGGGCGTGTTCCACGGCCAGCCCTGCTATCGCTGCCTGGTGCCCGAGGTTCCGCCGGACGCCGAGACCTGCGCCCTCGTGGGCGTCGTCGGCGCCCTGGCCGGCGTGATCGGCTCGATGATGGCGCTGGAGGCGGTGAAGGTGATCACCGGAGCCGGAAAGCCGCTCGACGGGCGCCTCCTGATCTACGACGCCCTGGCGGCCGAGACCCGCACGGTACGCATCGGCGCGGACCCCGCCTGTACCGCCTGCGGAGCATAGCGCCGTTCGGCGAAAACCTTGTGCCTACGGGGCTTTACGGGGTCGAGTCGGTGGATCGTTTGGTCTAGGTTGCCGGCCGCCGGTCCCGGCGGACCTCCCCCTTGCCGCCGGTCGGCCAAGGGAGAAAACCGATGACCACCTCTCGCATCGCCCACCCCGGCCTGGCCGCCAAGGTCATGAGCGCGCAGGACGCCGCCGGCCTGATCGAGCCGGGCTCGACCGTCGGCATGAGCGGCTTCACCGGCTCGGGCTATCCCAAGGCCGTGCCGCTGGCCCTGGCCGAGCGCATCGAGACCGCCCACGCCGCCGGCCAGCCGTTCCGGGTCAAGGTGTGGACCGGCGCCTCGACCGGCCCTGAGCTGGACGGCGCCCTGGCCAAGAGCGACGGCGTCGAGTTCCGGCTGCCCTACAATTCCGACCCCATCGCCCGCGAGAAGATCAATCGCGGCGAGATGGAGTATTTCGACATGCACCTGAGCCAGGTCGCCCCGATGGCCTGGCAGGGGTTCCTGGGTCCGCTCGACACGGCGGTGGTCGAGATCGCCGGGATCCGCGCCGACGGCTCGCTGATCCCGTCCTCGTCGGTGGGCAACAACAAGACCTGGCTGGACCGGGCCTCGAAGATCATTCTCGAGGTCAATCGCTGGCAGAACCCGGCGCTGGAGGGGATGCACGACATCTACTACGGCACCGCCCTGCCGCCGAACCGCGTACCGATCCCGCTGGTGAGGCCCGACGACCGCATCGGCGAGGCCTGGTTCCGGGTCGATCCGAGCAAGGTCGTGGCGGTGGTCGAGACCGACGCGCCCGACCGCAACCTGCCCTTCGCCGCCCCCGACGCCTCGGCGCTGGCGATCGCCGGCCACCTGCTGGAGTTCTTCGCCCACGAGGTGAGGATGGGCCGCCTGCCCGCCTCGCTGCTGCCGCTGCAGTCGGGCGTGGGCAACATCGCCAACGCCGTGCTGACGGGCCTGGTGGACGCCCCGTTCGAGAACATGACCGCCTATACCGAGGTGATCCAGGACGGGATGCTCGACCTCCTGGCCGCCGGCAAGCTGCGCATGGCTTCGGCCACGGCCTTCTCGCTGAGCCCCGAGGCCGCCGCGGGCCTCAACGCCGACATGGCAAGCTTCCGCGACAAGATGATCCTGCGCCCGCAGGAGATTTCCAACCATCCCGAGCTGATCCGGCGCCTGGGCTGCATCGCCATGAACGGCCTGATCGAGGCCGACATCTACGGCGCGGTGAACTCGACCCACGTGATGGGCTCGCGCATCCAGAACGGCATCGGCGGCTCGGGCGACTTCGCCCGCAACGCCTATGTGTCGATCTTCATGACCCCGTCGACGGCCAAGGGCGGCAAGATCTCGGCCATCGTCCCGCAGGTCAGCCACGTCGACCACATCAACCAGGACGTCCAGGTGATCGTCACCGAGCAGGGCCTGGCCGACCTGCGCGGCCTGTCGCCCAAGCAGCGGGCCCGGGTGATCATCGACAACTGCGCCCACCCCGATTTCCGCCCGGCCCTGGAGGACTATTTCCAGCGCGCCCAGCTGGGCGCCTACGGCCGCCAGACCCCGACCCTGCCGGGCGAGGCGCTGTCGTGGCACCAGCGCTTCATGGAGACCGGCGACATGCGGGGCTGAGGCGGCTTCAGGCGCCGAAGGCCTTGGCGATATGGTCGACCGTGCGGGTGTAGAGCAGACGCCAGTGCTCTTCTTCCAGATCGCGGTGGCCGACGCCCTTCATCTCGATGTGTTCGACGCTCTTGCCGGCCGCGCGCAGGGCCTGAGCCATGATCTTCGACTGCTTGGGCGAAACGACGTCGTCCTCGGTTCCGCTGATCAGCAGGACCGGGGCCGTGAACTTGGCGGCCAGCAGGGCCGGCGACGCGGCCCTCATGGCCTCGCCGTCGGTGGCTGGGTCGCCGATGGTTTCGAGCCAGTAGAGGTAGGCCGGTGAATCCGCGCCCTCCTCGGCCTTGGCGAAGGCGATGGCTTCGTGCAGGTCGCTGTCGCCGGCCATGGCCACGACCGCTTTGTAGAGATCGGGACGGCGGGCCGCCCCCATCAAGGCCGCATAGCCGCCGTAGCTGTAGCCACAGATGGCGATCTTGCCGGGATCGATGCGGCCGGACGCCGCCATCAGGCTCACGGCGTCCTCGACGTCCTCCTGCATGCGGCCGCCCCAGCGCTTGCGCCCTGACTTGGCGAAGGCCTCGCCATAACCGCCCGATCCCCGGAAGTTGGGCTGCAGGACCATCCAGCCCTGGGCCGCCAGCACTTGAGCGAAGGCGTCGTACTCGACGCTGTCGCGGATCTCCGGCCCGCCGTGAGGCATGACAACCAGTGGGCGCGGACCCCGTATCAACGGCACGGTCAGGTAGGCGGTGATCGCCGCGCCGTCGCGGGTCTTGACGTTCAGCACCTCGACCTTGGCCAGACGATCGGCCGTCAGCCAGGGCTTCTTCTGGCCCAGGGCGTCGAAGCGCTTGGCCTTGCGGTCGTAGAAATAATAGGAGCCCGCGTCGCGAGGCCCGCTGACAAGGGCCAGAAAGCGCTGGCCATCGGCGCTGACGTCGAAGAAGTCGATGTTGGACTCGTTGCCGAGAAACTTGTTCAGGGCCCGGAAGTGCGGTCCGAACGCCGGGTCGACGAACTGATAGTTGCGGCGATCATCGGTATAGCTGGCGCCGATGAGGTCGCCGGACGGAGTATAGATCGCCGCCTCCACGTCGCGCCCGGGTGGCGAGGCGACGGGGTCGCCGAGGCTCATCGTGGACAGGTCGAACTTGCGCAGCGCCGTGGTGTCTGATCCTTCCACAAAGGCGGTCGCCAGCATGACGCCCGGCTCGCGGGTAGGGCCGACGATCACGAACTCCTGTTTGGCCCAGTCACCGGCTCGGACTTTCTTGTAGAACGTCCAGGCCTTCGCCCCCGGAGGGCGGGTGTAGATCGACATCACCGTGCCGCGATAGTTGCCGTCGTAGCGGACGACGGGCACGCCGTTCTGGAACGCCCAGCCCCAGGTCTTCTGCTCGCCTCGCTCCATCAGAACCGGCAGGCCGGTGTTGATGTTGACCCTGTAAAGCGCCCAGGTCCCGAAGTCGGGGCGCCAAGCCTGCATCAGCACGTAGTTGGGGTCGTCGCGCAGCAGATCCACCACGCGGGACAGGTCGTATATGTTCCTGATCCGGTCGGTGCCGTCGTTGAACAGCACCTTGGGATTCTTGCCGTCGGGGTCGACGGCGATGATGCGGCGTACGCTGGGGCTTTCCTTCTTGGTGCGTTTGCGCCCGCTCGCCTCGGTCGCGTCGGAGCGGATCCAGATCAGCAAGCGGTTGTCGCTGCCCCACGCCAGCCGATAGCCGTCCATCGCCCCGAGTTGCACCAGCGTGCGGCCGGTGTCGGGGGAGTCGGCGTTCAGCAGCGTGACGGTGGCGGAGGTCTGCTTTTCGCCGTTCTTCTCACCCACCACCTTGACGGTCAGGATCGCGATCCGCTTGCCGTCGGGAGAGAGCGCCATGTCGCGGTCGAGTTCAGGCCGCAGGAATTCCTCGACGGTCGGCGGGCTCGGCTGGCCCAACGCGGAGAAACCCGACAGCAGTACTGGGGACGCCATAGCCCCCGCGATGGCTTGGCGACGCGAAACCATGAGAAACCTCAACCATAGGGAATGGCGAGGGGAGGATGTTACTCACTCATGGTCAAGCTTGAAGCGCGGGCTTCGGAGAAAATCGCCGGCTCGGGCGATTTTGGGGGCCGCCAAGCCAGGGCGATGTGTCCCCGAGCCTACAGCATCGCCGGGATCACGCGGTCGGGCGGGCGGTGGCCGTCCATGAAGGTCTTCACGTTGACGATGACCTTCTCGCCCATGTCGATGCGGCCCTCGACCGTGGCCGAGCCCATGTGCGGCAGCAGCACGACGTTGGGCAGCTTCAGGAGCTTGGGATTGATGGCGGGCTCGTGCTCGTAGACGTCGAGGCCCGCGCCGGCGATCTCGCCGCGGGCCAGCATGTTGGCCAGGGCGCCCTCGTCGATCACCTCGCCGCGGGCGGTGTTGACGACGATGGCGTGCGGCCGCAGCAGCTTCAGGCGCCTGGCGGAGAGCAGGTGGTAGGTGGCTGGGGTATGCGGGCAGTTGATCGAGATGATGTCCATCCGGGCCAGCATCTGGTCGAGGCTTTCCCAGTAGGTGCAGCCCAGCTCCTCGGCGATGCGCGGGCTGACGGGCTTGCGGTTGTGGTAGTGCACCTGCATGCCGAAGGCCTTGGCGCGGCGAGCCACGGCCTGGCCGATGCGGCCCATGCCGACGATGCCCAGGCGCTTGCCCCACAGGCGGCGGCCCAGCATCCAGGTCGGCGACCAGCCCTGGAACTCGCCGGCCTTGACCACCTCGGCCCCTTCGACGACACGGCGGGAGGCGGCCATGATCAGGGTCATGGTCAGGTCGGCGGTGTCCTCGGTCAGGACGCCAGGCGTGTTGGTGACGATGATCCCCCGCGCATTGGCGGTGGCGACGTCGATATTGTCGACCCCGGCCCCGAAATTGGCGATCAGCTTGAGCCGCTCGCCCGATCGCGACAGAAGGCGACTGTCGATGCGGTCGGTGATGGTGGGCACCAGCACGTCGGCCCGTCCCATGGCCTCGACCAGCTCTTCGGCGGTCATCGGCTGGTCGGACAGGTTCAGTTCGGTGTCGAACAGTTCGCACATGCGCGTCTCGACCGGATCGGGCAGCTTGCGCGTGACGACGACTTTGAGCTTGCGGGCAGGCATGAGCGGTCCGAAAAGCCTTTCCCTGACGGGCGTTCGAAATCTGTAGCAAAGGGGCCGGAAGCGGCCAAGCAACATGCCGGTGAAATGCAAACATCGTTCGCTGGGCGGATTGGCCTTGGGGGGAGCGGCGCTGGGCGGTCTTGCAGGGGCGATGCTGCTGCTGGCGGGGCCCGCCCTCGCCCAGACCCCGACCACGACCCCGTCGGGCCTGCCGGTGCCGCGCTACGTCGTGCTGAAGTACGGCGAGGTCAACGCGCGTCAGGGTCCGGACGAGCAGCACCGGCTGCTGTGGATCTACAAGGCCAAGGGCCTGCCGGTGCAGGTGGTGGCCGAAACCCGCGAGTGGCGGCGGATCTGCGATCCCGAAGGCGGCCTTGCCTGGGTGCACAAGCGCACCACCGACGGCCGGCGCACCGCCATGCGGGTGCAGGACAGCCCCCTGCCCCTGCGCGCCTCGCCCAAGCCGGAGGCGCGGATCAGCGCCTATCTGGCCGGCCGCTCGATCGCCAATCTCGACAAGTGCGAGAAGGGCTGGTGCCGCCTGAAGGCCGACGGCGCGTCGGGCTGGGCCCCGGAAGGCGAGATCTGGGGAGCCAAGGAGACCTTGCAGTGTCCGAAGGGGCGCTGATTTCGATCCCTTTGAGCGCTGCTCTCACCAATTGTCGCCGAATGTAACATTGAGGCCCGCCCCGGCGCCGTGCTAGGGGCGTTCACATGCAAAAGAGCGCCTACACCTTCGAAGAGCTCCTGGCCTGCGGCCGGGGCGAAATGTTCGGACCCGGCAACGCCCAGCTGCCCGTGCCCCCGATGCTGATGTTCGATCGCATCGTCCGGATCGAATCCGAGGGCGGCAAGTACGGCAAGGGCTATGTCGAAGCCGAATTCGACATCAAGCCGGACCTCTGGTTCTTCGGCTGCCACTTCATCGGCGACCCCGTCATGCCCGGGTGCCTGGGCCTGGACGCCATGTGGCAGCTGGTCGGCTTCTTCCTGGGATGGTCGGGCGCTCCCGGCCGCGGCCGCGCCCTGGGCGTGGGCGAGGTGAAGTTCACCGGCCAGGTGACCCCCGAGGTCAAGAAGGTCGTCTACAAGATCGACCTGAAGCGCGTGATCATGCGCAAGCTCGTCATGGGCATCGGCGACGGCGTCATGGAAGCCGACGGCAAGGTCATCTACGAAACCAAGGACCTCAAGGTCGGCCTGTTCACGGCCGAACAGATGGCGGGTTGATCCAACCGACAGGCTGGCCGTTCTTGTCAAAAGAGCTGGCTCCGGCGGGATCGGGGAGAAAGAGGTACTGATATGCGTCGCGTCGTCGTCACGGGACTGGGCGTCGTCTCGTCCATCGGCAACAACGCCAACGAGGTGCTGGCTTCGCTGCGCGAGGCCAAGTCGGGCGTGGTCGCCGCGCCGGAGTACGCGGAACTCGGTTTCCGCTGCCAGGTGCACGCCGCGCCCCAGATCGAGTGGGAAGGCCTGGTCGATCGCCGGGCGGCCCGCTTCCTGGCGCCCGGCACGGCCTATGCCCACATCGCCATGGAGCAGGCGATCGCGGATTCCGGTCTCGAAGAGTCCGAGATTTCCAACGAGCGCACCGGCCTGATCGTCGGTTCGGGCGGTCCGTCCACCCGCGTCATCGTCGAGGCCGCGGCCACGACGAAGGAGAAGGGCCCCAAGCGGATCGGTCCGTTCGCCGTGCCCAAGGCCATGAGCTCGGGTCCGTCGGCGGTGCTGTCGACCTGGTTCAAGATCCGCGGGATCAACTACTCGATCAGCTCGGCCTGCGCGACCAGCGCCCACTGCATCGGCGCGGGCGCCGAGCAGATCCAGCTGGGCAAGCAGGACATCGTCTTCGCCGGCGGCTGCGAGGAGCTGGACTGGACCCTGTCGAACCTGTTCGACGCCATGGGCGCCATGAGCACCAACTTCAACGACCGCCCGGCCGTGGCCAGCCGCGCCTACGACAAGGACCGCGACGGCTTCGTGATCGCCGGCGGCGCGGGCATCGTGGTGCTCGAGGAGTACGAACACGCCAAGGCGCGCGGGGCCAAGATCTATGGCGAGCTGATCGGCTACGCCGCCAACTCCGACGGCTACGACATGGTCGCCCCGTCGGGCGAGGGCGCGGCCCGCTGCATGAAGCTGGCGATGGCGGAAGCTGGCGGCCGGACCATCGACTATCTGAACCCGCACGGCACCTCGACGCCGGTCGGCGACAGCAAGGAGATGGGCGCGGTGCGCGAGGTGTTCGGCGACAAGGCGCCGCTCATCTCGTCGACCAAGTCGCTGACCGGCCACAGCCTCGGCGCGGCCGGCGCCCAGGAGGCGATCTACTCGATCCTGATGCTCAAGAACGGCTTCGCCGCCGAGAGCGCCAATATCGAGAACCTCGACCCCGAGTTCGCCGACCTGCCGATCCTGCGCGAGCGCGCCGACAAGCAGCTCGGCACGGTGATGTCCAACAGCTTCGGCTTCGGCGGCACCAACGGCACGTTGATCTTCGGCCAGGTCGACTAAGCTGAGCCGCGCCGCCGCGATCGATTGGGTTCGCGGCGGCGCCGGCCGGCTCTGGACGGGGCCGGACGGGCCGGCGAACGCCGTGACCCGCTTGGCGGGGGGCTGCCCCCTGCCGGCCTTTCGTCCGCTTGACGGCGCCTGGGCGGAGCTCTGCCGGGCCGCCGCCGATCCCGCTTCCCGCCTCGAAGGCCGCCTGCCGGCCCTGATCGCCTCCGGGGCGCGGCCCTATGGCCTGGTCGCCGATAGCCACGGACGCCTGCTTTGCCGCCGCGGCCGGCGCGGCGCGGCCTGGCTGCTGCCGATCTGGAGCCTGGAGACGGGCGCCTCGGCGCGGGGCCTGGGCGGCGAGGGCCGTTCCGGAGCGGGGCCTCGCGTCCGCGCCGCGCTCGCCCGCCTGCTGGCGATCGAGGGCCTGCCGATCCTGGTCAAGTTCGGCCAGGTCGACATCGAGTTCGTGCATCCCTTCAAGCGGCTGGCCGCCGGCGCCCTGGCTTTCGACGAGGCCGAGTTCGACGCCTTTCTGGACGAGACGATCGGGCGCTACGCGAGCTTTCTGACGGGGGCGGTTCCGATGGAGCTGCGGGCGCGGGTTCGGGTGACCTCGCCGTTTCCGCCCGTCCTGTCCGACGCCGCCTGGCGCGCCGGCTATATCAACGCCCACATCGTCGACCAGCACGGACCGGCCGGAGCGGATCTGGCGGCGGCGCTGGCGGGCCTGGAGATACCCGATCTTGCGCGGCGCACGGCGCTGCACCGGCGGGCCGGAGAGCGGCTGCGCCAGGCCGCAGAGGCCGAGGGCTTCGCGTTCGTCGACGACCTGTCGCCGTTCCTGGGGACGGACGGCCTGGTCGATCCGGCCCTGGCCGGTCCCGCCGCCGGCCATGACCATCACCTCGACTTCAGGGCCTCGCGCCGAGTGATGCTTGACCGGATCTGGTCGATCATCGATTGAGTGATGCGGGGCTTTGGGGCGTTGCGAAATGGTGTCTGGGGTTAAGGGCGCATCGGCGGGAGCGGTTTCAGCGCCGTGGATCGAGGCCGAGGGCCTGGAGGATCGTCTGGCCCAGGCCGACGCGCCCGAGGCGCACAGGGCCTTCGCCCGCGACCTGGCGCGGGACGGCCTGGCGATCATCGACCTGGGCGACGAGCTGCTTGAGCTCTGCAGCCGCATCGACGCCGAGACCCGCCATCATTTCGAGGCCGGCGCGACGCGGGTGCACGACGCCTGGCGGCGCAGCCCGGCGATCCGCGAGATGGCGACCCATCCGGAGATCCTGGCCCGTCTGGCCCTGGCCTACGGCCGCAAGCCCTTCCCATTCCAGAGCCTGAACTTTCATCGCGGCAGCCAGCAGGACGTGCACGCCGACACCCTGCATTTCCACGCCGAGCCGGCGGGCTTCATGTGCGGGGTGTGGCTGGCCCTGGAGGACGTGCGGCCCGAGGCCGGACCGCTGGTCTATTATCCCGGCAGCCACCGCCTGCCGGTGCTGACCATGGCGCAGGCGGGCGCGGCGGAAGGGACCACGACCGTGGCCAACTACAACGACCTCTACGGGCCGGCGATCCTGCGGCAGCTGGCCGAGGGCGGCTTCGAGCCGCGCCTGGCGGTGCTGAAGAAGGGGCAGGTCGCGGTGTGGGCGGCCAACCTGGCCCATGGCGGCTCCAGGATCGCCGACCCCGACACGACCCGGCGCTCGCTGGTGCTGCACTACTACTTCGACGACTGCGTCTACTACACGCCGATGCTGTCGACCCAGGATCGCCAGGCTCGCCGCCTGCCGGCCGATATCGCCACCGGCGGGTGGCGCTGGCCACGGCGGGCGGGGCGGCGCGTGACGGTTCCGGTCAGGCAGCTGGCGGCGGCGATCGCCTACAGGCTGACCCGTCGTACGCCGCGTTTCTAGGCCGCCGGGGTTCCGTCCTCGCGGCGAGGCTGCTAACCAGCGGCCAAAGATCAAGGAGCCGACCGATGGCCGACGACTACGCATTCCCCAAGGGCGAGCTGATGGCGGGCAAGAAGGGCCTCGTCATGGGCGTGGCCAACCACAACTCGATCGCCTGGGGCATCGCCAGCCAGCTGGCCGCCCAGGGCGCCGAGATGGCCTTCACCTACCAGGGCGAGGCGCTGGAGCGCCGCGTGCGCCCGCTGGCCGAGAGCATCGGCGTGACCACCCTGATCCCGGCCGACGTCACCGACGACGCCTCGATGGACGCGGCCTTCGCCGCCATCGAGGCGAAGTTCGGCACGATCGACTTCGTGGTCCACTCGGTGGCCTTCGCCAACAAGGACGAGCTGAAGGGCTCGTTCGTGGACAACACCACCCGTGAGGGCTTCCTCACGGCCATGAACATCTCGGCCTTCAGCTTCGTGGACGTCGCCAAGCGCGCCGCCAAGATCATGCCGAACGGCGGTTCGCTGATCACCATGACCTACCTGGGGTCGGAGCGGACCATCCCGAACTACAACACCATGGGCGTGGCCAAGGCCGCCCTGGAAGCGGCGACCCGCTACATCGCCCGGGACCTCGGCCCCAAGGGCATCCGCTGCAACGCCATCTCGGCCGGCGCCATGCGCACGCTCGCCCTGGCCGGCATCGCCGGCGGCCGCGGCATGATCGCCCAGGGCCGGGCCTTCAGCGCCATGAAGGAAGACACCTCGATGGAAGGCGTCGCCGGCGCGGCCCTTTGGCTGGTCTCGGACCTGGGCCGCTCGACCACGGGCGAAGTCGTCCACGTCGACGCCGGCTTCCACATGATGGGCATGCCCGACGAAGCCGAGGGCTGATCCTTCGGCTCCTCGCGTGACGAACGAAGCCCGGCGGAGCGATCCGCCGGGCTTTTTCGTGGGCGCTTTTCGGGCGTCGTGTTAGCGTTTGGCCCATGAGCACGCTGAACATCGCTCTGCCCGATACGCTCCAGGCCTTCGTCGAGGAGCAGGCTGTCGCCCAAGGCTACGAGGGCGAGGCCGACTATGTGCGCGACTTGATCGAGCGGGAGCAAGATCGCGAGGCGCTCAATGCACTGCTGCGCAAAGGCGAGATGTCGCCTCCGGGTCGCGTGGCCGACGACGCCTATTTCGACGATCTCCGCGCTCGGATCTTGAAGCAAGGGTGAGCTTCAAGCCGGTCATCCCGCGAACTGAGGCCGAGGCCGATGTTGAAGCGGCGGTGAGTTGGTATTTATCTCAGGCGGGTGTGACGACGGCTCTCAGCTTTGCCGAGGCAATGTATGAAGCCTATCGGATCATAGGCGAGCGCTCAGCCGCGGGGTACGCCGCGTACGCCTACATTCTGAAACGCCCAGGCCTTCGGACCTGGCAGTTGAAGCGCTACCCCTATCTGATCTTCTACTTCGAACGGAACGAACACGTGGACGTCTGGCGCGTGCTCCATGGCCAGCGAGATCTCCCCGCAGGGATGCAGGACGTCTAAGGCGCGTAGGCCCGCATGAACCGGGCCGCCGCCGCCGCCGCCAGGGCGTTGAACTGCTCGGGGGTGCGATCCGACGGCAGGCGCAGCAGGGCGCGCAGCTGGCTGTGGCCCAGCACCATGCCGGCGAAGAACTCGGCGGCCTGTTCGGGGTCGTCGACCGCCAGGCGACCCAGCCTGGTCTCGGTCTCCAGGAAGGCGGCCAGCTGGCGGCGGGTCTGGCGGGGGCCGGCCTCGAACACCTCGTTGGCGACATCGGGCATCTCGCCCGCGCCCTGGATGATCACCCGCATCACCGAATAGCCGTTGGTGGTGATCACCGTCTCCAGCATCGAGCGGGCGAAGGCCTCCAGCGCCTCGCGCGGATTGTCGACGGCGCCCGGCTCGCGCAGCGGGGCGGTGATGCGCGCCACGCGGCGGGCCATCAGCGCCTTCACCAGCTCGGCCTTGGAGCCGTAGTGGTTGTAGACCGTCTGCTTGGAGACCCCGGCCCGACGGGCGATGGCCTCCATCGGCGCGGCCAGGCCGCGCTGGCCGATCACCTCGACGGCGGCGTCGAGAATGGCCTCGGTCTTGGCGACGTCGATCTGTCCGGCGATCCTGGGCATCAGTGGGCGTCCGACGGCGGCGGGGGGATGACCTTGGGCGGGGCGGCCAGCAGGCTGACGACGGCGGCGACGAAGCAGCCGTAGGCCAGCAGGGTGAAGCTGTCGCCGAAGGCCAGCACCGTGGCCTGCTGGTTCATCATGTTGCCGATCGCCTTGCGGGCCGCGCCGTCGGGATCGCTGACTCCAAGCTGCTGCATGCGCGCCGCCAGGCCGGCCATCATGGTCGCGGCCTCGCCGCCGTTCATCACCTTCGACGACATGTCGTTGAAGTAGAGGGCGGTCTGCTGGGTGATGCTGGTGGCCAGCAGCGCCAGGCCGACGGCGCCGCCGGTGTTGCGCGACAGGTTCACGAGGCCGGAGGCGTTCTTGACCATGTGCTGGGGCAGGGTGCTCATCGTGATCTGCTGGGTCGCGATCATGGCGATCATGACCCCGACGCCCCGGCAAGCCTGCACGCCGGCGAATTCCCAGAAACCCCAGTTTTTGGTCACGCCATGGGCCATGTACATGCCCCAGCCCGCCAGCAGGAAGCCGATGCACATCGGAATGCGCGGATCGACCTTGCGCACGATGCGGCCGGCGATCGGGCCGGTGGCGAACATCGAAAGGCCCGAGACGACCATGGTCGTGCCCACTTCCGAGGCCGAATAGCCCCGCACGCGGCTGAGGAACTGCGGCAGCAGGAAGGTGCCGCCGAACAGGCTGGCGCCCGAGATCGCCGTCATCATCACGCCGATGCTGAAGTTGCGGTTGGCGAAGGCCTTCAGCTCGACGATCGGGTTCCTGTAGGTCAGCTGCCGCCAAATGAACACGACGCCCGTGACCACGGTCACGACGGTCAGGCCCAGGATCAGGTCGTCCTCGAACCAGTTCTCCTTGGCGCCTTCCTCCAGCACGTACTGCATGCTCATCAGGAAGGTCGCCATGAAGGCCAGGCCCGTCCAGTCGAAGCCCTTGGCGAGGCTGGGGTCGCCCTTGTCGAAGTCGCCCCAGCGGGCCACGGCGAACAGCACCAGGATGCCTGGCGGGACGTTGATGAAGAACAGCCAGCGCCAGGAGAGCCACTCGGTCAGGTGGCCGCCGAGGGTGGGGCCGACGGTGGGGGCCAGGGTGACGATCAGGCCCATGATCACGCTGGCGGTGATCCGGCGCTCGGGCGGGAAGGCGGTGAAGGCCACGGCGAACACCGTCGGGATCATCGCCCCGCCGATGAAGCCCTGCAGGGCCCGCGTCAGGATCATCATGTCGATCGACGAGGACAGGCCCGTCGCGACGCTCATCAGGATGAAGCCCAGGCACGAGGCCATGTAGACCCGCTGGGTGCCCCACAGGCGCGAGAGGTATCCCGACAGCGGGATCATCACGACCTCGGGGATCAGGTAGGCGGTCTGGATCCAGCTGACCTGGTCGGCGCTGGCCCCGACGCCCGCCTGGATCTGCGGCAGCGAGGCCGCCACGATCTGGATGTCGAGGATGGCCATGAACTGGCCGATGACCATGGCCCCGAAGCCGAGGAAGAGCTTGGTCCAGTCGACCTCGCCCGCGGGTTTGGTCGCGGGGGGAGCGCCAGGCTTGGCGGAGGCGGGGAGGGCGGCGTCGGTCACGACGGCGCGGCCTTAGCGGGCCTGGGTCGCGGTCGGCGCGCGGGCCACTTGGCTCGCCCCCTGGCCTGCATCGGCGAAGGACGGGCCCGAGCGGTCGCGCACGTCGACCTTGACCTCGACCGACAGGCCCGGACGCAGGGCCGCGCCGGCGCCGGTGCGGTCGACCACGATCTTGACCGGCAACCGCTGGGTGATCTTGGTGAAGTTGCCCACCGCGTTCTCGACCGGGATCAGGGCGAACTCCTGGCCGGTGGCCGGGGCGAAGCTGTCGACCTTGCCGACGATCTTCTGCTTGCCGAAGGCGTCGGCGTGGATCTCGACCGGCTGGCCGACGCGCAGGCGGGCGACCTGGGTCTCCTTGAAGTTGGCGACCACGAAGCTCTGGCCGACCGGCACCACCGACATCAGGACCACGCCCGGCTGCACCAGCTGGCCGGGGCGCACGGTGCGGGCGCCGACGACGCCGGCGGCGGGGGCGCGGATCACGGTGCGTTCCAGGTCGATGCGAGCCTGGTCGACGGCGGCGTGGGCGGCGGCGGCCTGGGCCACGGTCTGGGCGCGGGCCGAGCCCAGCGACGAGGCGGTGCGGCGCTCGGCCTCCAGGGCGGCCTGGGCGCTGGCGACGGTGGCGTCCGACTGCTTGGCGCCGGCGGCCTCGGTCTGGACCTTCTGCTGCGAGACCCAGCCCTGCCTGGCCAGGGCGTCGTAGCGGGCGAGGTCGGCGCGGGCCCGGCCGGCGTCGGCCTGGGCGCTGGCCACGCCCGCCTGGCGCTGCTGGATCAGGGCCTGTTCGAGGACGGCCTTGTCGTCGACGCTCTTGATGGCGGCGTCGAGGGCGGCGGCGTTGGCGATGGCCTGGTCGAGCCGGGCCTGGAAGGTGGAGGGATCGATCTTGGCCAGCACCTGGCCGGCTTCGACGCGCTGGTTGTCGGCCACCAGGACCTCGGCCACGTAGCCGGTGACCTGGGGACTGACCGAGACGGTGTCGGCCCGGACGAAGGCGTTGTCGGTGCTCTCGAAGCGCTGCTTGTCGATGTACCAGAAGACGCCGCCGGCCAGGATGGCGACCCCGGCGACCCCGGCGATCAGCAGCGGAACCAGCTTCTTCTTCTTCGTCTCGGCCATGGCCAAATCCTGACAGGAGGTAGGCGTCCGGCGGACCAATGTTCGCCTGTCGGACGCGACGGGGGATAAATGGACGAATTCGTCCAAAAATCAATCCGCCCTCGCCGCGTCATTGTGCGGCGCCGCAAATTTGCGATCCGAAAGGCTTCAGTCGAGGGCGTTGCGGCAGGCCGCGGCCATGGCCAGGGGGCTGAGCGCGATCGCCGCGGCGCTGTAGGCCAGCAGGAACAGCAGGCCGCCGGTCCAGGGCAGGCCGCCGGCCAGGGCGTCCAGCGCGCCGGCCCCGAAGATCACCGGCGGGGCGTAGAGCGGCAGGACGATGACCGCCACCAGCAGGCCGCCGCGCTTGCTGCCCAGCGACAGGGCGGCCCCCAGGCCGCCGAGGAACGAGAAGGCCAGGCCCCCGGCCAGAGCGCAGACGAACAGCAGGGGCATGGTCGCCGGCGAGGCACCCAGCGCCACCGCCGCTATCGGAGCGGCCAGGGCCAGCGGCGCGCCGGCCGCCAGCCAGTGGGCCAGGCATTTCGCGGCGGCGACGGCTTCGAGGGGAGCGGGCCCCAGGGCCAGCAGGTCGAGCGCGCCGTCTTCGAAGTCGCGCTCGAACAGGCGCTCCAGCGAGAGCAGGGCGGCCAGGGCCAGGGCCAGCCAGGCGATGCCGGGGGCCAGGCTCGCCAGGCGTTCGGGCGCGCGGCCGGCGGCCAGGGGCAGCAGGGTGACGACGCAGGCGTAGAAGGCCAGGGCCAGCAGCGGTCCGCCGCCCCGGCCCCAGGCCAGGGCGAATTCGCGCCGGAAGAGGACGCCGAACCCCCTCATGCGCCGACCTCCACCAGGCGGGCGGGAACGGGCAGGGGGTCGTGCACGGCGGCCAGCACCATGCCGCCGCCCGCCAGGTGCTGCGCCAGGATCGCGCCGAAGGCGGCGCGGTGGGCGGCGTCCAGCGGGGCCATCGGCTCGTCGAGCAGCCAGAGCGGGCGGGGGCTGGCCAGCAGCCGGGCCAGGGAGACGCGGCGACGCTGGCCGGCCGACAGGCGGCGAACCTCCAGGTCGAGCAGGCGGCCAAGCTCCAGCCGCTCGACGGCGGCGCGGGCTGAGGCCTCGCTCCCGCCGGTCCAGCGGGTCTGGAACAGCAGTTCCTCCCAGGCGGTGCGGGCGGTCTTCAGGCCGTCGTGATGGCCGGCCAGGTGCAGGTGGTCGGCGCGGGCGACTTCCGCTTCCAGTATCCGCCCTTCGGAGCCTTCGAAACCTATGGTTCCGGCCTGGGGCCGCAGCAGCCCGGCGACGGCCCGCAGGAGGCTGGTCTTGCCCGCCCCGTTGCGGCCCAGGAGGGCCACGGCGTCACCGCTTTCGAGGTCCAGATCGAGGCCCGAAAACAGGGTCCGTTCACCCCGCGACAGGCTCAAACCCTTTATGCGAACGGCTCTCATCATTGGAAGTCCATGCACCTTGCATGGACGTTGTGGGTAACCGGCGCTAAGAAGCGCTCGGCCGTCACCCTCCGCTTAGGATGGGGCGTACGCGGCGCGAGGATGGACGCTGTGGGTCCGCCTCGATCGCGCGATCCCGGGAGTGGTTTTCCGGCGGCCGTGAACAGAGAAGGGATCCTTCGAAATGGCGTCTGTCGACAGCCTCAAAACCCGCCGCGAACTCGTCGTCGGCGGTAAGACCTACGTCTATTACAGCCTTCGCGCCGCCGAGGAAGCCGGTCTGGCCGGTACGGGCTCGCTGCCCGTCTCGATGAAGGTGCTGCTGGAAAACCTGCTGCGTTACGAAGACGGCGTCTCGGTCAACGAAGCCGACCTGAAGGCCGTCGCCAACTGGCTGGAAAACAAGGGCTCGGTCGAGCACGAGATCAGCTTCCGCCCGGCCCGCGTGCTGATGCAGGACTTCACGGGTGTGCCCGCCGTCGTCGACCTGGCCGCGATGCGCGACGCCATGGTCGCCCTGGGCGCCGACCCGGCCAAGATCAACCCGCTGAACCCCGTCGACCTGGTCATCGACCACTCGGTGATGGTCGACAACTTCGGTGACAGCAAGGCCTACGACGCCAACGTCAAGCGTGAGTACGAGCGCAACATCGAGCGCTACCGCTTCCTGCGCTGGGGCTCGTCGGCCTTCAACAACTTCCGCGTCGTGCCCCCCGGCACTGGCATCTGCCACCAGGTGAACCTGGAATACCTCGCGCAAACCGTCTGGACCGCCATGGTCGACGGCGCCGAGGTGGCCTACCCCGACACCGTCGTCGGCACCGACAGCCACACCACCATGGTCAACGGCCTGTCTGTCCTGGGCTGGGGCGTCGGCGGCATCGAAGCCGAAGCCGCCATGCTCGGCCAGCCGATCCCGATGCTGATCCCGGAAGTCATCGGCTTCAAGCTGACCGGCGCCATGCCGGAAGGCGCGACGGCCACCGACCTGGTGCTGACCGTCACCCAGATGCTGCGCAAGAAGGGCGTGGTCGGCAAGTTCGTCGAATTCTACGGCGACGCCCTGGCCAACCTGACCCTGGAAGACCAGGCGACGATCGCCAACATGGCTCCGGAATACGGCGCCACCTGCGGCTTCTTCCCGATCTCGGCCGCCACCGTCGCCTTCCTGAAGGGCACCGGCCGCGACGCCGAGCGCGTCGCCCTGGTGGAAGCCTACGCCAAGGAACAGGGCCTGTGGTGGGAGCCCGGCGTCGCCGAGCCGACCTTCACCGACAGCCTGGAACTGGACCTGGGCACGGTCCTGCCGTCGCTGGCCGGTCCGAAGCGCCCGCAGGACCGCGTCCTGCTGGCCGACGCCTCGAGCAAGTTCGCCGAGTCGCTGGTCGGTGAGTTCGGCAAGGCCGAAAGCCCCGAGTTCCGCGCTCCGGTCGAAGGCGAGGACTTCGACGTCGGCCACGGCGATGTGGTGATCGCCGCCATCACCTCGTGCACCAACACCTCCAACCCCTCGGTCCTGATCGCCGCCGGCCTGCTGGCCAAGAACGCGGTCGCCAAGGGCCTGAAGGCCAAGCCGTGGGTGAAGACCTCGCTGGCCCCCGGCTCGCAGGTCGTCACCGACTACCTGGCCAAGGCCGGCCTGACCAAGCACCTGGACGCCCTGGGCTTCAACCTGGTCGGCTACGGCTGCACGACCTGCATCGGCAACTCGGGTCCGCTGCCGGAAAACATCAGCAAGACGATCAACGAGAACGACCTGGTCGCCTGCTCGGTGCTCTCGGGCAACCGTAACTTCGAAGGCCGCGTGAACCCGGACGTCCGCGCCAACTACCTGGCCTCGCCGCCGCTGGTGGTGGCCTACGCCCTGGCCGGCTCGCTGAAGATCGACCTGAACACCCAGCCGATCGGCAAGGACAAGAAGGGCAACGACGTCTTCCTGCGCGACATCTGGCCGTCGAACGAGGACATCGCCGCCCTGCAGCGCAAGTCGATCAACGAGAAGATGTTCGCCAGCCGCTACGGCGACGTCTTCAAGGGCGACAAGAACTGGCAGGGCATCAAGGTGACCGGCGGCCAGACCTACGCCTGGGAAGGCGAGTCGACCTACGTCCAGAACCCGCCCTACTTCCCGAACATGTCGATGACGCCGGCTCCGGTCACCGACATCGTGGAAGCCCGCGTCCTGGCCGTGTTCGGCGATTCGATCACCACCGACCACATCAGCCCGGCCGGTTCGATCAAGACCTCGAGCCCGGCTGGCCAGTACCTGGTCAACCACGGCGTCGAGCCGATCGACTTCAACGGCTACGGCGCCCGCCGCGGCAACCACGAAGTCATGATGCGCGGCACCTTCGCCAACATCCGCATCCGCAACAAGATCACCCCGGAGATCGAAGGCGGCGTGACCAAGCACTTCCCGTCGGGCGAAGTGATGCCGATCTACGACGCGGCCATGAAGTACCAGGCCGAGGGCCGTCCGGCCGTCGTGTTCGCCGGCAAGGAATACGGCACCGGCTCGTCGCGTGACTGGGCCGCCAAGGGCACCAAGCTCCTGGGCGTCCGCGCGGTGATCACCGAGAGCTTCGAGCGCATCCACCGCTCGAACCTGGTCGGCATGGGCGTGCTGCCGCTGCAGTTCATCCAGGACGGCTGGCAGAAGCTGGAGCTGACCGGCGAAGAGCTGGTCTCGATCCGTGGCCTGACGGATCTGGCCCCGCGCAAGCAGCTGATCGTCGAGCTCTACCGCCCGACCGACGGCCGCATCGCCCGCTTCCCGGTGCGCTGCCGCATCGATACGCCGACCGAACTCGAATACTTCAAGAACGGCGGCGTCCTGAACTACGTGCTGCGTAACCTGGCCAAGGCCGACTAAGCAGCGACGTTCTTCAGACGTTGAATACGAGACGGCCGGTCCCCCTGGGGCCGGCCGTTTTCGTTCGCCCGGCGGTCTGCCGGGGTGCCGACATCGTTGTCGTGTGGATTTCCTGGCGCCGAAGCGGTCATTTCACGGCCTCGTGAGGGGCGACGCAGCGCTTTCTTGGCTTAAGTGCGCCGCACATGCGTACGGCCTTGATCTCCCTTGTCTCCCTCGTCCTCACGAGCCTCGCCGCCGCTCCGGCCGCGGCCAAGTCTCCCGTGCTGGTCGAGCTTTTCACCGCCCAGGGCTGTTCGTCCTGCGGCAGGGCCAACCAGGCGGCCGCCGAGCTCGCCGAGCGCGACGACGTGCTGGCCCTGACCTATTCGGTCGACTACTGGGACTATCTGGGCTGGAAGGACACCTTCGCCAAGCCGGCCTTCGTCGAGCGCCAGCGCGCCTACGCCAAGGCTTTCGCCCTGCGTGACGTGCCCACGCCCCAGGTGGTCGTGGCCGGCAAGGTGCAGGCCTCGGGCGCCAAGGCCGAGACCGTCGAGCGCCTGATCGACACCGCCCACCTGCCGCCCGCGCCGGACATGGAGTTCGTGGGTACGGGTCGCGTGGCGATCGGCTCGGGCGCGGCCCCGCGCGGCGGGGCCGAGGTGTGGCTGGTGCGCTTTGATCCGCGCAAGCAGGAGATCGCCGTCAAGCGCGGCGACAATCGCGGCCAGACCATTGTTCATCGCAACGTGGTGCGCGAGATCGTCAAGATCGGGGCCTGGACGGGCCGCCCGAAGATGTACCGCCTGCCCGTGCTGGCCAAGGACGACGACCTGGCCACCGCCATCATCGTCCAGGGTGCCAAGGGCGGCCGGGTGCTGGGCGTGCTGCCCCCCGGCGGCAAGAGCCGCTAGGGCCTCCGCCTTCCAGACAAAAGAAACCCCGCCTCGCCTAGGGGATGGTCGGCGACGCGGGGTCTTTAGGGGAGGGGATAGAAGATACGCGCCGGTCGAACGGGGCGCCCGCGAGCCGGAAGGGCTGGAGGGGCTGTTCAGGATCCCGGACCGCGAGGCGTTCCGATCGACCGACCATGAGACTATCGAGGCCCCAAGAGGCCGGCGAAGGGCGCGATCAGGGTTCTTTCGCGACGGGGTGGGGCGGCTCTGTGGCGATCTTTGCAGTTCCGCAAGCCGCCTCAACCCCAAATGCGAAAAGCCCGCGTGGGAGGGGTTTCCACGCGGGCTCTGCAGTTAAGAGAGGGGTTCTCTTGATTTGGTCTGTCGGCCGACCGGCCCGCGATCAAGGGGGGCTGGGGGGGCTGTTCAGGATCCTGGACCGTGGGGTCTCCGATCAGCCGACACTGACTTTTTCGCCCTCGAACCGGGCGGGCGAAGGACCGAAACAAGGTCATTTCGTGGCCTGCTGCAGCTTGGCTTGTCGCTTCGTCGAACAGTGTTGCGGATCCGTGACGCTCGCCTGAAGAGGTGATTTGGGGTTAGGATTCGCCTCCATGGCCCTTGATGTCTCCCCTCCCGTCGGCGGCGTCGTGTTCTTCGAGCGGCGCGAGATCGACCAGCTCCTGCGGCTCTATGGCCGGATGGTCGCGGCCGGCGAGTGGCGCGACTACGGCATGGGCGGCGCGGCCGACCACGCGGCCTTCTCGATCTTCCGCCATGCCGCCGAGGCGCCGCTCTACCGCGTGGAGAAGTGGCCAGAGCTCGCCCGCAAGCAGGGCCAGTGGCTGGTGCGCGGCCAGGGCGGCATGGTGCTCAAGCGCGGCCACGAACTGGCCCAGGTGCTGCGGCTGTTCGACAAGGGCCGGTTCAAGGTCGTCGACTGAACACCCCGAGGCACCACGAAAAAGCCCCGGCGGATCGCTCCGCCGGGGCTTCGTTCGTCGCCTGCGAGGGGCTTATCGGCGCGAGCCGAAGATGCTGAGCAGGAATTGGAACAGGTTGATGAAGTTCAGATAGAGGTTCAGCGCGCCGTAGTTGGTGGCCACGGCCATCGACTGCTGATCGCCGCCCATCTGGTAGTAGGACATCTTCAGGTTCTGGGTGTCGTAGGCGATCAGGCCCGCGAAGATGAACACGCCCAGCACGCTGATGATGAAGCCCAGGCCCGGCATCGGGAAGAACACCTGCACCAGCGAGGCGAGGATCAGGCCGATCAGGCCCACCATCAGGAAGCTGCCGAAGCCCGACAGGTTCTTCTTGGTGGTGTAGCCGAATAGGCTGAGCGCGCCGAAGGCGGTGGCGGTGATCAGGAAGGTGCTGGCCACCGAGGCGCCGGTATAGGCCAGCAGCCACACGCCCGAGCCGGCGCCGATGGTCGCCACCAGCGCCCAGTAGAGGATGCCGGACGAACGGGCGGTTGGGTTGCGCATGGCGAACATGGCCACAAGCATCATCACCAGCGGGGCGAAGCGGATCGCCGTGCCCAGCAGGGTGAAGCCGGCCAGGCGGCCGTCCGGGGTGGTCAGGTACAGCAGGCTGGTGACCGGCGCGTAGGCGCTGGTCAGGAAGGCCAGGGCGGCCGACAGCAGAAGTCCCAACGCCACCTTGTTGTAGACGCCGAGCATGAAGCTGCGCAGTCCGGCGTCAACCGACATGTCGGCGCGATCCGCCGGGATCGAGCGCGCATAGCCGCGGTTGAAGTCGCTCATCGAGAGTAGCCCTTATGTTTTCTCCGTCCCCGAGGGGACACGTGTGAAATATCGGATCGAATGGCCTTCCGCGCAAGGCTCCTGGCGGAAAGACCAGGGCGGGGCGGATGTATCAAAGTATGTCCGGCCGGCGGAGGTTTCGGTTCGCCTGGGCGGCATGACGTCTTAAACAGGTCGGGCAAAGCCAAGCAGGGGACTTCATGGACTACGTCGAACTCGGCCGCACCGGCATCCAGGTCTCGCGCTGCTGCCTGGGCACCATGACCTGGGGCTCGCAGAACAGCGAGGAAGAGGCCCACGCCCAGATGGACTATGCGCTGGGGCGCGGGGTCACCTTCTGGGACACGGCCGAGATGTACGCCAGCCCGCCGACGGCCGAGACACAAGGCCGCACCGAGCGCTACATCGGCAGCTGGCTGGCCAGGACGGGCAAGCGCAAGGACATCGTCCTGGCCTCGAAGGTCGCCGGCCGCGGCTCGGCCTTCGGCGGCCTGCCGTGGATGCGCGCCGACGGCGCCAGCACCCGTCAGACCAGGGCCCAGATCGACGAGGCGGTGGAAGGCTCGCTGAAGCGCCTGCGGACCGACTATCTCGACCTCTACCAGCTGCACTGGCCCGACCGCGCGGTGCGGGTGTTCGGCGGCCAGACCTATAAGGACTATGACGACGACTACGAGCGCTTCGGGGATATCCTGGAAGCGCTGGACGAGCATGTGAAGAAGGGCTCGATCCGCAGCATTGGCGTCTCCAACGAGTTTCCCTGGGGCGTGATGAAGTTCCTGGCCGAAAGCGAAAAGCGGGGCCTGCCGCGCATCGCCTCGATCCAGAACGCCTATCACCTGGCCAACCGGGTGTTCGAATACGGCCTGGCCGAGGTCGCCATGCGCGAGCAGGTTGGCCTGCTGGCCTATTCGCCCCTGGCCCAGGGCCAGCTGACCGGCAAGTACCTGGGCGGAAACCTGCCCGAGGGCTCGCGCAAGGCGCTCTACAACCGCATGCAGCGCTATGAGGGTCCCGGCGCGATCGAGGCCTTCACGGCCTATGTGGACCTGGCCCGCCAGCACGGCCTGGACCCGGCGCACCTGGCCCTGAAATTCGTCGACGCCCGCCCGTTCGTCACCGCCACGATCATCGGCGCCACGAGCATGGAGCAACTGAAGACGGATATCGACGCATTCGACGTGGAGTGGACCGAGGAGCTGGAGAAGGCGGTGAACGCCATCCACGCGGCGCGGCCGAATCCTTGTCCGTGACATTGCGGACGTGCGGGATCCAATAACCCGTAAAACCCCCGCGAAAGCGGGGGCCTGGGCTTTTTCTGAAATGCGTGGCGCTCGGCGATAAAACGCCTGGGTCCCCGCTTTCGCGGGGATTTTACGGAAGAAGAGTTTTCTCCTCCGGACTTCAAACGATCCCCCGCGCCTTCAGCTCGGCCACCGTCTCGGCCGTCATTCCCGCCACCTCGGTAAGCACGGTCTGGGTATGTTCGCCCAGCGTCGGGCCGGGCCAGCGGACGCCGCCGGGAGTGGCGGTGAGGCGGGGGAAGGCGTTCTGCATCTTCACCTGGCCGAACACCGGGTGGGGCACGGTGACGATCGACTCGCGGGCCTGGAATTGCGGGTCGGCCAGCATTTCGGGCGCGCGGTAGATGCGGCCGCAGGCCAGGCCCGCTTCCTCCAGCTTCGGCAGCAGGTCGTCGATGTCCTGGTCGAGGGTCCAGGCGGCGATGCGGGCGTCGAGTTCGCCCTGGTTGACGCCTCGGGCGGCGTGGTCGCGATAGCGGGGGTCCTCGGCCAGGTCGGGCCGGCCCATCAGTTCGCACAGGCGCTTGAACAGGGTGTCCTGGTTGGCGCCGATCAGGACGAGTTCGCCGCTCCTGGTCGGATAGACGTTGGACGGGGCGATGCCGGGCAGCACCGCGCCAGAACGCTCGCGGATGTAGCCGGTCAGGTCGTATTCGGTGACCAGGTTCTCCATCACCGTCAGCACGCTCTCGTAGATCGCCGCGTCGACCACCTGGCCCTTCCCGGTGGCGTGGCGGGCGTGAAGGGCCATCATCACGCCCAGGGCGGCGTTCAGGCCCGACAGGCTGTCGCCGATCGAGATCCCGGCCCGGGCCGGATTGCGGTCGGGCTCGCCGGTGATGTGGCGAAGACCGCCCATGGCCTCGCCGACCAGGGCGTAGCCGGCGCGCCTGGCGTAGGGGCCGGTCTGGCCGAAGCCCGAGACGCGGGCCATCACCAGGCCCGGATTGAGCCTGGATAGCGCCTCGTAGCCCAGGCCCCATTTCTCCAGCGTGCCGGGGCGGAAGTTCTCGACGACGACGTCGGCCCCGGCGATCAGGTCGCGGGCGATGGCGCGGCCTTCGTCGGTGCGCAGGTCGACGGTCACCGACTTCTTGTTGCGGCCGATGACCGGCCACCAGGGCGACAGGCCCTGGGGCTTGGAGCGTCCCCACTGGCGCATCGGGTCGCCGGTCCTGGGGTCTTCCAGCTTGATGACCTCGGCGCCGAAGTCGCCCAGCACCTGGCCGCAGAACGGACCGGCGATCAGCTGGCCCATCTCGATGACGCGGACGCCCGCCAACGGCCCTTGGGTCATTTTGTTCCTCTCCCCGATCACGGAACCATCACGCGGTCGTGAGGCTTTGTTCGCCAGACGGCGGCGCGTGAAGCTGCCGCTTCTTCCTTAGAAAAACACGTAGGGAAAGAAAGCCATGACCCGCAAGCTTCTCATCGTCGGCGCCGCCTTCGCCGCTCTCAGCCTGGCCGCCTGCGGCCAGAAGACCGACGAAACCAAGGGCGCGGCGACGCCGGCCGAACAGGCCGCGACCCCGGACGCCAACCCCTCCGCCACGGTCCCTACGCCAGCGGATGAAGCCGCCGCTCCGGACTTCGCCGCCAAGGCCGCGGCCAGCGACATGTTCGAGATCGAGGCCGGCAAGGTGGCGCTGAAGCGCTCGACCAACGCCGACGTCAAGAAGTTCGCCCAGGCGATGATCGACGCCCACACGGCCACCAGCCAGGGCCTCAAGGCCGCGATCGCCGCCTCGGGCGCCAGCATCACCCTGCCGACCGCCCTGCCGGAAGACCTGCAAGGCAAGCTGGACGACCTGAACAAGGCCGACGCCAAGGACTTCGACAAGAAGTACGCCGACAGCCAGGTCGACGCCCACCAGGCGGCCCTGAACCTGCTGCAGCGCTACGCCCAGGATGGCGACGTGGCCGCCATCAAGACCTTCGCGGCCGAGACCGCTCCCAAGGTTCAGGAACACCTGAACATGGCCGAAGGCCTGAAGAACGGCATGAAGTAGAACGGCATGAAGCAGGGCTCGCAAGAGCCCTGACGTGGAAAACCCCCGGTCGGAAGGCCGGGGGTTTTTCTTTGGAGCGTTATGCTCCTCCCTCGAGGCGCGGGGGAGGTGGCGCGGCGCCATCGGCGACGTGACGGAGGGGGCGAGGGACAGAGCGCCGAGCCCAGTCTCGCCCCCTCCACCCCTTCGGGGTCCCCCTCCCCCGTTTCACGGGGGAGGAGCAATTCAGTCCGCCGTCTTCACGACGTTGTCGTCGCCGTTGCGGTCGATGACGATGTTGTACGGGTCGACGCCGGCGAAGCGGGGGGCGACCTTCGTGAGGAAGGTCAGGGTCTGGGTCCCGCTGCGGATCGGGCGGCGTTCCATGGCCACCACGTCCTTCTGCTCGAAGTCCTTCTTGCCGGGCTCGGCCGTGAAAAGGCCCACGTCCAGCACCTCGTTCAGGGGCGCGTTGGTCTCCTTGCCGCGACCGTCGGCGTACATCTTCCTGGCCTCGACCACGAGGGCGACGTCGAACCGGCCGTCGGCCCGCTTCCTGACCGTCGCGCTCTTGGTCTTGAGGTCGTAGAGCGTGATCTTCTCGAAGAGGTCGGTGACCAGGGCCTGCCTGTCGGCAGGGACCTCGGCGCGCAGGGCGGTCAGGAAGTCGAGCGAGGTCGGGTAGGGCGCGCCCTTGAAGCCGTGATCGGCGATCAGCCTGCGCAGGACGCGGTTGACCGTCTCCTCGCCTACCTCGTGCTGCAGCCGGTACATGACCAGCGAGCCCTTGCGGTAATGGATGTAGCCCTGGTTTTCCACCCGGGCCAGCGGCTGCTCCTCGAGCACGTCGCCGCCGCGCGAGCGCAGGTAGCTGTTGAGCTCGAACTTCAGGAACTTGCGGATCTGGGCCTCGCCGTACATCCGCTTCATGACCATCAGGGCCGAGTACTGGGCGAAGGTCTCCGACAGCATGGTCGAGCCCTGCTGGTCGGCGCCGAGCACCTGGTGGGCCCACCACTGGTGGCCGATCTCGTGGGCGCCGACATAGGTGACCATGTCGATCTTCTCGGGGTTCCGGTAGTCGGCGATGAAGAACATGCTCTCCGACCACGGGATCGTGCCCGCGAAGGCCTGGGCGAAATCGGCGTAGGCCGGGAATTCCTGGAAGCGCAGCTGCCTGAACTGATAGGGGCTGAACTGCGCCTGGTAATAGTCGAGCGAGGCCTTCATCGCGCCGCGCATGCGGTCGATGTTCCAGGCGTGCTGAGGGTCGTAGTAGACCGCCAGGTCGATGCCCTTGTAGGTCTCGCGCGAGACCGCGTAGCGGGCCGACTGGATCGACAGGAACGGCAGGATAGGCGCGTCGGCGACGAAGCGCACGGTGCGGCGCTCCTGGTTCCCCGTCTTCCAAACCCGTTCGGACACCTTGCTGCCGGGCGCGATCGGCGTCTGGTCGGCGTCGGTGGTGACGGTGATGTCGGAGGTGACGAAGTCGGCGTCCTTGCGCAGGCCGTTGAACTGGCGGCTCGCCACGTCGCCCAGCCTGGCCATGCGCAGCTCGGGCGGCAGGCCGTACTTGCGGCGCTTGGCGCGATCCTGCAGCAGGCCGTCGCGCCCCATGCCCAGGATCGGCGCGATCTCCATGTTGTTGAGGAACGTGCCGTTGGCGACCACGCGACGCTCGTCGCCGCTGTTCTTGAAGCCCTTCTGGCTACGCTCGGTGATGAAGCTCATCCGGCGCGTCTCGCCCGGCGCCATCGGGGTGTCGAAGGCGAAGATCCGGTAGTTGAAGCGCTCGAAGGTCTGCTTGGGCCGCGCGCCTTCGATCGACAAGGCGCGAACGGCCAGGTCGCGGTCGAAGCGGACGTGGATTTCCTTCAGGGGCGCGCCGGTCTTGTTCTGGAAGACGTAGGCGCCGCGGGTCACTGCGCGCGGCTCGCCCGGATGCAGGTCGACGTCCAGCTTCATGCCGACGATCTTGGGCTGGGGCGCGTTCTCGTAGCGCAGCAGCGCCTTTTCGAGGTCGGCGGTCCAGCGTTCGTCGTCGAGATTGGTGCGGTAGGCGTTCCAGACGTTGGTGTTGACGTAGATGAAGCCGCCCAGGCCGGCGAAGACCAGGAAGACGGCGCCGAACACCACGCCGCTCGCGCCGCGCAGGCGTCGGGGCAGGCGGCGCAGGCGCGGCAGCAGGCGGGTCTCGGTCCCGCGCCGCCACAGGGCGTAGCACAGCACCGCCAGCAGCACGGCGAAGGCGCTCCAGTAGGCGCGGAACCACCAGGCCCCGATCCAGAACGCCCCCAGGCGGTTCATGTCGGAGAACGGCGTGCCCGGCGCACCGCCGTAGTTGTAGAGATTGTGCTCGAAGCCGAGGTTCTGGAACGTCACCTGGGTGACGATGTAGACCACCATCAGGCCCCAGCCGATGAACTTGTGCGGGCTCAGCACCTGCAGGAACACCGCCAGCACGGCCAGCAGGATCCAGTCGACGGCCTGGGGCAGGACGTACCACAGCAGGTACTTGTCGAGCTCCAGCCGGAAGTAGCCGTGGCCGATCTGGCTGACGACGCCCGCGACCACGCTGACCAACAGGGTCGACAGCAGCACCAGCGAGATGGCGGCGATCTTCGGGGCGGTGAAGGCCCAGTCGCCGACCGGCGTGGAGTCGATGATCTCGTGGGTGCGGCGCTCGCGCTCGCGCCAGACCAGCTCGCCGGCGTAGTAGATGGCGATGATCATCGGGATCAGGCTGAACGAGCCCAGCAGCGGCCGCAGCAGGGCGCGGGTCACCGGATAGATCTGGCCGCCATAGCCGTCCGCATCGGTGGCGAACCACAGCGAGCCGGCCGCATTGAACAGGCCCAGCGCCAGCAGCACGAAGAAGGCCGGGCTCTTGAACACCTGGCCCATGTCCAGGCGCGTGCGGGCGACGAACTGGGTCCAGGCCGCGGCGGCGTCGTGGCGCGGCGCGGGCAGCGGGCGCGGGGCCGGCGGCGGGGTGGCGGCTTCGGCCTTGGCGTCCTTGCGGGCGGCCTTGCGGGTCTTGCCCGCCGACAGCTCGGCCGACTGGAAGCGGAACAGGCCATAGGCCGCCGCCAGCAGGCCGGCGGCCAGCACGACGACGAAGGCGCGGTTGAACAGCAGCACGCCTTCCAGCGGCGGGATCAGGGTGTTGCGCTCGTTGGCGGTCCAGTAGCGCGTGACCAGGCCGAAGGCGCTGGTGCCCAGCGGCTCCCACATCGCCGCGGCGGTCTCGAACTCGGGCTTGTCCAGCGCGATGCCGGCGATGACCCACAGCACCATGAAGCCGATGACGCCGACATAGGTCCACATCATCGAGCGGGTGATGGTGGCCAGGGCGAAGAACATCGCCGAGGTCAGCAGGATGTTGGGCAGGGCGAAGGTCAGGTACGACAGGACGTACGCATCGAGCATCTGCGGCCCGAGCGTCTCCTTGTCGACCCAGGGCATCAGCGAGCCGAGGAAGATGGCCAGGGGTACGGCCAGGAACGAGATCGCCGCGGCCAGGACGGCGCCGGTGAAGCGGCCGTAGAGATAGTCGAACTTGCGGATCCTGGTCGTGCGCAGGATCGGGCCGTAGCCGGTCTCGTCGTCGCGGACGATGACGTTGGCCACGAAGGCCGTCGTCACGAACATGTAGAACAGCGAGAAGACCAGCGACGACATCGCCAGGGCGAACGGGCCGTTGCGGTGGTCGCTGGGGCCCAGGCCGATGCTGATCTGGCTGATCGTGGTGGCGCCGAACGCCAGCAGGAAGAACAGGACCGCGACCACCCAGAACACCGGGGAGCGCAGCTGGTAGCGGAGCTCGAAGCTCGCGATCTTGCCGAACATGCCGCCTGCCCCCTACGCCGCGCAGCGGGTGGTGGCGAGGGTCGAGAAATAGACGTCCTCGAGACCGCCGGTGACGGGCGCGAAGCCGGCGCCGGGATCCTGGTCGGCCAGGACGTGGATGATGGTGCGGCCGCCCAGCAGCCGGGTCGAGATCACCTGGTGGGCCTTGCGGGCGTCCTCCAGCTCGGCCTTGTCGATGGTCTTCTTCCAGATCCGGCCGTCCAGCTGGCGGATCAGGTCGGCCGGGGCGCCTTCGCGCACGATGCGGCCGTCGCAGATGATGGCCATGGCCGGGCAGAGGTCGGAGACGTCCTCGACGATGTGGGTCGACAGGATCACGACCACGTTCTCGCCGATCTCGGCCAGCAGGTTGAGGAAGCGGTTGCGCTCTTCCGGATCGAGGCCGGCGGTGGGCTCGTCGACGATGATCAGGCGCGGATCGCCGATCAGGGCCTGGGCGATGCCGAAGCGCTGGCGCATGCCGCCCGAGAAGCCTGCGATGGCCTTGCTGCGCACGTTCCACAGATTGACCTGGGCCAGCAGGCTCTCGACCGTGTCCTTGCGCTCCTTGCGGCCGGCGATGCCTTTCAGCACCGCCATGTGGTCGAGCATGTCGTAGGCGCTGACCCGCGGATAGACGCCGAAGTCCTGCGGCAGGTAGCCGAGCACGCGGCGCAGGCCTTCCGGATCCTTCAGGACGTCGATGTCGCCGAAGCGGATGTGGCCCGAGGTCGGGGCCTGGAGGGTGGCGATGGTGCGCATCAGGGTCGACTTGCCGGCCCCGTTGGGACCCAGCAGGCCGTACATCCCGCGCGGTATGGTCAGGCTGACCTCGTCCAGGGCGCGCACGCCGTTGCCATACACGTGCGTCAGGTTTTCGATGATCAGCATCGGTACTCACGGCCCCCGGTCTTGTTAACGCCAACAGTCCCCACGGCGACATGACAAGACGGCGCGAGCCTGGGCAAGTGAAAGAACGTTTAGGCGGTCGGGTTCCCGACGAATGGCGGGCTTTTCCGGCGGGGTTCCGGTCGGGCGGTTTTGGGTCTAAGCAGGCGGCCATGACGACCTTCGCCTTTCCCCCGCCCATCCAGCCTTCGGTTCCGGTGGAAGGATCCGAGGCGGTCTTCCCGGTGCGCCGCATCCTGTGCGTGGGCCGCAACTACGCCGCCCACCGCGCCGAGATGGGCGGCGACGAGCGCGACCCGCCGTTCTTCTTCGCCAAGCCGGCCGACGCGATCGCGCCGCTGATGAGCCAAGTGCCCTATCCGCCGCGCACCGCTGACCTACACCACGAGATCGAGCTGGTGGTGGCGCTGAAGTCGGGCGGCGCCGATATCGCCGTCGACGACGCGCTGGACCATGTGTTCGGCTATGCCGTGGGCGTTGATCTGACCCGCCGCGACCTGCAGGGCGCGGCCAAGGCCAAGGGCCATCCCTGGGAAGCGGGCAAGGCCTTTGACTTCTCGGCCCCGATCTCGGCCATCCGCCCGGCGGCCGAGGCCACGTTCGACGGCGCCATCTGGCTGACCGTCAACGGCGTGCAGCGCCAGACGGGCCTGGTCTCCGACATGATCTGGAACATTCCCGAGATCATCGCCGAGGCCAGCAAGCTGTGGACCCTGGCGGCCGGCGACCTGATCTTCACCGGCACGCCCGAGGGCGTCGCCGCGGTGGTTCGGGGCGACGAGATCGCCGGCGAGGTCGACGGCGTCGGCGCCCTGGCCTTCAGCCTGGTCTGACGGGAGGCGCGCGGCCGTGACCCTCACGCTGTTCGGCTACTGGCGGGCGGCCGCGCCCTATCGCGTCCGCGTCGGCCTCAATCTGAAGGGCGTCGCCTACGACCAGGCGCCGGTGAACCTGCTCAAGGGCGAGCAGCGAGCCGCCGCCTATCGCGACCTCAATCCGCAGGGGCTGACCCCGGCGCTGGCGCTGGGCGACGGCGTGGTGCTGACCCAGAGCCTGGCCATCCTCGAATGGCTGGACGAGACCTTTCCCGAGCCCGCCCTGCTGCCGGCCGACCCGCTGGGCCGCGCCCGCGTGCGGGCCATGGCCCAGGTCGTCGCCTGCGACATTCATCCGCTCAACAACGTGCGGGTCATGGGCGAGCTGACCGCGCGGGGCCAGGACGAGCCTGCCCGCAAGGCCTGGATGGCCCGCTGGCTGGCCGAGGGCTTCACCGCGCTCGAAGCCGCCGTCGCCGCCCACGGCGGGACCTATGCCCATGGCGACGCGCCGACCCTGGCCGATGTGTGCATCGTTCCTCAGGTCTATGGCGCGCGCCGGTTCGACATCGACCTTTCACCCTATCCGACCCTGGTGGCGGCCGCCGACCGCGCCGCCGACCATCCCGCCTTCGCCGCTGCTCACCCCAGCCTCCAGCCGGACGCCGCCGATGCTTGAAGATCTGAAAACCAACAACGCCAACTGGTCCAAGCGCAAGACCGAGGTCGACGCCGAGTTCTTCAAGCGCCTGGAGAACCAGCAGAGCCCCGAGTACCTGTGGATCGGCTGCAGCGACAGCCGCGTTCCGGCCAACGAGATCGTGGGCCTGGATCCGGGCGAGCTGTTCGTGCACCGCAACGTCGCCAACCTGGCCCCGCCGCAGGACGCCAACTACCTCAGCGTGCTGCAGTTCGCGGTCGACGTGCTGAAGGTCAAGCACATCATGGTCGTGGGCCACTACGGCTGCGGCGGCGTGGCGGCGGCCATCGACGGCAAGCGCCGGGGCCTGGTCGATCACTGGCTGCACCCGATCCGCGAGGTCCACGCCGAACACCGCTGCGAGCTGGACGCCATCCCCGAGGAGCGCGACCGCCTCAACCGCCTGTGCGAGCTGAACGTCATCCGCCAGGTGCGCAATGTCGCCTCGGACGTCTTCGTGCAGGACGCCTGGGCCCGCGGCCAGAGCCTGGCGGTGCATGGCTGGGTCTATTCGCTGGCCAATGGCCTGGTCACCGACCTCAATGTCGGCATCGAGAGCATCGAGGACTATCACCGCGTGCTGGCCGGCCCGACCGCCGGCGAAGGCATCTAGGAGACAGGAAAAGAGGGCCGCGCCCGATCGTCGCAGTTGGCGGATCGGTGTTCGGCCCTTACTTGTTCGTCACCATCCCCTGTCACGGTGGTTGCATGGACGCCTTTCTCCAGAGCCTGCACAGCCTCGTCGTCGAGCACCGCCTGCTGGTGTGCGCGATCCTGGCGGTCGTCACCCTGCTCGAAGCCCTGATGCTGGTCGGGGTGCTTATCCCGATCATGGCGGTGATGCTGACGGCCGGTGCGCTGATCGCCACCGGCTCGCTGCATCCGGTCGAGGTGATCGTCTGGTGCAGCGTCGGCGCGGCTCTGGGCGACGCGATCTCCTATCTGATGGGCCGCCACATGGGCGCCTGGGCCGTGCGCCATCCGGTGCTGGCCAAGCACCGCCGCACCGTGGCCCGCGCCCGCCTCTACACCCGCCGCTACGGCGTGCTGGCCCTGGCCGTGGCTCGCTACCTCGGCCCGCTGCGCCCGTTCGTGCCGATGGCCGCGGGCATGACCCGCATGCGCGACTGGACCTTCCACGCGGCCAACACCGTCACTGCCCCGGTGTGGGTGATCACCGTCCTGGCTCCCGGCTATCTGGCCGCACGCCATCTGGGCTACTGGAAGCCCGATCCGGTTTGGCTGACCGCGGTGGTCGTCGGCGGCCTGCTGCTGGTCGCCACCGTGATGATCCTGCGCCGCAAGCCCGCGGCCTCGAAGGTCTAGCCCGGCGCCCTGATGCGCACCCGCGCGCTGGCCGCCCGGCCCTGGCCATCAACCACCCGCAGCCGATAGAAGCCCGCCGCGGCCGGTCGCCAGACCGGCTTGCCGCCGACCGGATCGTCGGCCAGGGGCTTGCCGTCCACATACCACGACAGGTTCTCGCCGCCGGCCGCCAGGACAAGGCCGCGCGAGCCCTGGCCCAGACCCTCGACCTGCACCGTCGCCCCGTCGGGCGGGAAGATCAGGCGCGGGCCCTCATCGGCGACAGTGCGCAGCTGTTGCAGCGCCCCCGGGGCCGACTTCGGCGCGATGGGACGCGGGGCGGCGGCGGGCGCACCCACCAGGTCGGCGACGTCGAACAGGGTGGGCAGGGCCGCGTCGCGTCCCGTGAGGCCGCGGCGCGCGCCGCCGTCGGCCCGGCCTGTCCAGACGACGATGGCGTGGCCGCCGACGATCCCGGCCGCCACCGCGTCGCGAAAGCCGTAGGAAGTGCCGGTCTTGAAGGCCATGGCCGGCCCGCCTCGGGTCAGGGCCGAAGGGGCGCGGCCGCGTGGGCCAGGGGCTTCGCGCAGGATGTCGAGCACCTGGCCCACGGCTTCGGGCCGGGCGATGCGGGTTCCGCCCGAACGCTCGCGGGTCTTGGCCTCGTCCACCGTATAGGCCAGCGGTTTGGCCACGCCGCCGTCGCCGAGGGCGGCGTAGAGAGTGACGAGGTCGCGCAGGGTGATGCCCGCGCCGCCCAGGGCCAGGGCCAGGCCCGCGGCCTTCACCTCGGCCTTGGGACGCAGCAGCTTGACGCCGCCGGCCTCGAGGCGGGCGGCGAAGGCTTCGGGGCCGATCTTCTCCAGGGTGGCGACGGCCGGCACGTTCAGCGAATAGGCCAGGGCCTCGCGGGCGGTGACCTTGCCGTGGAACACGCGGTCGAAGTTTTCCGGCTGGTAGTCGGCGAAGCGGGTGGCCGCGTCCTCGATCTGAGTGTCGGGCGCCAGCATGCCGTCGTCGAAGGCGAAGGCGTAGACGAAGGGCTTCAGCGCCGAGCCGGGCGAGCGGGCGGCGCTGGTCATGTCCACCCAGCCGCCGGGTCGCTCGCGGCCGGCCGAGCCGACCAGGGCGCGCACGGCCCGGTCGCGGATCCGCACCACGATGATGGCGGCGGTGGCCTCGGGACCCTGGCTGGCGGCGACGCTGGCGGCCAGGGGCTCCAGCCGCGCCTGCAGATCGGGATCGATGGTCGTCAGCACGCTGGACCGGCTGGCGGGCGCGGCGGCGGCCTGCTGGCCCGCCAGGTGCCAGGCCAGGGCCGGGAAGGCGCTGCGGCGGGGGATGGGCTCGCCCTCGGCCTCGACGGCGGCGATCGTGGCCAGGGTCCCGGCGCGTACCATCTTGTCGAGCACCGCGCGGCGGGCCTCGCGGGCGGCCTCGGGCCGTCGGTCGGGACGGCGGGCCTCGGGCGCCTGGGGCAGGGCGATCAGCAGGGCCTGCTCGCCGTCGGTCAGGCTGGACGGCTCGTGGCCGAAATAGGAGAGGCTGGCCCCGCGCACCCCTTCCAGGTTGCCGCCGTAGGGGGCCAGCGTCAGGTAGAGGGCGAGAATCTCGTCCTTGCTCAGCCGGCTTTCCAACTGCACGGCGCGGACCATCTCTATAAGCTTGCTGCCCAGATTGCGCGGCCTGGGCTCCAGAAGGCGGGCGGTCTGCATCGACAGGGTCGAGGCGCCGCTGCTGACCCGGCCGTGGACGACCGCCGAGCCCGTGGCGCGGACCACGGCGATGGGATCGACCCCCAGGTGCCAGCGGAAACGGGCGTCCTCCACCGCCACCAGGCGCTTGAGGAAGGTCGGGTCGGTGCGCTCCAGGTCGGCCCGCACCCGCCAGCGGCCGTCCTCGACCGGCAGGGCGCGCAGCCACGCCCCGCGCTCGCCCAGCACCACCGGCGAGGAGCGCTTGGCGCGGCTCATGTCCGGCGGGAAGGCGGCGCTGAGCGCGAACACCCCGACCTGGGCGGCGAGGAAGCCAGCGAGCAGGCGCGTGATCAAAGCGACTTTCCCCTCCCCCTGGATGGGGGAGGGGTCAGGGGTGGGGGTGGCTTCGGCGTCGGCGGTGGTCACGGCGCTTCACCTTCAAGCGCTGTCACCCCCATCCCCGGCCCTTCCCCCATCGAGGGGGAAGGGAGCAGTTCCAACATCATTGGCCGGTGATCGTCGTGCGGCCGGCGTCCGACCGGGCGGCGATGCTCGGGCGGTACATGTCCTTGGCCACGGCGCCGGGCAGGAAGAACTCGCCCGGCGTCACGGCCCGCGCGATGTAGGCCATGGCGAAGGGCTTGTTCCCTTCAAGGTCGAGCGCGGCGATGTAGCGGTCGTCGCGGCTTTCCTGGGCGTCGGGCGTCGACAGCTCGCCCAGGAACCGGAACGGTCCGTTCTGGGCGTCGTCGGCGCCGAGCGGGGCCTCGATCTCGAAGCCGGCCGGCAGAGCGTCGTCGACCACCAGGGCGGTCGAGCGGGCCTGCATCGACCGGCCCTGGATCAGCACGATCACCCGTTCCCCCTGGCGGATCGCCGAGGGATCGACCGCGCCGCCGCTCATCGTGAACAGTCGCTTGGACACCGATAGGCCGTTGCTTTCGGCCGCCGGCGCGGCGATCGGCGTGCCGCGTACGCTGACCGTCCGCCAAAGGGCGCCCTTGCCCCTGTTGGTGAAGCGGGCGTCGGCCAGCTTGCCCACGGCCCAGCGCGGGGCGCCGCCGGCGGCCGGCAGGGCGACCACGTTCTGGGCCTCGATGTTGATGGGGCCGGCGGCCTTCATCAGCTGGTGGGCGGCATAGAGCAGCTGGGCCTGTTCCTGGGTGTTCAGGGCGTCGGGATCCTTGACCACGTTCTCCAGGCGGCCCTGCAGCCTGGCGGCGACGTCGGCTTGGCCGGCCTGCACCGCCAGCGCCGTGACCGCGGCCACGTCGCGCAGCGGGCTCTGGTACCAGTCGTACTCGTCGCGCCAGTTCAGCGAGTTCACCGCCTGGCGCATGGCCGAGCGGGCCCGGGCGTGGTCGCCCATCATCGCCAGACCCGCGGCCACCTGGGCCTTGGCGATCGGCTGGTCCTCGTCCTTCATCTGCACGTCGTGCCACCAGCGCAGGCGCGCCAGGTCGCCGCGCCCGGCCTTGGCCAGCACGTAGAGGGCGTAGGCGCTGGCCCGGCGGCGCATGCGCTGGGTGGCCTTGCGGCTTTCGTCCTCGTTGCGGCCCCACCAGGACGGATACTCCATCCGGTAGGACACCGAGGCCCAGCCGTCGGGACGGCTGACCTGGCGCATGGCGTTCAGCGCCTTGTCCAGCGCCTCGTCCGGCACGGCCACGCCTTGCGCCTTGGCCTCCAGCAGGAAGTCGGTGGCGTAGGCGCCCAGCCACGGGTCGGCCTCGCCGTCGCCCACGCGCCAAAGGCCGAAAGCGCCGTCCAGGGTCTGACGGTCCAGCAGGCGGCCCACCGCCCCGGCCAGGGCCGCGGGCGTGCGCCTGAGCTTGGGGTCGCTGGAGACGCTCTGGGCGTACATGAGCGGATAGGCGGCCGAGACGATCTGCTCGGTGCAGCCGTACGGGTAGCGTTGCAGGGCGACCGCGATCGCCGACGGGTCGAAGCCCTTGAACGGCGAATAGCTGACCTGCAGCGTCACGTCGCCGGCCGCCAGGCCCGAAAGCAGCTGGTAATTGGGGGTGTAGGTCGCGCCGGGGGCCTGCAGTTCGGTGGTGGTGCGCACCACGTCGCCCCAGCCCAGGCGGGTCTGGATCGGATAGTCCTTGGTCGTCGAGAAGCCGGGACCGCTGACCTTGAAGCCGATCTTGCCGACGCCCGTGACGTCGGGCGCCAGGAAGGGGATCTTCTCGGCGACGCGCTGGCCCAGGATCAGCGTGATCACCTTGCGGAAAGCGACCTTCAGCCCGCCCGAGGCGTTGGCCTCGGCGGTGTAGGCGCCCGGCTTGCCCTCGACATTGTGCAGCTCCAGCGTCGCGGTCGGCTTGTCGCCGGGCGACAGGAAGCGCGGCAGGTTGAGGTCGGCCACCACCGGCTGGCGAACGGTCATGGCCTTGGAGCCGGAGCCCACCGCATTGTCGGTCCAGGCCACGGCCATGATCCGCAGCTCGCCGTTGAAGTCGGCCGGCGGCAGCTTGATCGTCGCCTTGCCGTCGAGGCCGGTCTCGACCACGCCCGACCACAGGGCCACGGTCTTGATCGGCGTGACTGTCAGGCCCTCGCCGCCCAGCTCGTCGCCGCCGAAGTTGACGTTGGCCGGCGCGCCCATGTTGGGGTCGAGCAGGCGGCCGTAATCGTCGCGGTAGTCGAGCGTCAGGGCGCGCTTGCCGAAGTACCACTTCACCGGGTCGGGGCTTTCCTGGCGGGTCAGGCGCAGCACGCCCTCGTCCACCGCCGCCACCGTGACCCGGGCCTTCTGGCCAAAGCCCAGGCCCTGCACCTTGAGTGGGATCTCGACCGGCGCCTTGGAGTCGAGCTTCGGCGGCGTGCCGATGTCGACGGTCAGCTTGCGGCCCTTGGGCTCCAGCGGCACATAAACCAGGCCCAGGGCCCGCTTGGGCTTGGGCGAGGCCACCGGATCGCGCGGCTGGATGACGGTGACCATCACATAGGCCCCGCCGCCCCAGGCGGCGCTGGTCTTCAGCTTCACGGTCGCGCCGTTCTCGCCGACCGACAGGGTCTTGAAGTCGATCAGGCGGTCGGTGGCCACGGCCACCTGGGCCTGGCCGGCATAGGGCGCCTTCAGCGTGATTTCGACGGTGTCGCCCTGAGCATAGGCCTTGGTTCCGGCCGACACGCGGACGAAGTCGGGCGCCTCGGCGTCCTTGGCCGGCGAGCCCCAGCCCGACGAGAAGCGGGCCACGGTCTTGGTCCCTTCCGGTCCCTCGACCACCAGGCGGTAGTCGCCCCATCCCAGGCGGCGGTTGATGCGGCCGCCCTGGCCGGGCGACATGTTGAGGCTGCCCTTCATCACCACGGCGTCGCGGCTGGTGCGCCGCCACTGCCAGCGGCCGTCCTGCTGGAACCAGTCGTAGTTCCAGTTTTCGCTGATCAGGGTGTAGCTGGCGGTGGTCGAGATGCGCTTGCCGGCGGCGTCGACGGCGATCACCTCCAGGCTCACCGGCGGATCGTCGCGGCCCGAGCCGTCGCCCTGCTCGACCTTGACGCCGTAATAGATCGGCTTGCCGCGGACCTTCAGCTCCAGGCCCTCGCGCACGGGACGGCCGCCGGGCTCGAACACCGACGCGGCGACCGCCGCCACCAGGGGCTGGCCGGTGTCGCCGACGTCGCTGGTGCCGAGATTGAGGACCGCGCGGCCCTCGCCGTCGGTGACCGTGGTGCCCAGCTCGATTAGCTTTTCGTCGAAGGGCTCCTTGGCGTCGCCCCACTCGAAGCCCTTGTATTGCGGGAAGGGATCGGCATCGCGGCGCAGGCGGGCCTCGCCCTGCGTCTGCAGGCCCGAGCCCGGCGCGCCGTAGAGGAAGCGGGCGTTGACCGCGATCTGGCGGGTCTCGCCGATGCGGATGGGCGTGCTTTCCTGGCCGGTGGCGGTGACCGCCAGACGCTGGGGCGCGAAGTCCTCGACGCTGAAGCTCAGCGAACCGGACGAGGCCTCGATCCCCTCGATGTGCAGTTCGGCGGTCCAGCGGCCGCGCGGGGCGCTGCGGGGCAGGGCGATGTCGATCGGCACCGCGCCGGCGTTGGCCTGGCCGAACCACCAGCGCTTGAACTCCACGCCCGAGGGGCGCTTGACGAGAATATAGCCCTTGCGGTCGTTCACCGCCTTGGCCATGCGGTCGCGAACCATGGCCGTCAGGTGTACGGTCTCGCCGGGGCGATAGATGCCGCGGTCGGCATAGAGCCAGCCGTCGATGTCGCTGCCGACGGCGCGACCGCCTTCGCTTTCGGTGCGGCCGCCGACGCCCTGCTTGGACAGGTCCACCGGCGAGCGGTCGAGGTCGAGCACCGACAGGTCGCCCTCGGGGCCATAGGCCATGACCATCTTGGCGCGCTCGGCGCCTTCGCCCTTAAGCAGCGGGCGGGGGAAGCGCACCCGGCCGTCTGCGTCGCTCTTGACCTCGGCCAGGGGCTCGCCGTCCCGGGCGACCAGCGCCACGCGCACGCCCGACACGGTCTTGGCGGTCTTCAGCGAGCGGACCACGACGTCCAGCGCCTCGGAGCCGTCATAGGCGATCAGGGCCATGTCGGTGAAGACGATCCAGCGGCGGGCCTGGGCCGGCGGGGTGTCGCCCTCGCCGTCGGGATCGCGGCCGCCCGAGGCGTCGCGGGCCTTGATCAGGTAGGCGCCGGGCTTCATCTCCTTGAGCACCGCGCCCAGCGGGAAGACCGTCGTGGCCTTGGCGCCGGCCGCGCCATCGACCGTGACCTCGCCCTTCCAGATGCGGCGGCCGTCGTCGCCGGCGCTGTCCTCGCCATAGTCGCCGGCCCAATCGCCCTCGCCGGTGGGATCGGGGGCGCTGATCGACTTGCGCACCAGGTTGCGGTCGGACACGCGCCAGACTTCGACGGCCAGCTTCTGGACGTTCATGGTCTCGATGGCGACGCCGTCGGATTCCTCGCGCGGCAGGATCACCCCGTCGCCGGCGAAGCCGACATAGGGCGGCTTCTCGCCATAGGTGAAGTCGACGTCGGCATTGGCGCCGAGGGTCTCGCCGCCCTTGGCGGGTAGGCCCTTGAGCAGGGTGATGCGGCGGTCGGTGAAACCGACGCCGCCGATGCACAGTTCGTCGCCCTTGACCCGCACGGCCGGGGTGCGGCCCAGGTCGGGCGAGACCATGACGAAGTCGGCATAGGCCTTGGACGCGTCGAGCTCGCGGCTCATCTGGATGCAGGCCAGCGGATCGCCGCCGGAGCTGTCGATGCGGGTGCGCCAGACGGCGAAGCCTTCGGGCTTGGGCACGCCCCTCCGGCGGGCGTTTGCGTCGCGCGGCTTGCCGAACAGCGACCAGGCCTCGCCCTTGACGACGGCCGCGCCGGAGGCGGCCTTGGCCCCGCCGCCGAACCAGCCCAGATCGGCGGTCTTGGCGGCCACGAAGCCGCCGCCGAAGCCGACCACCAGCGCGCCCGCGGCGATGGCGGCAGCGGGAGTCCTGAGGCCCTTGAGAACCCGGGTCCAGACAGAGGTCTTGGCCGCGCCGTCGCCTTGCGGCGTCTCGTCCGTCGACATCCGTCGTCTCTCCCAAACCCGAGGTGATTTGGGGGACTTGAACCTAAGCGCGAGCGGGGGTCAACGGCGTCGTGACAGGGGTTCGCAAGGTTGTGCTTGAAGGAACCGGTTACCGCTTCCGGTCAAGCTTCGAAGGCGACCTGGGCGGTGGTCAGGTCGTAGCAGGCCGGCACGATCTTCAGGCGGCCCTGGGCGATGCGCTCGGCCAGTATGCCGTCGGCGACCTTGAGGCGTGAAGCGATGTTGCGGGCGTTGCGGCGGGCGGCCGCGTCTTGCAGGTCGGCGGCCCTTTCGCCCTGGGCGTCGAACACCGCCGGCAGGATCGGCGCCAGCATGGCCTCGAACACGCCGGTGGGACGGGACTTGCGGGTGGCCGAGTCGACCGCCGCTCCGACCACGCCGCATTTGGTGTGGCCCAGCACCACGACCAGCGAGGCGCCCAGCGTATCCACGGCGTAGACGATGGCGCCCAGCGCTTCGGGGCCGACGGTCGGGCCGGCCGCGCGCAGCACGAAGAGGTCGCCCAGATTGCAGTTGAACAGCAGTTCGGGGGCCACGCGGCTGTCGCTGCAGGCGACGACCACGGCGAACGGCCGTTCCGAGGCCGCCATTTCGCCGATGCGGACGGCCGACGGCAGGACGAGGCTGGCGCCGCCGCGCGCGAAGATCGCATTGCCCTGCTTGAGACGGCCCAGCGCCTCGTCCGGACTGATGCTGGGGACCGGCTTGGCCGGCTGCACCTGCACGCCGGAGACGGCGGTGGGGGCATCGGACTCTGCGCCTTCAAGCGGCGGAACGCTCTTCAGCGCCTTGTCGAGGGCGGCCTTGTCGGTGGGCTGGGTCGCCAGGGCCTTGGCGGTGCGACGCGCCTTGGGCTTCCAGACCGGCGGGGTCTTCGTCTCCTGATAGCCCTCGGCGTGCGCCAGGACGGGCGCGGCGAGGCCGGCGGCCAGGCCGCCCAGCAGGATGCGTCGAGAAACCATGGTCGCCCCCGGAAACGATGAATAGCGCCGCGACCCTAGGGGCAGGGGGTTAACCGGAACCCAAGCCGGGTTCAGAGCGGCAATTCGACGCGTTTGACCACGGTGCGCATGGCGACCGACGAACTGACCCGCACCACGCCGGGGATGCGCGTCAGTTCCTGCGAGTGAACGCGCTCCAGGTCGTCGACGTCGGCCACCACCAGGCGCAGCAGATAGTCCGAGCCGCCGGTCATCAGGTAGCACTCGGCGACCTCGCGCACATTGGCCACGGCCTTCTCGAAGGCGGTCAGGGCGGCCTCGGCCTGGGACGACAGGGTGACGGTGACGAAGACGCTGAGCGGCAGGCCCACGGCCCGCTCGTCGATCACCGCGGCGTAGCGGCCGATGACGCCGGCGTCTTCCAGGGCGCGCACCCGGCGAAGGCACGCCGACTCCGACAGATTGGCCGCCTTGGCCATGTCGACATAGCTGGCCCGACCCTCGCGCTGGAGCAGGCGGAGGATCTTTCGGTCGAACACATCAAGCGTGACCGGGGATTTCTTCACCGAATGGCTCCGTTTGCGCAGGATTCCTGCATACCACGTTCTTTGAAGGACGAAAGAACCAAGAAACCTGCGAACGCAGAGGCGTACACCAGCGTTAAAGCTACAAAGCGAGGAAACATCATGCGCGTTGGCGTCCCCTCCGAGATCAAACCGGGCGAGCACCGGGTCGGCCTGACCCCCACCGCCGTCCGCGAATACGTCGCCCACGGCCACCAGGTGCTGGTGCAGCAGGGCGCTGGCCTGGGCGCCGGCTATGCCGACGAGGCCTACGTCAAGGCCGGCGCGAGCATCGCTCCCGACGCCGACGCCGTGTTCGCCGGGGCCGAGATGATCGTGAAGGTCAAGGAGCCGCAGAAGATCGAGTGGGAGCGCCTGACGCAGCGCCACATCCTCTTCACCTACCTGCACCTGGCGCCCGATCCGGCCCAGACCGAGGGCCTGCTGGCCTCGGGCTGCGCGGCCATCGCCTACGAGACCGTGACGGACGCCAAGGGCGGCCTGCCGCTGCTGGCCCCCATGTCGGAAGTGGCCGGCCGGATCGCCGTGTTCTCGGCGGCCGAGACCTTGCTCAAGCACAACGGCGGCATGGGCCTGCTGCTCTGCGGCGTGCCCGGCGTACCGCCGGCCCGCGTGGCGGTGCTGGGCGGCGGCGTGGTCGGCTCCAACGCCGCCCGAATGGCCGCCGGCCTGGGCGCCGAGGTTGTGGTGCTGGAGCGCTCGATCCCGCGCATGCGCGAGCTGGACGACCTCTATCAAGGCCGCATCCTGACCCGCTACTCGACCCTGGACGCGGTGGAGGAAGAGATCCTCAAGGCCGACGTCGTCATCGGGGCGGTGCTGACCGCCGGCGCGGCCGCGCCGAAGCTGGTGCGCCGCGAGCACCTGTCCCGCATGAAGCCGGGCTCGGTGCTGGTCGACGTGTCGATCGACCAGGGCGGCTGCTTCGAGACCAGCCACCCGACCACCCACGCCGAGCCGACCTACACGGTCGACGGCGTCGTCCACTACTGCGTGGCCAACATGCCGGGCGCGGCCCCCCGAACCTCGTCCGAAGCCCTGGGCAACGCCACCCTGCCGTTCGGCCTGGCCCTGGCCGACAAGGGTCTCGACGCCCTGGAGGACAATGTCCACCTGGCGCGCGGCCTCAACGTGCTGGGCGGCAAGCTGACCCACCCGGCCGTGGCCCAGGCCCTGGTCAAGGACTTCGTCGACCCGTTCGGCGTCTGGGGCGGCTCGAAGCTGTAACTGACTCTCTCCCGTCATCCCGGAAGCCGCGCCAGCGGCTATCCGGGACCCAGGGGGCCGCCTGCGCGGTGGCGTCCGCCGCCTTCAGAGGTGGCTGGCGCGATGCGTCGACCCTGGGTCCCGGCTCTTCGCGCTGCGCGCCGGGGCCCTGATGACGAAAGTTGGGAGCTTTTAAAGCCCCGCCATCTCCTCGATCACCTTCAGCGCCGCTTCGCGCGGGTCGTTGGCGGCGGTGATCGGGCGGCCGCAGACCAGGTGGCTGGCGCCGGCCTTCAGGGCGTCGGCCGGGGTCGCAGCGCGGGCCTGGTCGTTCTTGGCCGCCCAGAAGGGGCGCACGCCGGGCGTCACCACCAGGAAGTCCGGGCCGCCGATCTCACGGGCCAAGGCGGCCTCGTTAGGGGACGAGACGATGCCGTCGACGCCGCATTCGATGGCCTGGCGGATGCGGCGCTCGACCAGGGCGCGGGCGCTGAAGGCGTAGCCCATCTCGATCAGGTCAGCGTCGGTCAGGCTGGTCAGCACGGTGACGGCCAGGATCTTCAGGTCCGAGCCGGCCTTGGCCTTCACCGCCGACCGCATCACCTGCGGTTCGGCGTGGACGGTCAGCAGGTCGCAGCCGGCGCCGGCCAGCACCCGGGCCGAGCGCTCCACCGTCGCGCCGATGTCGTGCAGCTTCCAATCGAGGAACACCTGCTTGCCGGCCTTCGTCAGGTCGCCGGCGAACGCCATCCCGTCCGTCGCCAGCAGCTCCAGGCCGATCTTGTAGAACGAGGCGGCGTCGCCGATGCGCTCGACCATTTCCCGGGCGTCGGCGACCGTGGGCAGGTCCAGCGGGACGATCAGGCGCGGATCGGCGGTCATGGGCTAGGCTCCGGTGTTGGCGCGCGAGGCCGCATCGCTCTAGAGAGAGCGACGGTTTCCCGCATAGTCATGAAGGTTGAGGACGTCGAATGAGCCAGGCCGAACTCGCCGTCAACTTCTTCGTCGCGCTGTTCGCCCTGATCGACCCGATCGGCAACGTGCCGCTGTTCGCCGCCGCCACCCTGGGCGCGGCCTCGGCGGGCCGTCGGATGGTGGCGGTCTATATCGGCCTGTTCGTCGTGGCTTTCCTGGTCTTCTTCTATTTCACGGGCGTGGCTTTGCTGGAGTTCTTCGGCATCTCGATGCCGGCCTTCCGCATCGCCGGCGGCATCATCCTGTTCATTCTGGGCCTGGACATGGTGCGCGACGACTTCACGACCATGTTCGCCGACGCGGCCGAGGGCGAAGGCGAGCCGCTGTCGGCGCGGGTCTACGCCAAGAAGCGGTTCGAGCGGCTGATCGTGCCCTTCGCCATGCCGCTGCTGATCGGCCCGGGCGCAATCTCGACGGTGATCATCTACGCCAGCGAGGCCAAGCACCTGGGCCTGGCCGGCATGGCCCTGGGCGTCGGCGTGATCGCCGCGGTGTCGGTGGTGCTGGTCGCCACCTTCTGGGCCGCGCCGGTGATTAGCAAGGTGCTGGGCCGCATCGGCATGAGCATCGTCGTGCGCGTTCTGGGCCTGATCCTCTGCGCTCTGGCCGTGCAGTTCGTGCTGATCGGCGTGGGGGATGCGACGCGGGGGCTGATCCGGGCGGATGCGAAGGCGCCGTACGCGGCGGAGAAGTAAAGACCCTCTCCCCGAAGGGGGAGGTGGCCGCAAAGCGGTCGGAGGGGGAAGGGGCTGCTGAGGTGGGATCACTTCCCCCTCCGTCGCCTGCGGCGACACCTCCCCTTTCAGGGGGAGGATCTGGATTCAAACCTTCCGGAACTTGCCGCCCTGGTTGGCGATCAGCGCCAGGGCCCATTCGTCTGGGATGATCTTGGCCAGCACGGCGATAGCCTTGTTGGGCGCGCCGGTGACGCAGACGGGGCGGTTGGCCTCGGCGGCCTCGTAGCCCGCGGCGGCGACCTCGTCGGCGCCCAGCCACATCCAGGCCGGCAGGCTCTGGCTGACCTGGGCGCGGGTGCCGTTGACGTCGTGGAACTCCGAAAGCGTGAAGCCCGGGCACAGGGCGCTGACGTGCACGCCATTGGCCAGGTTCTCCAGGTGCAGGCTCTGGGAGAACTTCACCAGGAAGCTCTTGGTCGCCGCATAGAGAGTATGGCCGGCGGCGCCGGGAACCAGGCCCGCCAGCGAGGCGACGTTGACGATGCGGCCGAAGCGCCGCTCGACCATGCCCGGCAGCACCTTGTGGGTCAGGGCGCAGACAGACGTCAGCATCACCTGCAGAAAGGCCGACTGGTCGGTCCAGCTGGTCTGGTCGTAGGTTCCGGGCAGGCCGTAACCGGCGTTGTTGACCAGGGCGTCGATCTCGCGGCCCTCGGCGGCGATCGCCGCCAGCACGACGTCGACGCCGCCGGGGTCGGCAAGGTCGGCCGAAATCGCATAGGCCTCGACCCCGAAGCGCATCCGGATTTCGGCCGCCAGGGCCTCCAGCCGGTCGAGCCGGCGGGCGGTCAGGGCCACGTCGTAACCGTGGCTGGCGTAGATGCGGGCGAAGGCGGCCCCGATGCCGGCGGAGGCGCCGGTGATCAGGGCGAGGCGGCGGGCCATGTGGTCGAAGGTCCTGCAAGCAAAGCGTCACAGGAGTCGAGCACGCCCGCCGATCCGGTTCAAGCGGGGCGGAGGAACGACCTTGGGGAGGGCGGGGACGGTCGTTCCTCCGCGAAGGCGCGCCCTCGGGGGAGGGGCAGGGCGCGCCCGATAGTCCGGCTCCTAGGCCGCTTCGCTCAGCGCCGGCTGGGCGCCGCGGGTCCAGCGCACGGCGGCCTCGGCCACGCGCACGCCCAGCAGGCGGGCGGTCTCGCGGTCGCCGGCCGGCGGAGTGATCTCGGGCGAGGCGTTGTCCGACTGGGCGGCGACGCCGACGAACGAGCCCACGCGGTTGATCGTTTCCGGACCACGCTCGGCGGCGGTGACGGCCGGCGGGGCGATGCCGAGGTTGATCCAGTTCATGCCGTGCTGGGCCGCCAGGATCGTCAGGCTGTTGAGCGCGTGGCCCTTGTCGCCGGCGAAGCTGTGCGAGTTGGTGAAGCCCGCGGCCAGCTTGTCCTTCCAGCCGCCGGTGAAGAACACGGCCGAGGTGGCGTCGGCGAAGACTTTGAACACGCCCGAGACGTCGCCCATGTAGGTCGGGGCGCCGAACACGACGGCGTCGGCCTCGGTGATGGCGTCGAGCAGCGGCTTGAAGTCCTGGGCGGCGTTTTCGATCTGCAGCAGGACCGGGGTCTGGCCGGCGTCGCGGACGCCTTCTGCGACCTTGTCGGCGAGGACGGCGGTGTGGCCGTAGCCCGAGTGATAGACGATGGCGACCTTGGTGGTCATGGCGGTGGTCCCCTGAAGGAGAATGATGCTGTCCGAACAGGAACTGTATCGGTAGCGATTACGTAATAGCGCCCACCGCCGGCGCCAGGGGTAATCGCAACAATTTCTGATGCAGTTTTTCTGGGGTGCGCTTTCAGGCGCTCTTCAGCACCGCGTCGCGCTCGGCGGGGTCGGCCAGCAGGTCGGCCACCGAGATGAGCGACAGGCGCTCGGCGGCGGCGGCGTCGGCGGCGATCAGGGCCGCGCGGACGGCGTCGGGAATTCGCGCCCCGACCGGACAGCCCTTCACTCCGGGCGGGGCGGTGCCGAGATTGGCGCAGCCGTGGACGGCCCGCAGCACGGTGTCGAGAGTGATGTCCTGCGCCGGCTTCAGCAGCCAGGCGCCGCCGTTGGCGCCGGCGCGCGCGCCGATCAGCCCCGCCTTGCCGAGCATGGCGGTGACGCGTCTCACCACCACGGGATTGGTGGGGACGGAGGCCGCGAGTTCGGCGCTGGCCACGGCGCGGTCGGGGCTGAAAGCCTCCTTGTGCGCCAGGTAAGCCAGGGCGTGAGCGGCGACGGGGAACTTCTGACTGTCGGACATGATCTTCTGTTAAGTCCGGAACGTAAGGGGGGAACGCACGCGTTGAAACAAAAACCGTCACCGGTCCGCGGCCAAGGTGGCGATTGAACCCGGATCGGATTGGGTGTATCGCGCGCCGCTTGATCGATATGGGGCTTCGCGCGAGATTTTCGAGGGCGCGGTCCCGGAGGGATTGAATGGCTTCCGAAGCCTCCGGCGTTTCGAACTCTGAGAACGCCTCCGTCGCGGCGTGCGACATTCCCCAGCAAGCGGGCTCCGCCAATGGTCACGGTCCAAAGGGCCATGGCACGTTCGCGCTCGCCCTGGGCTCGGTCGGCGTCGTCTTCGGCGACATCGGCACCAGCCCGCTCTACGCCTTCAAGGAGGCGCTGCACGCGTCGGCCGCCGACGGCGTGACCCGGGCCGAGATCCTCGGCGTGGTGTCGCTGGCCCTGTGGGCGCTGATCCTGGTCGTGACGATCAAGTACGTGCTGTTCATCATGCGCGCCGACAACAAAGGCGAGGGCGGCGTTCTGTCGCTGATGGCCCTGGCCCAGCGCGCCATGGGCCGGCGCACGGCGGTGGTGTTCGGCCTGGGCGTGATCGGGGCGGCGCTGTTCTACGGCGACGCGGTGATCACCCCGGCGATGTCGGTGCTGTCGGCGGTCGAAGGCCTTCGGACCATTCCCGCGCTCGAGCACGGCATCACCACCGAGATGGTGCTGATGATCGCCACGGTGATGCTGCTGGGGCTGTTCTTCATCCAGAGCCGCGGCACGGCCAAGGTCGGCGCGCTGTTCGGCCCGGTCTGCGCCCTGTGGTTCACCGTCATGGCGGTGCTGGGGGTCTACAACCTACTGGCCCACCCGGGCGTGTTCCGCTCGATCAATCCCTATTACGCCGTCCACTTCCTGCAGCATCACGGCATGGCCGGTTTCATCGTGCTGGGCGCGGTGTTCCTGACCGTCACTGGGGCCGAGGCCCTGACCGCCGACATGGGCCACTTCGGCCGCTGGCCGATCCAGGCCGCCTGGCTGTTCTTCGTGCTGCCCTGCCTGGCCTTGAACTATCTGGGCCAGGGGGCGCTCGCCCTCAACACCCTGATCGAGGCCGAGCGCGCCGGCGTGCCGTTCCAGGAGCTGAACTGGTTCTTCGAGATGGCGCCCGACGTCCTGCGCCTGCCGCTGGTGATCCTGGCCGGCGCGGCCACCGTCATCGCCAGCCAGGCGGTGATCACCGGCGCCTTCTCTCTGACCCAGCAGGCGATCCAGCTGGGCCTGCTGCCGCGCATGGACGTGCGCCGCACGTCGGAGACCCAGTCGGGCCAGATCTTCGTGCCGCAGCTCAACACCATGCTGCTGCTGGGCGTGCTGGCGGTGATGTTCACCTTCAAGACCTCGTCGGCCATGGCCCACGCCTATGGCCTGGCCGTGACCGGCACCATGGTGGTGACCACGACCATGGCCTTCATCGTCATGCGCCAGCTGTGGAAGTGGCAGCTGCCGGCGGCCCTGGCCTTCCTGATCCCGTTCATGGCGCTGGACCTCGTCTTCCTCAGCGCCAACGCTCTGCGCTTCTTCACCGGCGGCTGGCTGCCGGTGCTGATCGGGGCGGCCCTGTTCACGATCATGGCCACCTGGGTGCGCGGCAGCCAGATCCTCAGCGAGAAGACCCGCCGGGACTCGGTGCCGCTGGCCGACCTGATGGAGATCCTGCGGGCCCGCGCGCCGCACCGCGCTCCCGGCACGGCGATCTTCCTGACCTCCGACCCGGACATGACCCCGGTCGCCCTGATGCACAATCTCAAGCACAACAAGGTGCTGCACGAGCGCAACGTGGTGCTGACCGTCCGCACGGCCGAGACGCCGCGCGTGCCCGAGGAGGACCGGATCAAGACCTTCAAGGTCAATGACGACTTCAAGAAGGTCGAGATCTACTACGGCTTCATGGAGAGCCCGAACGTGCCCAAGGCGCTGGCGCTGCTGCGCAAGCAGCAGGGGCTGAAGTTCGACATCATGGCCACCAGCTTCTTCCTCGGCCGCCGCTCGATCGTGCCGTCGGCCAATTCGGGCATGCCGCTCTGGCAGGATCGGCTGTACATCTTCCTGATGAAGAACGCGGCCAACCCGACCGACTTCTTCAAGATTCCGCCCGGCCGCGTGGTCGAGCTGGGCGCCCAGGTGACTGTGTAGATGGATATTCTCGGCGTCATCGGCGACGTGCTCTGGATCCTGGCCCTGTCGATCATGGCCGGGGCCTCTCGCATGGCCTGGAGCAAGATCTCCAAGGGCGAGCCGACCCCGGTGGCCTGGTCGCCGAAGGGCGACACCCTGCTGCGCCTGCCGCGGGGACCCGCCCTGGTGCTGCTGCCGGCCGGCGCCTTCGTCATCAGCCTCTACCTGCTGGTCGAGAGCCGCCAGGCCGACGAGTTGACCATGTCGATCATCATGCTGGGCCTGCGTGCGACCCTGGCGGCGATCTTCGCGGTCATCCACCTGACCCAGGTGCGGCGGGCGCTGAACCAGCTGGCGCAAGAGGGCAAGATCCGGCTGTAGGGCCGCGCGCCCTCGCTGTTGTTTCCCTCGTCGCAAAAGCGCGCTAAACGCCCCGCGACTTTGTGTTTTCGCCTTCGACAAGGACCCCCGACATGGCCCAGAAGCCCGTCAAGAAGGTCGTGCTCGCCTATTCGGGCGGTCTCGACACCTCGATCATCCTCAAGTGGCTGCAGACCGAGTACGGCGCTGAAGTCGTGACCTTCACCGCCGACCTTGGCCAGGGCGAAGAGATCGAGCCGGCTCGCGCCAAGGCCCTGGCCGCCGGCGTGAAGCCCGAGAACATCTTCATCGAGGACGTGCGCGAGGAGTTCGTGCGCGACTTCGTGTTCCCGATGTTCCGCGCCAACACGGTCTATGAAGGCCAGTACCTGCTCGGCACCTCGATCGCCCGCCCGCTGATCGCCAAGCGCCAGATCGAGATCGCCCGCCAGGTCGGCGCCGACGCCGTCAGCCACGGCGCCACCGGCAAGGGCAACGACCAGGTCCGCTTCGAGCTCGGCTATTACGGCCTCGAGCCCGACATCACCGTGATCGCCCCCTGGCGCGAATGGGACTTCAAGTCGCGCGAAGCGCTGCTGGAGTTCGCCGAGAAGCACCAGATCCAGATCACCAAGGACAAGCGCGGCGAAGCTCCCTTCAGCGTCGACGCCAACCTGCTGCACTCGTCGTCGGAAGGTAAGGTCCTGGAAGACCCGGCGGTCGAGGCCCCCGAGTTCGTCCACATGCGCACCATCGCGCCGGAAGATGCGCCGGACCAGCCGACCATCATCACCATCGACTTCGAGAAGGGCGACCCCGTCGCCATCGACGGCGTGGCGATGAGCCCGGCCACCCTGCTGACCAAGCTGAACGAGCTGGGCCGCGACAATGGCGTCGGCCGCCTCGACCTGGTCGAGAACCGCTTCGTCGGCATGAAGTCGCGCGGCGTCTACGAGACCCCGGGCGGCACGATCCTGCTGGCCGCCCACCGCGGCATCGAGAGCATCACGCTCGACCGCGGCGCCATGCACCTGAAGGACGAGCTGATGCCGAAGTACGCTTCGCTCGTCTATAACGGCTTCTGGTTCTCGCCCGAGCGCGAGATGCTGCAGGCGGCCATCGACTACAGCCAGTCCAAGGTCTCGGGCCAGGTCCGCGTGAAGCTCTACAAGGGCAATGTCACGGTCATCGGCCGCACCAGCCCCTACTCGCTGTATGACCAGGACCTGGTCACCTTCGAAGAGGGCAAGGTGGCCTACGATCACCGCGACGCCGGCGGCTTCATCAAGCTCAACGCCCTGCGCCTGCGCGTGCTGGCCAAGCGCGACCAGCGCGGCTGAGGCTGTTCGCAGCGTCGATCAGGAACGAGCCCCGCCGGAAACGGCGGGGCTTTTTCTTTGCCTGCCGGTCAGGTCGAGGCGTCGCCATGATTGCGCCGCCAGGCTCTGCTGCTTTTCCGGTATCGACGAAAGGGGGCGGCCATGATGCGTGCGGGATTGGCGGTGGTGGTGCTGCTGGCGAGCGGTCCGGCCCTGGCCGAGGAGACGCCGGCCGTGGCGCGGGCGCGGGCGGACGCCGTGGCCCTGGTGGGCAAGCAGGCGCTGATCGAGGAGCTGGGCGGCATGGGCGCGGTCGACCAGGCGACGCGCGTGACCTTCCTGAAGGTGCGCAAGACAGCCTCGCCCGAGGACCGCCAGGCGCTCGACGCGATCTGGGCCGAGCACTACGAGCCGATCGACCGTAAGCATACGGAGCGGCTGAAGGTGCTGCTGGCGGGGCGCGGCTGGTTCACGCCCGACGAGGTGGGGCAGCGCGCCGCCGACGGGGCCTTCCACATCGTCAACCATTCCCCGGACCTGGCTTTCCAGAAGGAGGCCCTGGCCAAGATGGAGCCTCTGGTCGCGCAGGGGAGGGCGCCCAGCGGTTATCCCAATCTCTACGATCGGGTCGCCGAGCAGGAAGGGCGGCCTCAGCGCTACGCCACCCAGCGGGCGCGTTGCGTCGACGGCCGTCACGCCATGCCGGACAATGTCGAGGATCCGGCCGGCCTGGAGCAGCGCCGCGCGACGCTTGGGCTGCAGGCCATGCCCGACTACCTGAAGGGTCTCGACGACATGTACGGCCGCTGCGACCCGCCGAAGAACTAGCTGGCCGCCGGGGTCGTCGGCTGCACCAGGTTGGGCGCGATGTTGACGCCGGTCTTGTTGTAGATCACCCAGCCGACCACCTGGAACACCGTGTTGAGCAGGGTCTGGCCCAGCGCAAGCGTCATGAACTTCGTGAACTGGATCGTCTGGTTGAAGGCCAGTTCCTGGTTGTGGAGGATCATGTCGGCGGCTTCCGGCGTGATCTGGTGATTGGCCAGGGCCGTGCGGGTCTGGATCGTCGCCTCGGCCAAGCTGCGCAGATAGCCCGGCACCACGGTCTTGTTGGCGTTCCACCAGTCGGTGGCGGTGGCGCCCAGCTGCTGCTCCAGCACGGCGGCCAACTGGTCGGCGTTGTCGACCTGCAGGTTGGAGAAGTCGATCGTCATCGGGCGCCTGGCCTCACTTCATGGCGGCGACGGCCTTGGCCGCCTGGTCGCAGCTGACCATCATCGCGGTGGTCGCGCCGGTGTTGGGAACGATGCCGGCCAGCTGGTGCAGCTGGGCCAGGCCCTGGACCTGGGCGCTGCAGCCCTTGATCAGCGCCACCTCGGCGTCGATGGCCTTCTGGGCGGGCCTGGCCGCATAGGGCTGGCTGCCGGCGCGGATCGCCGCCACGGCAAGGGCGGCCTGGATGTCGGCATAGGTCTCGATCTTGCCGGGATAGGTGGACTTGTCGACGTAGAGACCCATCTCGGCCTCGGCCGCCAGCCTGGCCACGCCCTCGTAGGCGGTGGTGATCTTGCTATCGAGCGTGGGATCGTAGGGCGGCGCGAACACCGCGCAGCTGGCGAGCGTCAGAATGCAGGCCAGGGCGATCGCCGGCCGTCGCATGGTCTCGAACATGGGTCCCCTCCCGAAGGCCGCCAGGGTGGCGCCGCTCCGGAAGGGGCTCAAGCTCAAAGTTGAGCGATACGCTCACGCGCCCTGAGGGCGAGCGCTTCAAGTATGGTGTCAGGCGCCGCAGCCGGCGGGCGGACCCCCGGCCCTGGAGGCGGCGATCTCGGCCTTGGCCTTCTCCAGGTCGGCGGCGAAGGCGGGATCGGCGTGCAGGCGCGAGACCATCGCCCCGCCCAGCAGCCGGCCGGCCTCCAGGTCGCTGGGGAAGTGCACGCCGCAGACCACCCGGCTGTCGCCGAACTCGCGGCCGCGCGCGGTCAGCTGGGCGGCGCGGTCGGGAACCAGCTCGGCCAGCACCAGGCCCCAGGACCAGCCGATCAGGGCGTGGCCCGAAGGGTAGGAGCCCTCGGTCTCGATCCACTTCTCGCGCGGCACGCAGATCGGCTTGCTGTTGCCCACCGGCGGGCGCGGCCGCGAGAAGGCCTGCTTGGCCGGGCGATAGATTGTGCCGGCGTCGTCGGTCATGCGCAGCAGCAGATTGGCCAGGATCGGGGTCTTCTCCGGGCTGATCGTCACCTTGGCGGCGCACGAGAAGCTCTTGAAGCCATTGGCGCCGGACAGGTCGGCGTCGGCGATCGCCTTGTCCCAGGCGGGCGTTCCGGCCAGCTTGCGGCTGTCGTCATAGGCGGCGCGGTCGGCCTTGCCGCGCGGCGAGTCCGGCGCCGGCGGCGGACCGACGACGCCCGGCGCGTCGAACGGCTCGGCCAGGGTCAGATAGCCCTTCGGCGGCTTGGTCCAGGTCGTGGAGCCCCCTGCCTGGGCATAGGTCTTGCCCTGAGCCTGGGCCGGCGACTGACCCGACAGCGGCGCGCAGGCGGCGAGCAGCATTACGGCGGAAATGGGGGCGCCAACGAGGGCGAGCGACGAAATACGCATCATGGAAAGCCCGAAGTGAGGTCGTCCGGACACAGAGCGAGACGACTTGCCTGCGTCAAGCGAAAGCGGATTGACGAGTGGATATGTTATTTCATAACGCGATCTTCGCCGCTCCCCCGGCAAGCTAGGATTTTCCGTCCATGACCCGCTCCATGGTCCGTCGCGAGGCGCTCGCCGCCGCCAGCCTGCTCGTCCTCGCCGCCGCCGCGCCCGCCTGGGCCGCCGACACGGCCGCTCCGGCGCCCGCCGACACCGATCCGGCCAACGCCGTCTCGCAGGTGGTGGTCACCGCCGCCCCCTACGCCGTGTCGCTCGACACCGTGACCAGCAGCGTCAACGTCGTCACCCGCGACAAGCTCGACGTCGCCCCGCCCGCCGGTCTGGGCGACGTGCTCAACGGCCTGCCCGGCCTGCGCTCCACCTTCTACGGCCCCGGCGCCTCGCGCCCGGTGATCCGCGGCCTGTCGGGCCCGCGCGTGATGGTGCTGCAGAACGGCGTCGGCCAGGTCGACGCCTCGGCCCTGTCGCCCGACCATGCGGTGGCCTCCGATCCGGCCGAAGCCTCGCGCATCGAGGTGCTGCGCGGCCCCTCGACCCTGGCCTATGGCGGCTCGGGCATCGGCGGCGTGGTCAACATGCTCGACGACCGCGTGCCGTCCACGCGCGCCAGCGCGCCCGTCGAGGGCCGCGTGGCCGGCTCGATATCCAGCGTCGACAGCGGCTGGGGCGTCAGCGGCGCGGCCAAGTTCAACGCCGGCCCGCTGGTCTTCGCGGTCGACGCCGTGCACCGCCAGAGCGACGACTACGACGTGCCGGTCGCCCCGGTCTCCTCGCGCCTGGCCGCCCGCGACGGCCTGACCGTCGATCCGGAAAAGACCGTGCGCAACACCGACGTGGAGATGGACGCCTACGGCGCCGGCGTCTCCTACGTGCACGACCGCGGCTTCGTGGGCCTGTCGGTCAAGCGCACCGACACCACCTACGGCGTGCCCTACCAGCAGATCCTGTCGCCGATCGACCCGGACGCCGAGGGTCCGGTCTCGATCCACCTGCAGCAGACCCGCTACGACCTGCGCGGCGAGCAGGAGCTCGACACCCCGTGGTTCGAGAAGGTGCGCGTCTCGATCGGCCATGCCGACTACGAGCACGCCGAGGTCTCCGTCGAGGACGGCGAGGTCGGCACCCGCTTCCTGTCTGACGGCACCGAGGGCCGGGTCGAGCTGGTCCACCGCGAGCATGACGGCCACCAGGGCGCCATCGGCTTCCAGGCCCTGACCCGCAGCTTCGAGGCGATCGGCGACGAGGCCTTCGTGCCCAGCGTCGACATCAAGGAGTATGGCGTCTTCACCCTGCAACGCTTCGATCGCGGCGACTGGGGCGTGGATGCGGGCCTGCGCTTCGACACCCGCTCGCTGGAGACGGCGACCCAGAAGCGCGATTTCGACAACGTCTCGGCCTCGCTGGGCGTGTTCTACAAGCCGGCCGAGCGCCAGTTCGTGGCCCTAACCCTGTCGCGCAACGGCCGGGCCCCGACCGAGTTCGAACTGTTCGCCGACGGTCCGCACCCGGGCACCGGCGGCTACGAGAAGGGCGACGACAGCCTCGATTCCGAGACCGTCACCTCGCTGGAGGCCACCTACCGCTGGACCGGCCCGCGCCTGCGCGTAGAGGGCCACCTGTGGGGCGCCTGGTACGACAACTTCATCGAAGAGGCCCCGACCGGCGAGGTCGAGGACAGCCTGCCGGTGTTCCAGTATTTCCAGACCGGGGCCAAGTTCCATGGTGCGGAGCTGGAGGTCGGCTACGACGCCTGGCAGGGCAGGAACCAGTCGATCCGACTGGAAGGCGTGGCCGACTACGTGCGCGGCGAGACCGATCTGGGCGTTCCGGCCCGCGTGCCGCCGTGGTCGCTGACCGGCCGGACGATCTGGAAGGCCTCGAACGTCGAGGCCGAACTGGAAGTGCGCCACGTGGCCGAGCAGGACCGGGTGGCGGCCTTCGAGCTGCCGACCGACGCCTATACGACCGTGAACCTGCGGGTGACGGTCAAGCCGTTCGAGGACCAGCCGCTGCGCTGGTTCGTCGACGGCCGCAACCTGACCAACGAGGAGGTGCGCGAGCACGCCTCGTTCCTGAAGGACATCGCCCCGTCGCCGGGCCGGTCGATCCGCACCGGGATCGCCTGGAAGTTCTAGAGCGCGATCGCGTCGCGACCTCGCTTCGCAAGCGAGAGTCGCGGCGTGGATTCTCCGCCAGGACGTGTCGATTGCCGCGATATCGCAGATCGGCTAGAAGCGCTGACCACCTAAAGGCCGCCTGCCATAGAGCGTCCGTTCTTCTTAGCCCTTCTGTAGAGCTTCTTATGGAAACGACCCAGTCCGCCGGCGGCATCACCGGCAACGTCCTCTTCTACTCGACGCCGGAACCGCTGAACCGCGACCAGCACGGCAAGCTGGCCCTGGTTCACCAGGACAAGCCGTACGCCTTCGCCGCGGCCGGCACCGCCGTGCCGCTGACCGTGACCGAGTTCGGACCGGCCGGCCTGTCGTACCCGATCATCTTCGCCGGCGACGAGCGCACCCCGCTGGCCGTCATGGGTCTGAACCAGGGCGAGAACCTGTTCATCCACGCCGACGGCTCGACCGAAGTGGGCGTCTACATCCCGGCCTATGTCCGTCGCTATCCGTTCGTGCTGGCCAATGACGACGCTCAAGGCCGCATGATCGTCTGCATCGACCGCGCCTCGAGCCTGCTGTCGGAAGCCGGCGAGACCCCGCTGTTCGACGCCAAGGGCGAGCCGACCGAATACACCCAGAACTGCATCAAGTTCTGCGACGACTTCGAAGTCGAACGCCGCCGCACCGACTCGTTCGTGCAGCTGCTGAAGGACAACGACCTCTTCGAACTGAAGACCGCCACCTTCACCCCGGCCGGCGCCGACGGCCAGGCCGGCGAGCCGCAGGTCGTGGCCGAGTATTACGGCGTCTCGGAAGAGAAGCTGAACGCTCTGCCGATCGAGAAGCTGAAGGAATTCCAGGCTTCGGGCGCCCTGGCCCAGATCTACGCCCACCTGGTGTCGCTGGTCGGTTGGGATCGCCTGATCGCCATCACCATGTTCCGCCAGTCGCAGGCCCCGGCCGCCAACCTCAACTGAGGTTCGGCCTAGGGACTTCCCCTGGGAATAAAAAGAGGGCGGCGGGTCTCAGGATCCGCCGCCCTTTTCATTTGGGCCGTCATGTGAAGCGAAAGGCTCTAGTGAACCGACACCGGCGCCAGTTCGTGGGCCAGGGCGGCGGCCACGGCCGCGTCGTGGTCGGTCAGCACCGCCAGGCGCGCGCCGTCGGCCCGGCACACCGCATAAAGCGTCTGGTCGGGCGTCAGGTCGAAGTCCTCCACGCCCTCGGGAGCGTCGGCGAGGATCTCGGCGGCCTTGATCGGGCGCACATAGACGAGGTCGGGCGCGCCCAGCGCGGCGAAGGCCTCGGTCGAGAAGAGCGGCGTGTGCGAATTGGGCGTCATGTGACCACCTCCTTCGATAGGTGAACGCTCCGACGTCCCTGCGGTTCAGGCGGCGGGAGCGTGAGTGTTGATGGGGCCGGGGATCAGCCCTGCGAGCGGATGGGGATGCGCCTGACCTGGCGCTCGGGCGGCGGGCGGACGACGTCGACGTGCAGCAGGCCGTGCTCCAGCGTGGCGGCCGACACCTCCATGCCCTCGGCGAGAACGAAGGTGCGCAGGAAGCCTCGGGCGGCGATTCCCCGATGCAGGTAGGCGCGGTCGGCTTCGCTGCGTCCCTCGCCGTCGCGACGGCCGGCGACCACCAGCTGGCCGCCCTCGACGGTCACCTGCAACTGGTCGGGCGAAAAGCCGGCCACGGCCAGGGTGATGCGCACGCCCTCGTCGGTCTGTTCGACATTATAGGGCGGATAGCTTTCACCGGCCGCCTTGGCGGCGCGCTCTATGAGGTCTCGGGTGTGTTCGAAGCCCAGCAGGAACGGGCTGTCGAACAGGATCGTCCGGGTCATGCGAAGTCCTTACGCATCAAAGCGACTTCGTTCGCGGGGGCCGGGACCCTGGAGCGGCGTCCCGGTCCGCGATCGTCATATATGAAGTGGCGACGCGTCCGGCGGGGTTCAAGGCGCAGATTGGCGTGTCGGGGCCGGCGCGACGGTCCGTCGCGGGGGGAAAGACGCCAGACCTGTGGATGTGTGCGGGTTGATGCTTGTCATGGTCCGGTCACAGGCCTATATGCGCTCCTCCTCGGAACGGCGCTGACGAAGACGCCCGGAACCGGGGCCGAAAGGCCCTTGCTTCGGATGGATCTCATCGCTAAGTTCCGCGGCCTCAATCGACTCGGGCAGCTGGATTGCCGACGGCCTTAGGGCCTTCGGGATGGGCTGCTTTTGTTGCCTTCGGAAGGGCTTTGGTTCTTCTGGAAGTTTCTGAAAAGAGTTGGTTGACGAGGTTGGATTGCTTCAATAGAAGCGCCGCCTCGTTCATCGGGATTGAAGAGTTCGCAAGAATTCGGAAGTGCTGGTGAAGAAGTCGAGCAGAACTTTCTTGGAAAGATTTGCTTGACAGGGTTTGGTGGTTTCTTTAGAAGCTGCCGGCTCGCTGGTCCAGGGACTTCTCTGGTTCGGCATCGGGTCGAAAAGTTTTGAAAAAAACGATTTGACACGGAATTCGAGGTTAGCTAAATAGCCGCCTCCGCCGACACCGGGCGCAAAACGGTGGGGCCGCTCCCCGGTTACGGAGGCGGCTCGGGGCTTCGGCTCTGGTCTTTGACATTGTTGATTTGGAAAGAGAAACGCAGGCGGCGGCGCTCTGGCGGTTACCCTTCGAGGTAACCTTAGACG
>NZ_QDKQ01000042.1 GCF_003116815.1 Caulobacter endophyticus
GAAAGGCTGGCCCTTGGGTTGAAACATCACCCGCGCCTCTGGCCCCTCCGAGACAAATGATGCGGCGGAGCGGTCGACGAAGCCGAAACGCTAAACAAACACACGGTCTCCAGGCTCCGCCCGGCCGCTCCGCGCCTCCCCGAACTAACGCGTGCGAACGCGGGAGACTGCGAAGTCGCGCCCAAAGATCCTCCCCCTGAAGGGGGAGGTGGCCCGGAGGGCCGGAGGGGGAAGTTCCTGATGAGGTCTGTTCACCCCCGACGCCGCAATCCCTTCCCCCTCAGTCGCTCCGCGACAGCTCCCCCTTCAGGGGGAGCAGCTTGAGGAAAGGGCCGGAGGGGGGGCAGTGCCCGTGGCGCCGGCGCCACACTCGTCACACCACAGCCACAAAATTTCGGTCGCCGAGTGGAGGTTTCCCCACGGTCCGCCGTCGAGGCGATTAGAACGCCGCGTCGAGGGGGCGCGGCGGAAGGGGATTTTTCGAACTTGTCCATGCGTAACACCCAACGCCGCCGGACCGTCCGCGGCCTGCTGCTGGCGTCCGCCGCCGTCCTGACCCTCGCTGGCCAGGCCGTGGCCCAGGACGCGCGCCATACCTTCAACATCCCGTCGCAGGACGCGGTGTCGGCGCTGCAGACCTACGCCAAGCAGACCGGCAAGCAGGTGCTGTTCCCCTACGAGGCCGCCACCGGCCGCAAGACCCCCGCCGTGACCGGCGACCTGTCGGACGCCGAGGCGCTGAAGCGCCTGGCCGACGCCGCCGGCCTGGTCGTCGCCTCCGACGACGGCAAGACCATCACCCTGCGCCCGGCGCAGGCCGCCCGCCCCCAGCCGGAAGCCGCCGCGACTGAAGCGGCTTCCGAACAAGTCGCCGAAGTCGAAGCCATCATCGTGGTCGGCAGCCAGATCGAAGGCGCCCGCACCACCGAAGCCCTCCCGGTCTCGATCGTGACCGAGAAGGACATCATCGCCACCGGCGCCGTCTCGGGCGACGAGCTGTTCCGCTCGATCCCGCAGGCCGGCGACGTGCAGTTCCAGGAAGCCCGCACCACCGGCAACCTGAACGACGCCCGCGGCGACGTCTCGTCGCTGAACCTGCGGAGCCTCGGCACCGGCAACACCCTGGCCCTGCTGAACGGCCGCCGCGCCGTGCTGCACCCGGGCACCCAGACCGAGAACCTGGTGCCGGTCCAGACCGTCAACACCAACGCCCTGCCCGTGGCCGGCGTCAAACGCGTCGAAGTGCTGCGCGACGGCGCCGGCGCCCTCTACGGCTCGGACGCCGTGGCCGGCGTGGTCAACACCGTGCTCGACACCAGGTTCCAGGGCCTGCGCGTCGAGGCCCAGGTCGGCGGCTCGGAAGGCACGGGCTACCGCGAAGGCACCGTCAACCTGAAGGCCGGCACGCGCCTGGAAGACGGCACCCGCCTGACCTTCTTCGGCTCGTACACCGCCCACAGCCGCATGATGGCCGACGAGCGCGACTACGCCGCCAGCGAGGATCACCGCGACCGTGTCGAGGGCACCCCCTGGGCAGGCAACACCAGCTTCGACAACCGCTCGACCTCCAGCCCCTGGGGTTCGTTCACGCTGATCCCGTCGTCGACGGTCGTCCGCCAGAACGGCGTGGCCCTGACCACCTCGGGCGTGTTCCACATCGAGCCGACGGCCAACACCGCCGCCGGCTGCAGCAGCGCCGCCCTGGCCGGCGACCTCTGCATCAGGTCGGGAACCATCACTGGCGCCGCCGACCGCGACCTGCGCTACGATGAGAACCCCCAGCGCACCCTCAAGGGCGGCCTGGAGCGGACCAACCTGTTCAGCACCGTCGAGCGCGACCTCGACAACGGCATGACCTTCTTTGGTGAAGCCGGCTACTACCACGCCCTGTTCACCGGCCAGCGCGAGCAGTCGGCGCCGATCTCCTCGGCCCCGATCAGCATCGCGGCCAACGCCTACTGGAACCCCTTCGGCCCGACCACCTTGGCCAACGGCAGCGCCAATCCCAACCGCTTGCCCGGCCTGACCGGCGTCGGCGCCTCGGGCGTGGCGATGAACATCACCACCTACCGCCCGGTGGACGCAGGTCCGCGCACCTACACCGTCACCGACGACAGCTATCGCCTGCTGGGCGGCCTGAAGGGCACGTTCGGCGAGGGCTGGAAGTGGGAGTCGGCCGCGCTCTATTCCTTCGCCCGTACGAAGGACAAGACGCACAACGCCATCAGCAGCACGCTCTTCCAGCAGGCGCTGAACCGCACGGACCAGACCGCCTACAACCCGTTCAACGGCGGTTCGCAGACCAACTGGTCGGGCGACGACACCACCCGCAACAGCCAGGCGACGATCAACTCGTTCCTGATCGACGTCTACCGCATCAGCGAGACCTCGCTGGCGATGTGGGACTTCAAGGTCTCCAAGAAGGACCTCTTCACCCTGCCGGGCGGCGACGTCGGCTTCGCCTCGGGCGTGGAGGTGCGCCGCGAGACCTACAAGGACGACCGTGACGACCGCCTGGACGGCACGACGACCTACACCAACAGCGTCACCGGCGTGACCTACGGCAGCGACGTCCTGGGGGCCTCCGGTTCGCCGGACATCAAGGGCGACCGGGTCATCAGCTCGGCCTTCGCCGAACTGGCCGTGCCGATCATCTCGCCCGAGATGAACATCCCGTTCGTCGAGGAAGTGACCCTGCAACTGGCCGCCCGCGACGAGTACTATTCGGACTTCGGCAATGTGCTGAAGCCGAAGGGCGCCCTGCTGTGGAAGGTCGGCCAGGGCCTGTCGCTGCGCACCTCGGTGTCGCAGAGCTTCCGCGCGCCGAACCTGCCGCAATTCTACAGCGAGGGCTCGACCGTCTCGAACGGCCGTCCCGACTACGCCTTCTGCCGGATCAACACCCCGACGGCCACGACCTGCGCCAGCACCTCGACGCTGGAAGTCCGCCAGGGCAACAAGGACCTGAAGCCGGAAGACGCCGACAACGCCTCGATCGGCTTCGTCTACCAGCCGAAGTTCATCCCGATCGAGTACGGCCGACTGACCCTGACGACCGACTTCTGGTCGATCCGGGAAAAGAACGTCATCGGCATCCTGGGCGGCTACAACCAGATCGCCTACGACCTGCTGCTGCGCCAGCAGGGCAGCTTCAACCCCAACGTCGTGCGTGACGCCCCGGTGGGCACGAACACCGTCGGCGCCATCTCGTACATCAGCGACACCTACATGAACCTGCAGCCGCGCGTGGTTCAGGGCGTGGACTTCTCGCTGGCCTACGACCTGGACGACACCCCCTGGGGCGACTTCGGCTTCAACCTGAACGTGGCCAAGCTGACCAAGTACGACCAGTCGGCCAGCCCGATCGAGCAGATCCTGCAGCAGGCCATCGCCAGCGGCGCCCTGGCGGGCCTGACGGTCTCGTCGGCCGGCAGCCAGATCAAGATGGACGGCTTCCCGGAATTCCGCGGCACGGCCAGCTTCACCTGGCGCAAGGACGGCTGGGGCGCGGGCGCCTTCGTCAACTATGTCGGCGAGACCTACGACACCGGCCCCGCCCAGGTGAACGGCCAGTACTTCCCGATCTCGGACTGGACCACGGTCAGCCTGTACGGCCAGTACGCGTTCAAGAGCGGCCAGTTCGACGGCTCGACCCTGCGGGTCGGCGTGCGCAACATCGCCGACAAGGATCCGCCGGTCACCTCGAGCAACTTCGGTTACTCGGGCGCCCTGCACAACTCCACCGGTCGCTACTGGTACATGAACATCTCCAAGCGGTTCTGATCATCGCCCGGAAGATGACTTGAGGAAGCCCGCCCGTCGCACGACGGGCGGGCTTTTCCGTGCCCGGAGCATGGCGCCGGGGATTTGCCGTGACCCGAAAGTCTTTTTGGGAAATATTCTTGCCCACGGCGACGAAGGGTTCGACGCCGGCCGAGTCGGGGCTCTTTGAAGATCATGTCGCGGGCGCGCACGCCTCCTCCTGCCGCGTGGGGTTACGCCCTGGCGGTCGCCGCCGCGGGCGCGGCCTTCGTTGTGCGCCTTCTGCTCGACAGCTGGTTCCCGCCCGGCTTTCCCTACCTGACCTTCTTCCCCGCGATCGTGGTGACCGCCTATTTCGCCGGGCGCGGCCCCGGAATTCTGTGCGCGGCGCTGTCGGGCCTTTGCGCCTGGTACTTCTTCATCCCGCCGTTCAACAGTTTCGCCTTCGACTTCGCGACGATGGTGGCGATCACGTTCTTCGTCTTCGTGGCGGCGGTCGACATCTTCTTCATCGACGGCATGCGCAAGGCCATGCGGCACCTGTCGCGGGAACGCGAGACCCAGGCGCAGCTGGCCCGCAGCCGCGACCTGCTCTATCGCGAAATGCACCACCGGGTGAGCAACAACCTGCAGATGGTCGGCGCCCTGCTGCGCCTGCAGTCGTCGGGCATGAAGGACGAGGACGCTCGCCACGCCCTGATCGAGGCTGGCGGCCGCATCGAGACCATCGCCAAAATCCAGCGCCAGCTGCACGACCAGACGGGCGAGCCGACCTCCTTCCGCGCCTTCGCCGAGGCCCTGCTCGACGACGCCGGCCAGGCCTTCGGGGCGCGCCACGCCGTACGCGTCGAGGGCGGCGAGGACCCGCTGCATCCCGAGCAGGCCACGCCGGTGACGCTGGTGATGCTGGAGTGCTTCAACAACGCCCTGGAACACGCCTTCAGCGCCGGGACCGACGGCCGCATCGTCGTGGCTCTGGAGCAGGAGGGCGCCAGCCACGTGCTGACCATCCGCGACAACGGCGCGGGTCCGCCGGCGGGTTTCGAGCCGTCCGCCTCCTCGAGCCTTGGCCTGCGCATCGTCCACGCCATGGCCCGCCAGCTGGGCGGGGCCTTCACCATGGCGCGGGTGGACGGCTGGACGGTGTGCCGGCTGAGCTATACGCGGGCGCCGGGCTAGCCGCAGCGCCTTTCGGCCGGAACGACAAGGCTCTAGGAAAGCGTCGTGACGCTCCGCCACCCCAGAAGGCCCCGCCCATGCCCCGTCCTGGCTCGCGCAACCTGATCACCGACGTCGAGGGCCTGCTTGTCGGCCATGCCCAGGACGAGGCCGTGGCCTCGGGCGTCACCGCCCTTCTCTGCCCCGACGCCTGGACGGCCGGGGTCGACGTGCGCGGCGGCGGGCCCGGCACGCGCGAGATCGACGTGCTGAGGCCCGAGAACAATTTCAGCAAGGCCCACGCCATCTGCCTGTCGGGCGGCTCGGTGTTCGGCCTGGGCGCGGCCGACGGCGTCGTGGCGGCGCTTTCGGCGTCGGGACGCGGCATCCGGCTGGCCCCGACCTCGCCGGCCATTCCGATCGTGCCGGCGGCCGTGCTGCACGACCTGGGCAACGGCGGCGACAAGGACTGGGGCCTGGATCCGCCCTATCGCTGGCTGGGCATCGAGGCTGCGGCCGCCGCCGACAAGGACTTCGCCCTGGGCGCGTTCGGCGCGGGCCTGGGCGCCATGGCGGGCCTCTCCAAGGGCGGGATCGGCAGCGCCTCGCTGGATCTGGGCGACGGCCTGGTCGTCGGCGCGCTGGCGGCGGTCAATCCGGTAGGCTCCGTGCGGATGGCCGACGGCGAGACCTTCTGGGCATGGCCCTGGGAGATCGACGGCGAGTTCGGCGGCAGGCGCCCTTCCCCGGATGCGACGACCGAGGCCCAGCCGATCCCCGAGGATTCCAAGCTGGCGGCGCTGGGCCGGCTTCAGGCGGGCGCCAACACCACCTTGGCCGTGGTGGCCGTCACCGCCGACCTGACGACGGCCGAGTGCACGCGGCTGGCGATGATGGCCCAGGACGGGCTGGCGCGGGCCATCCGGCCGGTCCACACCCCCTTCGACGGCGACGTTGTCTTCGCCCTGGCCTCGGGCGCCCAGAGCCTGGGTGAAGGCCCCGGACGGGCGATCGCGCTGGCGAGGCTGGGCTCGGCGGCGGCCGACACCCTGGCTCGAGCCATCGCCCGCGGCGCCTACGAGGCTCAGTCCTCGGTGACCGGAACCACTTCCGGCGGCGCGTCGGCTCCATAGAGCTGGACGGCGGCGGCTTCCAGCCGGCCCATCAGCCGCTTGAGGGTCGCCACCTCGCCCGGCGCCAGGCCGGCCAGCAGGGCGGCCTCGTAGGCCAGGGCCAGCGGGCGGATCTCGGCGAACAGCCGGCGGCCCGCGGCGGTGAGCTCCAGGGTGTGCGAACGGCGGTCGGTGCGGTTGGTGATGCGGGCCACCAGGCGACGCTCGACCAGATCCTGGGCCGCGCGGCTGACGCGCACCTTGTCCATGGCGGTGCGCGCCACGGCCTGGTGCTGGGTCAGCGGTCCCTCGATCAGGATCGACATTAGGCGCCACTGCGGGATCGACAGGCCGAAGCGGTCTTCGTAAGCCCGGGCGATCAGCCGGCTGACGGCGCTGGAGGCCGTCGCCAGGCGGTATGGCACATAGTCCGATAGCGACAGCTGTTCACTGGCGGCGTCCGGTGAACCCGGCGTCAGAGATGAGACCGTCGCGGCCATGCCCGTACCTTTCCTCCTGCTCCGGCCTGCGGCCCGCGAAGACGGAGCCGTCTCTACGCCGAATCACGCCCTGGCAACCCACCGCGAGCGCCCTTCGATCTGGCGCCGCGATGAAAACGCTCTCAATCACCCGCCCCGGACCGTGGCGGAAAGCGGGCGTTTCGCCCGTCGCATGAGCATACGCACCTAACCGCGCCCAACCAAGCGGCGCCTTCAGTGGCCGCCGTGATCCTCGTCATGGCCATGACCCGCCTTCGGCGCGGGCTCGGTGTGGGTCAGCTGCCTCTGGCAGCGCTCCAGCAGACGCAGGTTGTCGGGGCTGTTCCAGACGTCGGCGAACTCGACGACGGCCAGGCGCAGGCGGCGCATGTGCTCGCTCCACTCCAGCGGCGGTTCGGGCTTGTCGTGGGCCTCGTCCTCGTGGGGCTTGCCGTGGGCGTCCGCCCCGCAGGTGCAGGCGTGCGGCGCGGACGCGGCGGCCGCAGCGGGGACGGGTGCGCAGTTGGCGCTGACGATGACAGTCTGCTTGCTGCTGATCTTCACCTGCGGCGTGGCCAGGGCCAGTCCGCCGACGCTCACTGGCACGCAGCAGATCACGCACTGGCACGGCGCCGGCGCCTTGCAGGTTCCGCCATGCGGCTGCGCAGGCTTGCCATGGTCGTGCGGCTCTTCCCCTTTTGCCTGATGGGCGCAGGTGCAGGGCTTGTGGCCCCTCGGCTCGGGCTTGGCCTCAGGCTTGGGGAACTGGCCCCGGCAGGCCTTCTCCAGGCTCGTGAGCGCCTTGCCGCAGGCGGCGAACTCGATCAGCGCCCCGACCCGGGCCTCGACCTCGGCGACCAGCTCCTCGGCGCGGCGCAGCAGTTCGCCCGTCGGCGCGCTGGTGGCGGCCACGCAGCGGGCCAGGATCGCCTTGTGAATGGTCTTGGGCACGTCGCGCCACCGCTCGTCCCGGCCCTTGCGGCCAGTAAAGCGCCCCGCGCAGAAGGCCAAGGCCGCGACGGCCAGGGTGATCAGGGCGATGCCGGCCAGCAGGGTCGGATCGAAGATCGGGACCGGCGTCTCGACCGGAAACTCGGATTGATACACCCCACCCCTCCCGCATGCGCCGTTCGACGAGCAGCGTTACGGTTAACGCATGCGCGTGACGCTTGCACGGTGAAGGTTGAGGTCAGCGGCGGGAAATCACGCCTCGGGCTCGGGCGCCCTGGTCGTAGCGGCTCTCGCCGCCATAGACGGCGACTTCGCACAGGATGTCGCCGCCTTCCTGGGCGACCCACAGGTAGTTGCGCTCGACCTCGACATTGCGGCCGGCGGGCGAAATGCCGTCGAAGGTGTCTCCCCAGGGAATCACCTTCGACAGCTCGCGCCACGACAGGGTCATGGCCCGCGACAGCTCGTCGTCGGCCATGGCCTGCAGATCGGGATCGCTCACGCGGGTCTACTCGGCCGAGGCTTCGGCGTCGCGGTAGTAGGGCACGACCTCGCCTTGCAGCTTGATGGTCATGGCGTTGCCCTTACGGTCGACGGTCTTGCCGGCGGTCACGCGCACCCAGCCTTCGCTGACGCAGTATTCGTCGACATTGGTCTTTTCGACGCCCTTGAAGCGGATGCCCACGCCGCGCTCCAGCGCCTCGGCGTTGTAGTACGGGCTGTCGGGGTTGGCGGACAGGCGGTCGGGAGGCGTATCGCTCATCGGGTCGGCTTTCGAGATCTTTGGGGCGGGCTGGCCCGCCGAAGCGGGCGTGATACCGGCGAAAGCCCCGGATTCCAAGCCTCTAGAGCCGGTTGCTCACTCGGCGGCGTAGACCACCGGATGGACGTGGGCCCAAAGATGGGCGCGATAGGTCTCGAAACACTGCTCGCCGCAGATCAGCCGCATGACCGCGCCCTCGGCGATGTGGCGGGCGCAGGCCGGGTCGGCCGACACCAGCGGATGCAAGGCCTCGGCGTTCCAGGCCTTGGAATGCTCGATGTCGAGCTGGGCATGCAGGGCGAAGTACTTGCGGGCTTCCGGGGGCGCGCCCAGGCGCTTGAGGCCCGCATCCACGCAGGCGACGCGGGTCGGCGCAGTCAGTTCGACCACGCCCAGGGCACCGATCGACTGGTAGACGTAGCGACGCGTTGTGGCGAAGGCGGTCATCAGATTGGCCAGGCACAGCGATTGCCACAGCGTAGCGTCGATCGTCGGCGTCAGCTCGAACGTCTCGACGGTGCGCGCCAGCATCGGGCCATGCATGCCCGACGCCCTGCCCCGCCCCATTTCGTCCCAGTAGTTGCGAGCCAGCTCCAGCTTGGCGCGGTCGAGCACCTTTACCTGGGTCATGGCCACAAGGTCGTCGAAGCCGGCCTCGCCGGCAGCCTCCTGGGTCAGAAACCACTTGAGGTCCTCCATCGACGCCTGGCCTTCCAGCCAGTCGAACAGCGGATCCCATTGCCCCGGGCCATGGTCCTTCAGCGCCTCGAACCAGGCGACGAAGCCGTCTGGATCGGTTGGCGCGTCCTCGACCAGCGGCGCGATGTGGCTACGGAACTGCTCGATGAACGCCCCCTCGATCCGTTGCATGCGCAGGTCCTCGTCGAGGGCCTCGCGCCAGTCGGCCGAGGGCAAGGCCGGGGCCAGGCGACGATGGTTCCAATGGGCCAGACCCCGGTGCAGGGCCTCGGCGTCGGGAAACTGCGGGCTGAAGGCGCCCAGGCGCGACAAGCGTTCTCCGCCAAACACGATCACGAACTCCGGAAAGCTGAACGACTGCGATGAAGGCGGGAGGCTCCGCGCGGAGCCTCCCGAGGAAGATCAGCGCTCCGCGCCGCCGTCGCCGGTGCGGCCCGGCTCGATGGCGCCGGTTTCGACGCCGCCCGAGACGCCGTTGTTCAGTTCGTCGTCGCCCTCGACGCCTTCGCCTTCACGACGCTGACGGTCGGCCTGCTGGTTTTGCTGGCCAGGCTGGGTCTGCTGGGGATTCTGCTGCTGTTGCTGCGGCGAGCGGGTCTCGCCTTGCTGGTTCTGCTGTTCGACCTGCGGACGCTGGGCGTCGCCGGATTGCTGTTGCAGGCCTTGGTTGTTCGGGGTCTCGCCCATGTCGTGTCTTCCCTGATCATTGGCCGGCGCGGATGCGCCGACGGGAAGCAAACGAGCATTCCGCCCAGGTGTTCCTGGGTCGGAAAGCCGACGAACACCACCGAAAATCAATTACTTAAGCGAGGAACGCTTGGTCGTGTCGCGAGTTTGAGCCAGCTTTGCGGGCGGCTTTTCCAGGGCCTGGTAGACCCATTTGCGGGTCTCGGCGTCGAGGCCGGGACCGACCCCGCCCAGACGCTGGATCATGCCGACGAAGAAGAGGTCGTTGGCCGGGTCGATCCAGAACCAGGTGCCGGCGCTGCCGCCCCAGCTGATCGTGCCTGGGCCGACCGGCGCGCCCGAAGCCGCCGGGTCCACCGCCACGGCCACGTCGAGGCCATAGCCCATGCCCAGCGCGAAGGGGAAAGGCTTCTGCTGGCCGGGCTTGAGCACGCCGGACGTGCCGTCGGTGGTGACCTGGAAGCTGGGCGGCAGGTGGTTGAGCCGCATCATCGCCACCGTCTCCGGTTCGAGAATGCGTACGCCTTCCAGGTCGCCGCCGTTGAGGATCATCTGGGCGAAGCGGGCGAAATCCTTGGCGGTCGACAGCAGTCCCCCGCCGCCCGACGGCGCCGAGGGCGGCCTGGTGACGTCGCGCCAGCCGCCCTCGACGGCGGGCACGAGCTTCCCGGTCGCCGGATCAGCGTCATAGATCGCCGCGAGCCGCGCGGTCTTGTCGGCCGGCACCCAGAAGGCGGTGTCCTTCATCTTCAGCGGCTTGAAAATCCGCTGGCGCATGAACTCCGGCAGGGCCTGACCCGACAGGCGCTCGATGATCAGGCCCTGGATGTCGGCCGCGACGCTATAGCGCCACAGCTTGCCCGGCTCGGCGTACATCGGCAGGCTGGCGATCTTCTGCACCATCGAGAACAGCGAGTCCGACTGCAGCACGCCGGCCCGGTAATAGGCCTGGTCGGCATGGCTGCCCGGATCGTCGGCGATGCCGTAGGCGAAGCCGGCCGTGTGGGTCATCAGCTCGCGCATGGTCGGCGGGCGGCTGATCGGCGACAGGATCGGGCGGCCGGCGGCGTCGACGCCGTTGGCCACGCGCAGGCTCTCGAACTCGGGGATGAACTTGGTTACGGGGTCGTCCAGCTTCCAGCGGCCCTCGTCGTAGAGGATCAGCATGGCGACGCCCGTGACCGGCTTGGTCTCCGAACGAATGCGGAAGATGGCGTCGGCCGGCATGGCCTCGGGCAGGTCCAGCGCGCGCTTGCCGTAGGCGGTCTGGCTGACGACCTTGCCGTGACGGGCCAGCAGGGTGACGCCGCCGGCGATCTGGCCCTGGTCGACCAGGCGCTGCATGGTTTCGTCGACGCGCTTGAGCTTCTCGGACGAGAAGCCCACCGCCTCGGGCTTGGCGCGCGGCAGGGCGCCGGCCACCCCCGGATGGGCGGCGGTCAGGCCCAGGAACCCAGCCAGGGCCCCGATGGACTTGCGCCAGAAGCTCATGGGTCGACTTATCTCACAGAGGGTTTGGCGAGAGCATGGCGCCGAAACGTCGCGCCCGCTCTCGCATATCACATCACTTGGGACGGAAGCGCTTCTGGGTCGGGAAGCCCTTGGGCGCCAGCTTGCCGGCGCCGGCCCGGCGGCCGACGAAGGCCTGCCAGTCGGTCCACTCGCGACGGCGCAGGGCCGTGTCGATCCAATAGGCCCCGGTCTCGGCGTTGAACGACAGGCCGTCGCGCAGGCCGCCCTCGCGATAGGCCTGCAGCTTGACGCCCTTGCCGCGCGGCATTTCCGGCAGCTCTTCCAGCGGGAAGATCAGGATCTTGCCGTTGTCGCCCACCACCGCCAGCTGGTCGCCGACGGCCTCCAGGCAGAAGGCCGCGCCGGCGGCGTCGACCGTCAGCACCTGCTTGCCCGCCTTGCGGTTTGCCAGGGCCTCCTCCTCCGGCAGCAGGAAGCCGTAGCCCTGCTTGGAGGCCAGGATGCGCTTGCGGCCCGCCTTGAACGGGAAGACGTCGATGATCTTCACCTTGTCGTCGAGCTCGATCATCATCCGCACCGGCTCGCCGTGCCCCCGCGCCGACGGCAGGTTGGCGCAGCCCAGCGTGAAGAACCGGCCGTCCGAGGTGAACAGCAGCAGCTTGTCGGTCGTCTCGGCCGGCACCAGGAAGCCGAGCTTGTCGCCTTCCTTGAACTTCAGCTCGGACGGGTCTTCGATCTTGCCCTTGGCGGCGCGGATCCAGCCGCGTTCGGACAGGATGATGGTGATCGGCTCGCGCACGATCATCGCCTCGATGGCTGCATCGGCGTCGACCACCGGAGCCACGTCGAACACCGAGCGGCCAGTCACGCCCGTGGGGCGCGGCTTGTCCAGCGGATGCTTGATCTTGATCAAGGACGCCCGAACCTGGCGCAGACCCGTGCCGACCAGGTCCCACTGCTTCTTGTCGCTGGCCAGCATGGCCAGGATGCCGTCGCGCTCTTCCACCAGTTCGGCGTGCTCGCGGCGGATCTCCATCTCCTCCAGCTTGGCCAGTTGGCGCAGGCGGGTGTTGAGGATGGCGTCGGCCTGGATATCGCTGAGGGCGAAGGCCGCCATCAGCTTTTCCTTCGGCTTGTCCTCGTAGCGGACGATGCGGATCACCTCGTCGAGATTGAGGTAGGCGATCAGCAGGCCGTCGAGGATGTGAAGGCGGGCTTCGATCTTGGCCAGGCGGTGGCGGGCCCGGCGGGTCAGCACTTCGCGGCGGTGGGCCAGGAAGGCCATCAGGGCCTGCTTGATGCCCATGACGCCCGGCGTGCCGCGCGCGTCCAGCACGTTGATATTGACCGAGAAGCGGCTTTCGAGCGCCGAGAGCTTGAACAGGCTCTCCATCAGCACTTCGGGCTCGACGTTCTTGGACTTCGGCTCGAGGACCAGACGGATGTCCTCGGCGCTTTCGTCGCGGACGTCGCCCAGGAGGGCGGCCTTCTTGCTCTCGATCAGGTCGGCCAGTTGCTCGACCAGATCCGACTTCTTGACCTGGTACGGGATCTCGGTGACGACGATCTGGTAGGTCCCGCGGCCGGTCTCCTCGCGCTCCCACTTGGCGCGGGTGCGGATGCCGCCGCGGCCGGTCTCGTAGGTTTCCAGCAGGGACGCGGCCGGCTCGACGATGACGCCGCCGGTCGGGAAGTCCGGGCCCGGAACGCGCTCGAGGATGTCGGCGGTCGTGGCCTCGGGGTTGCTCAGCAGCAGCAGGCAGGCGTCGATCAGCTCGGCCGGATTGTGCGGCGGGATCGAGGTGGCCATGCCCACGGCGATGCCGGCCGAGCCGTTGGCCAGGAGGTTCGGGAAGCCCGACGGCAGAACCACCGGCTCCTCGTCCTGGCCGTCATAGGTCGGGCGGAAGTCGACTGCGTCCTCGTCGATGCCGTCGAGCAGAAGCGTCGCCGCCTCCGTCATCTTGCATTCGGTGTAACGCATGGCCGCGGCGTTATCGCCGTCGATGTTGCCGAAATTGCCCTGCCCCTCGACCAGCGGGATGCGCTGGGAGAAGTCCTGCGCCAAGCGCACCAGGGCGTCGTAGATCGACTGGTCGCCGTGAGGGTGGAAGTTACCCATCACCTCGCCGACCACCTTGGCGCACTTGCGCGCGGCGGCCTCGGGGTTCAGGCGCATGTTGCTCATGGCGTAGAGCACGCGGCGGTGCACCGGCTTCATGCCGTCGCGGACGTCGGGCAGCGCCCGCGAGCCGATGGTCGACAGCGCATAGGCCAGATAGCGCTTGGACAGCGCTTCGGTCAGCGGCTCTTCGAGGATGCGGTCGCCGTCGCCGGGACCGCCGGGGGGAGGAGTGACGGGCTTGTTCATCAATCAGATTCGTTTCGGCCCGACAGCCTAGCAGATATGCGCGGCTCGATTCGAGGCGCTGGCCGGGTTTTTGCGGCTTATCCGGCCGCGGGCGCCCCGAGAAAGGCCCCTGCCCGCTCGACAAGGTCGATCACCGCCTCTCCCTGCCAAACCTCGATGGTCTCGGCGCTGGCGTGGTCACGCAGCAGCGACAAGGCATGGCGCCGGTAGGCGTCTTCCGCCAGATCCTGGATATCGACTGCGGTGGCGACCTGGTTACCGGCCAAGCAGACGAACGTGTAGGTTTTCATCACAGCCCTCGCCGTGACCCTAACACGTCGTGCGGCGCCGTTGGTCGGGCAGCCGACGGATCACGGGATTGGGAACGGCCGTGTCACGCCTCGGCCGCTTCGCCGCTGCGGGCGGGCAAGGCCAGGGTTACGCGAAGGCCGCCCAGCGGCGCCCTCCCCAGGGTCAGGGCGCCGTCGTGCAGCTCGGCCAGCTCCAGCGCGATCGGCAGGCCAAACCCGTGCCCGGACCCGCGCTCGTCCAGGCGGCTGCCCGGCACCAGGGCGGCGGCGGCGGCCTCGTCGGTCAGGCCCGGACCGTCGTCGTCGATATCCAGCACCACACGGGCGCCTTCGCGACGGCCCGTAACCCGCACCGTGCGCTCGGCGAACTTCCAGGCATTGTCGAGCAGGTTGCCGGTCATCTCGTCGAAGTCCTGCGGATCGCAGGCCACATAAAGGTCGTCGGCCACGTCGAGCTCTGCCCGAACGCCGGCGGCGGCATGGATGCGCGACAGGGCGGCGACCAGATCGTCCAGCCGCGACCTGACCGGCAGGGCCGGACGGCCCGGCGCGCCCGGCGAGGCGGCGCGGGCGCGTCCCAGGTGATGGCCGATGGCGCCGTCGATCTGGGCGATCAGGCTGGCCAGACTGCCGTCAGGGTCTCTCCCCGGCTCGGCCAGGCGCACGGCCAGGGTGGCCAGCGGGGTCTTGAGGCCATGGGCCAGGTTGGAGACGTGACTGCGCGCCTTCGCCAGCGCCTGCTCATTGTGGTCCAGCAGGGCGTTGAGTTCGGCGACCACCGGCTCCAGCTCGCGGGGCTGCTTGTCGTCGATCCGGCGCTGCTCGCCCTCCCTCACGGCGGCCAGCGAGGCGCCCAGCTTGCGCAGGGGCCTGAGGCCCAGCTCCAGTTGGCCGATCATCGCCGCCAGCAAGCCCACGCCCAGCACGCCCAGCGACAGCAGCAGCGGCCGCAGGCCCTCGTCTCGCATGCGGTCGCGGATGTAGCGCGGCGCGCCTGCGGTGACCGTCACCGGCCCACGGCTGGTGCTGATCGTCAGGGTGCGGAAGTAGAAGCTTTCATTCCAGCCGCTGCGCGAGCGCCAGCGGCGGGATTCCTTCAGCGGCGCGGTCGGCGGCTTGTCGGGGCGCATCTCGCGCTGGGGCATGCGGTCACGGTCCGGTCGGGGCCAGGGCGGCGGCCCCTCTCCCTGCCTGGGCTCGACCGAGGCCACGGTCTGCGAGCGCAGCACGCCCGCCGGTCCCTTCACCACCCAGGCCCAGCCCGCGCCGCGACGGATGAACGGACCGACCGACTGAATGCGGTCCTGGTCCAGCGAACCGTCGGACTTCACCGCCCGGGCCAGCACCGAAATCTGCGATTCCAGGCTGGCGTCGACGTTGCGGCGGACGAACTGGTCCAGCGTCGGCCGGATGGTCAAGGCCGCGAGCACCACCGCCACGATGGTGAACAGCACGCCGCTGAGCAGTAGCCGCGCACGGATGGAGTTCAGCGGACCGCTCACGCCGCCCCCGCCGTCAGGCGATAGCCGCGACCGCGCACGGTCTCGATCATCTCATGGCCGATCTTGCGCCGCAGCCGGCCGACGATGACCTCCAGCGAGTTGGAATCCCCGCCCGCGTCGCCCTCGTAGGCCTGCTCCAGGATATCCATCCGCTCGACCACCACCTCCTTGCGCAGGATCAGGCACGACAGCACCCGCCACTCGAAGCTGGTCAGCTTCAGCGGCATGCCGTCGAACTCGAAGCCGCCCATCTGGGCGTCGAAGGTCAGACGGCCGCAAACGATGCGCGGGCCGTGATGGCCCGCCGAGCGGCGAACCAGGGCGCGCAGGCGCATGACCAGCTCCTCCACACGGAACGGCTTGGTCAGGTAGTCGTCGGCGCCGGCCTTGAAGCCCTCGACCTTCTCGGTCCAGCCATAGCGAGCGGTGAGGATCAGCACGGGCAGAGGCCGGTTCTGGGACCGCCAGCCCCGCAGCACCGAAAGGCCGTCCTGCTTGGGCAAACCAAGGTCGAGCACGGCGGCGGCGTAGGTTTCTGTGGCGCCCAGGTGCGCGCCGGTCTCGCCGTCGGCGGCGATATCCACCGCGAACTGCTCTTCGCGCAGGGCCAGGGCTATGCTTTCGGCCAGCGGCGCGTCGTCTTCGACCAACAGGATGCGCATCCGCAATTCTTTAGCCGACGAACCCAAACCGAACCTGAACCAGTTCGTTCAGGCTACGTCGAGGTTGCTTGCGTTACAGAGGCTGCAATCGAGGGATTCGGTTCGAGATTTGGGGATTGGAATGACGAGGAAGATGGCCCTTCTGGCGGGTCTGCTGGGCTGCATCACGCCAACGATGCTGCATGCCCAGGAAACAGCCCAGCCGACCCAGAGCCCGCGCCAGTCCGCCCAGCAGGTTCCGTCCGACGCCGATCTCGACACCGAGGTCGAGGGCATCGTCGTCACCGGTCAGCGCCAGTACGGCGCGGTGATCGGCGACATCCAGCCGGAAACCACCTTCAACGCCGCCGACGTGCGCTCGCTGGGCGTGAGCTCGGTGACCGAACTCCTGTCGGAGCTGTCGGCCCAGACCGCCAGCGCCAGCGGCGGCGCGCCAGTCGTGCTGCTGAACGGCCGGCGCATCTCGGGCATGGGCGAAATCCGCGACATCCCCACCGAAGCCATCCAGCGCGTCGAGATCCTGCCCGAGGAAGTGGCCCTGAAGTACGGCTATTCGGCCGACCAGAAGGTGGTCAACGTCGTGCTGCGCCAGCGCTTCCGCGCCCGCACCGGCGAGATCAGCATAGCCCCGCCCACCGACGGCGGCCAGACCACCGAGCAGATCGATTCCAGCACGCTGCGTCTCAACCGCCAGGGCCGCCTGAACACCGCGTTCAAGTACGCCCATAGCGACAAGCTGCTGGAAAGCGACCGCGACATCATCTCGCGCTCGGCCAGCAACAATTACGTCGGCGACGTCACGCCCTTCCGCACGCTGCGTCCGCGCACCGACAGCCTGTCGTTCAACACCGTCTACAACCGCGTGCTGGAGAACGGGATCTCGGCCACGGTCAACGGCAGCCTGTCCTACGACCAGAGCCAGTCGCTGTCGGGCCTGGCCCGAGCTGAGTTCGACGTTCCGGCGGCCAGCCCGTTCTCGGTGTCGGGCGCCGACGAGACGGTCTATCGCTACCTGACCGACCTGGGGGCCATGGAGCAGTGGAGCCGCTCGTACAACGCCCATGCCGGCTTCACCCTCGACGGCGCGATGAAGTCCTGGCGCTGGAACCTGACCGGCAACTACGACCACGACGAAAGCCGCACCAGCACCGACCGCAACCCCACCGTCGACGAGCTGCAGGATCGGCTGGACGCCCTGGACCCGACCTTCGATCCTCGCGGGGGCCTGCCCACCGGCAGCTTCATCAAGGACCGCGCCAGCTCGACCAACGACACGATCAACACCCAGCTGGTGATGAACGGCGCCCTGACGCGCCTGCCGGCCGGCGACATCTCGACCAGCGTCAAGCTGGGGGCCGAAGGCGCCTGGGTCGATTCCTGGTCGCGCCGCAGCGGCGTGGAGAGCAGCGTCGACCTGTCGCGCGGCACGGCCAACGCCCAGGTCAGCTTCGACGTGCCGATCACCAGCCGGAAGAACAACTTCATGGCCAAGGCCGGCGACCTGTCGGCCAACCTGAACCTGTCGGTCAACCAGCTGTCGGACTTCGGAACCCTGACCTCGATCGGCTATGGCCTGAACTGGTCGCCGATCAAGCCGGTCAGCTTCATCGTCTCGATGAACAACCAGGAAAACGCGCCCAGCATGTCGCAGCTGGGCGGCGCGCAGGTCACCACGCCCGACGTGCAGGTGTTCGACTACGTGCGTGGCGAAAGCGTGCAGATCATCCGCCTGAGCGGCGGCAATCCCGACCTGAAGGCCGAGGAGAAGAAGGTCCTGCGGGTCGGCGTAACCCTCAAGCCGCCGGTGGTCGAGGGCCTGTCGATCAACGCCAACTACACCCATTCGCGCACCGACAATCCGATTTCGTCTTTCCCCAGCGCCACGGCGGCGACCGAGGCGGCGTTCCCCGACCGCTTCTTCCGCGAGGACCCGACGGTGGACGATCCCGTCGGCCGCCTGATCCGCATCGACGCGCGTCCGGTGAACTTCGCCAAGCGCGAAAGCGACCAGATCCGCTGGGGGCTGAACTTCAACCGCCAGATCGGCAAGACCCCGCCGCGCCCGACCCCGACGCCCGAGGAGATGCAGCGCTGGCGCGACCGCCAGGGCCAGGGCGAAGGACGCGGCGAAGGCCGTCGCGGCCAGGACGGCCAGGCGACGAGCAGCCAGCAGCCCCAAGCTCAGACCCAGGGCCAGACCACGGCTCAAGCCCAGACGACCGAAGGCGCCCAGCCTCCGGGGATGGACCTGCTGCAGGGCGCCATGCGCCAGGGCGGCGAGCGTCGCGGCGGCGATCAGCCGGCTAGCGGCGACAACGCCCAGCCTTCGTCGGACGGGTCACGTCCGGGCGGAGACCAGGGCGGTCCCGGCGGCGGCCCGGGCGGCGGCTTCGGTGGGCCTGGCGGCGGCGGCGGCTTCGGCGGTCGCGGTCCCGGCGGCGGTTTCGGCGGCCCCCCTCCCGGCTTCGGTGCGGCGCGCCTGCAACTGGGCCTCTTCCACACCGTGCGCCTGCGCGACCGGATTTACATCACCGACGGCGGAACTCCGCTCGACCTGCTGGACGGCGACGCCCTGGGCAACAGCGGCGGCTCGCCCCGCCACGAGGTCGAGGCCCAAGCCGGCCTCACCAAAAACGGCATGGGCATGCGCCTGACGGCCAACTGGCGCAGCGCCACCGAGGTGACCGGCGGCACGACGGGCAGCTCGACCGGCGCCCTCAAGTTCTCGGACCTGACGACGGTGAACCTGCGCCTGTTCGCCAACCTGGGCGCCCGTCGCGAACTGGTGGCCAAGTATCCGGTGCTGCGCGGCACGCGGGTGACCTTCGGCGTCACCAACCTGTTCGACGAGAAGCAGGAGGTGCGCAACGCCGCCGGCGGCACGCCGATCACTTACCAGGAAGACTATCTCGACCCGCTCGGCCGCAGTGTGAAGCTGAGCGTGCGCAAGGTGTTCTTCTAGGAAAGGACGGCCGGGGCGGACTCTACAGCCGCCCCGCCTCGCCCAGCCGGTCCAGCAGCCACATGCGAGCCGGCGGCAGCGGACGGTTGAGCGGACCGAATACGAACTGCTCCAGGAAATGGCCGGTGATGTCGAGGCCGGCCTTGACGTCGCCTTCGCTCAAGCCCCCCTGCGACGACAGCAGGAACGGCGGCAGCGACAGAAGCTTGTCGTGATAGGGCGCGCCGGCCTTACGGCTGACGGCCCGCCCGGTGCGGGGGCTGACATAGACCAGGTCGTCGACGTCGCCGGTGGCCGCGCATTTAGACAGATCCAGGCCAAAGCCCAGGTCCTGTAGCAGGCCCGCCTCGTAGCGCACATAGACCGCCGGCCAGATGTCGGGGATCTCCAGCACCCGGATCAGGGTCTCCAGCGCCAGAAACGCGCCCGGATGCGGCTCGCGCTCAGGCAAGGCCCCGGCGGCGACGGCGGCGGCCGATTGCAGGCCGGCCAGGGCCAGGCGGTCGTCGAACAGCGAAGACGGCCCCTCCCCCATCGGCTCCAGCTGGGCAGAGCCCATCTGGTCGGCGACCCGCGCGCGATAGCGGGCGATCACCCGTGCGCCCGCCTGCAGGAACGGCTTCATCCGCCGCGAGGCCGCGCCGGCCACGTGGGCGACGAACTTGCCTCGATCCTGCGTCAGCAGTTCGACGATGGCGCCGGTTTCGCCGTGCGCCCGCGCCGACAGCACGAAGGCGTCATCTTCCCACTCCATCATCAGGGCAGCTCCACTAGGACGGCGCCCCCCAGCCGACCACCTTCTCCAGCACCGGACGCCAGTCGGGTTCGACCGGCAGGCCGATGACGTCGCGCAGCACCGCTTCCAGCTCGTCGAGCGGAAGGTCGCGCTGCTCAACCAGGCCGCCGGAAGCATCGCGGTGGGTCAGGCGGTTGTTCTTCAGCGCAAAGCGGTCCGTCGGTGTCGTTCGGCCTACCGTCATGCTCCAGGTGAAGTGCGAACTGGGGTGGGTGTAGGTGAAGAAGTTGGCCTGCTCGTAGTCGACCGCCGCCAAGGCGCCCTGGGCCACCTGGTAGAGCGGCGCCCAGCGCCCCGACAGGTCGGCCTGAACCTGACGCTCGGCCACGCCGTCGTGCATGGCGTCGACGATGCGGAAGGGCCCGTTGGGACTGGACTGCTGGCCCTCGCTGAACAGCCGCAGCGGCGCGGTCAGCACGCAGCCGCCGAACCCGACGTCGGCCAGCCAGGTCTCGCCGTCGATCGTCACGCCCAGCACCTGATGCGAACGCGGACGCGGCGGCGCCCCCTCCGGCGCCATCCACAGCACCCGCGCCATCAGGCCTTCGACCTCGAAGCCCAGAGCTGCCAGCACGCGCTTGAGCAGGCTGTTCTGCTCGTAGCAGTAGCCGCCGCGGCCGGCGGTCAGGAGCTTGGCGTCGACATCGGCCGGAGCGATGCTGATCCCCCGGCCCAGAAGCACGTCGAGGTTCTCGAATGGAATGGCGTCGGGGTGCTTCTGGCAGATCGCCCGCAAAAGCTGGAGCGTCGCCGCGCGGGGGCCGTCATAGCCGATGCGCGCGAAATAGGCGTCCAGGTCAACGCCGGGGGACGCGGGCGAGGCGGGAGAGTGGTCTGCGGGACGCAACGGGGCTGGCCTTCTTTGGCTCGGATCCGCTCAAAGGCTGCCGCCGGTCGGCGAAGTCAAGCCCGCCCGCTCGCCTCCCAGGCGACCATGAGTTGAGCGAAACGGCGACGCTTGCTAGCAGCATGCAGGCGCCTTCAGTTCGGCGCTGGGGGACATGCCATGACCGAAGCCTTCACCGGATACGCGCCGCGCCGCCGCCCCAAGCCGCCGATCACCTGGCCGGCCTTCATGATCGTCGCCATCGCCGCGGCGGCCGGCGCTATCGCCTACGGCCAGGTCTATGGTCCACAATTCTCGTCCGGCTTCTCGTCGAGCGCCCTGACCGCGGCCTTCAACGCCGCGCTAATCCCGACCATCCTCGGAACGCTCGGGTTCTGGTGCCTTCTGTATTTCGGCTATGTTCGCTGGAAGCACGAAGCCCGCGGCCCTGCCTATTTCAACGGCCTGCTGGCGATCATCTTCCTGTGCCTCTTCCTCAGCCCCTTCGCCCGTCATCAGATCGAGGTCTACAAGGCCGGCGACGTGAAGGGCATGGAAGCGGCCGTGGCCAAGGTCAATGCCCGCGCAGTGGCGGAGGAGCATGCGGCGCGCGCCGATCTCACCAAGGCGCTGGACGCCTGCGCCCGAGAGATCCGGCTGGATCCCGAGGTGCTGCTGACGCCGGGCGACCGCCGCGCCGCCCGCGAACGCATCGCCGTGGCCCGCGCCGCCGCCGAGGTCTATCACGCCGGCTATGCCCAGCGCCTGGCCAAGGCTCGGGACGCCTTCGTCACCGCCGTCGACCAAGCCGACGTCTCCGAAGAAGTCGCCGCCCGCAAGATCGCCGACTTCGACGACTCCGCGAAGTTGCAGGTGCATCGCAGCGCCAAGATCCAGGAATGGGAGCAGGCCCTGTTTGACGAGGCCGAGGCCGGCATCGCCGCCCTCAGCCGCTCGCCCTGGCGGCCCTACGGCGACACCCAGCTGCTGTTCGACAGCCGCGCCGACGGGGAGGCCTTCATCCTGGCCCAGCGCGAAGCCGGCGACCTGCGACTGAAGCTTCAGTCGCTGACCGCCGGGACCGCAAACGTAGTCATTACCGACGAGCCGATGATCCCGCAGACGCGTCCGCGCAGACCGGTGGCCGACGTCTACGGCTAGACGTCGAAATCGAGGCCCATGTCGCTGAACAGGCCGCGCTCCTCGGCCCAGTTCTCCTTGACCTTCACGTGCAGGAACAGGTGCACCTTGCGGTCCAGGATGTCCTGCAGTTCCTCGCGCGAGGCCTGGCCGATCCACTTCAGCACCTGGCCGCCCTTGCCCAGGACGATGGCGCGCTGGCCCTCGCGCTCGACATAGATGGTCTGCTCGATGCGGGCGCTGCCGTCGGCGCGTTCCTCGAACGCGGTGGTCTCGACCGAGGCCGCATAGGGCAGTTCCTCGTGGACGCGCAGATAGATCTTCTCGCGGGTGATCTCGGCGGCCAGCAGGCGGGCCGGCAGGTCGGCCGTCTGGTCTTCCGGATAGAGCCAGGGGCTCTCCGGCATCATCGAGGCCAGCTTGGCGGTCAGGTCGTCGACGCCCGCGCCGGTCTCGGCGCTGATCATGAAGACGTCGGTATAGACGCCGGTATCGAAGAAGTCCTTGGCCACGGCCAGCAGCGTGTCGCGCTTGACGCCGTCGATCTTGTTGAGCGCCAGGATCACCTTGCGGCCGCTCTCCTTGAGCGCCTCGATGATGGTCTGGACGTCCTGCACGGCGCGGTGCTCGGCCGGGGTGGCGTTGCGGGCGCGGTCGGCCAGCTCGGCCTGCACGTCGACGAGATGGACGGTGACTTCGGCTTCTTCCGAGCCGGCCCAGGCCGAGCGCACCATGGCGCGGTCGAGGCGGCGGCGCGGGCTGAAGATTCCGGGGGTGTCGACGAGGACGATCTGGGTGTCGCCGGCCAGGGCGACGCCGCGCACGGGAAAGCGGGTCGTCTGCACCTTCTGGGTGACGATCGAGACCTTGGCCCCGACCATGCGGTTGACCAGGGTGGACTTACCGGCGTTCGGCGCACCGATGATGGCGGCGAACCCGGCGCGGGTATTGGAGGTGTTTTCAGTCATTGGGCGTGCGTGTAGCACAGCAGCGGCGAAAATCCTCCCCCCGAAGGGGATGGTGTCGCCGCAGGCGACGGAGGGGGAAGAAAACCCTCCGCCGACGCAACCTCTTCCCCTTTGACCGCTTTCGCGGCCACCTCCCCCTTCGGGGGAGTGTTGCGAAATTAGCCGATTGTGATTCCCTGGGTTTAGTACGGGGAGGCCAGGCATGGCGGTGAAGCAGACGGGTCAGTTCAGTTTCGCCGAGGCGCTGATGCCGGTGGG
>NZ_QDKQ01000043.1 GCF_003116815.1 Caulobacter endophyticus
GACGACCGCCGCGGCTCCGCCGCCGGCTCCCGCCGCGCCGCGCGTCGAAGCGCCCCGCGCCGAGGCTCCGGCCGCGCCGCGCGCTCCGGGCCAGACCCGCACCTACGAACCCAGCCGTGAGCGCCGCGACGATCGTCCGACGACCACGACCTACCGGCCGACGCCGGGCGGCGACCGTCCTCAGGGCGATCGTCCCCAGGGGGATCGTCCGCAGGGCGACCGTCCGTTCAACCAGCGCGCTCCGCGCCAGGACGGGCCGTACAACCAGCGCGCCCCCCGTCAGGACGGGCCCTACAACCAGCGCGCTCCGCGTCCGGAAGGCGACCGCCCGCGCGGTCCGCGTCCCGAAGGCGCCGGCGGCGGCTACCGCTCGGGCGGCGACCGCCCGCAGGGTGATCGTCCGCAAGGCGACCGTCCGCAGCAGACCGTCCGCTACTCGGCCCTGGCTCCGCGCCCGGCGCCCGGCGCCGGCCGTGGTCCTGGCGGCCCCGGCGGTCCGCGCGGTCCGCGTCCGGGCGTGCCCGCCTCGGCTCCGGCGACCCCGGAAATCCAGCGCGCCATGCGTTCGGCTCCGCGTCCCGGTGGCGAAATAGGCCGCCGTCCCGACGAGGACGACGATCGTCGCAAGACCGCGAACGCGCCGAACAAGGCCGTGTCGCGCGTCAAGGGCGCTCCGCAACGCCGCGAAGGCCGTCTGACCATCCAGGCCGTGGCCGGTGACGGGGACTCCGCCGATCGCATGCGCTCGCTGGCCTCGGTTCGCCGGGCCCGTGAACGCGAGAAGGAAAAGCGCCGTGGCGGCGCGGTCGAGCAGGCGCGCGTCGCCCGCGAGGTCGTGATCCCCGACGTCATCACCGTGCAGGAGCTGTCCAACCGGATGGCCGTGCGCGGCGTCGAGATCATCAAGTTCCTGATGCGTCAGGGCGTGATGCTGAAGATCAACGACGTCATCGACAACGACACCGCCGAGCTGGTGGCCACCGAATTCGGCCACACCGTCAAGCGCGTGTCGGAAGCCGACGTCGAAGAGGGCTTCATCGGCGCCGAGGACCACGACGATCACCTGGAGGCCCGTCCTCCGGTCGTGACCATCATGGGCCACGTCGACCACGGCAAGACCTCGCTGCTCGACGCCCTGCGCTCCACCGACGTGGCGGCCGGCGAACACGGCGGGATCACCCAGCACATCGGCGCCTATCAGGTTCGCCTGAAGGACGGCCAGCGCGTCACCTTCCTCGACACCCCGGGCCACGCCGCCTTCTCGGCGATGCGCGCCCGCGGCGCCAACATCACCGACATCGTCGTGCTGGTGGTGGCTGGTGACGACGGCGTGATGCCGCAGACGATCGAAGCCATCAAGCACGCCAAGGCGGCCGAGGTTCCGATCATCGTGGCCGTCAACAAGATGGACAAGCCGGGCTCGGATCCGACCCGCGTGGTCAACGAGCTGCTGCAGCATGAGATCGTCGTCGAAAGCCTGGGTGGCGACACCCAGATCATCGAGGTCTCGGCCAAGGCCCGCACCGGCCTGGACGACCTGCTCGACGCCATCCTGCTGCAGGCCGAAGTGCTCGACCTGAAGGCCAACCCCGACCGCACCGCCGACGGCGTGGTGATCGAGGCCAAGCTGGACAAGGGTCGCGGCGCCGTCTCGACCGTCCTGGTCAACCGCGGCACGCTCAAGCGCGGCGACATCGTCGTCGCCGGCAGCCAGTTCGGCCGGGTTCGCGCCCTGCTGAACGAACGCAACGAGCAGCTGACCGAAGCAGGGCCGGCCACTCCGGTCGAGATCCTCGGCCTGGACGGCGTTCCCTCGCCCGGCGAAGCCTTCGCCGTGGTCGAGAACGAAGCCCGCGCTCGCGAGCTGACCGAGTACCGCATCCGCCAGAAGCGCGAGAAGACGCTGGCCCCCGTGGGCGCCGGCGCTTCGATGGCCGACATGATGGCCAAGCTGCAGGACAAGAAGCTGAAAGAGCTTCCGCTGATCATCAAGGCCGACGTGCAAGGTTCGGCCGAGGCGATCATCGGTTCGCTGGACAAGATGGCCACCGACGAGGTCCGCGCGCGGATCATCCTGTCGGGCGCCGGCGCGATCAGCGAAAGCGACGTCATGCTGGCCAAGGGCGCCGGCGCGCCGGTCATCGGCTTCAACGTCCGGGCTTCGGCCCAGGCGCGGGCCCTGGCCGAACGCGAAGGCGTCGAGATCCGCTACTACGCGATCATCTACGACCTGCTGGACGACATCAAAGGCGTGCTCTCGGGCATGCTGGCCCCGATCCAGCGCGAAACCTTCCTCGGCAACGCCGAAGTCCTGCAGGCCTTCGACATCACCAAGATCGGCAAGGTCGCTGGCTGTAAGGTCACCGAAGGCGTCGTCCGCAAGGGCGCGAAGGTCCGGATCATCCGTCAGGACATCGTCGTGCTCGAACTGGGCACCCTGCAGACGCTCAAGCGCTTCAAGGACGAGGTCAACGAAGTCCCCGTCGGTCAGGAGTGCGGCATGATGTTCGCGGGCTTCCAGGACATCAAGGTCGGCGACACCATCGAGTGCTTCACCGTCGAAGAGATCAAGCGTCAGCTCGACTAAGGGCTTTCGCAAGATCCGAACGATGCGAGGGGCGCGGTCCGAAAGGGCCGCGCCCCTTTCGCATGCGGGGAGAGCAGCGTTGCACGAGCGACTGGAATTCGCCGGAATTGGGCGCTAGCCCTAGGCCATGCGCATCAAAGTCCTTCTCGCCCTGACCGCGGTCGCCGCCTCGTTGAGCGCCTGCGCCACCGCCGATCGCTACGACGCCGCCGGCGACGTCCACGCCCTGCTGACGGCGATCCGCAACAACGATCGCGCCAGCTTCGACAGCCTGGTCGACCATCGCGCCCTGACCGGCGCGGTCGAGGCCCGCCTGGTCGAGGAGGCCCGCCGCTCGGGCGCCAAGGGCGGCTGGCAGGCGGCGATGATCGCCCTGGCAGGCCCGGCCGCCGACGTCGCCGGCGCGGCCCTGATCCGCCCCGAGGTGTTCCGCGCCGCCGCCAACTACTATGGCTACACGCCGGACAAGCCGATCCCCGGCCGCATCGCCATCGCCTCGGCCCTGCGCCCCACGGGCGACGGCCGGGTCTGCGCCGCCAAGCGTGACGGCCCGTGCATGCTGACCTTCACCCGCGAGGGCGGAACCTGGCGCCTGTCGGGCTTCGACGCCCAGGCCGTGAACCTGCAGCTCAAGCGATGAGGCGCCTGCCCGTCCTCCTGCTCGCCGCCGCGCTGCTGGGCGCCGTGGCCAGCCCGGCCGCGGCCGAACGGCGGATGTTCTCCTACGACCCCATCTCGCCCGACGCCAGGCGGCTGACGGGGGCAGGGGTAACGGTGCTGTTCGAGCAGGGCCTGCTGAACGCCAGGCCGATCAAGGTGCTGGCCACCGGCGTGCCGGCCCAGGCCCTGCTGCGCAAGGGCAGCCAGAAGGACCTCGGCAAGGGCGGTCTCGGCGCCATGTCCGGCGTCGACGCCGACGCGGCCCTCTACGAGGTCGATGGAACGGCCGAGCAGGGCAAGGTCTATGTCCGCGCCTTCTGCCCGGGGTCCAAGCGCCTGTGGCTCAGCTTCAGCCGCATCGCGCTGCGCCACGACCTGCGGATCCAGGCCTTTGGCGACGATCCCAGGGCGGCCGGCCAGGCGCGCCTGTGCGGGACGCTGGATTTCTCCTATCGCGGCGAATGGCGTCTGCCGTCCGACGGACCGCCCGATCCGAACGAGGACTGGACCGACAGCCTCAACGGCCCGCGCTGAGGCTTCCTGGCGGCCCTGTGAGAAATGCCGGGTTTCCTTCGGGGAGCCGCGCCGTTAGGGTCGCGCCCATGATCGCGAGCGAACGCGGGAACCGGCGCATCTGGCGCCGCCGTTCCCTGGGAACCAACGGACTCGTACGCAGCGCCTGACCGCTAGGGATCAGGCGTGGCGCCTTGGCGCGCCCAGGCGACGGAGAGCCGTCGCCCAAAGAAGACGGCGCCCCAGGGGGCCGCCCGCACGATTATCTCGATCAAGAACGACCTCATGACCATCGACATCCAAGACCTGGCCTCCGAAGAGCTGGCCACCAAGGACTGGGCCGCGCGCTTCTCCACGCGCATGGCCGGCATCCGCGCCAGCGAGATCCGCGAACTGCTGAAGCTGCTCGAGCAGCCTGACATCCTGTCCTTCGCCGGCGGCATTCCCGATCCGGCGCTGTTCCCGGCCCGGGCCATCCGGGCGGCCTATGCCGAGATCCTGGCCGACGGCGCTCAGGCCGCTCAGGCCCTGCAGTACACCGTCAGCGAGGGCCACGGCCCGCTGCGCCGCTGGATCGCCGAGCGCATGACCCGCGACGGCATGCCGTGCGAGCCGGAGAACGTGCTGCTGACCGCCGGCTCGCAGCAGGCGCTCGACCTGCTGGGCAAGCTGTTCCTGGACCCCGGCGCGACCGTGATAGTGGCCCGCCCGACCTATCTGGGCGCCCTGCAGGCCTTCAACGCCTACCAGCCGGCCTATCTCGACCTGCCCGAGGGCGCGCTGGACGGTGATGCGGCCGCCCGAGCGGCCGTGGGGGCCTGTGCGCCGCGCCTGGGCTACTTCGTTCCCGACTTCGCCAATCCCACCGGCGTCAGCCTGACCCTGGCCCAGCGGGAGGCCCTGCTCGACCTGGCCGAAGCCGGGGACTTCCCGCTGGTCGAGGACGGCGCCTATCGCGAGCTGCGTTTCGGCGGCGAGGCCATCCCCTCGCTGCTGGCGCTGGATATCGCCCGCAACGGCTCGATCGAGGCCGCCCGCACCCTGTTCTGCGGCACCCTGTCCAAGACCCTGTCGCCGGCCCTGCGCATCGGCTGGATCTGCGGTCCCAAGGCGGTCATCGAGAAACTGGTGCTGCTCAAGCAGGGCGGCGACCTGCACGTCTCGACCATCAACCAGATGGTCGCCCATCGGGTGGTCTCCGAGGGCTACGACCAGCACCTGGGCCGCCTGCGCGCGGCCTATGGCGGCCAGGCCCGGGCCATGCTGGCGGCGCTCCAGCAGCACATGCCGGCCGGCGTGTCCTGGATCTCGCCCGAAGGCGGCATGTTCGTCTGGCTGACCCTGCCGGCGGGTCTCGACGGCAAGGACCTCCTGGCCCGCGCCCTGACCGACATCCGAGTCGCCTTCGTCCCCGGCGCCCCCTTCTTCGCCGAAGCCCCCGCCGCCAACACCCTGCGCCTCAGCTACTCCCTGCTGCCCCCCGACCAGATCGAGGAGGGCGTCAGGCGTCTGGCCGGCCTGATCGCGAACGGATAGGCGGGGAGGAAGACCCTCCCCCCTTTCCGGGGGAGCATCTCGCCGACAGACAGCCGAGAAACAGTCGGTTACATCAATTGGCTCGAAACCGCCGCCTTTGAACTCTAAGAGCCGCGCCCATGAGCATGCCCTTCATCGACCTCGCCGCGCAGCAGCGCCGGATCCGCGACAAGATCGACGCGGCCATCGCCGCCGTCCTCGACAGCGGCGCCTATGTCATGGGCCCGCAGGTCCGCGAGTTCGAAGCCCAGTTGGCCGCCTTCGGCCAGGCCGGCAAGGCGCTGTCCTGCGCTAACGGCACCGACGCCATCGCCCTGCCGCTGATGGCCTGGGGCGTTGGCGCGGGCGATGCGGTGTTCTGCCCGTCCTTCACCTTCGCCGCGACGCCGGAAGTCGTGCCGTGGGTCAACGCCACCCCGGTGTTCGTCGACGTGCTGCCCGACACCTACAACCTCGATCCAGCCAGGCTGGAGGCCGCCATCGCCGAGGTGAAGGCGCAGGGCAAGCTGACGCCCAAGGTGGTCATCGCCGTCGACCTGTTCGGCCAGCCGGCCGATTATCCGGCCATCAAGGCCATCTGCGATCGCGAAGGCCTCAAGCTGATCGCCGACAGCGCCCAGGGCTTCGGCTGCACCCTGAACGGCAAGCATCCCCTGCACTGGGCGGACGTGGCCACCACCAGCTTCTTCCCGGCCAAGCCGCTGGGCTGCTACGGCGACGGCGGCGCGGTGCTGACCAACGACGCGGTGCTGTGGGACCTGATGGACAGCTATCGCGTGCACGGCAAGGCGGTGGGCCCGGACCTGGAAGGCAAGACCTTCGACCACGATCCGAAGTACCTCAACACCCGCATCGGCATGAACTCGCGCCTCGACACGATCCAGGCGGCGATCCTGATCGAGAAGCTGGCGATCTTCGCCGAGGAGATCCAGCTGCGCCAGGCTGTGGCCGATCGTTACGCCGAGGGCCTTGAAGGCGCGGTGCTGTCGACCCCCAGGGTGATCGACGGCGGCGTCTCGGTCTGGGCCCAGTACGTCATCGAGCACGAGAACCGAGACGGGCTGGCCGCCCACCTGAAGGCCGAGGGCGTGCCGACCGCCGTCTACTACCCCGTCCCCATGCACGTGCAGGCGCCATACGCGGCCTTCCCGCGCGGCGTGGGCGGCCTGCCGGTGACCGAGGCGAAAGCCGAGACGGTGCTGGCCCTGCCGATGCATCCCTATCTGGCGGAAGCTGATCAGGCGGTGATCATCGACGCGATCCGGGGCTTCAACGGCTAAGCTGCGCCTCATTGAGGCCTCAACTTCACGGATTGTGCAGCGCGAAAGTCTCGAAAAGGCCCGCATGCACGATCCGATCACCAGCCTCGTCGTCACGGTCTTCAGCGCCCCCAGCGCGGCCCTGATCATGGCCGGGGCCATCCTGGCCCTGGCCGTCGGCCTGATCTTCCAGTCGGGCCATTTCGAGTTCGCGCCGCTGAAGGACGATCTTCGGCGCCGCGCCGACCTGCTGTCGGACCTGCCCGGGACCGACCGGCAGAAAGCCTTCGCCGAGGCCTTCCCCGCCATCGACAAGCGCCTGAGCGGCACGGCCCATCCGACCCTGGAACTGGGCTGGGCCGCCTATCGCGGCCAGCTGGCGCAGACCGGCGACGAGCGCCTGGCCTCTTCGATCCATGCGGTCGACGCCTTCGAGCATGCCGACGGCCCGGCCCGCACCCTCGAATGGTGGGCCAACCTGCTGGTCGCCATCGGCCTGGTGATCACCTTCATGGGCATCGTCGCGGCCCTGACCGAGGCGGTCGACGCCATGCAGCGACAGGGCGGCGCGGGCATGCAGACCGCGCTGATGGGCCTGCTGGCCGTAGCTGCCACCAAGTTCTGGACCTCGATCGCCGGCGTGCTGGGCTCGATCGTCCTGCGCCTGGTGGCCCGCCGCCGCCGCAAGGCGATCGAAAGCCTTGAAGCCCATTTCTTCGCCCTGCTCGACGGCTGCGTCCGCTTCGCGCCGCCGGAAAAGGTGATGCTGGAGCAGCTGGCCGTGCTGTCGCGCATCGAAGCCGCCTTGGCGGGAAGCGCCAGGGTCCAGCCCGCCGCGCCGAGCCTGGCCTGATGGCGCTGGCCCGCGCCCGCCGGCGCCGCACGCCCGACCTGGAGGAGGGCGAAAGCTACTACGTCTCGATGACCGACATGATGGTGGGGGTGATCTTCATCTTCATCATCATGCTGAGCTATTTCGCGCTGCAGTTCCGGCAGTCGACCAAGGCCCTGACCGAGGCCAGACATCCGGAGACGGCGGCCCTGCTGCAGACCGCCACGGCCTTGACGCCACGTGACGTCACCGTCGAGATCGACGAGAAGGCCCGCGTGCTGTGCGTGCCCGAGACCGTGATCGGCGGCGCCGGAACCGATCGCCGCTGCTTCTCCTACGCCCCGCCGGCCAAGAGCACGGGCGTCGCCGTCGCGGCGGGCGACGCCCAGCGCACGCTGATGGGCTTCCTCGACGCCGACCTGCGCGACGCCGGCGCGCCTCTGGTGGGCGACACCGCGAGCGGGGCGCTGTCGTTCTCGGCCGACGCGCTGTTCGAGCCGGGCGCGGCGACCCTGTCGCCCGGCGGCCGCAAGATCGCCGGCCAGGTCGCCGCTTCCCTGGCCCGGCGCCTGCCCTGCCTGTCCTACGGCGGCCACACCTCGACCACCTGTCCGGAAGGCGAGGCCAAGCTCGCCTTGGTCAATGTCGTCAGCCAGACCAATCTCGACGCCTTCACCGCCGAGGGGCAGCAGGCCGCAGCCCTGGCCCTGGCGCGATCGGCCGCCTTCCACCAGGCCCTGACGGGCGCCCAGCCGGTGCTCGGGGCGCTGCGCAATGCTCCTCCGGGCCAACCAGGGTCGCAGCCCCTGCTGCGGGTCGCCAGCGTCGGCCAGTCGCAGGAGGGCGCCTCCAGGGTCGGCGAGGGCCAGACCGTGAGCATCCAGTTCCAGATGGCCCAGTAAACGGACCCGCGCGGTTGGCGCGCGGGTCCCGTCGGCCTATATGCCGCGCGTTGCGTTTCGCGCCGGCCGGGCGCCTCGCGCGTCCACGGCCGAAGAAAGAGCGCGTCATGCCCAGGGACACCCAGCAGACCACATCGCCCCATGCCGGCATGAGCTTTGCCCAGTTCGTCGCCCTGATCGCGGCGATGATGGCCACCAACGCCCTGGCCATCGACTCCATGCTGCCTGCCCTGCCGCAGATCAGCGCCAGCCTGGGCCTGACCGCCGACAACCAGCGCCAGTGGGTGATCACCGCCTATCTGCTGGGCTTCGGCGCGGCCCAGATCGCCTACGGCTCGCTCGCCGACCGCTACGGCCGCAAGCCGGTGCTGCTGACGGGCCTGGTCCTCTACGTGCTGTTCAGCCTGGCCTGCGCCCTGACCACCTCGTTCGAGATGCTGCTGGCGGCCCGCGCCCTGACCGGCGTCGGCGCGGCGGCGACCCGGGTGCTGTCTGTCTCCATCGTCCGCGACTGCTATTCGGGCCGCCGCATGGCCCAGGTCATGTCGCTGTCGTTCATCGTCTTCCTGGCCGTGCCGATCATCGCGCCGTCGATCGGCCAGGCCATCGTGCTGGTCGCGCCCTGGCGCTGGATCTTCGGCGTCATGGCCGTGTTCGGCGCGGCGGTGATCGCCTGGACCGCCTTGAAGCTGCCCGAGACCCTTCACCCGGAAGACCGCACCCCGATCTCGCCCAAGGCCATCCTGGGCGCCTTCCGCACCGCCCTGACCGACCGCGTGGCCATGGGCTACACCATCGCCGCCACCCTGGTGCTGGCCGGCCTGTTCGGCTTCATCAATTCGGCCCAGCAGGTCTTCGTCGACGCCCTGGGCGCGGGCGAGTGGTTCACCCTGATCTTCGCCGGTATCGCCGGCGGCATCGCCCTGGCCTCGCTGGTCAACGCCCGCATCGTCGAGCGCCTGGGCATGCGCAAGGTCTCGCACGCGGCGCGATCGGCTTCATCGCCTTCGCCGGCGTGCACGCCATCGTCGCCCACACCCACCACGAGACGGTCTGGACCTTCGCCCTGCTGCAGGGCGGGATGATGTTCTGCTTCGGGCTCGTCATGTCGAACTTCGGGGCCATCGCCATGGAGCCGCTGGGCCATATCGCGGGCGCGGCGGCCTCGCTGCAGGGCTTCATCACCACCATCGGCGGGGCCCTGGGCGGCTTCCTGATCGGCCAGCTGTTCGATGGCACGGTCGGGCCGCTGACCCTGGGCTTCTTCGGCTTCGGCCTGGCCGGCATGGTCGCCGTGCTGGTCACCGAGAAGGGCAAGCTCTTCCAGACCGGCCAGGGCGGCGCGCCGGACATGGCGCACTAGGGGTCAAGCATCCGCTCCAGGGTCGACAGCTCGTCGGCCTCGCGGGCGGGCTTGTCCCAGCGGATGCGGTTGATGCGGGGAAAACGCATCGCCACGCCCGACTTGTGCCGGGTCGAGCGCTGCAGCCCCTCGAACGCCACTTCGAAGACGAGGCCGAACTCCAGGTCGGCGCGCACCGACCGCACCGGCCCGAACCGCTCGACGGTGTTGTCGCGCACGAACTTGTCGATCGCTTTGAGCTCCTCGTCGGTAAAGCCGAAATAGGCCTTGCCCACGGGGGTCAGCTTGCGATCGCCTGTCTCGTCCTCGCGCCAGACGCCGAAGGTGTAGTCGGAATAGAAGCTCGACCGTTTGCCGTGACCCCGCTGGGCGTACATCAGCACCGCGTCGACCAGGTGCGGGTCGCGCTTCCACTTGAACCACGGCCCCTTGGGGCGTCCGGGCTCGTAGGCGCTGTCCCAGCGCTTGAGCATCAGCCCCTCGGCGATGGCCGGATCGCCCGCCGGCGGGTCGGCGCGCAGGGCGGCCAGGCCTTCCCAGGTCTTGAAGGGCTGCAGCGGCGAAAGGTCGATCCGCGCCGTCGACAGCCGGCCGACGAAGGCCTCCAGCCGGCGCCGGCGCTGCGCGAAGGGCAGGGCGCGCAGGTCTTCCTCGCCGTCCAGCAGCAGGTCATAGGCGCGGATGCCGGCCGGATGGGCGGCCATCAGCCTGGCGTCCACCGTCTTACGGTTCAGCCGTTGTTGCAGGTCGCCGAAGCTGGCGATCGCGCCGTCGCGCATGACCAGCAGCTCGCCGTCCAGCGCGCCCTCGAAATCCAGGGCCTCCAGCACGTCCGGGAAGGTCGCCGAGATGTCGTCGCCGGTGCGGGTGTAGAGCCTTCGCTCGCCGCGCTCGCTGACCGCCTGAACGCGGATGCCGTCCCACTTCCATTCTGCGGCATAGTCGGCCGGATCGAGCTTGGCGAAGTCCACCGCTTCGTCGATGGCCTGGGCCAGCATCACCGGCCGGAAGCGGCCGGGGGCGTCTGGCGAGGGCCGTTCCGAGCGTCCCTCCAGCCAGGCGAAGAGGTCGCCATAGGGCGGCTCGATCGCGTGCCACACCTCTTCGATCTCGCCGATCGGCACGCCGCCCAGATTGGCGCAGGCCTGCTTGGCCAGGCGTGACGAGACCCCCACTCGCAGGCCGCCGGTCATCAGTTTCAGCAGCGCCCAGCGGCCGTCGGCGTCGAGGGCGTCGAGCCAGCCTTCGATCAGCGCCTGCGCGCCTGCCCGCGAGGTCGTCTTCAGCGCTTCGACCACCTCCGACAGCTCCGGTTCGCGATTGGCGCCGGGCCGGGCGGGCCAGACCAGGGCGACGGTCTCGGCCAGGTCGCCGACATAGTCGTAGGACCAGGCGAACAGCTGGGCGTCCATCCGCGCCTCGACGGCCTTGCGGATGAAGGCCGGCTTGGCGGCGTCGAACGACAGGGCGCCGGTCAGGGCCGCCAGGGCGTAGCCGCGATCCGGGTCCTGGGTTCCGCGCAGGAAGTCCTCGATCAGGGTCAGCTTGGCGTTGCGCGAGGCCGTCAGCGACAGGCGGTCAAGAAGATGGGCGAAGGCGCGCATGGCTAGAGAATGTCGCCGCGAGGCGCAGGTTCAAGCCGCCATGCTTGCGCAAAATTCAAACATTCGTTTAACTCGCAGCCGAGGGAGACGCCCGATGACCTTCCAACCGCCCCAGCCCTTCACGCCCCACACCCGCACCAGCCCGCTGACCGCGCCGTGGGAGCCGATCTACGCCGATGTGCGCGAGGACCGCTGGGTGCTGGGCCTGGAGGCTCGCGAGGCGCACGCCAATTCGCGCGGCGGACCGCACGGCGGGCTGATCGCCGCCCTGGCCGACAACGCCATGGGCCTGTCGTGCGGGGTGCGGATGCGGCGCGAGGGCCTCTCCTTCAACGGCTTCGTCACCGTCTCGCTGGGCGTCGACTACCTGGCCGCGCCCGTCCTTGGCCAATGGCTGGAGTTCGACACCGACTTCATCAAGCCGGGCAAGAGCCTGTGCTACGCCGAGGCCACGGTCCGCGCCGACGGCAAGCCGGTGGCCAGGGCGCGGGGCACGTTCAAGGTCGTCTGAGGCGACTACTCGCCGTCATCCTCGTCGTAGCCGACCAGGCGCAGGGCGCGGGCGGGAATGCCTTCCAGCTCGCACCAGCGCTCCAGGGCCTCTTCGCGGCCGTGGGTGATCCACACCTCGCCGGGGCGCAGCTCGGCCAGGGTGTCGGTCAGTTCGTCCCAGTCGGCGTGATCTGAGATGATCAGCGGCAGCTCGACGCCGCGCTGGCGGGCTCTTGCCCGCACCCGCATCCAGCCGCTGGCGAAGCAGTCGACGGGGTCGGGGAACCGTCGGCTCCAGCGATCGGCCAGGGCCGAGGGCGGGGCGACGATGATGCTGCCGGCAAAGTCCCCGGCCTTGCCGCGCTCGACGGTCGCCGGGGCCAGCGGGCCCAGGTCGACGCCATGGGCCTCGTAGAGGCGGTTCAGCCGCTCCATGGCGCCGTGCACGTGGATCGTCCGGTCCCAGCCGGCCTCGCGCAGCAGGGCGATCACCCGCTGCGCCTTGCCCAAGGCATAGGCGCCGACCATATGGGCGCGCTCAGGGAACTGCTCGACAGACTTCAGCAGGGCGGCGATCTCGCCGGCGTCGTCGGGATGGCGGAAGACCGGCAGGCCGAAGGTCGCTTCGGTGACGAAGACGTTGCACGGCACGGGCTCGAACCGCGTGCAGGTGGGGTCGCGGCGGCGCTTGTAGTCGCCGGAGACGACGATGGTCAGGCCCTTCCAGCGCACCACCGCCTGGGCCGAGCCCAGCACGTGGCCGGCGGGGACGAGAGAGACCTCGACGTCGTTGATCTTGACGCTCTCACCATAGGCCATCGGCTGGCGGCCGACGACGGCGAAGCCCTCGCCGTAGCGCTCGGCCATGATCGCCAGGGTCTGGGGCGTCGCCAGCACGGTGTTATGGCCGGCGCGGGCGTGGTCGGAATGGCCGTGGGTGATCACCGCCCGGTCCACGGGGCGGACCGGGTCGATGTAGAAGTCGCCGGGCGGGCAATACAGCCCTCCGGGCTTCGGACAGAGAAGATCCTGGGGCTTTATCACGGCTGGATAAGACAACGCGCGATCCTGTAAGCCTATCCCTCATGAGCGAGACGGACCAGAACGAACAGCACCGCCTCATCGCCAAGGCGATGAACGAGGGAAGCCCCCAGGCCAAGGCCCTGGGCTTTTCCACCCTGGAGATCGGCGACGGCGTCGCCATCCTGAAGGTGCCCTACCGCACCGAGCTGGTGGGCGATCCCGAGACCGGCGTCATCGCCGGCGGCGTGGTCACGACCCTGCTCGACCATGCTTCGGGGCAGGCGGTTCACGCGGCCATGAGCCACTGGACCTCGATCGCCACCCTGGACCTGCGCATCGACTACATGCGGCCAGCCGAACCGGGAAAGGACATCCTGGCCCGGGCGCATTGCTACAAGCTGACCCGCTCGGTGGCCTTCGTGCGGGCCGTGGCCTACGAGACCGACCCCGAGGATCCGATCGCCGCCGCCCAGGCCGCCTTCATGCTGGATTCCAGCGCCGGCAAGAAGGCCGGCGCCAACCTCAAGCCGCCGGGCTCCAGCAAGCCGGAGTCGGAAAAGAAGGAGGGCGGCCAGTGAGCGAAGCCCAAGATCGCCTGGTCGCCGTACTCGGCGCCATCCCCTACGCCCGCTTCATCGGCATGAAGGCCGAGCTGGCCGGCGATGAGATGACCGCCATCCTGCCGTTCTCGCCCGAGATCGTCGGCAACCCGATGCTGCCGGCCATCCACGGCGGGGTGCTGGGCGCCTTCATGGAGATGACGGCCCTGGCCCAGCTGTCCATCGCCGAGACCCTGAAGCGCCAGCCGCGCACCATCGACGTCTCGATCGAGTATCTGCGCTCGGGCCGGCCGCTGACCACCTATGCCCGAGCCCAGATCAAGAAGGTCGGCCGGCGCATCGCCAACGTCCATGTCGAGGCCTGGCAGGAACAGCGCGCCGCGCCGATCGCGGCCCTGCGTGGCCACTTCCTGCTGACCGGGGCCGAGGATTGATCCTCCCCCGGTTGCGGCGGCGGGGCGCAAGGCGTTCCCGCCGACTCCACGTTCTGTCAGGTAGCATTTCTCCTTTAATATGGAATTCACGCTCACATTAATCCAATGTAATGCGCATTACGGGTCTGATAGTTTCTTAAAATGGCGTCATGACGCAAAGGTAACGGGTGTTCGTCCCCCGCCCGTCCTATACCTGTTTTCACCGGACGCGGACGTCGCGCCGGGCAAACAACTCAGGGACTAGACCAATGACCTTCTCGAACAACGCCTTCGCTTCGCTCGCCAGCCTGGTGCTCGCCGTGCTCCCCCTCGTCGTCGTCGCCGGCTTCATCTCGCCGAGCATCTGAGTGATCGCCGCGTAGCTCCGCCGGCTCGATCCCGGCGGAGCATGGCGAAATAACACTACCAGAAAGAATAGATCGGAAAGAATTCGAAACTTACTTGTTTCAATAGATATCAGAACGTTGCCTTTGCAGCGAACTTGCAGCGATATCGTCGATATTCGACCCTATAATCGCTTAAATATCGTCATCAAACATTGAATTACGATCTCTAGAAATCCCGCCTTCGCAGGGTTTTACTTCGCATATCGGCGAAGTTGCTGCGAGCAAGGGGATATTCCTAGAGATGAACAGAACCAAGCTGGCCTGCCTGGCCACGACGGCGCTGTTCGGCGGCCTGCTTTCGGCCACCGGCGCCTTCGCCCAATCGACCGCCACCACCGAACTCGACACCGTCGTCGTCACCGCCGCCTCGGGTCCCAAGACGATGGACGGGACCATGGTCGCCGAGACGGCGCCCAAGGGTAAGTACACGGTCACCAACGAGTTCCTGAACCGTCAGGCCGACGGCCAGACGGTGCTGCAGTCGCTGAACCTTGTGCCCGGCCTGGTGTTCACCAACAGCGACCCCTACGGCTCGTCGGGCGGCAGCATCCGCCTGCATGGCCAGGACGGCGCCCACATCGGCTTCCTGGTGGACGGCGTGCCGCTGAACGACGGCGGCAACTACGCCATCTATTCCAACCAGCAGGTCGACGCCGAGCTGATCCAGCAGGCCAACGTCAACACCGGTTCGACCGACGCCGACTCCGTCACCGCCTCCTCGACCGCAGGCGTGATCAACTACACGACCCTGCGCGCCACCAAGGACTTCGGCGTGGTCACCAAGGCCGGCGTCGGCACCGACAACTTCCGCCGCGCCTTCGCCCTGCTGCAGACCGGCGAATTCGGCCCGCTGGGCACGCGCGCATGGATCGCCGGCAGCTGGCAGAAGTACGACAAGTTCAAGGGTCCCGGCACGCTCGAGAAGAAGCAGGTCAACGCCCGCATCGAGCAGGACCTGGCCAAGCCGGGCGACTTCCTGGCGCTGAACTTCAACTACAATGAGAACCGCAACAGCAGCTACTACGCGCCCTACCTGACCAACGCCGACGCCTCGGTGGCCGGCGACGTGGCGACCTACGGCGAGGACTACGACTTCAGCACCACGCCGGGCACGTCGAGTTACTACGGCCTGCGCATCAACCCATCGAACACCGGCACGATCCGCGCCCAGTCGCGCTTCACCCTGCTGCCGAACCTGAAGCTGACGGTCGATCCGTCGTTCAACTACACCCTGGCCAACGGCGGCGGCTCGACCAGCCTGTCGGAAACCTCGATCCAGCTGAAGAACAGCGCCGGCGCGGGCGTCGACCTCAATGGCGACGGCGACACCGGCGACACCGTGCTGGTCTATTCGCCCAGCAACACCAACACCCGCCGCTGGGGCCTGAACACCTCGCTGATCTGGGACGTGGCCGACCACCACCGCGTGCGCTTCGCCTATGCCTGGGACGAGGCCCACACCCGCCAGACCGGCGAGTACAGCATCCTCAACAGCAACGGCGACCCTACCGACGTGTTCAGCGGCAAGGACGGCTACGGCGTGGCGGTGCTGACCGCGGACGGCGACGTCGCCCAGAAGCGCAACCGCAGCTCGGTGGCCACCTTCAACCAGTTCAGCGTCGAGTACCGCGGCGAATTCCTGGACGAAAAGCTGGTCGCCAACATCGGGGTGCGCCTGCCCACCCTGGACCGCGAACTGAACCAGTACTGCTACTCGCGCGCCGGCTCGACCACCTACTACTGCTCGTCGATGACCCCGACGGCGACGGCCGCCAAGGCCGACGGCGCGGTGGCTTCGGTCGTCACCGTCAACGGCGCGACCTACTTCTCGCCGTTCTCGGCCAAGAAGAGCTATGACGACACCCTGCCGAACGTGGGCCTGTCATACCGCGTCGGCGACAACCATTCGGTCTACGCCAGCTATTCGGAGCAGATGTCGGCGCCCAAGGTCGACAACCTCTACACCCTGACCAGCACCGGGGCCCTGGGCAATGTCGAGCCGGAAACCGGCCAGACGGTGGAAGTCGGCTACCGCTTCCGCACGCCGACGGTCATGGCCTCGGCCAGCGTCTACCACACCAACATCCAGAACCGGATCGTCACCACGGTCGACCAGAACGACGGCACCTACATCGATCGCAACGTCGGCGACGTCGAGATCCAGGGCTTCGACGCCCAGGCCCAATGGCGCCTGGACGACAGCCTGACGATCTACGGGTCGATGGCCTATACCGACGCCAAGCTGCAGGACGACCTTGCCGTCAGCTACAGCGCGACCACGGGCCTGGCCACCTATGCCGACACCGCCGGCAAACAGGTCGTTGAGACCCCGAAGTGGACCTTCGCCGGCCGCCTGACCTACGACATCGGCAAGTTCCAGATCGGCGTGCAGGGCAAGTTCATCGGCGAGCGCTACATGACCGACGTGAACGACCAGAAGCTGCCGCACTACACGGTGTGGGACGCCGACGTTCGTTACGACCTGGGCGGCGACGGCTGGAAGAAGTCGTACCTCCAGCTCAATGTCACCAACATCTTCGACAAGTTCTACTACGGCAACCTGTCGGGGACCCAGACCAGCGCCACCCCGGGCGATCCGGGCTATGCGCGCACCTACGCCTATGTCGGCGCGCCGCGTGCGGCGGTGCTCAGCCTGCGGACGGCCTTCTAGAGGCTTCAGATCGCGTGAGGAAGGGGCGGCTCGGCGACGGGCCGCTCCTTTTTCATGGGCCAGAGGGCTGCGGCCGTGCGGTGCAGGATGGCGTGGCGGTCGGCCAGGCGGTCGATGTCGGGATCGTAGCCGCCGCCTATCACGCCGACTACGGGGATCTCTCGCTGAAGGCAGGCGCCCAGCACCCGCGCCTCGCGGGCGGCGATGCCGGCGTTGGTCAGGGCGAGGCGCCCCAGCTTGTCGTCAGCATGCGGATCGACCCCGGCGTTGAAGAAGACGAGGTCGGGGTCCACACGCGCGATCAGCTCCGGCAGGATCGCGTCGAGACGGGCCAGATAGGTCTCGTCGTCGGTTCCGTCCGGCAGCTCGACGTCGAGATCGGAGAGGGCCTTGCGGTGCGGGAAGTTCTTTTCGGCGTGCATCGAGAAGGTGAAGACACTGGGATCCTCCTCGAAGATCCGGGCGGTGCCGTCGCCCTGGTGAACGTCGAGATCGACGACCAGCACCTGCGAGACACGCCCCTCGGCCTGAAGCAGCCGGGCGGCCACCGCCACGTCGTTGAACACGCAGAAGCCCGCCCCGGAAGCCGCTTCGGCGTGATGGCTGCCACCGGCGGTGTTGCAGGCCATCCCGTGCTCCAGCGCCAGGCGGGCGGCCAGGATCGTGCCGCCGGTCGCCGCACGGGCGCGAATGGCGACGCTTTCGCTGTTGGGCATGCCGATGCGGCGCACGATGTCGGCCGGCAGGGAAAGCTCGACGACGCCCCGCACATAGTCGTCGGTATGGGCCAGCCTCAGAACCTCCAGCGGCGCGAACTCAGGTCTGTGGAAGCCCGTCGGCCCCGGAAGGCCCTCGGCTTCCAGCAGGCTGGCCAGCTTGGAAAACTTGTCCATCGGAAAGCGGTGGCCAGGCGGCATTTCGGCCCGGAAGGCGGGATGATGGACGATAGGCGGCATGGCCTGAAGGATGGGCGCCGCGACCATGCGGCGCAAGGCTGACGCTATGGGCAGGCTTGCTCTGGCCGTCCGTGAAGCTTATCGCAGCGCACCATGCAGACGCCCGAGAACCTCGCCGAGATCCTGACCCTCGAACCGATCGAGGTGAACCTGTTCCGGGGCATCAGTCCCAATGACGGCTTTCCGCGCATCTTCGGCGGCCTGGTCATCGCCCAGGCCCTGACCGCGGCCTATCAGACTGTGCCCGAGCGCGTCTGCCACTCGCTGCACGCCTACTTCATCCGCCCCGGCGACGTGAACGCCCCGGTTCTGTACGAGGTCGAGCGCGCCCGCGACGGCGGCACCTTCACCACTCGCCGGGTGGCCGCCATCCAGCATGGCGAGCAGATCTTCAACCTGGCCGCCTCGTTCCAGACGCCGGAAGTGGGGCTGGAGCACCAGTTCGAGGCGCCGAACGTTCCCGCGCCCGAGACCCTGCCGACCGAGGCCGAGTACCTGCGCAGCCTGGGCGACCAAATCCATCCCAAGATGCTGGCCTTCATGGAGCGCCCGCGTCCCGTCGACCTGCGCTGGATCGATCCGCAGAACCCGGTGAAGCCCGAGAAGAAGTCGGGCGAGAAGCAGGTGTGGATGCGCGCCGTCGCCCCGCTGGGCGAGGACATCCGCATGCAGCAGGCCGCCCTGGCCTATGCGTCCGACATGGCCTTCATGGAAAGCGCCCTGCGCCCGCACGGCCTGATCTGGACGACGCCGGGCCTGCAGGCCGCCAGCCTCGACCACGCCATGTGGTTCCATCATCCCTTCGACTTCAACGACTGGACCCTGTTCTCCCAGGACAGCCCCAGCGCCTCGCAGGGCCGGGGCCTGGTGCGCGGCCAGATGTTCAGCCGCGACGGCAGGCTGGTGGCCTCGGTGGCCCAGGAGTGCCTGATGCGGATCCGGAAGTAGGCGCTCCGCGCGCTCCTTCAGTCGCTTTGCGACACCTCCCTCTCTGGGGGAGGCGAGCCGCAGGGGTCACCCCCGCCCCGTTACCGAGGCCAGCGCGCGGGCGATCTGGTGGACGTTGTAGGGCTTGCGCACGATCGGGGCGTCGAAGCCCATGGGCGCGGCCTTGTCGGCATAGCCGGTTGCGAAGACGAACGGCCGCCCCTCCTTGCGCAGGACCTCGGCGACGGGCGCCACGGATTGGCCGTTGAGGTCGGCGTCGAGCACGGCCGCGTCGAAGCCCAGCTCCAGCATCGACAGGGCCTCGCCCAGTTCGGCCGCGCAGCCGACCACCTGGACGCCGCTGTCCTCCAGGCCCGCTTCCAGCTCCATGGCCAGCAGCAACGAGTCCTCGACGATCAGAACCTTGAGGCCGGCGATGGCCCCGGCGCGGAAGTTGTCGTCGCCGCCGCCGATGGTCTCGACGATGCGCTCGGGCTCGGCCGGCGCAGGCTCTGGCTCGGGAGCGTCGGCCAGGGCGGAAGGCGCGGCGTGGATCATCGCCGTGACGCCGCTGCGGCGGTAGTCGATCTTGGCCTCGCCGCCCAGTTCGCGCCCGACCACGTCCTCGACCAGGGTGGCGCCGAAGCCGCGCGTGGTCGGTTCGCTGGTCAGCGGACCGCCGGTCTCCAGCCATTCCAGGCTGAAGCCGCCCTCGGGCGAGCGGCGCCAGACGATCTCGACCCGGCCGGTCTCGGTCGACAGCGAGCCGTATTTCACGGCGTTGACCGCCAGTTCGTGCAGGGCCAGCGACAGGGCGGCCGCCGCACGCGGGGTCAGGAACAGCTCCGGACCGTCCCAGCGGGTCTGGGTCGGCGCCAGGCCGCCGAGTTCGGCGGCGGCGATGCGGCCCAGGGTCGCCCCGCGCCAGCGGGCGGCGCTGATCAGATCGTGGGCCGAGCTCATCGACTTCAGCCGCGCGGCGAAGGTCTTGAGGAAGGCGTCCAGCGATGAACTCTTGCGGGCCGACTGGGCGGCGACCGACTGCACCACGGCCAGCAGGTTCTTGATGCGGTGGTCAAGCTCGGCCACCAGGTTGTCGCGCTGCTCGTCGGCCTCGCGCTGGTCGGTGATGTCCTGCACCACGCCGATCAGCAGGTCGGGCTGGCCCTCGTCGTCCAGCACCATGACGCCGCAGCCGCGGCTCCACTGTTCGTGGCCGTCCGCGCCGGGCGCGCGCCGGTACTCGACCTCGTAGCGGCCGGTCTCGCGCAGCTGGGCGCGCAGGTCCTCGCGGGTGACCTCGCGATCCTCCGGATGGACATAGGGCCAGACCGCCTTGCCCTCCTGGGCCGGCATCTCGCCCGCCGGAATGCCGCTGATGCGGGCCATCCGCTCGCTGATCCGCAGGCGGTCGGTCTTGACGTGCCACTCGAATTCGCCGAGCCGCGCGGCGCCCAGCGCCAGGGCCAGGCGCTCGCCGTCCAGCAGGCGCTCGGCCGCAGCGCGGGCCTGGTCTGCGCCCCGGATCAGCTCCTCGATGGCGAGATCCGCCAGCTCTCCCAGGTCCTCCAGAAGGTCGGGGGAGAGATTCGTGCGCGGTTTGTCGTCCTCGACGGCCAGCACCCCGACCACCAGGCCGCGCGGATCGCGCAGGGGGGCGCAGGCGAAGAAGGCCGCGTCCGAGATGTCGACATGCTGGGCCGAGCGGCTGCAGCGCAGCACCAGTTCGGCCAGCGGCGTGTCGCGGGAAATGGAGTCGGCGTCATGGCCGATGCGGCCGGCCAGGCGGATCCGCTCGGGCTCTATCAGCATCAGCGCGGCGCGCGGGGCGTCGAACAGGCGAGCGGCCAGCCGCGTCAGACGTGTAAGGCGCGGGTCGTCGGCGTCCTTCCACGCTCCGGCCAGAGCCGTCGCCGCCCGCACCCTGCGGGCCTCCTGGTCCGATGCTCGTTCTGCATCCGCGTCCGCCATGATTCGAACATAGACCGGCTTCTCGCGTGGCGCGAGCGGGGATCGGATGCTCCAGTGCGATCTCCTGTGGTGAAGCTTTTCGGGTCGCGCTAAGGTGGGAACTGGCCGTGCGGGCTCCGCGTTGTCGGGGCGCAGCTTGAGCTGCACTTCCCGCAAAGCCTGCCGCGAACCGGAGACGAGACATGCCCGCGAACGCCTTGAACACCGCTCAGAACGAAGCCGACAAGGCGACGGCCGCCGCCGGTGCGGCCGCCGAGCACGCCGAACGCTCCTTCGCCGAGGCCGCCAGCGCCGCCAAGGCCAGCTTCGCCGACGCCGCCAAGCGCCTCGAGAAGAACCTGGTCGACAGCTTCGACACCCTGCGCGCCCAGAGCCGCACCTACACCGACACCGCCGGCCAGCAGCTGGAAGACGCCCAGAAGTACGTCTCCGAGCGCGTCCGCGAACGTCCGATCACCGCCACCCTGGCCGGCCTCGGCGTCGGCGTCCTCCTGGGCCTCCTGCTCGCCGGCAGCCGCAGCCACAACAAGTGATCTTCGAAAAGACCCTGATGACGCTTGCAGCGGCCGCGGCGATCGCCGCGGCCGCTGCCGTGAGCGTATTCGCCGCCGCCTTCGCGCTGTACGCGGTGCTGGCGCCGATCCTGACCTCGGCCGGCGCGGCCGCGGTGGTCGCCGCCGCCTTCGCCCTGATCGTCGCCCTCACCGGCCTGATCGTCGCGGGCCGGGCCGAAGCCGCCTCCGCGCGTGCGCGCCACGCCGCGCCGCCCCATGTGGACGGCTTGACCGAACGTCTAGTGGACATGGTCAAGGACCGGCCGCTGCTATCGATCGGTGCGGCCCTGGCCGCGGGCGTCTTCGCGCTGAAGAACCCGACCTTCACCGCATCGGTGGCGTCCGCCTTCATGGCGTCGCGCCGAGCATCGACGCCTCCGCCGCCGCGCTGAAGTTTTTGTAGCGCGGGTCCCTATCTTTTCATCGCCCCCGGCCCATCTTCCGGGGGCGTTTCGCCATGGAGCAACCATGTTCAAGCTGCCTGACCTGCCCTACGCCTACGAGGCGCTGCAGCCGACCATTTCGGCCAACACCCTCCACTTCCACCACGACAAGCACCACGCCGCGTACGTCAACGCGCTGAACGGTCTGCTGCCGGAAGACGACAGCCGCTCGCTGGAAGCGGTCATCGCCGACGCCGGCCCGGGCAAGGTGTTCAACAACGCCGCCCAGGCCTGGAACCACGCCTTCTTCTGGGAATGCATGGCTCCGGCCAGCGCTGGTCCCGGCGAAGCCCTGGCCAAGGCCATCGACGAAACCTTCGGCGGCCTGGCCGGCCTGAAGGAAAAGTTCGTCGCCGAGGGCGTCGGCCACTTCGGCTCGGGCTGGGCCTGGCTGGTCGCCGAAGGCGACAAGCTGTCGATCATCTCGACCCACGACGCGGACGGCGCCATGACCAAGCCGGGCGTGACCCCGCTGCTGGTCTGCGACGTGTGGGAGCACGCCTACTACCTCGACCACCAGAACAACCGTAAGGGCTTCCTGGAAGCCTGGTTCGACGCCCTGCCCAACTGGGCGTTCGCCGACGCCCAGTACGCCGCGGCTCAGGGCCAGGGCGAAGCCTGGAAATACCCGGTCTGATCGACCGTTCGAGGGCCGACCTCGAGAAGGGCGGGATCGCAAGGTCCCGCCCTTCTTGCATTCAGGGATACGAAACCTCGCCCTTCGACAGGCTCAGGGTGCGGTTCCGAGCTGGCCTTTGTCCTGGCCCCCATCCAGGGCTTGTCGAAGGACGGGGCTACGGATCGTCCGTCTTGCAGTTGGGCCGCCGGTTCACCGCCCAGGTGCGCCAGACCGAAAAGCCGGTGCGCTCGAACGCCATGGCGGTGATGCGCATCTCGACTTCGTCGGCCTCGATGATGTTGAAGCTGGGCGGCACGCCGCGCTCGCGCACCGACAGGGTGCCCGAACCGACCGCCTGGGTGCAGCCGCCGGCATAGGGATAGGCGTGGACGAACGGCGCATGGATGTGGCCGGTCAGCACCAGATCCGCGCCGGCGTTGGCGAAGGCCAGGGCCGCGGCCTCGCCCCCCCGCACCTTGGCGGTCATCGGTCCGCCCATCATCTCGATCAGCGGGTGGTGGCAGACCACTACCTTGAGCCGCCCCGCCGGCTCGGCCGCCAGGCGCCTCGCCACCGCCTTGGTCTGGGCGCGCGAAACCGCCCCCTTCGACCAGTTCCAGCGGATCTGGGCCCCGCGCGCCGAATTGAGGGTGAACACCGCCGCCCGCTCGTCGCGGAACGCCAGGCCGTCGGGCTCGCCGAACCGGGCCTCGTAGCGCCGCCAGGGCGTGAACAGGCGCTCGAAGATCTCCACCGGTCCCTTGAACGGGCTGTCGTGGTTGCCCGGCGCGAAGAGCTGGGGTCCTGGCAGGCGCTCGAACCAGGCGCGGGCGGCGTCGAACTCCGCCTGGGCGCCGTCCTTGGTCAGGTCGCCGGCCCCGATAACCAGGTCGGGCCGGGCCGCGTGGATGCACTCCACGGCCGCCTCGACGGCCTCCGGATGCTCGCCGCCGAAGTGGATGTCGGAGACCTGGACCATCTTGAAGACGGCGTCGGTCACGGCGCGTCGGCCTTCAGAGCCAGGGCGCGGAAGGCCTTGGGGCGGAAGCGGATGGTGACGTGGTCGTCCAGCCGCACCGGCTCGCCGTCGAGAATGGCGGGGATGCGTCCGCCGGCCCAGGCCCGTCCCACGCGGCAGCGGCCGACGCTGACCGACGGGTCGTCGCGCCAGGCGCCGGTGACGGTCTTCACGCCCAGGCGGAAGATGTCGAGGGCGTTGCTGGGATCCAGGGCCGCGGCTTCCAGGGCCCGCTCGTCGGCGTCCAGCGCCGTGGAAACCAGCGGGCACATCAGGGTCAGGGCCTCGGTCTTCTCCTTGGGCCGTCCGTCGAGCACGTAGCGCAGGCGGCTTGAGAAGGCCCGCCTCAGCGCTCGCTGGGCGCGCATGATGGCCAGGTCGGCGCGACCCTGGCGGGCGGCCTCGCGGGCCTCGGCCCATAGGGCCGGACTGCCGAGGATGGCGGCGACGAAGAACAGGCGGCCGGCGACCTCGCCGCCGGAGATCATCCGCTCCTCGCCATGGGTCAGGCAGGCCTTCAGCGCCTCCGGCCAGGCCCGCTCTCCATAGAGGGCGCGCGGCAGCATGTTCATGGTGCCGCCGGGGAGGGGGGCCACCAGCGGACCGTCAGGCCCGGCCATCTCGGCCGCCGCCCGGGCGGTGCCGTCGCCGGCCAGCACGAACAGCACGTCCGGCTTTCGCGACAGGGCCTGCGCCAGGCAGGGCTCCAGCTCGCCGCCCGCCGGGGTGTGGACGTTCGCTTCGACGCCATGCTCGGCCAGGATCGCCTCGGCGCGTTCGGGACCGTCTCGTCCCACTGACCCGGAGGCGACGTTGGCGACCAGTTCGACGCGCATGAAAACTCCCGTCGGCGCGGCCGATCACGGCCCCCTTGCGGAGCAAACGGCGGCGCTTGGCGTGGGTTCCCGGGCGCGGGGGCCGGAACTTCCGCCGCTCATGCTCCGTTTGAGTGACCGGGACACGCTCGAACGGAGAGCCAAGATGAAGACCACAGTGATCGCCGTGGCGGCCGCCGGCCTGCTGGCCACCGCCTGCACGGCCACCGGCAACACCGAACGCAACGCCGCCGGCGGCGCCGCTCTGGGCGCCCTCGCCGGCGCCGTGATCGGCAACAATGTCGGCGGCGGCGACGCCGGCACGGGCGCGGCCATCGGCGCGGCTATCGGCGGCACCGCCGGCGCCATCAAGGGCTGCCGCGAAGACGGCGGCTGCGGCGCGACCAACGTTAATCGTCGCCAGTACTATGACGAGCGCGCTGGACGGTATTACTACTACGACTCGCGCAGCGGTCGTTATTTCTGGGAAGACGGCAGCCCCCGCTAGGGCGGCTTCGTCCAGACAGGATTTCGAAGGCGGTCGGCGCGCGTCGGCCGCCTTTGGCATGTCTGGCGGGGCGACACGATGGTGCAACGAGAGGGCGACGGATGAGCAAGGCGGGCGTTTGGGTTGCCATGGCGGCGATCGGTGTTGCGGCGGCGGGTTGCGCGAGCGGTCCCTGGCCCAAGTCGCGGTCGCAGATCGAGGCCCTTCCGGCCGCCTGCGAGGACTTCACCGTCTCGATCTATTTCGAACGCGATTCCGCGGCGATCACCCGCGAGGCCAGGCAGGTGCTGCGTGGCGCAGCCGACATGGCCAAGGGCTGCACGGCCAGAAACGTCCATGTCGTGGGCCTGGCCGACGCCGTCGGCGCGCCTGACGCCAACCTGGCCCTGTCGGAAAAGCGCGCGGGGGCCGTGACCGGCGCGCTGGCCAAGGTCGGTTTCCGCCAGGTGTCTTTCGAGGTGACGGCCGCCGGCGACGCCGGGGCGACCACCCGCGACGGCGAGGCCCGTCCGCTGCGCCGCCGCGCCGACGTGCGCATCGACCTGGAAGGTCCCGCCAGGCCCTGATCCCGAGCCGCCAATACAGAAAAGGCGGGTCGGTGATCCGATCCGCCTCGAGGCTCGACAGAAAAGGGGGTTGCGGAGACGGCAGGCTGGCTTTCACCAGCCTCAAGTCGGGGGGGCGTCGCCGCCTCCGCAGACATAGAACGACCTCCCATCACCCGCGTTCCCGAAACTTCGAAATATTTTTCGCCTGCCCGGCGAGCAGCCCTCTGAGGCCTATCGACAGGCCGTCGGAACGCGGCCGTGCGCGAAACGTTGTTCTCGTGATCCCGCGTCATGCGGGGCGAATGGGGAGCGACGTGATGATCCGCGCTTATCAAGCCGCACATGGCGGACTGGTCTTCGAAACCCAGCGTCGCCGCAGGCAGGTCCGGAGTTCGCGCCTGCTCGCCGTGGCGACGGTTCTGGGCATGGCGCTTGCGGTCGGGACCGTACAGCATTTCGCCGCCGCCCAGTTCGACGCCGGCCGCTCGGTTCCGGCCGCGTGGACAGACGCGAAATAGGAGGCGCCCATGGCGACCGACATCAACACCGAACACTCGCCCACCCTGAAGGCCACCCGTGCCCGCCAGGGTCGCTGGGGTCGCCACATCTTCTGGGTGCTGGTGATCTCGATCGTGCTGGCCGCCATCGCCCTGTTCGGCAGCTGGGGCATGCGCTCGGGCGAACTGGCCTCGGTGGAAGGCAACAAGGGCGCCAACACGCCGGCCGAGGCCCAGCAGGGCACTACCGAACTGGCCTCGCCCAAGCAGACCCCGCAGGAACAGACCGCGCCGGCCCACTAGGGGCCGCGCGGGACTGAGGGAAGGGCTCGGCAGAAGCCCGTCATGGAAACGCACCAAAGAGAAGGCCCCGGCGATCGCTCGCCGGGGCCTTCGTCGTTTCAGGACTTCGCCGGCCGCCGTCAGGCGGCCTGGCGGGTCCGGCGCGGGTGGAAGAACAGCGCCTGGCCGATCGCCGCCTTCACCGTTTCGGGCTGGAAGGGCTTGGTGATCAGGAAGGTCGGTTCCGGGCGCTCGCCGGTCAGCAGGCGCTCGGGGAAGGCGGTGATGAAGATCACCGGCACGTCGAGCCGGGCCAGGATGTCCTTGACCGCGTCGATGCCCGACGAGCCGTCCGCCAGCTGGATATCGGCCAGCACCAGGCCGGGCGTCTTGCGGGCGACGGCGTCGACGGCCTCGCCGCGGGTGGCGGCGATGTCGATGACGTCATGGCCCAACTCGCGCACCAGCGCCTCGATGTCGGCGGCGATGACCGGCTCGTCCTCGATGATCAGGACCTCGGTCGCCAGCTCGGCGTCGATCTCGGCCTGGGCGTCGGCGATCAGCCGCTCGACCTCGCCGAAGTCGCAGTCAAGGATCTGGGCCGCTTCGGTCGGCGTGAAGCCTTCCAGAGCGGTCAGCAGGAACGCCTGGCGCGAACGCGGGGCGATGCGCAGCAGGCGCTGCGAAGCGTCATCGGAGACGTCATCGCGGCGGGCTTCGAGCTGGGCGCCCGAGGTCAGCCAGATGGCGTGGAAAACGCGATACAGCGCCACGCGCGGCGACAGCGCCGCGTCAAGCGAGCGTTCGCCGGCGGCGAGAGCCTCCAGCGCCACCCGCACATAGTGGTCGCCGGTCGTCTGATCGCCGGTGAGGGCGCGGGCGTAACGGCGAACGTAGGGCAGGTGCGGCGCCAGTCGGGCAAGAAGACTCATGACCCCTCCCGTAGAGTGTCTTCGAAACAAAAAAGGCCTTCTGTCACGGCAAAGCTATGCCGTTCAGTCGAGTGCATAACGTGCCCTGCGCGAGAGCGGTTCCGCACCGTTCCGAATTTTGGCACTCTATGCTCAAGCTTGTGGAACCCGATGCGGAATGTGGCGTTGACCTCCAGCATTTACACATTCGGCCGCAGGGGGCGGACGCTGCGCACAACCGGCGTCGAGGACATGATCGAACACGTACCCATGGAAGATCAACGCAAGGGAGCCGCCTCGCTCGACGAGGCGCGGCTTCGGCAGCAGGCCATCGGCGTCAAGCTTCGGCAGATGTTCGACGAGGTGGTCAACGAGCCGGTCCCGGACGAATTCCTCGACATCCTGCGCAAGGCTGACAAGCCTTCGGGAGAGCGTTGAGCATGAGCGAAGCGCAAGTCGGCCGATCGCCCATCGATCCGGCCCGTGACGGGGTCTTCAAGAAAGAACTCGTCACTCTCATCCCGCACCTGCGGGCCTTCGCACGCACCCTCACCGGTGACCCGACGGCCGCGGACGACCTGGCGCAGGACGCCATGATGAAGGCCTGGGACGCGCGCGCCAGCTTCCAGCTGGGCACGAACATGAAGGCCTGGACCTTCATGATCCTGCGCAACCAGTTCTATTCGGAAAAGCGTCGCTCCTGGCGTCAGAGCCAGCTCGACCAGGAAGCCGCCGAGCGGACCCTGGTGGCGGTGGACGATCCGGAAGCCCCGGTCGCCCTCGACGAGCTGCGCATGAGCCTCGCCATGCTGCCGCCGGAACAGCGCGAAGCGCTGATCCTGGTCGGCGCCGGCGGCTTCGCCTACGAGGAAGCGGCCGACATCTGCGGCTGCGCGGTCGGCACGGTCAAGAGCCGGGTCAGCCGGGCTCGCCGGGCGCTGCAGGCCATCCTCGAGTCGGGCGGCTACGAGCGTGACGGCGCCGCCGCGGGTGACGCGATGCACGCCATCCTGGCCGATGCGGAGCGCCTGAGCACCCAGCGGTGAAGCGCGTGTACGGCCGTGCGGCCAAGGTCGTCGGCACGATCCGGGTCAGGCTAGCCCTGACGCTTGCATTGGCTTTGTTGCCCGTGCTGGCTATCGGCGTGGGGCAGTCCTATCTGGCGTTCCGCTCCGAGGGCGACGCGCGCCGGCAGAGCCTTGAGCTCGCCGCCGGCCACAGCGCCGCCACGGCCCGGGCCCGCATCGAGGCGGCTGGCGTGCTGCTCCAGACCCTGGGCCCCGGCTCGGTCGGTCTGGAGTGCGCCAGGCGGCTCGACGCGGTGAAGTCGCGCCTGCCCGGCTACGCCAATCTCATCCGTTTCGACGCCTACGGCCGGGTCGCCTGCGCCGCCGGCACGACGCCGCGCGACCCCGAGCGCGCCCAGCGCCCCTGGTTCCTCGACCTGGCGGCCGGCGCGCATCTGGCCGTCGCGCCGGCGCCTGGCGCGGTCTATGCCGGCGAGCCCTCGGTGCTGACCGCCGTCCGCGCCGAAGACGGCGCGGGCGTGTTCGACGGGGCCATGGCCGCGGTCCTGACCCTGTCGAGCCTCAAGCCCCAGACCGCCAACCGCTTCCTGCCCGACGGCGCCGAGATCGGCCTGGCCGACGCGCGCGGCAATGTCTTCTCGGCCACCGCCCCCCAGGCGTTCGGCCCCGCCAGCGCGCACCTGCGCGAAGAGGCCGAGGCCGGCCAGAAGACCATCCTCTGGTCCGGCAAGGACGCGCAGGGTCGTCGCCGCCTGTTCTCGGCCGCTCCGCTGGTCGAGGACGACGTCTTCGTGGTGCTGTCGGCGCCGGCGCCGGGGCTGCTGTCCTGGGCCAATCTCAGTCCGATCTCGCGAATGCTGCCGCCGCTGCTGGCCTTCGGCCTGGCCCTGGCCGGCGTGCTTTGGGCGACCGAGCGCGCGGTGATCCGGTGGATCGTCTATCTGCGCCGGGTGGCGGCGATCTACGCCAAGGGCCGCTTCACGGTGCGTCCGCTGCAGGCCGAGCGCGCGCCGCCCGAGATCCGCGAGCTGGCCGAAACGCTCGACCAGATGGCCGCCGGCATCGTCACGCGCGACGCCTCTCTGCGCGACAGCCTGGCCGAGAAGGACTCGCTGATGCGCGAGATCCATCACCGGGTGAAGAACAACCTGCAGATCATCACCTCGCTGCTGAACATGCAGCAGCGCGCCCTGACCGATCCGGCGGCGCGCACGGCGATGAACGACACCCGCCAGCGGATCACCGCCCTGGCCCAGATCTATCGCGCCCTCTACCAGGGGCCGGACCTCAAGCGGGTGGACCTGCGGCCGTTCCTGGAGGAGCTGACCGCCCTGCTGCTGGCCGGCGACGTCAACGGCCAGGGCTCGGTGCGCACCGAAGTCCACGCCGACCCGTTGGTCATCGATCCGGACCGTCTGGCCCCGCTGGCCCTGTTCGCCGTCGAGGCCATCACCAACGCCCAGAAGCACGCCCTGTCCGAGCGCGGCGGGGTGCTGACGGTCGACTTCTTCGTGCGCGGCGAGGAGGCCGAGCTGGCCATCGGCGACGACGGCCCCGGCGCCCCCGCCGGCCCGGGCGAGGGGGTGGGGCGCACCCTGATGACCGCCTTCGCCCGCCAGCTGCGCGGCCAGGTGAAGTTCGACGCCAGCCCGATGGGCGGCCTCCTTGTGCGCCTCGTGTTTCCGACGCCGCAGGCTCTGCCGCCGCCCCAGCATCAGGCCGGAACCTAGGCCCTCCGGCCACGTTTGCTCTGGGCAATCTATCGACGCCCGTCAGGGCGAGCACCGGAGAACTCTCATGCGCAAGTTCGTCATCCTGGCCGCCCTGGCCGCCAGCCTCAGCGTCGCCGCCTGCAACACGGTCGAAGGCGCCGGCAAGGACGTCTCGTCGGCCGGCGCGGCCGTCAGCGACACCGCTCGCGACGCCAAGAACTGAACCTAGCCGTCCTAGGTTCGAAACGAAGGACCCGCCCCTTCCGGGGGCGGGTCTTTTGCATTCAGGATCGTCCTGTTGCGCGCATGGCGCCGAACCGGCGCCGACGCGTCTCGCCAGCGCATCAAGCGTTGCCGGCCTGAAAGAAAAGGTCCGGCTTTGCTGTCGGCGGGGAGATAAGCCAGACAAGCTGGACCCCGATCCTGCCGGCCATGACGGTCCCGGCTGCCTCCTCCGATCCCGCTCCCCTCCCGGTGTTCGTGCACAGCGGCTGGCGCTGCTCCAGCACCTATGTCTGGAGCCGCTTTCGCGCCCTGCCCGGCGTGCGGGCCTACTACGAGCCCTGGCACGAACAGCTCGCGACCCTGACGCCCGAGCGGATCGCCCGCGAGACCCCGCGCGCCAGCGGCCTGCGCCATCCTGGCGACGACGTTCCCTACCTCGCCGAGTTTGCGGACCTGCTGAAGCCAGGCGGCGGCGTCGCCGGCTATCAGCCGCGCTTCGCCCTCGACGACTACTTCCTGCCGGCCGACCGGCAGGACGCCGCCCAAACCGCCTATGTGGCCAGCCTGGTCGGCAGCGCCCAGGCGGCGGGGCGGACGCCGGTGCTGGCCTGCTGCCGCACGCTGGGGCGCGTCGATTGGCTGCGCCGGCGGTTCGGCGGCTTCCATGTGGTGCTGATCCGCGATCCGCTGCAGCAGTGGCTGTCATTCCACTCGCTGCGCAAGCGGCCTCGCCCGACCTATTTCGAGCTGTGCCAGTATGTCCTGCTGTCGGAGACCGTCGGGGCCGAGCCTCTGGCCCGGCAGCAGGGCCTGCCCGCGCCGAAGGGCGACGACCTGCCGGCCCGCATCGCCGCCATGCGCCGACGGCTCAAGCGCGCGCCGGCGCGGACCTCGTTCACCGCCTTCCTGGCGATCTATCTGCTGTCCTATCTGAAGGCCCTGCCGCAGGCCGACCTGGTGATCGACGTCGACCGCCTGGGTCAGGATCCGGACTATGCCGCCCGCATCTCCGAGGCCTTAAGCGCCGGCTGCGGCCTGGCGCCCGACTTCTCCGACTGCCGCACGCCGGCCGCCCATGCCACGGTTCCGGCCGCGCCCTATCGCCGGATTTCGCGGCAGGTGATCGACGCCCTGGACGCGCGCACGGCGCTCGCCGCGCCGGGACCCGCGGCCCTGCTGTTCGCCAAGCTGTCGAAGGCGATGGCCGAAGCGCCAGAGCCGCCGCCGTCGATGCGGCGGCGGCTGGCCGGCTGGATCTTGGAAAAGATCGGAGGCCTCGTCCCGCGCCGTCGGCGCAGGGCCAGGATCTAGGCCGCCGCGGCGCGGAAGGCCGGGTCGCGGGCGAACAGGCCCGGACGGCCGGGCAGGGGACGCAGCGCCTCGGTCACGCCGGCCAGGCTTTCGCCCTCGCCCAACACCAGCAGGCCGTCCTCGGTGAGGCGGGCGGCCATGGCCTCGGCCACGCGGGCGCGCACCGACGGATCAAGGCCCGGCAACACGTTGCGCAGCATGACCAGGTCGAAGACCCCCATGCCCGACAGGTCGGACACCAGGTTGATCCGCCGCCAGCGCACGGCCTGGCGGATGCGCGGCGAGATCGCCCAGGTCTCGTCCTGGTTCTCGAAGTGCTTGATCAGCAGGCGGATCGGCAGGCCGCGCTGGACCTCGAACTGGGTGTAGAGGCCGCTCTGGGCCTTCTCCAGACAGCGCTCGGAGAGGTCGGAGGCGAAGAACTCGAAGCGTACGCCCGGCTCGATGTCGCGCGCCTCATGGGCGGCGATGGCCAGGGAGTAGATCTCCTGGCCGGTCGAGCAGGCCGCGCTCCAGACCCGCACCGAGCCGTCTTTGCGTCGGCGCGACAGCTCCGGCATGGCCACGTCGCGCATGAAGGCGAAGGTGTCGCGGTCGCGAAAGAAGGCGGTCTCGTTGATGGTCAGGGCCTCGACCACCGCCCAGATCAGCCGCTCCTCGCGCTTGGCGCGCAGGGCCGCCACCAGGGCCTCGATCGACGGATAGCCTTCGCGCCGGGCCAGCGGCGCCAGGCGGCTTTCGACCACATAGTGCTTGTCGGTCTCGACCTTCAGGCCGGCGCGGGCGCGGCCCAGGGCCGCCAGCAGATCCATGTCCTCGGGGGTCATAGCAGGCCCGCCTCGGCGAACTTGGCGGCGATGATCTCGCCGTCGAACGGTTTCATGATGTATTCGTCGGCGCCGGTGTCGAGCGCCAGGCGAATGTTCTCGACCCGGTTCTCGACCGTGCAGAACACCACCACCGGCGTGTCGCCGCCCGGCTCCTGGCGCAGGCGCTGCAGGAATTCCAGGCCGTTCATCACCGGCATGTTCCAGTCGAGAAGGACGGCGTCGGGCATGGCCGCGCGACACCAGGCCAGCGCCTCCATGCCGTCGGCGGCCTCGGCGATCTCGAAGCCGATGTCCTCCAACGCACGGCGGGCCACCTTGCGGATCACCCGGCTGTCGTCGACGACGAGGCAGGTCTTCACGGCGCGCTCCAAATCGCGAGCGCGTCAGGCGAAAGTGTGTGCGGTTTCGCCGACTGACGCGCTCCAAATCCTAGACGGCCAGCATTGGCCGATCCGGGTTAAGGAGCGGTGACGGCGTTGAAAAAGGTGCGTCTCAGTCGACGGCGGGAGTCCAGGCGGCGATGCTGACGCGCTCTTCGGCGATCTCGACGCCGATCTGGCCGCCGGCGGCGCGCACCACCGAATACAGATAGGCCGCCTGCACCCAGGGGCCGCCCAGGCCCTCGCCCAGCGGCTCGCCCTTCAGGCCGGCCAGCACCTCGGGGCGCAGGCGAGCGCGCGGGCCCACGGCGTCGGCGGTGATCGCCGTGCGGCCGTCGGCGACGACGGCGCGCAGCGTGGCCGAGCCGCCGGCGGGCAGGGCGCTGGCGGCGATCTGGGCGATGTTGAGCAGGGCGCGCGAGGCGGCCTTGTTCAGCGGCTGCGGCGCGATGTCCCAGTTAAGGTTCGGACGCACGTGGGCGAAGACGCCCTGCTGGGCCAGCCGCTCCAGCTCGCGGGAGTCGAAGGACTCGGCCGAGGCCGAGGCGCCGAAGGCCACGCGGGTGAACTGCAGCAGGTCGGCCAGCTTGCGGGCCGAGCTGCTGATCAGGCTCATGGCGTCGTCGCGCATGTCCTGGGCGCTGGGGTCTTCCAGCAGGTCCAGGCCCGAGACGATGGCGCTCGCCGGGCTGATGAAGTCGTGACACAGGCGCGCGGCCACCAGGGCGGCGAAATCCGGGCCGTTGACGTCCAGCGAGACGGCGGGCGCGGGCGAGGCGGGGGCGGCGGTGTCGGTCATGGGCGCGATCTTTGGCGTGATTTGGGGCTTTGGCAAACGTGGCCGCGAAATCGCTTTCAACCAGGCCGGGTGCAAATCGACGCTGGGCGACGCCGAAAACCGCTCACACTTTGCCTCGCCACGCTCTATCAGGGAGCCGTGATGGATCCGTTTCTCGAACCCGGCGTGCTGGTGCGCCATCCGGGCCAGCCCGACTGGGGCCTTGGCCAGGTGCAGTCCGTGACCGGCCATCGCGTCACCGTGAATTTCGAAGAGGCCGGCAAGCAGACGATCGACGCCCGCGTCGTGAGACTGGTCTTCGTCGGCGACGACCCTAGAGGACAAGCATGAGCGCCGCCCCCCTTCCGGCCGACATCGGACGCGACCTGGCCCGTATCGTCGAGGCCGCCGCCGAGGTGATCCTGCCGTTCTGGCGGACCGAGCTCGACGTCGTGCGCAAGGCCGACGAGAGCCCCGTGACCGAGGCCGACAAGGCCGGCGAGAAGGTGATCCTGGCCCTGCTGGCCGAGCGCTTTCCCGAAATCCCCGCCATCTCCGAGGAGCACGCCTGCGAGTACGGCACGCCCGACTCCATCGGTCCGCGCTTCTTCCTGGTCGATCCGGTGGACGGCACCAAGGCCTTCGTGCGCGGCGATCCCAACTTCACCGTCAACATCGGCCTGATCGACGACGGCGTCCCCGTGGCCGGCGCGGTGTGCGCGCCCGCCACCGGCGAGGTGTGGTTCACGGCCGACGGCGGCGTGGTCAAGCGCGAGGGACCGGGCGGCGCCGAAACGCCGGTGCGCGCGCGCGCCTGGCCGGAGGGGCAGGCCCTGGCCCTGGTCAGCCACACGATGAAGGAAGACAAGGCCACGGCGCTGGCCGACCAGTACGGCTTCTCCCTGCGCGCGCCGATGGATTCGTCTATCAAGCTGGCTCGCATCGCCGAGGGCGCGGCCGACATCTATCCGCGCCACGGGCCGACCATGGAGTGGGACACGGCAGCCGGCCACGCCCTGATCGTCGCCGCCGGCGGACGCTTCACCACGCCCGAAGGCGAGCCGTTCCTGTACGGCAAGGCCGACCAGGGCTTCCGCAACGGCTGGTTCGTCGCCCGCGGCGCCTGATACACAGCCGATACGTTGCATAATGGTCACGGTTGTCGCGCTCAGCGGCGACCGCGGCCTTCCTGCGACTGATTATTATTGCACCCCGGCAATTGCGTACCTAAGAACGCCTCGCAATTTCAGGACAGGGGCCGCGGATCCTCCCCCGCGACCCGAGCTGGGGTCTCTCGACATAATGCAAATGCCTTCCTCGCCCGCCGTCGCCGGCGTTCGCAGCCAAGCCCGCCGCGCCCTGGGCGCCGCCGCCGTCGCCGGCGTCGCGGGCCTCGCCCTGGCGCCCGCCGCCTTCGCCGCCGACGCCGATGCGCCAGTCGCCACCGCGCCGGCCTCGGCTGACGTCCAGGAAGTCTCGGGCGTCGCCGTCGACGCCCGCAAGGCCACCGACATGCAGTCGGGCAAGTACACCGCCCCGCTGGTCGACACCCCGCGCTCGATCACGGTGATCTCCAGTCAGATCATCGAGCAGACCGCCGCCACGTCGCTGCAGGACATCCTGCGCACCTCGCCGGGCATCACCTTCGGCGCCGGCGAAGGCGGCCAGCCGCTGGCCGACCGTCCGTTCATCCGCGGCCAGGCCTCGGGCAACAACATCTTCGTCGACGGCATCCGCGACACCGGCGGCCAGACCCGCGAAGTCTTCAACCTCGAGCAGGTCGAGGTCATCAAGGGTCCGGACTCGGTCTACAGCGGCCGCGGCTCGGGCGGCGGCAGCATCAACCTGTCGACCAAGTCGCCCAAGGCCCGCACCTTCGCCGCCGGCTCGGCCGCCGTCGGCACCGACAACTACTACCGCGTCACCGCCGACGGCAACTACGCCTTCGCCGAGAACGCCGCCTTCCGCCTGAACCTGATGACGACCAAGGGCGACACGCCCGGCCGCGACAGCGTCGACTTCAAACGCTGGGGCCTCGCCCCGTCGCTGGCCTTCGGCATCGACACCGCCACCCAGCTGACCTTCAGCTACTACCACCTGGATACCGACCAAGACCCGGACTACGGCATTCCGCTGGCCAGCAAGCGCACCTGGGGCGTGGCCGGCACCGACAGCCGCACCCGTCCGGCCAGCGGCATCCTCGACGTCTCGCGCGACGCCTATTACGGCCTCGACCGCGACTGGATGAAGACCAAGGCCGACATCGGCACGATCGCCGTCCGCCACGAGATCAACGACAACTTCTCGGTCCGCCAGGCCTTCCGCTATGGCAAGACGCTGAACGACTACTTCGTCACCAACCCCGGCGACGGCGGCGCGGCCCAGTTCGTGGCCGGCGAGTGGTGGATGAAGCGCGGCACCAAGTCGCGCTGGAACGAGACCACGACCATCGCCTTCGTCAGCGACGTCAGCGGCAAGTTCAACCTGGGCTCGGTCGAGAACAGCTTCAACGCCGGCTTCGAGCTCGGTCGCGAGCAGAACGACAACGCCAGCTACACCTTCTACACCGCCAGCGGCTCGACCTGCCCGGTCGGCTTCACCGGCGCCGGCACCGGCGACTGCACGCGTCTCTACGCGCCGAACCCCAGCGACGCCTGGAGCGGCACGATCAACCGCGGTCCGGCTTCGCAATCGAAGACCAAGACCGCCGCGCTCTACGCCTTCGACACGGTCAAGCTCACTGAAAAGCTGCTGCTGAACCTCGGCGTCCGCTACGACGAGTACGAGACCCGCGGCTACAACGCCGCCTCGACCAACGCCAATGGCGTGATCACCTCGGTCACCTACACGACGGTGCCCAAGACCAGCTGGGACTTCGTCAACTATCAGGTCGGCCTGAACTACAAGCCGACCCCGTCGAGCAGCCTGTACGTCTCCTACGCCACCTCCTCGACCCCGCCGACCATCTCGTCGGGCGACCAGAACACGGCCGGCGGCACCGGCACCGGCAACCTGGCCACGACCGTCCTCGATCCGGAAGACACCACCAGCATCGAAGCCGGCGCCAAGTGGAACCTGTTCGGCGACCAGCTGGCCGTGTCGGGCGCGGTGTTCCGCACCGAGCGCAAGAACGCCCAGATCCAGGTCGAGGTCGGCGTCTACGAACAGGCCGGCGAAACTCGCGTCCAGGGCGTCGAACTGGGCGTTTCCGGCAAGATCACACCGGCCTGGCAGGTGTTCGGCGGCTATACCTACATGGATAGCGAGCTGGTCCGCGGCGCCTACAACAACGTCAACGTCGGCGACCCGCTGGCCAACACGCCGAAGAACACCTTCAGCCTGTTCACGACCTACCGCGTGCTGCGTCCGCTCACCATCGGCGGCGGCGCCTACTACGTGTCGAAGACCTTCGGCGGCAACCAGGGCGGCGCCGGCGGCGGCGCCAGCGGCATCTACATCCCGTCCTACACCCGCTACGACGCCTTCGCTTCGTACCGCGTCAACGACAAGGTCGACCTGCAGCTGAACGTCCAGAACCTGACGGACGAACGCTACATCCTGCGCACCAACGGCGTGCACCACGCCGACCCGGCGCCGGCCCGTCAGACCATGCTGACGCTGAACGTCCGCTACTGATCCCTTCGCCCTGGCGAAAAGATCACCTGAAGACCCCGCCCGGAGCGATCCGGGCGGGGTTTTTGCTTTGGGGACGGCGAGGTCGCGATTTTCGTCCCGTGGGCCGCGAACCGCGTTCGATTTCTCGCCCTGAACGCGCTGGCGCCAACCTTAAGTTTACCCTTGGTCGCGACAATCCGCCTCATCTTCCCCCGGGAGCTGGGATGTCCTCGCCGCCCTCGCCAGACACGCCGCCCGCGCCGCTGAGCCAGGCCGAGAGCGCGCAGTGGTTCTTCGAGAACGCACACGACCTGTTCGCGGTCGTGGTCGAGGGTCGTTTCGTCACCGTCAATCCGGCCTGGACCCGCCTGACCGGCTGGACCGCCGCCGACCTGATCGGCCAGTCGCCCCTGAAGTTCGTCGATCCCGAAGACCATCCAAGCCTGCTGGAGGGCGGCAAGGTGATCCAGGGCATGGGCGGGGCGGTGTTCCGCGTCCGCATGATCTGCAACGACGGCCGCCGCGTCTGGCTGGAGGCCCACGCGCGCCTGGGTCCCGCTGGCGAACTGGTGGGCACCCTGCGCGACGTCTCGGCCGAGGTGGCCCGCAAGGCCGAGCAGGCCGTCTCCCGCCGCACCCGCGAGATGCTGGCCTCGGCGGCCGGGGTGGGGGTGTGGAGCTTCGACCCCGTCGCCCAGCGCATCGAGTGGTCGAGCGACATTCTCAGCCTGACGGGCCTGCGCCCCGAAGAGGTCTCGACGCCCGAGGCCTTCTACGCCCGGCTGGACGAGCCCGAGCGCGGCCGCGTGCGCGCCACCTTTTCCCGCGCCGTGCGCACGGGGCAGGGCGGCACGATCGAGCACCACATGCGCGGCGCGACCGGCCAGAAGTTCGCCTTCCGCGCCACCTTCCAGACCGAGCCGCGCCCCGGCGGGGTCTTCGCCCTGCGCGGCATCTCGCAGAACATCACCGACGTCGCCCGCGATCGCGACCTGGCCCGCTGGGGCGAGGAGAAGGCCCGCAAGCTGGTCGAGGGCGCGCCGTTCGCCGTGGCCCTCTACGACCGCGACCTGCGCCTGACCGTCGTCAGCCCGCGCTTCCTCGACATTTTCCAGGCTACCGAGGCCGAGGTCATCGGCAAGTCGCTGCAGGAGCTGACCTACGGGGCGCGCAAGCGCTTCGTGGCGGCCGTCGAGCGCGCCCTGACCGGCCAGACCGTCGTGCGGCGCGAGGACAGCCTGACCGACGGCCATGGCCGCGAGCACCGCCTGCGCTGGGAGGCCCGGCCCTGGCGCGACGCCAGCGGCGCCATCGCCGGCGTCATCACCTACATGGACGACGTCACCGCCCTGACCGAGGCGCGCCGCGAGGCCCGCGCCAACGCCCGGCGGCTGAAGACGGCGCTGGGCGCGGCCCAGGCTGGGGTCTACGAGATCGACCACGCCGAGAAGACCTTCTGGGGCTCGCCGGAGTTCCACCGCATCCTGGGTCAGCGCATCACCTTCGACGACGTGCGCCAGGCCATCTGGCCGATGATCCGTTCGGAGGACGTGGCCGCCGTCTACGCCGCCGGGGCCGTCGGCCGCTGGGGCGAGCGGGCCTTCGATGCCCGGGTGATGCGTCCCAATGGCGAAGAACGCTGGATCCGCCTGTTCCACGAGATCCGCCGCGATCCTTCGGGCCGGGTGCGCAAGGCCTATGGCCTGGTGCTCGACATCGACGAGCAGAAGCGCGCCGAGCTGGCCCTGGTCGAGGCCGAACGCGCCGCCCAGGCCGCCAACGAGGCCAAGGCCCAGTTCCTGGCCAATATGAGCCACGAAATCCGCACGCCGATGAACGGGGTGCTGGGCGTCATCCACCTGCTCAAGCGCCAGGGGCTGTCGTCCGAGGCCGACCACCTGCTGGGCGAGGCTCTGGCCTGCGGCCGTATGCTGTCGACCTTGCTGGACGACATCATCGACTTCTCGCGCATCGAAGCTGGACGCCTGGAGGTCGCGCCCGAACCGATCGATCCCGCCGAACTGGCCCATAGCGTGGCGCGTTTGCTGCGCGCCCAGGCCGAGCACAAGGGCCTGGCCCTGATCGTCGAGGCCCCCGACCACGGGATTGTGCTGGCCGACCCCACGCGCCTGCGACAGGCGCTGTTCAACCTGATCGGCAACGCCGTGAAGTTCACCTTGTCGGGCTCGGTGGCGCTGCGCCTGCGCCGGGGCGAGGGCGATCGTCTGGTGTTCGAGGTCTCCGACACCGGCGTCGGCATCGCGCCGGAGGCCCAGGCCCGGCTGTTCCAGCGCTTCCAGCAGGCCGACGCCAGCACCACCCGCCGGTTCGGCGGCTCGGGGCTGGGCCTGGCCATCACCCGTCGCCTGGCCCAGATGATGGGCGGCGAGGTCGAGTTCAGCTCGGTCGAGGGCGAGGGTTCGACCTTCAGCCTGTCGATCAGCGCCCCGCCGGTGCAGACCGTCCCGCGCGACGAGGCCGACGGCGACAAGATGCTGGAAGGCCTCAAGGTGCTGGTGGTCGAAGACAACTCCACCAACCGCATGGTCGCGCGCCGGATCCTGGAGATGCTGGGCGCCGACGTCGAGACCGCCGAGGACGGGCTGTCGGGCGTCGAGGCCGCGACGCGCGGTTTCGACCTGATCCTGATGGATGTGCAGATGCCCGGCGTCGACGGCCTGGAGGCCGCCCGGCGCATCCGCGCCCTGCCGGGGCCTGTCGGCGCGACGCCGATCGTGGCGCTGACCGCCAACGTCCTGGCCCACCAGCGGGCCACCTACCTGGCGGCTGGCATGAACGGCGTGGCGGCCAAGCCGATCTCGCCCACCGCCCTCTTGGCCGAGATCGTGCGTGTGGCCGAGGCGGCCTCGACCGCCGAAACCGAGGCAGCCTGACGGTCCCCCAGACAGCGCCCTTTTCAGCTACCGGCGTTACGGGCTAATCCTCCTGCCAATCAGGGGGATCCGCATGACGGACACGACTGCCGGCGCCGCTCAGGAGAAGGGCGCCTCGATGCGCACGGTTGTGGCGGCCTCGTCGGCAGGCACGGCCTTCGAGTGGTACGACTTCTTCATCTTCGGCAGCCTGGCCCAGGTCATTTCCAAGACCTTCTTCACGGGCCTGTCCGACACCGCCGGCTACGTGGCGGCTCTGGCCCTGTTCGGCGTCGGCTTCGCCTTCCGGCCGCTGGGGGCGCTGGTGTTCGGCAAGATCGGCGACCAGGCCGGCCGCAAGGGCGCGTTCCTGGCCACGGTGCTGCTGATGGGCGGCGCCACCTTCGCCATCGCCCTGTTGCCCACCTTCCAGCAGGCGGGGATCATCGCCCCGATCCTGCTGATCATCCTGCGCTGCGTGCAGGGCTTCGCCCTGGGCGGAGAATATGGCGGGGCGGCGATCTACGTCGCCGAGCATTCCCCGCCCGGCCTGCGGGGCCGAGCCACCTCGTGGGTGCAGAGCTCGGCGTCGCTGGGCCTGTTCGCGGCGCTGATGGTCATACTGGCGACCCGCTGGGCGCTGGGCGCGCTCGTGGGGCCTGAAGCCTTCGACGACTGGGGCTGGCGCATCCCGTTCGCCGTTTCGATCGGCCTTCTGGCGGTCTCGGTCTGGATGCGCCTGAAGCTCAGCGAAAGCCCGACCTTCGCCAGGATGAAGGAAGAGGGCGCGGCGTCCAAGGCGCCCTATGCCGAGGCCTTCGGGCAGTGGAAGAACCTCAAGCTTGTGCTGCTGGCCTTTTTCGCCGTGATGTCGGCCCAGGGGGCGGTCTGGTACACGACCTTCTTCTACATCCAGACCTTCATGGAGAAGTTCCTGAAGGTCGCGCCCGGCACGATCAACGGCCTGATGATGGGCGCCGCGGCGGTCAGCGCGGTGCTCTACGTCGTGTTCGGCGCCCTGTCGGATCGGATCGGCCGCAAGCCGGTGATGCTGGGCGGCATGACCCTGGCGCTGGCCTTCTACTTCCCGGGTTTCCACCTCCTGGAGCGCGCCGCCAATCCGGCTCTCGCCGAGGCTTCGGCGAGGGCGCCGGTCAGCGTCACGGCCGATCCCGCAGACTGCGCCCTGCAGTTCGACCCCATCGGCAAGGCCGCCTTCGTCTCGTCCTGCGACATCGCCAAGAGCGCCCTGGCCAATGCGGGCGTCTCCTACGCCAACCACGCCGCACCGGCCGGGTCCCAGGCGGTGGTCCAGGTGGGCCAGGCGCGCATCGTTTCGCAGAGCGCCAAGGGCCTGCCGGCGGCTGAAGCCAAGGCCGTGAAGACCGCCAGCGAGGCCGCGATCAAGGCGGCGCTGGTCGAGGCTGGTTATCCGGCCGCGGCCGATCCCGCCCGCATGAACCTCTGGGGCGTGTTCGGGGTGCTGCTGGTGTTCGTGATCGGGGCCACGGCCCTCTACGGCCCTCTGGCCGCAGCCCTGGTCGAGCTCTTCCCGACCCGGGTGCGCTACACCGCCCTGTCGCTGCCCTATCACATCGGCACGGGCTGGATCGGCGGCTTCGTGCCGTTCAGCGCCTTCGCCATCGTTGCGGCGGTGGGGGATATCTATGCCGGGCTCTGGTACCCGGTGATCTTCACCCTGATCAGCGTGCTGGTGACGGCGTTCCTGCTGCCCGAGACGAAGGATCGGTCGCTGGACTGAGGCTGAAGACCCTCCCCCTGAAGGGAAAGGTGGCCCGAAGGGCCGGAGGGGGAAGGGCCTGCCGAAGTCGAAGACCACGCCGATGTGGGGGATCACATCCCCCTCCGTCGGCTGCGCCGACACCTCCCCCTTCGGGGGGAGGATCTGGGTTTAGTGGTCAGCGGCCCGCGCCAGCTTCCATCTGATCTTGGCGCCCTTCTCGGCGCGGACCTGGCTTTTGAGCACGATCACCCCCGCCTGGCGGGCGTGACCGTGGTCGAAATGCGGGGCGGCCAGGACGGCGACGTCGGGCGCATCGTTGCGCAGCCACCAGCCGACATTGGACGGCCCCTTGATCAGCACGCTCTTGCCGTCCCGGGCCAGCGAGGCGCGGGCGTCGGGGTGCAGGTGGAAGCTGATCTTGAACGGGTGATAGCGGCGCGGGCCGTCCAGCTTGGCCTCGGCCATCGGGATCAGGCTGTCCTCGCCGCGCAGTTCGTCGGCGGCCAGGTCTAGGAACAGCCGGCGGGCGTGCTTGAGGCCAAGGCGCCGCCAGCCGTCATGGACGATGTCGAGCCAGACGCCCTGTTCGCCGTCGTGGCGGCGGGAGTCGACGCTGGTGGCGCCGTCGACCAGCCAGGGGCCGAGCGCGGCGGCCCGGAAGCCCGACAGCGGCCGGCCGGCCGAGCCCTCGCCCACCGACACCGTCGAAGCCGCGTCGGACAGGCGGAAAGCCTGGGCGTTGGCGGCCTCGGGGCTCCAGCCGCTGGAGGTGATCAGGCGGTCCTTGCCGCAGATGATTTCCAGCGCCGCCGGTTGGGCGCAGGCCGAGCGGCTGAGCGCGCCCACGGGCGGCGCGCCGGCGTCGGCCAGCACCTGGATCGTCCCGCCCTGCATTTTCTGGAAGCCGACGTGCGGCATGTCCATCGGCGGGCGCGGGCCGTGGTCGTCATGGGCCAGGGCGGCGGCGATGCGGGCCGGCTCGACCGTCTCGCCGCCATGGAAGGCCGCCAGCTTGCCGTCGGCCAGGGTGAAGAAGCGCGCGCCCGACGACAGGCGGTCGATGGCCCGGCTGATCGCCTCGGGCGTCGGGCGGCCGCGCTGGCCCAGGGCGTCGTCCACGGTCAGCAGGTCGAACAGCAGCTCCAGCCCGGCCTCTGGCGAGCGCGAGGCGTGGCCGCCGTCTGGCAGCACGATGGCGTCGATGTCACGGGCGACGCGGCGCAGGCCCTCGGCCATCAGCTGGTCGGCGGCCTTGCCGACCAGGGCTGTGCCGGCGATGGCGACGACCACGGCCCGTTCCAGGGCGCGGTCGGGGGCGTCGGAGGCCTTCATCAGCTGGCGAGCGCCGCGGGCCACGTCCAGCGCCAGGGCGGCGGCCTCGGCGTCGGAGGCGCCGGGCGACAGGGTCTTGGCGGCGCAGGCCAGATGGAAGGTGCGGCGCTCCAGGCACTCGCCCGACCACGAGAAGGCGTTCCAGGTTCCGAACACCCGCCGCCAGTCCTGGATCAGCCGCAGGGCCCGGCGCGCGCCTTCCGGCCCCTGGGCCAGCAGGCCCGGCAGCCAGTCGAAGCGGTGCAGGGCCACGGCGAAGGCCCGCGAGGGGCTGGGGGTGTCGAAGGGGTCGCCTTCGGCCCCGACCTTCAGGCTCTCGTCGTGCAGGGTCAGCACGCCGTCCAGCAGCTGGCGGCCGCGATGAAGGTCGACGGGGCGGGGATCGTGCGGCCGGGCGGACAGGCCGACCGGTCGGGGGGCGGTGATCACCGCGCGATGCGGCGGCGAGCCGAACCACTCGCGCTCAAAGGCGGCGCGGACCGAGGCAAGGACCGACCGCGCCAGCACGACTCCGCGCCGCAGGGGGCGACCGGCGGGCTTGGATGCGGAGGGCGTAGCGGGCGCGCCGTTCATGCGGTGGCGTCAGTCCCCTTTGAGGGCGCGAATGTTGGCGGCGTAGGCGTCCGGGCCGCCCTTGAACACCGCCGAGCCGGCCACCAGGGCCGTGGCGCCGGCCGCGACGCACTGAGGCGCGGTGACCGGGGTCACGCCGCCGTCGACTTCCAGGATGATGTCCAGGCCCTGGGCGTCGATCAGCTTGCGCAGGGCCTCGACCTTGCGCAGCTGGCCTGGGATGAAGCTCTGGCCGCCGAAGCCGGGGTTCACCGACATGACCAGCACCAGGTCGACGTCCTCGAGGATCCATTCGACGTGATCGAGGCTGGTCGAGGGGTTGAACACCACGCCGGCCTTGGCGCCCAGCTGGCGGATGCGCTTGAGCGAGCGGTGCAGGTGCGGGCCGGCTTCCGGGTGGATGCTGATGATGTCGGCGCCGGCCTCGCGGAAGGCTTCCAGGTACGGATCGGCCGGGCTGATCATCAGGTGCACGTCGAACGGGATCTTGGCGTGCGGCCGGATGGCTTTGACGATGTCGGGGCCGAGCGTGATGTTCGGCACGAAGTGGCCGTCCATGACGTCGACATGCACCCAGTCGGCGCCGGCCGCCTCGATGGCGGCGACTTCGGCCCCCAACTTGGCGAAGTCGGAGGCGAGGATCGACGGGGCGATGATCGGCGCGGTCATGGTGTCCCTAAGGTCGGTGTCTTTGAATTACCGGTCAAAGGCTCAAGCTACAAGCGAGTGGAGGCCAGGTTTGGCTCCCCGCTCTACTTGGCCTTTACGAAACGAGCCGCGAAGAAGCCGTCCTGGCCGCCTTCGCGGTGGTGAGGCAGCAGGCGCAGCGTCCCGCGGGCCGTCAGGCTGGCCTGCGGCGCGCCGCCCTCGCCGGCGGTCATCGGGGCCAGCGAGAACTCCGGGTGACGGGCCAGGAAGGCCTCGATCTGGGCTTCGCCCTCTTCCGGCTCCAGCGAGCAGACACAATAGACCAGGCGGCCGCCGGGGGCGGTGCGCTGGGCGGCGCTGTCCAGCAGGGCCGACTGCACGCTGGCCAGGCTGGCCACGTCGCCTGGGCGCGCAGCCCACAGCACGTCGGGGTGGCGGCGGAAGGTGCCGGTGGCCGAGCACGGGGCGTCCAGCAGCACGGCGTCGAAGGTGCGCGCGTCTGCCCAGGTCGAGGCGTCGGCGGCGACGACCTCGGCCTCCACCCCCATGCGGGCGAGGTTCTCGCCAACGCGCTTGAGGCGGGCGGCCGAGCGGTCGACGGCCACCACCCTGGCGCCGGCGGCGGCCAGCTGCAGGGTCTTGCCGCCGGGGGCGGCGCAAAGGTCGACGGCGGTCTCGCCGGATTTCACGTCCAGCAGGCGCGCGGGGATCGCGGCGGCGGCGTCCTGCACCCACCAGGTCCCGGCCTCGAAGTCGGGCCAGCCGGCGACGTCGCCGCGGCGGCGGGTGCGCAGGGTGTCGCCCGGCAGGATCTCGGCCTCAAGGGCTTCAGCCAGGGACGCCAGGTCGGTTCCCGGCTTCACCGAAAGGTCGGTGGCCGGTTCCTCGGCGACCACGGCGGCCAGGGCCAGGGCGTCGTCCTGCCCCCAGGCGCCGGCCCAGCGGGCGAACAGCCACGGCGGCACGAGAGTCGAGGGGTCATCGGCCGGTGCGCCGTCGCGCAGCAGTCCCCGCAGCACGGCGTTGACCAGGCCCTTGAACGGACGGCTGGTCTTGTTGGCGCCGGCCAGCTCGACGCTGGTGGCGACGGCGGCGAAGGCCGGCACGTCGAGGAAGAAGGCCTGAGTGGCCCCCAGGCGCAGCAGGTTGCGCACGCGCGGCGGCGGTTCGCGGCTGAGCTTGGCGGCCAAAGCCCGGTCGACTGGGCCGAGGCGGCGCAGGGCGGCCATGGCGAGGGCGCGCGCGAAGGCGCGCTCACGCGGCTCCAGGGCGCGGAAAGCGTTGGTCGTCGCGGCCTCGTCGAGGCCGCCGCGGCGCGAGAGAGCCGCGTCGAGTAGGGCGAGGGCCGCTTCCCGTGCGGGAAGGCCGTCGTTAAGTTCCTGAGTCACCGCCCCGCCGTGCCCCGCAATGAGCGCGAGCGCAAGCCCCTTGGATGATCCTTAGGCGCTTGCGTGCTATGAAAGCTCATGTCCGACGATCTTTCTTCCCCGTTTTCCGAGGTTCAGGACCCGGAACTGGCCCGCCTGGGCGCCGCGCCTGGCAAGGACCTGAGCCCCGCCGCCCGTCGCGCCCTGGAGGAAGCCGCCGCTCGCCGCGAGGCCGAGGCGGCCCTGGCGATGCCGACGGAAAAGGGGGGCCGCGACGGCCCCGAGCCCACGCGCTTCGGCGACTGGGAGCGCAAGGGCGTGGCGGTGGATTTCTGAGGACCAGATCCTCTCCCTGAAGGGGGAGGTGTCGGCGAAGCCGACGGAGGGGGACGTGATTGCTCCCTCCGGCGACGTCATCGACTTTAGCAGGATCTTCCCCCTCCGGCCCTACGGGCCACCTCCCCCTTCAGGGGGAGGATTTGGGAGCTCAAGCTTTCGGCTTGCGCGGAGCGGCCGGCTTCTTGGCCGGGGCCTTCGGCGCGGCGGCGGCCTTGGGGGCCGGCGCGGGCTTTGCGGCGGCGGGAGCCACGGCGGCGACGGCCGGCGTGGCCAGCAGGTCGCGGATCTCGGTCAGCAATTTTTCTTCCGGGGTCGGGGCGGGCGGCGCGGCAGGGGCCGGCTCGGCCGCGTCGGTGCGGCGGATCTGGTTGACCAGCTTGACCAGCAGGAACACCACCGCCGCGACGATGAAGAACTGGATCAGGGTGTTGATGAAGGCGCCATACTGGATCGCGACCTTCTCGATCGCCTCGGTGGCCGGATCTTCGGCGCGCAGCACCCATTCCAGCTTCGAGAAGTCGAGCCCGCCGGTCAGCAGGCCGATCGGCGGCATGATCACCTGGTCGACCAGGCTTTTGACGATGCCGTTGAAGGCCGCGCCGATGATCACGCCGACGGCCAGGTCGATGACGTTGCCGCGAGCGATGAACTCGCGGAATTCCTTGACGATGCTCATGCTGGGTCCCTCTCGACTGTCCCTCAGGGCTAACCGGAACGCCGAAAGGCTGAGCCGGTTCGCCCCCAGGGGCAAGAGAGTCGGCCGGCCGACTAGTCGGCGTTGAGGCGGGCGCGCAGTTCCTTGCCGCTCTTGAAGAACGGCACATGCTTGGCGCGGACGTCGACGGTCTCCCCGGTGCGCGGATTGCGGCCCGCGCGAGCCGGGCGCGAGCGCACCGACAGGGCCCCGAAACCACGCAGTTCGACGCGGCCGCCGGCTTCCAGGGCGTTGATCATCCGCTCGAGGATGACGCCCACCACGCGCTCGACGTCCTTCTGCGTCAGGTGCGGGTTTTCGTTCGCGAGCCTGGCGATGAGTTCAGACTTGATCATCGATATCCCCTGCGCCGAGGGAGCGGCGCGCCGCGACCTTTGCCCAAGCAGGCCGCAATCTTCAAGGAAAAGGTTGCGGGCCGTCCCTCAAAGACCCTTCGGCGCCCTGACGATCTCGACGTCGTAGGCGGCCTTGCGGATGGCGGCGTTGGCCGCCTCGACCTGGGCGAACGGCAGCTCGCGCGCCTCGCTGCGGGTCACCTTCTCGAAGCGGGCGACGCCGTCGACCACCTGGGCCGACTTGATCACGCGGTAGCCCGTGGCGGCGTCATCGCCGTTGGCGCCCTTGACGATGAAGCCCTCGCCCTTGTTCGGCAGCACCACCTCCATGGTCTCGCGACCGTAGGACGGATAGCGCAGGACGAAGGGCGCGTCGGCGTTGGGACCCGGTTCACGGCGCGGGAAGGTGGCGCCGCGGCCATCGCCGCCGCCCAGCTTCAGCTCGCGCACGCCAAGATCGTCGTTGAGGCGCCATTCCGGCGTGCCCGTGCCGGCCATCACGACCTTGAGCTCGCCGTCCTCGGTCTTGGTCCAGTCGACGGTCTCCAGCGTGATCCAGCTGGAGGACTTGGAGACGCTCTGCTTGAGCGCGCGTTCGACGTCGGCCTTGGGCGCGGTCTCCAGCGAGCGGTTGAAGGCCCGGGCCGCGTCGCCGCGCATCAGGATCTCGACCCGCACCGGCGCGGGCTTGTCGAGGCCGGCCGAGGCGTCGATGTGCAGCTTGGTCTCGGTCTGGGCCTCGGCCAGCGGCGGCTGCTCGATGGGCTCCAGCCCCGCGCCCTTGGCGCGCACCGGCAGGGCCCAGCGGAAGCCCGGCGGACGCAGCTGGTCCAGGCCGCCCTTGTCGCCCGAGCGCGTGCCATCGAGCCAGAAGCTTTTCCCGTCGATGCGGGCGCGCACGATGATGTGGTTGAACTGGCCGGCGGCGGCCACGCGCTCGTCCATGCCGTCGCCGCTGGTGGTCGAGACGATGGCCGGCTCGGCGTCGACGCCCAGGCCGCGCAGCAGGGCAAGCAGCAACACCGTCTTGCCCTTGCAGTCGCCGAAGCGTCGCGCCCAGGTCTCGTCGGCGGGCGCGGGGCGATAGCCGCCGTCGCCCATGCTGAGCGCCAGGTAGCGGGTCTTGTCCTCGACCAGCTGCAGGGCCGCGAAGGCCCGTTCCTTGGGGTCCTTGGTCTCCGCGGCGATGCGGGCGATCTCGGCCCGCACCGGCGAATCCGGCGCCAGTTCGGCGGCCTTGTCGTAGAGCGGGTGCATCCGCCGCGAGATCTCGGCCCAGTCGGCATAGGTCGAGGCCTGCAGCTCGCCCACGCGCTGGAAGCGCAGCGGCGCGCCGGTCGGCGCCTTGGGCGACTCGGCGTCGGCCAGATCGACGCTCAGGCGCGTGAAGCCGCCGGCCTTCGTCACCGTCGGCTGCGGGAATCCGGCGCCGGCCTTCCAGACCACCGGATTGTCCTGCGGCCATTCCAGCCGCACGCGGTAGCGGCCGATCTTGCCGCCCCAGCCCATGCGCTCGAAGGCCTGGCCGCGGTTGTCGAGCAGCGGTTCGGTGCGGTGGACGGTGTAGGCCCAGTCGACCACGTCGCCGACCTGCAGGTCCTTGATCTGGACGCTGGCGGTCAGGCGGCCGTCGAGCATGGCCCGTTCGAGATTGGTCTCGCGGCGGATGACCAGCACGTCCTTGCCGCCCTGCAGCAGGTCGATGACCTGGTCGCCTCGACGAATGGCCAGGGTGTGCAGCGTCACCGTTTCGGCGGTCGGGTTCCAGGACACCGAGCGCGAGCCGGAGCCCGCCAGGCCCTCGGTCTTTACGATGCGCACGACGCGGCGATTGTAGTAGGTCCCGCCCGAGCGCTCGAGGCGCGTCTGGCTGTCGTCGAGCAGCACCTGGGTGGCGGGGGTTTCGGGGCCGGGCTGGGCGGCCGGGATCGGGGCGACGTCCACCCAGGCGGCGGGGGCGGCATAGGCGGGCTTGTCGGCGGCGGCGGCGTGGCCGGCCCACATCGCGGCCACGGCGGCGGCTGGAAGAACCAGCGCGGAAGACTTGAACATGGGACGCCCCTGCCAACTACTCAGACAAGCGGGACCATACAATTCCAGGCAGTGCGGCCAAGAGTTCGCGCAAAAGAAAAACGGCGGTCGGATTGCTCCGACCGCCGCCTGTCTTCAGCTCAAGCCGTGAGACTGAAGCTTATTCCTTCGGCGCAGCGCGCTCGCGCAGAGCCGCGCCCAGGATGTCACCCAGCGAAGCGCCGGAGTCCGACGAGCCGAACTGCTCGATGGCTTCCTTCTCTTCGGCCATTTCCAGCGACTTGATCGACAGCGAGACGCGGCGAGCAGCCTTGTCCACGTTGGTGATCTGAGCGTCGACGCGGTCGCCCACGGCGAAGCGCTCGGGGCGCTGTTCCTGACGATCGCGCGACAGGTCCGACTTGCGGATGAAGGCGGTCATCGGGGCGTCGTCTTCACCGAAGCGGACTTCGATGCCGCCCGAGGTGACTTCCGTGACGGTGACGGTCACGGTCTGGTTCTTGCGGAAGGTGTCGCCCGACATCGGGTCGCCGGCCAGCTGCTTGATGCCCAGCGAGATGCGTTCCTTCTCGATGTCGACATCGAGAACCTTCGCCTTGACCACGTCGCCCTTCTTGTAGCGAGCCATGGCTTCTTCGCCGGCGACGCTCCAGTCGATGTCCGACAGGTGCACCATGCCGTCGATGTCGTTGTCGAGGCCGATGAACAGACCAAATTCGGTCGCGTTCTTGACTTCGCCTTCGACGGTCGAGCCGATCGGGTGAGCCTCGACGAAGGCTTCCCACGGGTTGGCCAGGGCTTGCTTCAGGCCCAGCGAGACGCGGCGCTTGGACGGATCGACGTCCAGGACCACGACGTCGACTTCCTGCGAGGTCGACACGATCTTGCCGGGGTGGACGTTCTTCTTGGTCCACGACATTTCCGACACGTGCACCAGGCCTTCAACGCCGGCTTCCAGCTCCACGAAGGCGCCGTAGTCGGTGATGTTGGTGATGCGGCCGGTGAACTTGGCGCCGACCGGGTACTTGGCTTCAACGCCGTCCCACGGATCCGACTGCAGCTGCTTCATGCCGAGCGAGATGCGCTGGGTGTCCGGGTTGATCTTGACGATCTGGACCTTCACGGTGTCGCCCACGGCGAGCACCTGGCTCGGGTGGTTGACGCGCTTCCAGCTCATGTCGGTGACGTGCAGCAGGCCGTCGATGCCGCCCAGGTCGACGAAGGCGCCGTAGTCGGTGATGTTCTTGACGACGCCTTCGCGGATTTCACCCTCTTGCAGCTGCGACACCAGTTCGGTGCGCTGCTCGGCGCGGGCTTCTTCCAGGATGGCGCGACGCGAGACGACGATGTTGCCGCGCGGACGGTCCATCTTCAGGATGGCGAAGGGCTGTTCCTTGCCCATCAGCGGGCCGACGTCGCGCACCGGACGGATGTCGACTTGCGAGCCCGGCAGGAAGGCCGAGGCGCCGCCGAGGTCGACGGTGAAGCCGCCCTTCACGCGGCCGACGATCGCGCCCATGACGGGTTCGTTCTTGGCGTAGACGCCTTCCAGGCGGGTCCAGGCTTCTTCGCGCTTGGCCTTTTCGCGGCTGATCACCGCTTCGCCCATGGCGTTCTCAAGGCGCTCGAGGAAGACTTCGACGGTGTCGCCGACCTTGATGGTCGCCTTGCCGGCTTCGTCGACGCCGAATTCCTTCAGCTGGACGCGGCCTTCGGTCTTCAGACCGACGTCGATGATCGCGAAGTCCTTCTCGATCCCAACGACCTTGCCCTTGACCACGGAGCCTTCCGCGAAGTCGCGGCCGCCCATGGAGTCGTTGAGGAGCGCTTCGAAATCGTCGCGCGTGGGGTTGAAGCTCATATCGTCAGCCATGCTGATCTAAGGTCTCTGGGTTGTGGGAAGCCCTGTGACGAGCGCCGTCGGATGACGGTTCTCGGGATTCCGGGTGATAGGATTTTTCTGATGCGTCCGTCGCGTCCTGAAGCGGCGGCGAGGCGGGCGTTAGATTAGCCCTTGGAGTTTCCTCACCGGGCGCGCGCCGTCTCGACGATGCGGAGAGCCGCATCGAAGGCCTGGGATATAGTCATTTCCGACGTATCAAGCAAGATAGCGTCCACAGCCTGGGTCATGGGCGCGTCCTTGCGGCCGCCGTCGCGCTCGTCGCGCTTGCGGATATCGGCCAGGATCTCTTCGAAGGTGACGTTCTCGCCCTGGCCGGTCAGCTGCTTCCAGCGACGGTCGGCCCGGACCTCGGCGCTGGCGGTGACATAGAGCTTGGCGCGCGCCTCGGGGGCGATGACCGTGCCGATGTCGCGACCGTCCAGCACCGCGCCGTCCTGCTGGCCCGCGAACTCGCGCTGCAGGTCGAACAGGGCCGAGCGCACGCCGGGGTGCACGGCCACGCGGCTGGCGGCCTCGCCGGCGGCGCGGGTGCGCACTTCGGGGCGCTCCAGTTCGGCCAGGTCGAGGCCCCGTGCGGCGGCCTCGGCCGCCGCCGGATCGTCGAGATCGCCGCCGGCGTCCAGCAGGCGCACGCCGACCGCGCGGTACAGCAGGCCGGTGTCGAGCATCGGCAGGCCGTAGTGGGCGGCCAGGCGCGAGGCGATCGTGCCCTTGCCCGAGGCGGCGGGGCCGTCGACGGCGATCACGAAGCCCATGGATCAGGCCTCGACGATCGAGCCGCCCAGGCCCGTCATCAGCGACACGAAGCCGGGGAAGCTGGTGGCGATCATCCCCGGCTCGTCGATCTCGACCGGCTCCTGGGCGGCCAGGCCCAGGATCAGGTGGCTCATGGCGATGCGGTGATCGCCGTGGGTGATCACCTTGCCGCCGCCGCGCACCGGATGGTTGCCGCCCTTGGTCCCGACCACGGTCATGCCTTCGGGCTCTTCCTCGACGGTGACGCCGCAGGCCGCGAGGCCCGCCGCCGTCAGGGCGATGCGGTCGCTTTCCTTGACCCGCATCTCGCCGATGCCGCGCATGACGGTCGGGCCGTCGGCGAAGGCGGCCGCGACGGCCAGGATCGGGTATTCGTCGATCATCGCCGGCGCCCGCTCGGGCGGCACGACGACGCCCTTGAGCTGGGAGTAGCGGGCGGTGATGTCGCCGACGTCCTCGCCGCTCTCGACGCGCACGTTCGAGATGGTCAGGTCCGCGCCCATTTCCTGCAGCGTGGTGAAGAGGCCGGTGCGCAGCGCGTTGAGCATCACGCCCTCGACGGTCACTTCCGAGCCGGGGACGATCAGGCCGGCGACCAGCGGGAAGGCAGCCGAGGACGGGTCGCCCGGCACCTGCACATGCGTGCCCTTCAGCTTCTGGCCTTCGGGCAGGCGCACGTGGCGGACGACATGGTCGCCACTTGGCTTGTCCTCGACGATCACCTCGGCCCCGAAGGCGCGCAGCATGCGCTCGGTGTGGTCGCGGGTGGCTTCCGGCTCGATCACCTCGACGCCGCCCTCGGCGTGCAGGCCGGCCAGCAGCACGGCCGACTTCACCTGGGCCGAGGCCATCGGCAGGGTATAGACGAGGCCGCGAAGGGCCCCGCCCTTCAGGGTCAGGGGCAGGCGCCCCTTGTCGCGGCCGAACCAGGTGGCGCCCATGCGGGCCAGCGGGTCGAGGACCCGGCCCATGGGGCGGCCGCGCAGGCTGGCGTCGCCGGTGAAGGTGGAGCACATGGCGAAGCCTGCGGCGGCCCCCATGATCAGGCGCACGCCGGTGCCGGCGTTGCCGCAGTCGATGACGTCCGAGGGCTCGGAAAAGCCGCCCTTGCCTTCGACGCGCCAGCGGCCGACGCCCTCTTTCTCGACGCGCGCGCCGAAGGCCTGCATGGCCCGCGCGGTCGCCAGGACGTCGTCGCCTTCCAGCAGCCCCTCGATGGTGGTGGTGCCGCTGGCCAGGGCGCCAAGGATCATCGAACGGTGCGAAATGGACTTGTCGCCAGGCGCCCGAACCGTACCGCGAAGGGCTCCGCCCGGAGCGCTCTTCAATCCAGCCGTGGTCATGCCGAAACCGGCTCCTTGCAACATAGGTGTTTCGCGAAGGGGTTTGCTTTTGACAGCGGCCTCCCGTCATGGCAAGTCAGCCGCCGCTTTTCCCATCAGGATCAAAGGGTCGCCGCCTTGGCTAATCCCGACTTGGGCGCAAAACAAATCTGCCCCAACTGCCAATCGAAGTTCTACGACCTCAACCGTCGTCCGGCTGTCTGCCCAAAGTGCGGCGAACAGTTCGACCCGGAAGAGGCCCTGAAGTCGCGCCGTGTCCGCGCCCGCGCCGTCACGCCGGACTACGACGCCGACGACGAGAAGGAAGCCCCGGCTCCCAAGGAGCAGGACGGCTACGAGGACGAAGTCGACGAAACCCCGGAAATCGACGAGGCCGCCGAGGCCGACGTCACCGAGGGTGACGACGAAGACGGCGATCCGACCGCCGAGCCGTCGCCGGGCGGTGACGACCTGGGCGTCGACTTCGCCGAGGACGAAGACCTGGCCGACGAGGACGGCGACGACGTTCCGTTCCTCGAGGACGAAGACGAAGACGATCTCGGCGACGAGATCGAAGGCCTGCCGGACGGCGAAGACGACGACCGGTAAGCTCTGGAATTCCCGGGGGCGGAGCGATCCGCCCCCGGATTTTCGGGTTCTCCACAAGGCTTTGGCCGACCCCCGAAAAAAAGTTCGCCGAGGGGGTTGATCCCGCAAAAACCTCGGCATAGGTTCCGCGCCTCTTCGGAGGGCAGCCACTCGGAACCGCCGGAGAGACTAAGGAATTCGACGGAAAGTCTTCGTGATTTTCCATAGAGCCTTGGGGCTATAGCTCAGCTGGTAGAGCGCTTGAATGGCATTCAAGAGGTCAGCGGTTCGACTCCGCTTAGCTCCACCAAGACGGCCGCTTCCCTAAAGGGAGCGGCCGTTTCCATTTTTGGAAGCCTTCGAAGACTTGCTGGAAAACTTGCGCCTCCGCCTGATGGAGGGGCTTGATCCCGGAAAGGCCTCGACATAGTTTCCGCGCCTTCCCGGGCGACCATCCGGGGACCAAGGCTCCAGAGCCTCGGGGCTATAGCTCAGCTGGTAGAGCGCTTGAATGGCATTCAAGAGGTCAGCGGTTCGACTCCGCTTAGCTCCACCAAGACGGCCGCTCCCCTAAAGGGAGCGGCCGTTTCCATTTCCGGACCAGACTTGGCAGCGCTCGCGGGCCGGGCGCGGGCGCCTCGACGCCTCAGGGAACGAACCTGCGCCGCGTGTCGTTGACCGGCCGGCGCGGGGGCGCCATCGAGAGTTTCATGAGCAAGCCGACCATCGTACCCGAAGACCTGTCCCTGCCGTCCATCGCCAACATCAAGGCCGACGAAACCATGTTCGGCCATTTCATCGACTGGCTGGGCAAGATCGCCGTCAATCTGGTTGTCGCCGCGATCATCCTGGTGGTCACCTTCTGGGCCGCCGGCTGGCTGGCCGGGGTGGCCAAGCGGGCGCTGGGACGCGTTCACCGCACAAACCCCGACCCGACCCTGGAAAGCTTCGTCTCGTCGCTGGTGCGCTACGCCATGGTCGCCATCGGCCTGGTGGCGGTGCTGCAGCAGTTGGGCGTGCAGGCGACCTCGATCATCGCCGTGCTGGGCGCGGCCTCGCTGGCCATCGGCCTGGCCTTGCAGGGCGCGCTGTCGAACGTGGCGGCCGGCGTGATGATCCTGCTGTTCCGCCCCTATCGCGTCGGCGACGTCATCGAGACCGCCACGCGCCAGGGCACGGTCAAGTCGCTGGACCTGCTGTTCACCGAGATCTCGACCCCCGACAACGTCAAGGTGATGATCCCCAACAGCAAGGTGTTCGGCGACGTCATCCTCAACTATTCGACCCACCGCACCCGCCGGGCCGACGTGCTGTTCAAGGTGCCGCTGAAGACCGACCTGGTGCTGGTGCTGCAGAAGATGCGCGAGCGGGCCGAGAACGACCCGCGGGTGCGCAAGGAGCCGGCCCCGATGATCGAGGTCACCGACCTGTCGGAGGTGTTCGCCCAGGCCGCCATCCGCGTGTGGACGGCCAAGGAGGACTTCGGCCCGGTCAAGACCGACCTGATGCTGGCCGCCCACCTGTGGGCCGAGGACCCGACGCGGGAGCTGCCGCCCCCGCGCAAGTCGAACGCCCCGGATCCGTCGCCGTCCATGCCCGGCGACAAGGACCATCACCTGTTCAGGCTGAAAGCGCCGCGGAAAGGTCGGAAATCAGGTCCGAGCAGTCCTCAATCCCCACCGAAAGCCGGATGAGGGTGTCGCTGATCCCCAGCGCCTTGCGCTGATCGGCCGGAATCGAGGCATGGGTCATGATCGCTGGATGCTCGATCAGGCTCTCGACCCCGCCCAGGCTTTCGGCCAGGGTGAAGAGGCGCGTGCGCTCCAGCACCCGGCGCGCGGTGGCTTCGTCGCCCTTCAGCTCCACCGAGATGATCCCGCCGAAGCCGCCATGCATCTGGCGGCGGGCCAGGTCGTGCTGCGGGTGGCTGGCCAGGCCCGGATAGATCACCCGCTCGACGTCCTTGCGGGTGGACAGCCACTGGGCGATCTCCAGCGCGCTGTCGCAGGCCCGCTGCATGCGCAGGGCCAGGGTCTTGACCCCGCGCAGGGCCAGGAAGCTGTCGAAGGGGCCTAGCACCGCCCCGACCGCGTTCTGCAGGAACCTCAGCTTGTCGATCAGCTGCGGGTTGTCGCCGACCACGGCCACGCCCGCGACCACGTCGGAGTGGCCGTTCAGGTACTTGGTGGCCGAGTGCATGACGATATCGAAGCCCAGCTCCAGCGGCCGCTGGACGTAGGGGCTGGCGAAGGTGTTGTCGGCCACGGTGATCAGGCCGCGACGCTTGGCCAGGGCCGCGATGGCCTCCAGATCGGCCAAGCGCAGCATCGGATTGGTGGGGGTCTCGACCCAGATCATCTTCGTCTCGGGACGGATCGCCGCCTCGATGGCCTCGGGATCGCCCATGTCGACGAAGCTGAAGGTCAGGCCGGCCGAGCGCTTCCTCACCTTGTCGAACAGCCGGAACGAGCCGCCGTAGAGGTCGTCGCTGGCGATCACGTGGGCGCCGCTGTCGAGGATCTCCAGGATCGTCGAGGCCGCCGCCAGGCCCGAGGCGAAGGCGAAGCCGGCCGTGCCGCTTTCCAGGTCGGCGATGGCCCGCTCGAAGGCGAAGCGAGTGGGGTTGTGGCTGCGGCTGTACTCGAAGCCCTTGTGCTCGCCCGGGCTCGACTGGACATAGGTCGAGGTGGCGTAGATGGGCACCATCACCGCGCCGGTGGTGGGATCGGGGAACTGGCCGCCATGGATCGCGCGGGTGGCGAAGGCCAGGCGGTTCTTGCCGGGAATGTCGGTCATGCGGTCTCGACGTCGGTCAGAGGGATTTGAGAGCTTCGGCCAGGTCGCGGGCACCGTGCAACACGCGCGCGATGACAGGTGGATTTCGGGACGGATCGTAGGCCAGGACGTAGGGAAAGCCCCGCAGCCTTAGCAGTCGATAGGGCGGGCGGACGATGTCGGGCTGTTCCTGGCCAAGATGGGGGTTACGGCCCAGGGCGTCGGCCGCGGCCAGAAAGGTTTCCATCAGTCTCAGGGCTGCGCGCGGACTATCACCGGAAATCCAGGTCGAGGCGGCGAGAAGCTCGCGCCTGGCCTGGGGCGCGACCGCCGCCGGCGGCATCTATTTCACGGTTTCCCTGGAGGTCGCCTCGATAGCGGCCTTCATTTCCGCCGCGATCTCGGCGGCGGTGAAGCAGCCCTCGCGGTCGGCTTCGGCCATCGCCTGGTCGAGCGAGTCGCTCAGCCGCGCGCGCCGTTCCTCCTGCTCCTGGAGCAGGGTGAGGGCGGCCCTCACGACGTCGCCGACGTTCTCGTAGCGACCGTCGGCGACGCAATCGCGGGCGAACTGCTCAAGATCGGGCTTCAGAGTGACTTCCATGACCGGACCTATCTTCCAGCCGCCAGCATGACTCCGCGAGAACATTTCCGCAACGTCCTCACGCCTCCAGCCGCAGGTGGTTGATCAGGTCGACGCGGGTGATGACGCCGACGAACTCGTCGCCGTCGACGACCAGGGCCACCTCGTCGCGGTCGAAGACGTCGGGCAGGGCCTCGACGCCCTGGCTGGCCTGCAGGGTGTTGACCTCGCGGGTCATGGCCTCGGCGACCGGGGTCTTGAAGCGGGCGGTACGATGCTCGTCACGGCCCTCGACGGCGGCCAGTATGTCGCTCTCGTCGAGGATGCCCACCAGCTTGCCGTGATCGACCACCGGCAACTGGCTGATGTCGGACGAGCGCATGCGGTTGTAGGCGGTCATCAGGGTGTCCTGCGGGCCGATCGCGACGACGCCGCCGTCGGCGTAGCGCTTGGCGATCAGGTCGCGCAGGTCCCCGTGCAACTCACGCTGGTCGAAGCCGTGCGCGGCCAGCCACATGTCGTTGAACATCTTGGTCAGGTACTTGGCGCCGGTGTCGCAGACCAGGGTCACGACCCGCTGGGGCTGCGTCTGCTCGCGGCAGTACTTCAGGGCCGCGGCCAGCAGGCAGCCCGACGACGAGCCGGCCAGCACGCCTTCCTTGCGCAGCAGCAGGCGGGCGGTGTCGACGCTCTCGCGGTCGCTGATCGAATAGGCCTTGGAGACGAAGTCCATCTGGGCGTTGTCGGGGATGAAGTCCTCGCCGATGCCCTCGACGATCCACGAGCCGGCCTCGCCATAGGTCCCGGTCGCCACGTAGTCGCAGAGGATCGAGCCGACCGGGTCGGCCAGCACCATCTTCGTCTTGGGCGAGGCCTTGGCCAGGAAGCGGCCGATGCCGGTCAGGGTGCCGCCCGAGCCGACGCCCACGACCACGGCGTCTACGTCGCCGCCCATCTGGTCGAGGATCTCCGGGCCGGTGCCGGTCTCGTGGGCCAGCGGGTTGGCGGGGTTGGAGAACTGGTTGACGTAGATCGCGCCGGGGATCGACTGGGCCAGGGTCTGGGCCATGTCCTGGTAGTATTCGGGGTGGCCCTTGCCGACGTCGCTGCGGGTCAGGCGCACGTCCACGCCCATGGCCCGCAGGTGCAGGATCTTCTCGCGCGCCATCTTGTCGGGGACGATCAGGATCAGCTTGTAGCCCTTCAGCGTCGCCACCTGGGCCAGGCCCAGCCCCGTATTGCCGGCGGTGGCCTCGATGATCACGCCGCCGGGCTTGAGGCTGCCGTCAGCCTCGGCCGCCTCGATCATCGAGCGGGCCACGCGGTCCTTGATGGAGCCGCCGGGGTTCTGGCTTTCCAGCTTGAGGAACAGCCGGCAGGGCCCGGTATCAAGGTTACGCACCTCCAGCATCGGCGTGCGGCCGATAAGGTCGAGCGCGGAACCGGCGACCGAGGGAAGGGCGGATTTGGGGTCGTTCATGGCGCGACTCCGCGACGGGAAGAAACGATCTCCCTGTCTAACGCCCAAAATCGGAAACGGGAACGCCGTTCTGACGCGGCGGCGTCAGGCCCCGGCGGCGGCCAGGCGGTCCATCCGCCACTCGCGCGCGAACTTCGCGCCGACGCCGACGTCCTCGAACACCACCTTGCGGCGCTCGAGGCCGAGCTCGGGGGTGTTGTGGATCATCACGAAGGGAAAGTCATTGCTGGTCAGGAAGCTCTGCACGAAACGCGAGAACCGCACGGCTTCCTCGGCGGAGGCCAGGCAGATGTCGATGGCGATGTCGGCGGCTTTCATGGGCCCGCTCCTCAGAACTCGAGGTTTCCTGACCCTAACGCGCCAATTCGCGTTTGCGAACCACCTTCGCGGCCGCAAAAAGAAACGGCCCCGGACGAATCCGAGGCCGCGCCTTATGCCGCAACGGGTTGCGGCGATCACAAAATCGTCGAACTACAGGATCGACTGGCCCGTGCTGGCCCAGTCCTTCAGGAACTGTTCCAAGCCCTTGTCGGTCAGCGGATGCTTGAACATGTCGCCGAACACCGACGGCGGGATGGTCACGACGTCGGCGCCGACCACGGCGGCTTCCTTGACGTGGGCGGTGTTGCGCACCGAGGCGGCCAGGATTTCGGTCTCGTAGCCGTAGTTGTCGTAGATGGCGCGGATGTCGCGGATCAGGTCCATGCCGTCGAAGCCGTAGTCGTCCAGGCGGCCGATGAACGGCGAGACGTAGGTCGCGCCGGCCTTGGCGGCCAGCAGGGCCTGGGTCGGCGAGAAGCACAGGGTGACGTTGGTCTTGACGCCCTCGTTGGCGAAGTGGCCGCAGGCGATCAGCCCGTCGCGGGTCAGCGGCAGCTTGATCACGACGTTCGGGGCGATCTGGGCCAGCTTGGCGCCTTCGGCGATCATGGCGTCGGCGGTGGTGGCGGCGACTTCGGCGCTGATCGGGCCAGGGACCAGGTCGCAGATCTCGGCGATGACTTCGAGCATCGGACGGCCCGACTTGGCGATCAGGGTCGGGTTGGTGGTCACGCCGTCGATCAGGCCGGTGGCGGCGAAGTCGGCGATGACCTTGGTGTCGGTGCTGTCGAGGAAGATCTGCATGGCTCTGCGCGCGGGCCTTGTTGTTGTGGAGGAATTGGCAGCCGGTTTAGCCCCTCGGACGCCGCCGCGCCAGGGTTTCAGATCTCGCCGTCGGCGAGCTGGCGCAGGTAGCGATGATAGCCCGTCTTGGGGGTCTCGCCGGCCAGGGCCCGCAGTTGCCGGGCGTCGATGAAGCCCATCTGGAACGCCACCTCCTCGACGCAGCCGATCCGGAAGCCCTGGCGCAGCTCGATGGCGCGCACGTACTCGGAGGCCTCCATCAGGGAGTCGTGGGTGCCGGTGTCGAACCAGGCGTAGCCGCGGCCGAGCCGCTCGACCGTCAGGTCGCCGGCGTCGAGATAGGCGCGGTTGACGTCGGTGATCTCAAGCTCGCCGCGCGCCGAGGGCTTCAGGCTCCGCGCGATGGCCGGCGCCCGGCCATCATAGAAGTAGAGGCCGGTCACCGCGTGCCGCGAGCGCGGCTTGGCGGGCTTTTCCTCGATGCTGAGCGCGCGGCCGTCGGGGCCGATCTCGACCACGCCGTAGCGTTGGGGATCCACCACCGTGTAGCCGAACACCGTGGCGCCGGACGGACGCGAGGCCGCGGCGCCGAGGAGATCGGGAAAGCCCGCGCCGAAGAAGATGTTGTCGCCCAGCACCACGGCGCTGTCGGCCCCGTCGAGGAAGTCCTCGCCCAGGATCAGGGCCTGGGCGATGCCGTCAGGCGAGGGCTGGGGCTTGTATTCGATCCGCAGGCCAAGATGCGCCCCATCGCCCAGCAGCCGGCGGAAGGCGGTCTCGTCATGCGGATTGGTGACGATCAGGATTTCGCGCACGCCGGCCAGCATCAGCGTGGTCAGCGAGTAATAGATCATCGGCTTGTCGTAGACCGGCAGCAGCTGCTTGCTGACCGCCAGCGTCAGTGGCGCCAGGCGGCTGCCCGATCCGCCGGCGAGAATGATCCCGCGCCTCATGCGTCCAGTCCCTCGGCGATGATCTCGTCTGCGGCGCGCGCGACGGCGCTCGCCCATGGTTCCGCTTGCCAGCCGAAAACGGCGGAAACCCGGCCGTTGTCGAGCGCGCCGTTGAGGGGGCGCGCCGCCGGCTCGGGAAAGTCGCGCTTGGCGATCGGCGACAGCGTCGCCCGCGTCAGCGGATCGCGGGCCAGGGCGGCGGCGGCCAGGTCGTGGCGCGAGGTCGCGCCGGCGTTGGTGAAATGGAACAGGCCGAAGGCCGGATCGCCGGGCGCTGCGCTCACCCATCGCGCGGCTGCGCCCAGGATGAAATCGGCCAGGGCTGCGGCGTCGGTCGGACAGCCGTACTGGTCGGCGACCACCCGCAGCTCGTCGCGGCTGCGGCCCAGCTGCAGCATCGTGCGCACGAAGTTGCGGCCAAAGCGCGAGAACACCCACGAGATCCGCAGCACCACGCCCTTTTCCCAGGCCAGCACCGCGCTCTCGCCGTCCAGCTTGGTGGCGCCGTAGACCGACAGCGGATGGGGCGCGTCGTCCTCCCGATAGGGGCGGTCGAGGGTTCCGTCGAACACGCAGTCGGTCGACAGGTGAACGAGCGGCAGGCCGCGCGCGGCGCAGGCCCGGGCCATGGCGGCCGGCGCCAGGGCGTTGGCGGCGCGCGCCGCCTCGGGTTCGGCCTCGGCCCTGTCGACCAGGGTGAAGGCGGCGCAATTGAGCACCAGGTCGCAGTCGGCGCCGGCGATGGCGGCCTCGACGGCCGCGGTGTCCACGAGGTCGACCTGGGCGCGCGACAGCACGGACAGAGCGGCCCGGCCAGGGGCGGCGGCGATCATCGCCTGCGAGACCTGGCCCGTGGCGCCGAACTGCAGGATGCGGATCATGCGGTCACGCCCAGGCGCTGGCCGGCGAAGCCCTTGGCGCGCAATGCGTCCCACCAAGCGTCGTTGTCGAGGTACCAGCGCACGGTGCGTTCCAGGCCCTCCTCGATGGTCATGGCCGGCGACCAGCCCAGATCGCGCTGCAGCTTGCCCGCGTCGATGGCGTAGCGGCGATCGTGAGCAGGGCGGTCGGCGACGTAGGTGATCAGGTCCTCGCGCGGCGTGTTGCCGGGACGGACCTTGTCGAGCGCGGCGCAGATCGCGCGCACCAGATCGATGTTGGCCCGCTCGGCGTCGCCGCCGATCAGATAGGTCTGCCCCGGCGCGCCGGCGTCCAGCACCCGCAGCAGGGCGCTGGCGTGGTCCTCGACATGCAGCCAGTCGCGGACCTGGCGGCCATCGCCATAGACGGGGATGGGGCGACCGGCCAGGGCGTTGAAGATCACCGTGGGGATCAGCTTTTCCGGATGCTGGCGCGGGCCGTAGTTGTTGGAGCAGGAGGTGACGATCACCGGCAGGCCGTAGGTGCGCCCCCAGGCGCGGGCCAGCAGGTCCGAAGCGGCCTTGCTCGACGAATAGGGCGAGGTCGGGTCGATCGGCGAATGTTCGTCGAAGGGGGCGTCGTCCGGGCCGAGCGCGCCATAGACCTCGTCGGTGGAAACGTGGACGAACCGGAAGCGCGCCGCGCGTTCGGCGTCGAGGCGGCCGTAGTGGGCGCGGGCGGCCTCAAGCAGCACGGCCGTGCCCATGACGTTGGTCCGAACGAAAGCCAGCGGTCCGTCGATCGAGCGGTCGACGTGGGATTCCGCGGCCAGATGCAGCACCGCGTCGGGGGCGTGCCGCTCGAAGATCGTCGCCACGGCCTGAGCGTCGGCGATGTCGGCCTGTTCGAAGGCGTAGGCCGGATGGGCTTCGACCTCGGCTAGATTGGCCAGGTCGCCGGCATAGGTCAGGGCGTCGACATTGACGACGGCGTGGCCGGCCGCCAGGGCGCTGCGGACCAGGGTCGAGCCGATGAACCCGGCGCCGCCGGTGATCAGGAGTTTCAAGTTAGGCGTCCGCCTTGGGAAAGCGCGCGCCCAGACGCGCTTTCAGGAATTCCAGCAGGTTGGCTTCCTTGAAGAGATAGCCGGGCATGCCGGCGCGCTGGGCCGCCTCGACGTCGGTGTCGTTGTCGCCGACCAGCACGCATTCCTCGGGCGACAGTCCGTTCTCGGACAGGCCGCGCAGGATCATCCCCGGGTTCGGCTTGCGATCGGGATGATCATCGCAACGGAAGGCCTCGACCACGGCGTCCCTATGGAAGGGGCAGTGATAGAAAGCCGAAATCCGGCCTCCGGTCCTGGCCAGTTCGTCCTGCATCGCCTGATGCAGGGCGTGCATGGTCTCTTCGGTATAGTAGCCGCGCGCGACGCCCGCCTGGTTGGTGACGACAATGGCCTGCACGCCCGCCGCGGTCAGCTCGGAGATCACTTCCCGAGCGCCGGGCACCCATTCGAAATTGGCGATGTCGTGAACGTAGCCATGATCGATGTTCAACACGCCGTCACGGTCGAAGAAAACGGCTTTCAGAGGGGCTTCGTCGCGCATGACCCTGGGCTTACGCCAACCCCCGTCGCCTCACAAGCGAAGGCTTGCGCCCCTGCATCGCGACGGTAGAACGGCGTCACCTCAAGGGAGATTTCCATGGATCGCACCGCCCGTATCGTCGTCCTGAGAGATCGTCTCAAGGCCTGGGCGCTGCAGGAGGCCTTTCCCCTGTGGTGGAGCGTCGGGGCCGACCAGGTCAACGGCGGGTTCTTCGAAAAGATCGCCCAGGATGGAACGCCGGTCGAGGCGCCGCGCCGGGCCCGGGTGCAGCCCCGCCAGATCTATTCCTACGCCGCCGCCGGCCTGCTGGGCTGGGAGGGGCCGTGGCGCGAGGCCCTGGCCCACGGCCTGGACTTCTATCTGGCGCACTATCGCCGGCCCGACGGCTTCTTCCGCACCCTGGTGGCGTCGGATGGCTCGCCCCTGGACGACAAGGTCGATCTCTACGATCAGGCCTTCGGCCTGTTCGGCCTGGCCCTGGCCAGCCAGGCCCTGCCCGAGCGCGAGGACCTGCCGCGCATCGCGCTGGAACTGCGAGCGGCGCTGCACGCCACGCTGAAGCACCCGATCGCCGGCTTCGAGGAAAGCGTTCCTCCGACCACGCCGCTGCTGTCCAACCCGCACATGCACATGTTCGAGGCCTCGCTGGCCTGGGTGGAGGCCGGCGGCGACGCCGCGTGGCGGGCGATGGCCGACGAGATCGCCGAACTGGCGCTGTCCAAGTTCATCGACCCGGTCAGCGGGGGTCTGCGCGAATACTATGACGGCGACTGGAACCCGGCCCCCGGCGTAGCCGGCCGCATCGTCGAGCCCGGCCACCAGTTCGAGTGGGCCTGGCTGCTGCTGCGCTGGAGCGCGCTGGCCGGCCGCGAGGACGCCAAGGTCGCGGCGCTGCGGATGATCGAGATCGGCAGGGGGCCGGGCGTGGATCCTGCGCGCGGCGTGGCGATCTTCGCCCTGCTGGACGACATGAGCGTGCACGACGACGTCGCGCGCCTGTGGGCGCAGACCGAGTGGATCAAGGCCGGCGTGCTGGCGGCCGACGTGACGGGCGAGGCCGCCTATGCCGAAACCGCGGCCGACGGGGCCGAGGCGCTGCTGAAGTATTTCGACGTCGCCGTGCCGGGCCTCTGGCGCGACAAGCTGCAGGCCGACGGGACCTTCGTGGACGAGCCGGCGCCGGCCAGCTCGTTCTACCACATCGTCTGCGCGATCCTGGAGCTGGACCGCTACGTCACGAAAAGGTCGTGACCAGAGCGGTCGACGGCTCGAGGGCGGCCAGGGCCTGACCCTCGGTCAGCGCGATGAATTCGCCCTTGCCAAGGTCTTGATCCTGAACGCGCAGGCGGCCTTGAAGCACCTGGACGTGGGCGCCGGCGGCGTCGACGCTGGCGCCGGCCGCGAACCGCCACATCTCGACGCTGGCCTGAGCCGAATGGCTCAGCACCCGCCGCTCGACGCCGCCGGCTTCCGAGACCGGATGGCGCTGGGCAAGGTCGCGGCCGTTGGCCTTGAGGCGATCGACCAGGGTCTTGACCGCCTGGGCGTCGTCCCGGCGGCAGATCAGCACCGCGTCGGGCTCGGCCACGATCATCAGGTCCGAGACGCCGATCACGCCGACGAAGGGGCCTGTCGAACGGGCCAGGACGCCCCTGGAATCGACGAGGGTGACGTCGCCCTGGGCGGCGTTGCCGTGGCCGTCCTGGGGCGAGGCGCCCCAGATGGCGTCCCAGGCGCCCAGGTCCGACCAGCTGAACGCGGCGGGCACCACGGCGGCCAGGGCGGTGCGCTCCATGACCGCGTAGTCGAGAGACTTCTTCGGCGCCTGGGCGAAGCTTTCGGGATCGAGGCGCAGGCAGGCGTTGTCCGGATCGCCCCGCTCGGCCTTGGCCACGGCGTCGCGCGCGGCCTGGGCGATGCACGGCTCGAAGGCGTCCAGCTCGGCCAGCATGGTCGAGGCCTTGAAGGCGAAGTTGCCGCTGTTCCACAGATAGCCCTGGCTGACATAGGTCCTGGCCAGGGGCAGGTCGGGCTTCTCGACGAAGGCGGCGACCTTGAACACGCCCTCCGCGTCCAGCGCCGCGCCTGGACGGATATAGCCGAAGCCGGTGGCCGGACCCGTCGGGCGCACGCCGAAGGTGACGATCAGCCCCTTGCCCGCCGCCTGGGCGGCGAGGCGGGCGGCGTCCTTGAACAGCTCTATCTCGCCCACGTGGTGGTCGGCGGCCAGCATCAGGGCGACCGCGTCGGGATCGAGGGCTTCGACATAGGCCGCGGCGGCGGCCACGGCGGGGGCGGAGTCGCGGGCCTCGGGCTCGACCAGGATGACGACCGGCGTGCCGATCTCGCGGGCCTGCTCGCGCACGAAGTCGATCATCGCCGCGCCGGTGACGATGATGATCTCCCGGCCAGCGGCCAGATCGCGCACGCGCAGCAAGGTCTCCTGGAAGCTGGAATGCGGACCCAGCAGCTTGAGGAACTGCTTGGGACGGTCCAGGCGCGAGGCCGGCCATAGCCGGGTGCCAGAACCGCCGCACAGGATCACGGGATAGAGCTTCGTCACGAGGGTCCCTTACCGCGGCCGTGTTCCAGCGCCGCTTCGCAAGCGCCTTATAGTGGCGACTTGGGCGGTATTGAGAAGCTTCAGCGGGGAATATTGGCCGAAAGCTCGGCTAGCCAGGCGTCGGCCTTGGCGTCCGAGGGCATGCGCCAGTCGCCGCGCGGCGACAGCGCGCCGCCGGACGAGATCTTCGGCCCGTTGGGCACGGCCGAGCGCTTGAACTGGTTGGCGAAGAACCGCTTGAGGAACAGCTCCAGCCACTTTCTGATCTCGGCCAGGTCGTAGGCGCGGCGGGCCGCATCGGGCAGGCCCACGGGCCAGCCGCCCTCGCCTGCGTCATGCCAGGCGCTCCAGGCCAGGAAGGCGATCTTCGACGGCGCCATGCCGTAGCGGGTCATGTAGTAGAGGTTGAAGTCCTGCAGGGCGTAGGGACCCACGAAGCTTTCGGTGGCCTGGGTCTGCTCGCCGGGCACCAGTTCGGGCGAGATCTCGGTGGCCAGGATGTCTTCCAGCAAGGCCGTGGTCGCCGCATCGACGTCGCCGGAGTGGGCCACGAAGCGGATCAGGTGCTGGATCAGCGTCTTGGCCGCCCCGCAATTGGGATTGTAGTGGCTCATATGGTCGCCGACGCCGTAGGTGCACCAGCCCAGGGCCAGTTCCGACAGGTCGCCGGTGCCCACCACCAGGCCGCCGTGATGGTTGGCCAGGCGGAACAGGTAGTCGGTGCGCAGGCCCGCCTGCACGTTCTCGAAGGTCACGTCATAGACCGGCTCGCCGCGCCCGAACGGGTGGTCGAGATCCTTCAGCATCTGGATCGCGGCCGGACGGATGTCGAGCTCGACCGCCGAGACGCCCATGGCACGCATCAGCGCCCAGGCGTTGGACTTGGTGCGGTCAGAGGTGGCGAAGCCCGGCAGGGTGTAGGCCAGGATGTTCTCGCGCGGCAGGGATAGCTGATCCATGGCCTTGGCCGCCACAAGCAGGGCCTGGGTGGAGTCCAGGCCGCCGGAAATTCCGATCACCAGCTTCTTCAGGCCCGAGGCCTCGACCCGGCGGGCCAGGCCCTGGACCTGGATGTTGTAGGCCTCGTAGCAGTTCTCGCGCAGCTTGGCCGGGTCCGATGGCGTGAACGGAAAGCGCTCGACGGCCCTCGCCAGGGCCAGGTCGCCGGCCGGGGGAGCGAAATCGAAGGCGACGACGCGGAACGGCGCAGCCGACGGGGCCAGGGCCATGGCGTCGCCGAAGCTGCCCACGCGCATGCGCTCCTGGCGGATGCGCTCGACGTCGACGTCGGCGAGCGTCCAGGTTGGACCGGTGGAGAAGCGCTCGGTCTGCGCCAGCAGGGCGCCCATCTCGTGGATGTCGAGATGACCGTCCCAGGCGACGTCGGTCGAGCTTTCGCCCGCTCCGGCGGCCGAATAGACATAGGCCGCCACGGCCCGGGCCGACTGGCTGGCGCACAGCAGGCGGCGGGTCTCGGACTTGCCGATGGTGATGTTGCTGGCCGACAGGTTCAGCAGGATTTCGGCCCCGGCCAGAGCCTGGGCGGTGCTGGGCGGATTGGGCGTCCAGACGTCTTCGCAGATCTCGACGCCGACGGTGAAGCCGTCCGCCTTGAACAGGATGTCGGTCCCGAACGGGACGTTCTGGCCGGCCAGGCGCAGGGCCTTGCCCGCGACGCCGGCGCCGGGGGTGAACCAGCGGCGCTCGTAGAACTCGCGGTAGTTGGGCAGGAAGCTCTTGGGCACGACGCCCAGAACCCTGCCGGCGTGGATGGCGACGGCGGCGTTGTAGAGTCGTCCGCCGTCGCGCAGCGGCGCGCCGACCACGAACATCGGCGAGAGCTTTTCGCTCTCCTCGGCCAGGGAGGCGATCGCCGCCTCGACCGCGTCGAGCAGCACCTCCTGCTGCAGCAGGTCGTCGATCGAATAGCCGGTTAGGCCCAGCTCCGGGAACGCCATCACCGCCACGCCCTGGTCGTGACCCTGGCGGACGAGGTCGAGCACGGCGGCCGCGTTGCTGGCCGGATCGGCCAGCTTCACCTTCGGTACGGCGGCGGCGACCCGGACGAAGCCGTGGCGATAGGGGGAGAAGAAGGACGGGCTACCCACGCGGTCGACCTTTCGAGGTTATGCTGAAAATGAGCATAAGTCTGTGTCCAGCTATATCCGGTCCACGCCCCGTTGCATAGCGGTCGCACACGGCGACGTTTCCGCCAGCTTGCTTGACCCTGGCGGCCTCGCATGTCACCTGCGGGCCGCGCAGGCGTCCACGCCGTCCACAGACATATAAAGCCGAAGAGCCAGAGCCCATGCCCGTCTCGCCGATCAAGATGGCCGACGCCATCCGCGTCCTCTCCATGGAGGCCGTGCACAAGGCCAAGTCGGGTCACCAGGGCATGCCGATGGGCATGGCCGACGTGGCCACGGTGCTGTTTGGCAAGTTCCTGAAGTTCGACGCCTCCAAGCCCGACTGGGCCGACCGCGACCGCTTCGTCCTGTCGGCCGGCCATGGCTCGATGCTGCTCTACTCCCTGCTTCACCTGACCGGCTACAAGGCCGTGACGATGAAGGAGATCGAGAACTTCCGTCAGTGGGGTTCGCTGACCCCCGGCCACCCCGAAGTTCACCACACCCCGGGCGTCGAGACCACCACCGGCCCGCTGGGCCAGGGCCTGGCCACCTCGGTCGGCATGGCGATGGCCGAGGCCCACCTCGCCGCCGTCTACGGCAAGGACCTCGTCGATCACCGCACCTGGGTGATCGCCGGCGACGGCTGCCTGATGGAAGGCGTCAGCCACGAGGCCATCAGCCTGGCTGGCCGCCTGAAGCTGTCCAAGCTGACGGTGCTCTTCGACGACAACAACACCACCATCGACGGCGTGGCCACCATCGCCGAGACCGGTGACCAGGTCGCCCGCTTCAAGGCCGCCGGCTGGGCCGTGAAGGTCGTCGACGGCCACGACCACGGCAAGATCGCCGCCGCCCTGCGCTGGGCCACCAAGCAGGACCGCCCGACCATGATCGCGTGCAAGACGCTGATCTCGAAGGGCGCCGGTCCGAAAGAAGGCGACCCCCACAGCCACGGCTACACCCTGTTCGACAGCGAGATCGTCGCCGCCCGCGCCGCAATGGGCTGGGACGCCGCCCCGTTCACCGTGCCGGACGACATCGCCAAGGCCTGGAAGAGCGTCGGCCGCCGCGGCGCCCGGGTCCGCAAGGGCTGGGAAGCCGCCGTCGCCGCCTCGGACAAGGGGGCGGAGTTCACCCGCGCGGTGGTCAAGGGCCAGCTGCCGGCCGACGCCTTCGCCAAGCTCGAGGCCCACATCGCTTCGGCCGTCGAGAACAAGCCGGTCAACGCCACCCGCGTCCACTCGGGCTCGGCCCTGGACCAGCTGATCCCGGCCATCCCGGAAATGATCGGCGGTTCGGCCGACCTGACCGGCTCGAACAACACGCTCGTCAAGGGCATGGGCGCCTATGACGCGCCCGACTACGCCGGCCGCTACGTCCACTACGGCGTGCGCGAGTTCGGCATGGCCGCGGCCATGAACGGCATGGCGCTGCACGGCGGCGTGATCCCGTACTCGGGCACCTTCCTGGCCTTCGCCGACTACAGCCGCGCGGCCATCCGCCTGGGCGCCCTGATGCAGGCCAAGGTCATCCACGTGATGACCCACGACTCCATCGGCCTGGGCGAGGATGGCCCGACCCACCAGCCGGTCGAGCAGGTCGCGTCCCTGCGCGCCATCCCCAACCTGCTGGTCTTCCGCCCGGCCGACGCCGTGGAAGCCGCCGAGGCCTGGCAGGTGGCCCTGCAGCAGAACACCACCCCCTCTGTGATGTGCCTGTCGCGCCAGAAGACCCCGCACGTCCGCACCTCGGCGAGCGAGAACCTTGTGGCCAAGGGCGCCTACGAGCTGATCGCCGCCGATGGCGAAGCGGCCGTGACGATCTTCGCGACCGGCACCGAGGTCGGCCTGGCCGTCGCCGCCCGCGAGATCCTGCAGTCGCAAGGCAAGCCGACCCGCGTGGTCTCGGTCCCCTGCTGGGAGCTGTTCGACCAGCAACCGGCCGCCTACCGCAAGGCCGTGATCGGCGACGCGCCAGTGCGCGTGGCCGTCGAGGCCGGCATCCGCCAGGGCTGGGAACGCTTCATCGGCGAGGACGGCAAGTTCGTCGGCATGACGGGCTTTGGCGCCTCGGCTCCGTTCGAGCGTCTCTACAAGGAGTTCGGCATCACCGCCGAGGCGGTGGCGCAGGCGGCCGCGGAGTAGGCGCGAGCATGAGCCAGGCCCCGATCCGGCAGGCGGTCGTCCTCGTTGGCGGCCTGGGCACCCGACTGGGCGCCCTGACCAAGGAAACGCCCAAGCCGCTCCTGCCGGTCGGCGGCCGGCCCTTCCTCCACTACCTCATCGAGGAGGTGCTGCGTCACGGTGTGCAGGAAATCCTGCTGCTGGCGGGGTTTCGCGCCGAGAAGCTTTCGGAGATCAGCGCCCTCTATCCGCAGGTGCGCCTAATCGTAGAAAGCTCGCCCCTGGGCACCGGCGGCGCCCTTCGCAACGCGGCCGAGTTCCTGGATGAACGCTTCTTCTTCCTGAACGGCGACTCGCTGTTCGACGTGAACCTGTGGGACCTCGCGAGCATCAGCTCGGGCGCGACGGCGACCCTGGCGCTGCGCAAGGTGCCCGACGTGTCGCGCTACGGACCGGTGGCGCTGGAGGGCGAGGTCGTGACCGCCTTCGGCGAGAGCACCGGCGCCGTCGGCGAGGGGGTCATCAACGGCGGCGTCGCCGTCCTTTCCCGCGACGTCCTGGCCGACTTCCCGCAGGCCGAGCAGGTGTCGATCGAGCGGGACGTCTATCCGCGCCTGGCGAGCGAAGGTCGGATGAAAGGGCGCGCCTATGATCGCCCGTTCATCGACATCGGCGTGCCGGACGACTTCGAGCGTTCGCAGGCCTACATCCCCGCGCTGGTGCGTCGGGGCGCGGTGATCTTCGACCGCGACGGCGTGATCAACGCCGAGGTCAACTACGCCCATCGGCCCGATCAGATCGAGTGGGTGCCCGGGGCGCTGGATGCGATCAAGGCGGTCAACGACGCCGGACTGTACGCGTTCGTCGCCACCAATCAGGCGGGCGTCGCGCACGGCTACTATGGCGAGGCCGATGTCACCGCCCTGCATGACTGGATGAACGCCCAGTTCCAGGCGCGAGGCGCTCACATCGACGCCTTCGCCTACTCGCCGTATCACCCGGAGGGCGCGGTCGAGGCGTATCGCAAGCTCACCGAATGCCGCAAACCGGGCGCGGGGATGCTGCTGAAGCTGATGGACGCGTTTGGCGTCGATCGCGAGCGGACGATCTTCGTCGGCGACCGCGAGACCGACATGGCCGCCGCGCGCGCCGCCGGGGTCGAGGGCGTGCTGTTCACGGACGGCGACCTGGGCGAGGCGCTCGCGCTGGCGATCGCCCGGCTTTCGGCCCGCGGCTGACCGCGGGCCGGGTCGGCGTCATGCGGCGTCGGCGTCCATGGACTGGATGGCCGGCTGCAGGCGCAGCAGCTCCGTGAACGCCAGTTGCACGTGATAGAGCGTGGTCGACGGGATCTTGTCGACGCGGGGCTTCAGTTTGGAATCGAGCTGGTCGATCCACGTGCCCGTCGGCGCGGGCGCCAGGTAGCGCTCCAGCAGGTTGTCCACGCAGACGGCGATGCGGTCGCGGGTGTCGAGGCCGCGGCCTTCCAGCATGGCCAGATTGGCCTTCAGCGCTTCGGTCTGGGGCCAGGAGCGGTGGTCGCCGAGGATCACCTTGCCGTCGACGTCGACCTGATCGTAGGTCAGGCCGGTCACTGGCGCGATGCCGTGCTTTTCGGCGTGCGCGTGCAGTAGATCGGCTTCGCGCGACATGTCGATCTCCAGGATCGGCGCGGCGCGTTCGAGGATCCAAGCCCATTCGAGCTGGTGGCCGGGCTCGACGATGCGGCCCGCCGGGGTGTCGAGAGCCGACCAGTCCGGAGCGAAGAATTCCCGAAGCACGCCGGTTTCGCGGTTCAGGATGCGCTCGCCGAACAGGGCGGCGATCGTGCGGCCGAAGGCCTGGAAGCGCTCGTTGCCCGTGGTCTCGGCCAGCTCGATGGCCGCCTCGATCAGGTGCATGTGCGGGTTCTGCTGGCGAGGGCCGGCGTCGCCTTCCTCCGCCAACCAGCCAAGGCCGCTGGGGTGGGCCAGGGTCCGGTCCAGGGCGTCCAGCGTGGCCAGGGCGCTGGCCTCTACGGCCGGGTCCTTGGTGACCTTGTGGCGCCAGGCGTGGGCGAACAGCACGAAGGCCATGTCGTAGGCGTCGCAGGTTGTGTCGAGCTGTGAGCCGTCGGGCGCCAGGCGGCGAACCCAGGCGCCGTCTTCGCGACGCCCGTGGCGTTGCAGGAAGTCCCAGCCGTGATCGGCGACGGCCGCGCCGTCCGACCAGCCCAGCAGGGCGGCCTGCGAGAAGCAGTAGATCTGCCGGGCCTGGGCGCGCACGCGCTTGAACGGCGCGTGCGCGTTCTCGGCCTTCAGGGTCAGGTGCTCGACGAAGCCGCCGTTCACGCGGTCGACGCCCGCTTCGGCCCAGAACGGAAGCGCCTGATCAAACAGCCAATCGTTGACCGCAGTGAAGTTGATCGATTTCTGAGCAAGCATGACGTTGGCCTAACCGAGTTCCGTTTACGGCGCAATGAAGGGGCGAGCCGACGGAAACGGGGCTGGGGCATGAGGGGCTTGCCGGCGCGCGGGACACGGAAAGGCGCGTGCGCGATTGCGGCCGTACCCGGACTGTCCAGCCCGCGATTTCCCTGCAGAAAAAATTCACGTGCCGTGCATGTCAGCCTTATTGACGCCTCTAGCTCTGCGTGTACCTAGGCGTCGACGCGGGGTGCGCCCTTGTGACCGCATTTTCGTTCTGATAAAAAGATTTGCTCCGGAAGCTAAGTTTATTGAAATGTCGCAAGAAAACCACCTGATACTTTCAAGTTCGCAGGGTTATTTTTCTGAGTGCAAGGAAGGATTGGGTGATTTCTATCGATCTTTCGCTCGCTTTCGGTTGGCGCGAACGCTCGCTTATCAGGACATCCTAGGTAAGTATCGCGGGTCGATCCTTGGGCCGTTCTGGATCACCATTACTACGGCTGCTCTGACGGCTGGTCTTGGCGTTCTTTACTCGAACATTTTCGGGGCGGGTGTCCGCAACTACGTGCCGTTCATTGCTATCGGCCTGGTTGTCTGGAGCTTTATCGCATCGACGATTACCGAGGGCACGAACGCGTTCAATGATGCCGCCGGCATCCTGCGGCAGACGTCTTTGCCTGTGCCGCTGTTCCTGCTTCGGGTGACGCTTCGCAACTGTATCGTCCTCATGCACCAGCTGATCATCCTGGTCGCGGTCTTCGCCTATTTCCGGCTGCCGCTGGGGGTGGAAAGCCTGATGTCGCTGTTGGGGCTGGCCCTGATGACGATCAATCTGGCCTGGATCGCGATGCTCGTGGCGATCGCCTCGTCGCGCTTCCGCGATGTGCCTCAGGTCGTGACCGCGCTGATGCAGTTCGCGCTGTTCATGACCCCGGTGTTCTGGTCGCCCGAGAAGGTGGCCGGCCACCCGCTCGTGACGCTCAATCCGTTCTACTACATGCTCGACGCGGTGCGCACGCCCCTGCTGGGCCATGCGCTCGATCCCCGCACGCTGACGGTGGTGCTGACCATGGCCGTCGTTGGGTGGGCGATCACCTTGCTGACCTACGCCGCGACCCGTCGCCGCGTCGTCCACTACCTTTAGGAGCACGACGATGGCCTTCGTTCGAGCCTCGGGTCTGAGCATCCGTTTCCCTGTCTACGCGGTTGATCATCGCTCGCTGAAGAAGCACCTGGTGGGGGCGGCTGTCGGCGGTCGCGTGATGGCCTCGCGCTCCGGTCCGCCGATCATCAGCGCGCTACAGAACATCAGCCTGTCCCTGAGTGACGGCGACCGTCTGGGCCTGATCGGCCACAACGGTTCCGGCAAGACCACGCTCCTGCGGGCTCTGGCCGGCGCCTACGCGCCCGACGAAGGCCGTCTCGAAGTGCTGGGCAAGGTGGCCTCGCTACTCGACCTGAGCTTGGGCATCGATCCGAGCGCGACCGGGCTGGAGAATATCCGCCTGCGCGCGATGATCGCCGGGCTGACCCCGAGCCAGATCGACGAGCGCCTCGACGACATCGCCGAGTTCAGCGGCCTTGGCCCGTACCTGGCGATGCCGCTGAAGACCTATTCGGCGGGCATGCAGGCCCGCCTGGCCTTCTCCGTCGCGACGTCGGTCTCGGCCGACATCGTCCTGATGGACGAATGGATTTCCGTCGGCGACGCGGCTTTCCGCGAAGCCAGCCACAAGCGCCTGACCGGCATGGTCGACGCCGCGCGGATCCTCGTGATCGCCTCGCACGACGTCAGCACGATCCGGTCGTACTGCAACAAGGTGGTCCGGATGGAGGCTGGTCGGGCCTCCCCGGTGGTCGACATCGGCAAACTTGACGAACTGATGGCCGCGTAATCAACGTGGCTAGCCGTCCGCTCTGGGTGCGTTGAGCGGGCGATCTTGGCCGGCGGGGCTGCCGGCCAATGGTTGAGTGGCATCAGTATTAGGGGGGGCACTTTGAACGTCGAAGCTCTTGAAGAATTCATCGATTGGTTGCTGCGAGACAATCCCGCGGGCTCCGCCGTCGATCGGGAAGCTGTATTCCAATGGTTGAAGCCCAATTTTCAGAACTATGTCGACGGCGACCTTTTCCGGATCAATCCGAACGGCCGTCGGCTGGTCGAGTTGATGGACGAGCTTAGGTCATCCAACGTGCGGCCGACCGAGAGTGCCTACGCCGGCAAGTCCAAGAAGATTCTGCTGGTCACCCACTATGCGCCGTCGTTCGCGCACGCCGGCGGACTGCGGATCCGCGACATGTACGCCGAGATCCGCAAGGCCAATCCCGACCTGCAGATCGACCTCTACAGCGCCTCGCACCCCAAGGTGGACGGCGACCTGAGCGGTCTGAGCGAAATCTTCAGCAACCAGTACTTCGATGAGCCGGGGCAGCTGACCTTCGACTCGTTCCAGCTACAGTCAGGCGAGCGTACGCCCTATGACGTGGTGGACTTCCAGTTCCACGAGGCTGGTCGCCTGGCGAAGTCGTTCGCGCCTCTGACCAAGCGGTCGCTTTTCACGCCGATGGAAAGCCTGGCCCGGTCGTACTTCGAACTCACCGCCGCCAAGCTGGCGCGCGAGAACTTCCTCAGCCTGCACGACGTGTTCGGCCTGATCCAGACCTGCCTCGACGAGCTCAAGATCACGCGCAACGTCGACACCACGGTCTGCGTCTCCGACGCGGACGCCGGCTTCCTTCGCCGCCTCGCGCCGTGGCGCAAGATCGAGTTCGTCTCGACCGGCTTGTCGCCCTATGAGTTCGACACGCAGCTGGAGCCCGACTTCGTGCCGGTTCCGCTCGAGCAGAAGAAGAACCGTCTGGTCTTCGCCGCCTATTTCGGCAGCGATACGAACGTCGTGGGCCTGCGCTGGTACCTGTCGCAGGTGCATCCGAAGGTCCTGGAGGCCTGCCCCGATTACAAGCTGATCGTGGTCGGTCGCGGCGACCTGTCGGCCATCCAGGCCGAGGGCCACAAGGGCGTGAACTTCGTCGGTGAAGTGCCGTTGCTCAGCCCGATCCTGGAGCAGGCCAAGGCTGGTCTGGTGCTGGCCCTGCATGGCGGCGGCTTCCGCGGCAAGATCAACCAGTACGCCGTCTGCGGCCTGCCCTCGATCTCCACGGCGCTCGGCGCCACCGGTCTGTGCTACATCGATGGTCAGGACATCGTGATCGCCGACACGCCGGCCGAGTTCGCCGGCGCCTGCGTGCGCATCCTGAGCGACGACGTCGAGGCCGCGCGCCTGGCCGAGACCGCCCGCAAGACGGCCCTGGACAACTACCACTGGCAGGCGTCGAAGGACAAAATCGCCGCCCTGTACGGGTTGTAGGGCATGGCTACGTCCAAGGTTCTGGTCCTTGTCCCGTCGTACAACCATGGCCCCTTCATCAAGGCGCGCATCGAATCCATCCTGACCCAGGACTACGAGGGCCTGGATCTGCTGGTCATCGACGACGGGTCGACGGACAACACGGCCGCGTACCTGAGGGGCCTGTCCGGCGACAACGTGACCGTGCGGATCCGCGAGCGCAATTCCGGCAGTCCGTTCTCGGCCTGGCGGGACGCGGCCGCGATCGCGGGCAAGTACGACTATGTGTGGATCGCCGAAAGCGATGACCTGGCGATGCCGGGCTTCCTCTCACGCGCCGTCGCCGCGATGGACGCCAACCCGGATGCAGCCTTCTATTACTGCAATTCCTGGCACATCGACGAAGAAGACGAGAAGATCGGTCACACGATCAACTACCTGAGCCTTCAGTTCAAAGGTCAGGACTGGAGCAAGGCGGCCGTCATCGACGGGGCCGACTTCAACAGTCGGCACCAGATCTTCGGCAACGCGGTGCCGAACATGAGTTCGGTGCTGATGCGCCGTGACAGCTTCCAGGCCGCGGTGGACGACAAGCTCGACCGTTATCGACTGGCCGCGGACTGGTTCTTCGTCGGTCGCCTCGCCAACTCGGGCAAAGTGCTGTTCGATCCGTGGACCGGCAACGGCTTCCGCCACCACAGCCGGACGGCCCGGGCCGAGACGCGGCTGGAGCGCCAGGCGTTCGAGTACTTCCGCGCGATCCAGATCGTCGGCGGGCTGCGCGGCGTCGATCGTGAGGCTTTCGACGAGTCGATGAAGCGCTGCACGGTGATGTTCCTGCACCAGCGCGGGTCGCCGGTGAAGTTCGTCTCCCAGGCGCTGAAGATCGACATGTCCGGCACCTTCAAGGTCTTCGCTCACCTGCTCGGGCGAGCCCTGCGCCATCCCAAGCTTCTGGGCGGCGCGATGAACTATGTTGTCCGTAGGAGTTCTTGATGAGCGTGGAAATAGCGACCACTGACTCGGTCCTGGTGACCGGGGCGGGCGGGCTGGTTGGTTCGGCCCTGGTCGAAGAGCTGCGTTCGCGCGGAGTCGAGACGGTCCTGGCGCCGCGTCGTGGCGAACTGAACCTCCTCGATCAGCAGGCGGTTTTCGACTACTTCGAGCAACATCGTCCGGTGCACGTCTTCCACCCGGCCGCCAAGGTGTTCGGCCTGGGCGGCAACACGCGTTTCCCCGGCGAGATGTTCTATGAGAACGCGCTCATCAACATCAACGTGATCGAGGCCTGCCGCCGGTTCGGCGTGCGCAAGATCACGGCGCTGGGCACCGGTTGCGTCTATCCGGAAAGCCTGGGCGGCAGCCTGCTTCGTGAAGATCAGGTCTGGGACGGCGCGCCGCACGGTTCGGAATGGGCCTACGCCCAGGCCAAGCGCGCCATGCTGGCCCAGCTGGTCGCCTATCAGCAGCAGTACGAGCTGGACTTCGTCTACGCCATCAGCGGCAACCTCTACGGCCCGGGCGATCTGTTCGACGCCGAGAACGGCCACGTGATCCCGTCGCTGGTCGCCAAGTTCCACCGCGCCCTGACCGAGGGCGGCAAGGTGACGGTCTGGGGCACCGGCCGCGCCGAGCGCGACTTCTGCTTCTCGAGCGACACGGCGCGCGCCCTGATCATGAGCCACGAACAGCTCACCGGTCCGGTCAACATGGGCTCGGGCGTCGTCGTGACGATCCGCGACGTCGTCGAGGGCCTCGTCGAGGTGACTAACGGCGCGGTCGAGCTGGAGTGGGACGCCACCAAGCCCGACGGCCAGATGCGCCGCTTTTACGACTTGTCGAAGCTGCAATCGATCGGCTTCCAGCCCCAGTTTGACCTTAAGGCTGGCCTGCGAAGCACCTATGAGTGGTACGCGAAGAACTATCCGCACGTGCGGCGCTGATTTCGGCGGACAATTGCAATCTTACTAGCCGGGAGGTCCTGCGAAGGACCTTTCCCGCCGAAGAACAACAGAAGGGTTATGGATCGATGCGCAAGCGTGCCTTGATCACCGGCGTCACCGGCATGGTGGGGTCGCACATGCTGGATTTCCTGCTCGAGGAAACCGATTGGGAAATCTACGGCATGTGTCGCTGGCGCTCGCCGCTCGACAACATCCAGCAGCACCTTGACCGGATCAACGCCAAGGATCGCGTCCACCTGGTCTACGGCGATCTGCGCGACTATCTGTCGATCAACGACGTCGTGTTGAAGTCGCAGCCGGACTACGTCTTCCACCTGGCCGCCCAGAGCTTCCCGCGGACCAGCTTCGAAGCGCCGCTCGACACCTTCGAGACCAACATCCAGGGCACGGCCCACGTGCTCGAGGCGCTGCGTCTGAACGGCTCCAAGGCCGTCATCCACGTCTGCGCGTCGTCGGAAGTCTTCGGCCGGGTGCCGAAGGAAAAGCTGCCGATCGACGAGGAATGCACCTTCCACCCGGCTTCGCCCTACGCGATCTCCAAGGTCGGCACCGACCTGGTCGGCCGCTACTACGCCGAAGCCTACGGCATGACGGTCATGACCACCCGGATGTTCACGCACACCGGGCCGCGCCGCGGCGACGTGTTCGCTGAATCGACCTTCGCCAAGCAGATCGCGATGATCGAGGCCGGCCTGATCGAGCCGGTCATCAAGGTGGGCAACCTGCAGTCGCTGCGCACCTTCGCCGACGTCCGCGACGCGGTGAAGGCCTACTACATGCTGGTGACCCACAACCCGGTGGCCGGCGAGTACTACAACATCGGCGGCACCTACACCTGCGGCATCGACGAGATGCTGAACAAGCTCATCTCGCTGTCGACCCACAAGGAAGAGATCCGCATCGAGATCGATCCCGATCGCCTGCGCCCGATCGACGCCGACCTGCAGGTTCCGAACACCGCGAAGTTCGAGGCCCACACCGGCTGGAAGCCCGAAATTCCGTTCGAGACCACCATGCAGGATCTCCTCGACTACTGGCGTGAACGCGTCACGGCCCAGCGGTTCCTCACCCGCTGATCTCATTCGTGCAGTTCTAGCCCTGGAGTCGGTTCCGCAATGGCCCTGATTACGAGTCGCACGCCGCTGCGCGTCAGCTTTTTTGGCGGTGGCACGGACTATCCCGAGTACTTCCGCCAATATCGCGGCGCCGTCCTGGGCACCGCGATCGACAAGTACGTCTATACGAGCGCTATCAGGCTCGAACGTTTCATAGGCTATTCGTACCGTCTGGCTTACCGCCAGATCGAGGAAGTCCAGGAAGTCTCCGAGATCCAGCACCCCGTGTTCCGCGCGGCGCTGGATCTCCTGGACATCCCGAAGGGCTGGAACTTCGGCGTGCTGACCAGCCTGCCGTCGCGCAGCGGCCTGGGCTCGTCCTCGTCGTTCACCGTGGGCCTGCTGAAGCTGCTCGGCCATCTGAACGGCGTGCAGTACACGCGCCATGACCTGGCCTCCCTGGCGATCCACCTCGAGCGCGATATCCTCGGCGAGAACGTGGGCGTCCAGGACCAGACCCACGCGGCCTACGGCAGCCTCAATCGCTACGAGTTCCACGGCGACGATTTCTCGATCTTCCCGGTGCGCCTGCACCACGAGGTTCGCGACGCGCTGAACAACTCGATGTTCCTCGTGCACACCGGCGTCCAGCGCTATGCCTCGGTCGTGGTCGAAGAGCAGATCAAGAACACCAAGGAAGCCAAGATCATCAAGGAGCTCGACCACCTGTACGCGCTGACGGGCCAGGCCCATGGCGTGCTCGAGCGGTCGGATCCCGAAGCGGTGCTGAAGGAAGTCGGCGCCCTGCTGAACGATGGCTGGATGACCAAGCGCAGCCTGTCCAAGGCGATCTCCTCCCCCGAGGTCGACGAAATCTACGATTCGGCGATGGCGGCTGGCGCGCTCGGCGGCAAGCTGTGCGGCGCCGGCGGCGGCGGCTTCTTCCTGCTTCTGGTGCCGCCGGAAGCTCAATCCAAGGTGCAGACCGTGCTAAGGGATCGGCAATTGATACCGATTCGCATGGACGACTCTGGATCCTCGATCATTCTCTCCTGACGCTCACCGTTTCGAGCATGTGTGTGTAACCGTAAGCCGTGGGGTTTTGATGAGTGTTCCTCCGTTCTGGGCTGCGGCCGTCTCGAACTACGACCAGTATCTGGGCTTCCTGGACTACATGGGCCCGGAGATCGATCGTCGGCACGAGTTCGAGATGTCGCTGGTCGAGCCCGTCGAGCCGTTCTTCACGACCGGCTACTGCGGCATCTGCCGCCGCCCCACGGCCTTCACGGTCACCTTCGCGCACGCGGGGCCGGCTGACGAGACCGGCCGCCGCGCGCCGAACTGGCGCGAACACATGAACTGCACGCATTGCGGTTTGAACAACCGCATGCGCGCGGCCATCCAGTTCCTGCAGGACGTGATGCAGGCCGACGCGGGCTCGGAACTCTACATCACCGAGCAGATCACGCCGATGTTCGCCTATCTGAAGGCGCGGCATCCCAACATGATCGGCAGCGAGTTCCTGCACGACGGCACCAAGCCCGGGAAGTACAACTCCGCGGGCGTGCGGTTCGAGGACCTGACGCGCCTGTCGTTCCAAGACAACCGCTTCGACGGGGTTCTCAGCTTCGACGTGCTCGAGCACGTGCCGGACTACGAGCTGGGCCTCAAGGAAGTCCACCGGGTGCTGAAGCCCGGCGGCAAGTTCCTGTTCACGGCGCCTTTCGACGTGAACGACCCCAGCACCGTCATCCGCGCCACCATGGACGACAAGGGCCAGATCACTCACCTGATGGAGCCCGAGTACCACGGGGATCCGCTCACCGACGGCGTGCTGTGCTTCCAGCGCTTCGGGTGGGACGTGCTCGACACCATGCGCGGCGTGGGCTTCAAGAACGCCCAATTGCACTTTTACTGGTCGTCGCGTCTGGGCTATCTCGGACCTATGCAGTTCGTGGTGCTGGCGGAGAAGTAACCGCTGCGGGATCGTCCGGGGGGGGCGTCTGCGGCTCCCCCAGCGCCTCTTCAGAGGTCGCTCTATGTCGTTCCACCCCTTGGATTTTGTTTACGTCCACTTCGCCAAGGCCGGCGGCACCTCCATTTCAAAGGCCCTGGCCGACCACTACCAGGAGCGGGTGTTCTGGGATCTGGAGCATGATCCCTGCAACGCCGCCCACGACGTCTCCGACCCGCCGAACCTCGCCGAGAATATCCTGGCGGTGCAGGGTCACATCCGCGCCGATCGCTACGCCGCCCATCCCGTTCGCGTGCTGACGACGTTCCTGCGCGACCCCGTCGACAAGCTGATCTCGGTCTACTTCTTCTGGAAGACGTTGCCGCCGACCAACAGCCCGGACCATCTGCGGTTCCTGGCCGAGAAGCCCAGCGTCCTCGAGCACGCCAGGGCCACCGCCGGCCAGGCCTTCCCCGCTTATTTCGGCGGGTTCGACATGCGTGACTTCGACTTCATCGGCTTCCACGACCGGCGCGTGGAGGACCTCACGACGCTGTCGGGCATGGCGGGGTTCCCGATCCCGCACGAGATCCACCTCAACGCCACGCCGACCTCGGCGGAGCGGGCGGCGGTCCTCGGCGATCCCGGCCTGCTGGCCGATCTGCGCAAGGCCCTGGCCGAGGACGTCGATTTCTACGAGCAGGTTCGGGCCGACCGGCTGGGGAAGGGGGCCTGAGGCCCCTTTTTCCTCCCGCCTTCTTTCGCTTTGGCGAGACGCGCACTAGGGTCCGCGTCTCCAAAAGTCGGACGCCGTCATGACCCTCGATATCACCGCCATCCGCGCCGCCGCGGCCCGCCTTTCCGGCCACATCGAGCGTACGCCGTGCCGTTATTCGCGGACGCTCTCGAAGATTACCGGCGCCGAGGTGTGGGTGAAGTTCGAGAACCTGCAGTTCACGGCCGCCTACAAGGAGCGCGGGGCGCTCAACAAGCTGCTGCTGCTGTCGGACGCCGAGAAGCAGCGCGGGGTCATCGCCGCCAGCGCCGGCAACCACGCCCAGGGCCTGGCCTATCACGCCGCCCGCCTGGGCGTGCCGGCCACCATCGTCATGCCCAAGACCACTCCCTTCGTGAAGGTGCAGCACACCCGCGACTTCGGGGCCACCGTGGTCATCGAGGGCGAGACCTATGACGACGCCAACGCCCATGCGCGCAAGCTGTGCGCCGAGCAGGATCTGACCTTCGTCCATCCGTTCGACGACTACGACATCATGGCCGGCCAGGGCACGATCGCCCTGGAGATGCTGGAAGACGCGCCCGACCTGGAGATTCTGCCGGTGCCGATCGGCGGCGGCGGCCTGATCAGCGGCGTGGCCACCGCGGCCAAGGCCGTCAAGCCCGATATCCGCATCGTCGGCTGCGAGCCGGCCATGTACCCCTCGTTCACCGCCAAGATGCGCGGCGTGCAGGCCCACTGCGGCGGCCAGACCATCGCTGAAGGGGTCGCAGTCAAGCAGGTCGGCGAACTGACCTACGGCGTCGCCCGGCCGCTGATCGACGATGTGCTGCTGCTGGAAGAGCCGCACCTGGAGCAGGCCGTCTCGCTGTACTGCAACGTCGAGAAGACCATCGCCGAAGGGGCCGGCGCGGCCTCGCTGGCGGCCCTGCTGGCCTATCCCGAGCGCTTCCGCGGCAAGAAGTGCGGCCTGATCCTGTGCGGCGGCAATATCGACACCCGCCTGCTGGCCTCGGTGCTGACCCGCGAACTGGTGCGGGCCCAGCGCCTGGTGTCCCTGCGCATCGTCGGCGACGACCGTCCGGGCCTGCTGTCGACCGTCTCGCACGTGATCGGCACGATGGGCGCCAACATCATCGAGGTGAACCACAACCGCCTGGCGCTGGATGTTCCGGCCAAGGGCGCGGAGTTCGACATCACCATCGAGACGCGCGACGCCCAGCACACCCAGGACGTCATCGACGCCCTGCGCGAGCACGGCTATCCGCCCCGCACGGTGTGAGGCCTTCCGGCGACTGAAGCAAAAAGGGCCCCTCTCCGGCGGAGAGGGGCCCTTTCTCTTTGGGTGTTTTCCGCCTTCGCCTACAGCAGCGACGAGATCGCCTTGCGGGCCGCTTCGCCGAGGTCGGGACGCTTCAGCGCCAGGGCGACATTGGCCTTCAGCAGGCCGATCTTGTCGCCGCAGTCGTGGG
>NZ_QDKQ01000044.1 GCF_003116815.1 Caulobacter endophyticus
TGGTAGCCAACGATAGTCAGCCGCACAGAAGAGACGTCGCCGGTCAGCGTCACGAAATGCCCCCGCTTCTCCACGATCTTAACGGACGTACCAACGGTCCGCTACGGGTCGTGCGCTACCTTGCCGACCGGGAGCTGAACGTCGTGTTCTGGGAGGTGCATCAGCGGCAGATCATGGCGCGACCGGCCAGCGACGAGGACCTGCGGATCGGCAGAGAGAGATGGATGGATTTTGGCCCCTAGAACATTGCTCTTTTCCCAGCCCAACGGTCCCGATCCACCCCCATGATTAACAACCACAGACACATAGCGCCCTCGCCAGCCAGGATCAGGGCGAAGCAGACCGGGCTGGCGGCGCCGGCGAACGCCGGGGCGAAGAGGTTGGACAGGGTCAGGGCCAGATAGGCGCCGCCGGCGGCCTGCATCAGCAGCCCTACGCCCCTGGGCAGATAGCCAGAGCGGAAGACGAGAGCGCCGCTGGCCAGGCAGGTCATGCCGAAGAACACCAAGGCGACATTGAAGGCAATGTCGTGCCCAACCAGGGCCATGGCGGCCATGGCATGAGCGCTGGCTCCGCCATCTGTAGCCAGCGGCAGGACCATCAGCTCGAACACCTTGCTGACCGCCTCGACCGCCAAGGAGACGGCGTTGAGCAGCAGGAACAGCAGGGCCAGGTTGCGTCCCGCCCGCCGCAGCAGCAGATATTCCAGCCACAGCTGCACGACGGCGATCAGCACCACCGCGAGATTGGCCGCCGTGCCCAGCCGCCAAAGGTCCGGCGCGGCGACCAGGCGGGCGACGGTGGCCGCCGCGTCGCCCGGAACCACCAGGGCGCTACGCAGATAGCCTTCGGAAAAGCCGCCCAGCAGGATGACCAGCAGGTACAGGAAGCCGACCGCCCGGGCGTGGAGCTGCGGGCGCTCGTCGAGACGAGACGTCATGGTGTGTCTTTCGGGAGGGATGGAGGGTGGCGCTTAGCGCCAGCGGTCGCCAGGACCGGAGAAGAAGGTCGCGGCCACGCGCCGCCAGGGAATCACGGGAAGAAACACCACCACCATCAGGCAGGCGAAGGTGGTTTCCAGGGTCGCTTCGTCCATTACGCCGCTCGTCCACTTCGGGGCGGCCACGACGGCCACTCTGTTCTCGCCGTACTCGCGCTACACGGCCCTACGATTGCTTGCGCCCCAGCCGCCTGCCCGGCCAGGACGGGGAGGTCAGCACGTCGGTGAAATCTGGCGTATCAGCGTCCTTGGCCAGGACGGATACTTTCTCGATCAGATCGTCCGCGTAACCGGTCGTCGGCCCAATCCCGTTGAGGTCCTCGAGCAAGAGACGGGCAGGGATACCGGCGGCATGCGGGCGACTTGTTTGAAGCGGCTCGTGGTCCAGGGCGCGGTCGATGCGATCTGACGACAATGACTGGGTCATGACGAAGGCGCTGGTGGCGAATGTGAGTTCGACACTGGCGGCGATGCTTTGCATGCGGGTGGCGCGTCCATGGTGACCGATGGTGTGGCGGTGAAAGACCCTCGTCGCGATCGGATGATCGCGCGGCTTCTCCACGAGGAGCGGATCGACCAGAACCTGTTGCGTCGAGCCGCCGGCGTCTGCGAGCGGACGGGTTTGCCGATCGAGGCCGCGCTCAACCAGATGGGTGCGATCAGTGACGAGACCCTGGTGGATCTCTACTGCGAAGCCAGCGGGTGTCTGCGCTGGTCGCCGCAAGACGAGCCAGGTCGCTTCACCGCTGGCGACCTGCCGGCCGCGATCTCCTTTCTGCAGGCGCGGCGCATTCTGCCCCTGCGCCTGGATGGCGAGCACCTGGTGGTGGCCGCCGCGGACCCGCTCGACGATGAAGGCTTGGCTGGCCTGGCGTTCTCCAGCGGCGCGCCGTTGCGAATTTTGGTGGCGCGACCAGCTGACTACCGGCGCGAGGCTTCGAACCTGTTCGAAGCCGATGCCGAGGATGAGATTGCACTCGACGAGCGCAAGCTGTCCAAGGACGTGCAGGCCATCGCCGACGCAGGCGCCGACAGCATCGCTGCGCGAATTCTCAAAGACATCGTCGAAATGGCCGTCGCCCGCCGCGCTTCGGACGTCCATTTCGAGCCGCGCCGTCACGACCTGCGCATCCGCCTGCGGATCGACGGGCAACTCGTCGAGCACCAACTGGCCGCGTCCGACCTTTCGGCGCCGTTGGTTTCGCGCCTGAAGGTGCTGGCGGACCTCGACGTCGGAGAACGTCGACTGCCGCAGGATGGTCGTGCGAGCTTCGTCGTCGAGGGGCGACCGGTGGATGTCCGTGTCTCGGTGCTGCCCGCAGCGTTCGGAGAAACGGCCGTGCTGCGAATTCTCGACCGTGACGGACTGGTCTTCGATTATCCAAGCCTTGGGTTCTCACCCAGCCAGGTCGCTCTGCTTGAAAGCGTGGCGCATTCCCCTCATGGGCTGTTCCTGGTGACCGGCCCGACAGGCAGCGGCAAGACCACGACCCTGTATGCCCTGCTCGAGACCCTCAGGCAGACGCCTCGCAAGATCCTCAGTATCGAGGATCCGATCGAGTATCACTTTCGGCATGTCGTGCAGGTCCAGGCCGCCCCGCAGATCGGGCTGAGCTTTGCGTCCGCGTTGCGGGCGTTCCTGAGGCAGGACCCGGACGTCATCCTCGTGGGGGAAATCCGCGACGCCGAAACCGCGGAGGTCGCGGTGCAGGCGGCCCTCACCGGACACCTGGTTCTGGCTTCATTGCATGCCAACCACGCGCTTGGTGTCGTGCCTCGTTTGCTCGACATGGGGGTGGAGCCCTATCAACTGGCCGCGGCGCTTCGCGGGGCCATGGCGCAACGCCTCGTGCGCCGCCTGTGCCCGGACTGCGCGGCTCGGCGGCCGCTTACGGCCGCCGAGGCGGCGTTCGCGCCCAGCTTGCACGACGTCCATGAGGGGAGCGGCTGCGCCAACTGTGGTCACGCCGGCTTCAAGGGGCGCATCGCGGTCGCCGAGGGCTTTGTCTGCGACGAGGGTCTTGCTGCGGCGATCGCCGCTCGCGTAGGCAGCAGCGAGTTGCAGGCCCATGCGCAACGGGGAGGTCTTGGCAGTCTGCACGCCGACGCCCTGGAAAAGGTGCGTCTTGGTCAGACGAGCCTGCGTGATGTCATGGCCCTGGGGCGGGGATGACGCGCGCCTGGCGATATCTTGCTCTGGATGCACAGGGGCGGCGGCGGCGAGGCGTCGTCGAAGCCGAGACGCAGGCTGCCGCCCTGGCGCGGCTGGGGCGGCTTCGGTTGACGGCCGTGCGTCTGACTGCGGAAAAGACCGGCGGCGGCCCAAGACTGTCTAAGCGGCATTTCGCCGAATTTCTGCATGACCTTGGAGCGCTCGTCAGCGCGGGGGTTCCGGTTCGGGGCGCGCTTGGCGTTCTCGCCAGCGGTGAAAAGCGGTCGACGCCGGTCTCGCGAGCGGCAAAGGCGATCGAGGACCAACTGTCCGCCGGACAGAGCCTGGCCGAGGCGATCGCCAGGCTTCCCCGTCCATCCGGCGCCAGCCTAGCCGCGCTCGTCGCGGCTGGCGAGGCTTCCGGCGCCCTGGGCCAAGCCCTGACCCACGGCGCCGATAGCCAGGCCGAAGAACTGGACGCCATGGAGACCCTGGTCGGCGCGCTCAGCTATCCGCTGTTCATCCTGCTCATGACGAGCGCCACGATAATGGTGATCCTGTTCTTCGTCGCCCCGTCTCTCGAGCCTCTCGTCCAGGGAAACGAACGCCTTCCGTTGGGCCTGAATGTGCTTTTGGAGAGCAGTCAGGCCTTACGCTCGCGTGGTGGCCTCCTTGCGGTCAGCGTGGCCGGCGTCGCCTGCGCCCTGATGGTTTCCTGGCGCCTGGGCTGGCTGCGCCGTCCGGTGGAAGGTTGGCTGCTGGACGGACCGACGGCTTCCATCAGTCGTGGTTTGGCTTTCGGTGCGGCGATGACCACCTTCGGCGGCCTGGTCAGCGCGAAGGTTCCGGTCAGCGACGCCCTCAAGCTCAGCGCCGCGGGAGCGTCAATGCGGCTGGTGGCCGATCGCCTGCTGGTCGCCGCGGACGCCATTCGCACCGGCGTGGCGGTCTCGCAGGCCATCGCGCAGTGCCGCGGCATGCCCGCGCGCCTGGTGCGTCTGGCGAGCGTTGGCGAAGAAACTGGTCGCCTGGGATCAATGCTTGCACGCGGGGGTCGCCTGGAGCGGCAGGCCAGTCTGCGCAGGCTCAAGCGTGCGGCGCAGTGGCTGGGACCGGCCATGATCGTGCTGCTGGGGGCGTTGATCGGATTGATCTTCGCGGGCCTGATGACCGGTGTGACGAGCCTGGGAGGCGGCGATGGCGCGGTCTGAGCCTCGCTGGCGGCTCGTGGTGCATATGTGGGACAATGTCCGGATGCGATGCTGGCGCTGGGGCGAAACTATCCCCCCGCGTCGACGTCGACAGGGGATGGGGCTGGCTGGCGGGCTCGCGGTCCATCTCCTGTTGTTTTCGGTGCTGATCTCCGGAACCGCCGCGCGCCAGGCCGGTCTGACGCCTCTGGGCGTCGACGACGGACTTCGTCAGGGCGTGCGCGGGCTTTCGCTTAGTCTGGTCAATCTGCCCGACCAGCGCTCGGAGGGGAGGGCGCTCAGCGGGGCGACGACGCCGAGGTCCACGGCGTCACCGTCCCCTCCACGGCCACGGCCAAGGCCTGATCAATCGCTGCTGGCGGTCGAAGAAGAAGCCAAGCGTCAAACCGCGGCGGAGGATATGACGGCGCAAACGCAAGACACGTTGGCCGCGTCTTCGCCGGCGCGCGGCGAGACCAGCCTTACTGGACGTCAGGCCGGTGATCCCGATGGCGCGGAGAACCTGTTGCGGCAGATTGCACGTTGCCTGCCGGTGGATCGCGCGCCCAACATCGGCGGGAGCACCTTGAACATATCCCTGGCTGCGGACGGTCGTCTGGCCGCAGCCCCGGACCTGACCTTCGCGGCCGGCACGGCCTCAAGCCAGCGGATCGAGGAAGCCAACCTGGTTATCCAGGCCGCCTTGCAATGCGGCCCCTACGCGATGGGAGGAAAGCCTGCGCAGGTCGCGCTTGCCCCGGACTTTTCGTTTCTGGCGCCTAGCTCTCTCACGGGGGAGAGGCCGTGAACGACAAGGGATACCTCGCGGCGGATGCGATCGTGGCGCTTCTGCTCGTCGCCATCGGGCTGGCGGCGGTTCTGAAGGTGCAAGCCCAAGCGCTCGAAATGTCTCGACGCGCCAAACATCTCCGGGCGGGCGTTCCTGCTGCCGCCCTCGCGTGGGCGCGCTTGGGCGAGGTCAAGCCGGGACTTACGTCAGCCTATGTCGCCAATGTGGTCGATGAGGTCGAGATCGATGGCCGGGTCTATAGCGTCTGTCGGGTCCAGATCCTCGCACCTCTCACAGCCGAACAGCCCCAACGGCGCGTGACGGGGCGACGGTTTTGCGGGGAAGCAGATGCCGCGAAGTGATGACGGCTACACTCTGGTCGAAGCCCTGACGGCGCTCGTGATCATTTCTCTGGCCCTGGCCGGCGTCAGTCAGGTGGTGATCGTGGGATCGCGCCAGGTCTCCCGCATCGCCGCGACCCACGAGATGTTGTCGGACCGAGCGCAGGTGATCCGTCTCGTAAAGCGGCTGCCCGCGATGCTTGGTCCGTTTGACGGCGAGGGGAACGGTTTCGTTGGCGGGCCCAACCACGCCCGTTTTCAATGCGGGTCCGATGGCGTCTTCTGTGAAGTCGACGCTGACCAGGGACGGGCGGAGGTCAGGATCGATGGCGTCAGCACTGCTGTGCGTGTCCGTTCGGATGCAAGCTTGCGACTGCTCTATGTCGGATCCGATGAGGCTCTGCATACGAGCTGGCCTCCGTCGCAGGCCGCGGGCAGGCTGCGGGCGTTGGCGGTAATGTCCGGCGACGCGCCCTGGGCGGTGTTGCGTCTTCCTATTTCTCAGGCCCATGACTGCGTCTTTGATCGGAGTAGTGGCGATTGCACGGTCATGAAGGGCCGCCGATGAGCCAAGTCGAAGCCCCTCTCTTTGTTCGCACCGTCGAAATACCGCCCGGATCGCCTTGGGATCAAATGCGCGCGGCTCGTCTGCAGGCGACCGAAGGCGCGCCGCTGAAGGACAACCTGGCGATAGACGTTCGAAGGCTTGGTGGATGGCGGCGCGGAGCGCCGGGGCGTTTCGCCGCCGCCTATCAACGGCTCGACAAAGGCGGTTTCAAGGAACGGCGCATCGCGCACGTCGATGAGCGTGCGGTGACATTCGTGTTTCGCACTTTGGAGCAGGCTCGTTCGATCGCGCGACGACGCGCGGTGGATGCCGCGCTGTCGATTGGCGCCGTGACGCTTGTTGCGTTGGCGCTCGGCCGCGCCGTGGAGCTTCGCAATGCTTCGACAGCGCTGCGCGACCAGCAGCGCAATGACATTGCGCGCATCGAGCGAGCGGAGGCGCGGACCATGCGCCGGATGGCTCTGATCGCCAGGCAAGATCTCATCGGGAGGTCTGGCCTTCAGGTCGGCGATGACTTGGCCTGGGTGGCGAAAAATCGTTCACCTGACGCGTCTTTCCGGACGGTTGTCTGGCGCAGGAATGGGATCGAGATCTCGTCGGCTGGCAACAACATGCCGCTGGTCCCAGCGACGGGTGTCACGCCAAGCCCCGACCAGGCCTCGTGGATCGCAAAGCCGGACAAAGCTCCGATCGCGGGCGCTCGGGCGCGCGGGCCTTCCGTCGTCTTCCGGCCTACGGTGCGTCATGGGCGTGGAGAGACGCGATGAGGTTCACCTGGTTGCGTTCCGCGCTTTGCCTGGCTGTCGCCGTCGCGGGAGTGTTCCTGGTGCTTTTGCTGGTCGCCGGGCCACAGCGAGGCGCGACCTCCATACCGCGGCCAGTTCCTCCTCGGAAAACTGTCGAGCATGATCGTCTGGCCGCGATGTCGCTCTGCGAAGGACCTGTCGATCGCGTAGGGGCTAAGCTGGAGCGCCGGCTCTCGGCGTTCCCGGGAAAGCTGAGCGATGTCCGCGTAGCTAGCCTACCTGCGCCGGAGGGCGCCAAGGTGCGGCTTTCATTCCGGGCGAGCGCCGCAGATCTGGAAGGGTGGCTTTCTTCCACGGCGGCCCCCGCCATCTTCTATGAGGAGGTCCGCGTGTCCGCCTTGGAGGATCAGCGCTTCCTTGTGGAGATGACCGGGGAGGTTCCTTGTGATTAGTCGTCTGAGAGGCGCCTATGCCCGCTCCGCCGCCGTCGGCTGCATGTTGGGCGCGGCCGGCTTCATTGTCCTGAACAGTTCTCCCGAAGATCCTGTGGAGGCTCCTGTTCCGGCGGCGACGGCTTACGTTTTGCCGGTAAGACCGCCTTTGACCCTGTCCGCTGCCATGTTCGCCGGCGCCGGCGTGACGCCGCCGGTCGGCAGAGAGGTTCTGCTGAAAGGCGTCAGTCTGGAGGCTGGGCAAGAGCGGGCCCTGCTGTCGGTCGACGGGGCCGCTCCAACCTGGGTCGCCAGGGGGGGGCAGGTTGCGGGGGGCGTCCTCGACGCCGTGGGAGCGCGTTCGGCGAGCATCCGGCGCAACGGGACGATGGTCACGGTTTACCTTTTTGTATCAGCAGCCGCCCTTGAGCCGTTCAGCCCTGGCGCGGCCGGGCAACCGAAATCCTGACCGTCAGGCAACCATCACGCGTCAAGCTGTGAAGCTTTGGCGAAGTATGCCTATCCAGGATTGCAATATGGTCAAGCTTGCACTTGTATGACCGTCCGCGATCTACCGCGGATGTCTGTATCGGTTTGCGTATGTTTGGGCATGCAGTGCGGTCGGCGACTTCCAGCTTTGGTACGCGTATGGGCGTGATCGCAAGGTCCCGCGTTTCAAGGGCCTCTTCGCGTCTTGCGGCGGCCTTGATCCTGACGCTCAGCGGCATCTTCATGTCCGTGGCGACACCCGCCGCCGCGGCGACGCCGGACGGATGGTGTTACGCCGCCGGAGATGGCAGCGGGTTTCGCTGCGCGCCGTCAATGACCGCCGCATGCGACATCGCCTATGCCGACATGGCCACTTGGCCCCCTGTTATTGCCATAGGGGGCTATCGTTGGCACATGGGCGTCACCCAGACCAACGCCACGACGGCCAAATGCAATTGGCTAAGAGAGGGGGTAGGCTGGGGCTTCGCGGGCATCCACCTTTACTGCAAGGGATCGCCCGGTAGCTGTCAGACGGACGGCCCTATCGGCCCGGGCATGTGCCTTGCCGACAATGGCGGGCGTGCGACGCCCATAACGGCTCATCCGATTGACCTCATGTCCGGCTCCAAGCGCTTTACCGAGCGTGAGCCAGGACCGGCATCCTTTGGTCCGCTTCTGACCCGGCAGTTCGTCAGCAGTCGCTACCAGTGGGCAAAATCCGACGTATTCGCGCAGCCTGAAAGCCTGGCCAACTGGGCCCTAGGCACGGGCGTGCGCCTCGATCTCGATCCGAGCTACTGGTCGGGAGGGCGTCTGGTCGTAACCCTGCCCGATGGGCAAGCTTTGACCTTCGCCAAGCAGGCGGACGGATCCTTGCAGCCAGTGTCGGAGAACTACGGCGCCTTGCTGCAGACGGACTATCGCCTGGAGTTCGTCGGCGCCTTTCCAACCGATTTGTCGACCGTTGACGATGCAAGTTCGAAATGGCGGCTGCGCACGCCCGAGGGTGACCTCTATGAAATCGACACCCAAGCGCCGCCAGGGACTTCGGCCTACACGGTGGGCCGGCCGAGCAAGATCGTGTTCCGAGGGGGGGGAACCGTAACCCTCGCCTATGGTGCGGCCGGTGAACTTGTCTCGATGACGGATAGCGGCGGTCAGACGGTCACGGCTTCCTGGCAGATGACCAGCGGGGCCAATCCTGCGCCGGCGGTCATCACCCAGTTGGGGCTGCCTGGCGGCTACAAGATCCAATACGCCTATGGCGCGGTGTCGCCGCAGGAGAACTACGACCAGCCCGAGCGCCTTCTCACCGTTGAGTACAAGAACGCGGCGGGCGCTCTATTGGACAAGACATCCTACGAGTATGGCGACGCGCGCTTTCCGACGTACGTGACGGCGGTGAAGGACAAGGATGACGTGGTCCGCTGGACGGCGTCATACGATGCCGAAGGGCGGGCGATCAGCAGCAGCGGCCCCGGTGGCGTCGACGCCACCTCCGTAGCCTACGGCGCCTCTGGCGCAAACTACACGCGCACCGTCACCAATGCTCTGGGCAAGCAGGAAACCTACAATTTCGCGCGATCCTACACCTGGATGTACGACACCAAGCTTGTGGGGACGACGGGGGTGGCGTCGACCAACTGCCCGGCGAGCGCGACATCGCTGACCTACGACGCCAACCGGTTCATCGCCTCGACGACGGATGAAGAAGGGCGGCTGACGACCTATGTGCGCGACACCGCCGGACGAATGACCCAGGTGACCGAAGGATCGGGAACGGCGGCGGCTCGGACGACCAACTACACTTGGAACACAACGTTCAATCTACCGAGCAAGGTGATCGAGCCCAAGCTGACGACCGACTATGTCTACAACACTGCCGGGGCTCTAACCTCGCTGACCCAGACCGACACCAGCAGCTACACGGTCCCTTACGCCACCAACGGCCGCACCCGAACCTGGAGTTACGAGTGGAGCGCCACTGGCCAGTTGCTGAGTATTGATGGCCCGCTGTCGGGCACGGTGGACAAGCAGAGCTTCACCTACAACACCAATGGCTTCCTGCAGACCGCCACCGATGCGGTGGGCAAGGTCACGACGGTGACGGCGTGGGACTGGCGAGGCGAGCCGACGACGATCGTCGATCCCAACGGAGTGAGCGCGACCCTGACCTACGACGTCCAGGGACGGGTTCTGACGGCGACGATGAACCCCGGGGCGGCCCAGAGCCACTACCAGTTCACCTACAGCGCCATGGGCGATCTGACACGCATGACCCTGCCGGGCGGCGGCTGGCTGGACTACACCTATGACGCGGGCCGGCGACTGACCAAGGTTGAGAACGACCGCGGCGAGACCATCACCCTGACCCCGGACGCGCTCGGCGCGCCGACGGCCATGACGGTGAAGGCCTCGGGCGGGACGATCACCGGCCAGCAGAGCTTTGCCTACGACGAGCTGGGGCGGCTGATCCGCAGCGTCGGCGCGGGTTCGGAGACGACCCAGTTTTCCTACGACAAGGTGAGCAACGAGGTGGGCCTGGTTGATGCTCGCGGCAAGGCCTCGTCGACGGCGTTCGACGCGCTGGATCGGGTGATCACCAAAACCGATCCGGAAAGCCACAGCATCCGTTACGCCTACGAGGCCGGCGACGGTATGGTCAGCCACAAGGATGGCCGCGCGCTGGAGACCACCATGGTGGTCGACGGCTTTGGCCAGACGATCATGGAAACGAGCCCCGACCGTGGCGTGCGCATGTACTGGTACGACGCGGCCGGGCGGATGACCAAGCTGATCGACGGCGACGGCGAGGAAACCAATTTCAGCTTCGACGGCGCGGGTCGCCCGACCGGGATCACCGTTCCGGGCGCGGCCTGGGAGACGGTGAGCTTTGGCTACGACGCCACGGCCGGCGGCAACAAGGGCCAAGGGAGGCTGACCAGCATCACCGAAGAGTCGGGCTCGACGGCCTATGTCTATGACGCCCAGGGTCGCATCATCCAGGACGCCAAGCTAATCCAGGGAGCGGCCTACACGGTGGGCTACGCCTACGACGTCAACGGCAAGGTGACCCAGGTTTCCCTGCCCTCGGGGCGCACAGTGATCTATGCGCGGGCGAGTGACGGCCTAGTGACGGGGGTGAGCACCAAGGTCTCGCCGACGGCGGCGAGCCAGGCTCTGGCCTCGAGCGTGAGCTACCAGCCGTTCGGCCCTCTGAAGGGCCTTACCTATGGCAACGGCCTGCAACTGGCGCGGACCTTCGATCAGAACGGCTGGCTGAGCCGCACGCGAGTTTCGGCCACGGGCGTGACGCGCCTTGACTTGTCATTCGACCGCAACGCCAACGGCCAGCTGGACGGGATCGCCGACAACGCCGCCACCGGCCGCAGCGCCAGCTTCGGCTACTACGACACCGGGCGCCTACAGTACGGCGTGGGCCCTTGGGGCGACCACAGCTACGCCTATGACGGGGCCGGCAACCGCACCGACTTCAGGACGGTGACCGGAGGCAATGTCGCCTACCAGTTCGCCCTCAATTCGGGGACCAACAACCGCGTCACCGAGGTGCAGGACACCAACGGCGATGTGCTGCGTCAGCTGATCTACCGCGACGGCGGCGATCTCTACGAGGACGCTGTCACCAGCGGCCCCGTCTGGCAGTACTACTACAACGGCCGCAAGCGCCTGGTGGTGGTCAACAAGGACGGGACCGACGTCAGCAACTACGGCTACGACTTCCGCGGCCAGCGGGTCTGGCGCTCGGTGTTCAGCCCCACCAGCAAGACCACCCACTACGTCTTCGACCTGCAAGGCCATCTGCTGGCCGAGCACGACGGCAATACCGGCGCGGTGATCAAGGAGTACGTCTGGCTCGACGATGCGCCGCTGGCGGTGATCGATCACAGCACCGGCTCGGCTCAGATCTACTACATCCATGCCGGCCAGCTCGATGAGCCGCAGATGATGACCGACGCCTCCAAGGCCAAGGTCTGGGACGCCTTCGTCGAGCCCTTCGGCAAGGCTCAGGTGTTTGGCTCCACCGCCAGCCTGGACCTTCGCCTGCCAGGGCAATGGGAGCAGCTGGAATCCGGCTTCAGCCAGAACTGGAACCGCGACTACGATCCCTCCCTGGCCCGCTATGTCCAGGCTGATCCCCTGGGGCTGGCCGCCGGCCAGAGCCTCTACGCATACGTCGATGGGAGGCCCACCGAATATGTAGATCCTGATGGGCTTCAGCGTTCACTGGTACGCCCTCTTGTACCGGGAAGTAACCCGAACATGGGTCCGCTTACGCCTTACGATCTCACGGATGATGATCTTCTCAAAATGATCGGGTTGCCGACGAGCCTGGAGAGGTCTGTTAAGAAGGATAGGGATAAAATTAGAAAGGATGCGGAATATAAAGATTATAAACGAATGTGCGCTCCGATAATGCAGCGGCCGGATCAAGATAGGTGTTCATATCTTGGACGGCGCATCAAGCGTTCTGAGCAGTGTATAAAAATGCGGATAAGCTGGGATTCAAGATGGGGCCCTGGGCGCCACAGCATCTCAATAATACAAGAGTTTGTGTTTCAATCGAGGCTTAAGAAGGAGTATAACGATAATTGTACCTCAAATATAAAATGGTGTCCAATTAGGTAATTGTTATGAACATATATGATATATATGAGCTTTATAGGGCTTATTCGCCGTTCATGCATGTGAAAACATTTAGCGTTGATATGATTGGCTCGGATGGTGACACACTGCTTCACGTTGTGAGCATGGAAGGAAGTGCTGAGGCGGTGAGGGTGCTTTTGCAGGCTGGGGCCAATCCAAATATTAGGGGGGATCTTGGTAGAGTCCCTCTTCACAATGCTGTTTCGGCTAAAAGTGAAATGTGTGTCGATTTGCTGCTTAGGGGGGGGGCGTCAAAAATCATAAAAGATGAAGATGGCTATACCCCCGAGGAGCTGGCTAGAGTTTTGGACTATAAAAATATAGCCTCTGCAATACGTCAATTTGCTTGATTTTTCTACGCTAAATGGCATGGCGCTGTGTCCATCGGAGTTTTCACCAGGGCGCTTCCTGCCTTCGTAGAAGTTTAGATGGAGCAGAGCGAAACGGCTGGGCGGCGATCGGGTCGCATAGAGGCGTCTTTTTCTGCCGACTGGTACTTCGCCATTTGGCGCAGTTTGTAACGCGGTGTGAAGTATTCAGAAAGCGCCAAACATCATCGGAGCTAGGCTGGGAAAATCTCATGAAAGGCTCGGAGCGATCGTCGATCTCAAGCGGGTTGAATGGTTCGAAAGGCGACTGGCCCGGGTCATCACCCGTGAACTGATAGCGGTATTGACCAGCCTGGACTGAGAAGTGCAGGTGCCTATGCCGGACTCCTCGCCCTGCGCGAACGGCCTTAAGAGGGCAAAAGCAGCCAAGCTTGCCTCTGCGCTGCCCAGCAATAGGCAGGATGCTGAAGGCAAAGCTTGGGACCGCCAATCTCTTCGAGCGGGAGGCCATCCAGCGACGGCAAGGAGTTGTGCCAGCCAGCAGCGTGTCGAATGCGGCTACGCCTCTTCGCCGCTTTTAATGTCGCTTTCCTGGAGGGGCGCCAACGTCCGGTAATCGAGTTTCTAGAGCGATCGTTGAGTCCGCTCCTGGCGCTAACCGCCCTTGCCGCCTTTGCGAGTATATGTCATCGGCCTGGAACCACGTACGACTAAATCGCGATCCATGACCGCCGATGACTTCCGCCAGCTGGCGCTCAGCCAGCTCAACGCCCGCGTCGCCTCGCGCCTGGGAACGATCGAGTTCTTGGTCGGCGACAAGGTGTTCGCCACTCTGGGCGCGCCCGATCCGGCCTTCGCCGTCCTGCGCCTTTCGCCCGAAGACCAGGCGGGGGCTATGGCTGCGGCGCCCGGCGTCTTCTCACCTCAGGCTGGCGGGGCCGGCGCCCGCGGCGTGACCTGCGTGCGTTTGGCGCTGGCTCAGGCCGAGCTGCTGAAGCCGGTCATGGCCAAGGCGGCCGCCAGGGCCCGCAATAGCAAAAGCGCTTTCACCCGCCTGGCTTGACCCGCCGGCGTCATTCAGTTCGGCAATGACACCCGCGCTCGCCGACTGCGCCTTGCCATTTGACTGAACCCCGTTCTAGACTCGACGCACGCCGCTGAAAGCGCGGCGTCGAGGCGTGAGAACCTCGCTTGAACCAACCGCTTCGCGTTCGGCTCCGCCCCGGCGCGACCGGTGTGCTGCGCCGGCGGCGCCGTCGATGACGGCCGCTCCACACTCAAGCTCGGTCTCAGGGACCCGGCCCCGCCGGATCCGACGCCTCTCCTGGAGGCGGATGTGGCTAGGCAAACTGAGACCAGACTTCGATCACGCGATCATTGGATCGGGACAGCCCCCCGATGACCATGGATACCGCCGACCCGCTGCTGGGCGACGCTGACGACACGCGCCGCCAGCTCGACGCCTTGTTCCGCCGACAGGCTCCCGCCCTCGTGCGGTTCCTGCGCCGGCGCACCAGCCAGGACGAGGCCCAGGACCTGGCGCAGGAGGCCTTCCTGCGCCTGACCCGGGCAGCCGAGGGCCAGAGCCTTCAGAAGCCCGAGGCCTATCTCGCCCGCATCGCCCGGAACCTGCTGCGCGACCGCGCCAAGAGCGTCTCAGGGTTTCGTGAGCGCACCCACGCGGTCTTGGACCCGGAGTTGCACGCAGCCAATGACGGCGACCCGCACCTGGCGCTGGAAGCCCGCCAACTGCTCGAACGTCACGAGGCGGCGATCCTGAAACTCAAGCCGAAGCCCCGAGAGGTCTATCTTCGCCACAGGATCGAAGGCCAGACCTACGCCGAGATCGCCAAGGCCATGGGCCTCGGGCTCAACTCCATCGAGCGGTACATGATCACGGCGATCGCCACCATCGACCGCCACCTCGGCCGGCCCTAAGATCATCCGATGACTGTGGGGCATGACGAAAACCTTCGCCAGGAGGCGGCTCGCTGGTTCGCGCGCATGCGTGGACCCGGTGCGGACGCCGCGCGCGGCGAGTTCGACGCCTGGCGCGCCGATCCTCTGCGCCAGGAGACCTATGACCGCCTGGTCCAGCGCTTCGACGACTCGGTGGTCCTGGGCCACTCGCGGCTGTCGGAGCTTCGGCTTCGCACCAGCGCCGCACATCGAGGCCCGCCGGCGGCGGTGTGGTGGACGGCCGCCGCGGCGGGACTGGCCCTTGGGGCCGTCGTCCTGTCCCAGACGGTCCTCACGCCGCGCACGGGCGCCGGACTCGGTGAGCGATACGTCTCGGCGCCCGGCCAGATCCGCACCATAGCCCTGGCGCGCGACGTCACCGTCGTTCTCGACACCGACACCGTCCTGACCGCCTCGACGGCGGGAGATCACCCACGCCTGGTGCTGGAGCGTGGACGCGTCCGCGTCCAATCGGAGCGGCCTCTGCAAATCCAGGCGGACCAGGTTCGGGTGAACGCCGAGCGCGGCGCCTTCGATCTTCGCCGACAAGGCGGCGACGAAGTCGAGGTCGCGACGCTTCGGGGCGATGTGCGGGCCGAGGGCGGCGGGCTGCTCCAGAAGACCCGGACCCGCATCGAGGCCGGCCAGCGCATGATCCTGACTGGCGGACGCCCAGGCGCGGCCACGCCGGCCCCGGCGCGGGACCGCCAATGGCCCACAGGCCTCCTCGTGTTCGATGGCGCGCGTCTAGACCAGGTGATCGCCGAGGCCAACCGCTACAGCGCCCGCAAGATTCGCCTCGCCGACCCAGCGCTCGCCCGCCTGCAAGTCAGCGGCGGTCTCAAGGTCACCGATCCCGACGGCCTCGCCCGCGCCTTGGGGGCGGCCCTTGGGTTGACGGTCTCCAGCGCGCCTGGCGGCGACCTGATCCTGACCCGCAACGACGCCTGACATGCCTGCGACAATTCGATGAAAGTTTTTCTTCAGGTCGCGCGCGCCTAGCTCGTCAAAGCCCCCCGAACGACCGCGACCGGCGCGGTCTGGGTTTTGGGGGCCCTCATGTCTCGCTACACGTCCATACTCCGCCGCGGCCTGATGGCCACGGCAGCCGCCTTCGTCGCCGCGGCCGCCGCGCCCGCCATGGCCGCGCCCCGGCTGCTCCAGGCCGAGCACCAGGCCTACGACCTCAAGGCCCAGCCCCTGGCCACGGCGCTGTCGGAAGTGGCCCGCATCAGCGGTCGCCCGATCGTCGTTTCCACCAGCCTGGCCCGCGGCAAGATCGCTCCGGCCCTGAAGGGCCGCTACACGGCCGATCAGGCCTATGGCGCCCTGCTTTCCGGCTCGGGGCTGCAGCTGGTGACAGTCGGCGCCAACCTGGTGGTCCAGCCGGGCGACATGGGGGCGACCGGGCAGGTCCTGGGGGAGCCCCAGGCCGGCGACGCTGAGATCCTGTCGGAGCTCGTCGTTACCGGCACTCGTATCCGGGGCGCGGGCCCGGTCGGTTCCAATCTCATCTCGATCAGCCGGCGGGACATCGAGGCCAGCGGTTACGCCACCACCCAGCAGATCGTCCAGGCCATTCCGCAGAACTTTGGCGGCGGCCCCAATGAGTCCACGCTCGGCTATAACAACCGCAACAACGCTTATCTCAACGCCGGTCTTGGGGCCTCCATCAATCTGCGCGGCTTGGGCAGCAACTCCACCCTGGTCCTGCTCAACGGCGCCCGGCCGGCGCTCGGCGGCGTGTCAGGCCTCTTCGCGGACGTCTCGTTGATCCCTAGTTCAGCCCTGGACCATGTGGAGGTCCTGGCTGACGGCGCATCGGCGCTCTACGGCTCGGACGCAGTGGGCGGCGTGGTCAATCTGGCCATGCGCGATCGCTTCACGGGCCTGGAGACGCGCCTCCGCTTCGGCACGGCCGATGGCGACGCCCAAGAGGGCCAGGTTGGGGGGATCTGGGGCAAGGACTGGGACGGTGGCCATCTCACCCTGTCCTACGAGTACTACGAGCGCGGCCGCCTTTCGGCCAATGACCGCGCCTACGCAACCGAGGACCTGCGCGCGCTAGGCGGCGCCGACAACCGCCAGCCCTTCGGATCGCCAGGGAACATCTTCGCCGGCGGGCGGTATTACGCCATCCCGAGCGGACAGAACGGCGTGGGCTTGACGGTTGGCCAACTGCTGCCCGGACAGATCAACCAATCCGACCAGCAGCGCGACACTGATCTTCTGCCTCGCCAACGCCGGCATGCCGTCTATCTGTCGGCGCGCCAGCACCTCGACGACAAAACCGAACTATTCGGACAGGTGCTGGCGGCGGATCGGCGGTTCGAACGCCAGTACATCGGCAGTTTGGAGCGCACGGCCAGCGTCCCGGTCACCAACCCCTTCTATCTCGATGTGCTGGGCGCCCGTCAGCCGGTCAGCGTGCGCTATGATTTCCGGGGCGACCTGGGCAAGCCCGTGAACAGCGGCGGGGCCCGCGCGGTCAACGCCACGGCCGGCGTTACCCGATCCTTCGCGGCCTGGTCGGCCACGCTTCAGGGAGGGTACGGCCGCCAGCGCGAAAACTGGCGCTCGGATAACAACATCAACAGCTTCCGGCTGCGCGCCGCCCTGGCCGACACCGATCCCGCTACGGCCTACAACGTCTTCGGCGATCCGGGCTCGACCAATCCCACCACGATCGCTCGGGTCAGGGGCTACGACACCGGCCGCGGCGTCTACGAGGTGTGGTCGGGCAGCCTGCGCGCCGACGGCCCGCTCTTCGACCTTCCGGCCGGCACGGTTAAGGCGGCCCTCGGCGCGGAATGGCGCTCTGAGCGCTACAGTCAGAGCACTGTGACGGACTTGTCGACCGCGACTCCGGTCACCGCGCAGACCCTCTATCCCGGTCGGCGTGAGATCGCTGCGGCCTACGCCGAGGTTCGCGTGCCGATCCTTTCCCCGACGGCGGCCGTCGGTCAGCTTGATCTCGCCCTGGCCGGTCGGATCGAGCGTTACAGCGACGTGGGAACGACCCGCAATCCCAAGATCGGACTGGATTGGCGACCGACGCGCTCCCTGACCTTTAAGGGCAGCTACGGCAAGTCGTTCCGTGCGCCCAGCTTCCAGGACCTGCAAGTCGGCCCCGGGCTGACCTTCTACCAGCCCGTCGCCCTTCCAGATCCGGCCTCGTCTACCGGTTCAACGCCCGTCCTGGCCCTGGTTGGAAACTCGCCGGACACCGGGCCCGAGCGCGCCACCACCTGGTCGGGCACGGTCGAATACCAGCCCCCCCGGATCGACGGGCTGAAGCTGACGGCGAGCTATTTCAAGGTCGCCTACCGCGATCGCATCGCCAATGTGAACGCCAACGCCTTCAACCTACTGATCGAGCGCGCGGTGTACGCGGGGGTCATCCAGGACAATCCGCCCGCCGATCTGGTGGCCCGCTACTATGCCGCTTCTGAACTGACCAATCCTTCGGCCATTCCCGCCTCGGCCATCAAAGCGATCGTAGACCTGCGCAACCGCAATCTCTCGCAGGTCGACGAGGACGGCGTGGACTTCGATCTCGACTACCGGCGACCCATGGGCGCCGGCCAACTCGGTCTGGGCCTCAGCGGCAGCTACGTTTTCTCCGTCAACCAGAGGGTCACCGAGACCTCGCCGACCGTCGACGTCGTCGGCACCGTTGGCAATCCCAATCACCTACGGATGAGGGGCCGGATCAACTGGACCCAGGGACCTTGGGCGACGAACATCGCGGTCAACTACATCGACGGCTATAAGAACCAGATCCCGATCCCCGCCCAGTCCGTAAAGTCCTGGACGACGACCGATCTGCAGCTCGCCTGGCAGGCTCCGCCGGACGCCGGACGCCTTGCCGGCCTCCGGGTGGCCCTATCGGTCAGCAACCTGTTCGACAAGGATCCTCCCTTCGCGGAAATCCGCTCGGTCACGTCGGCCACCGGCTACGACGGCGAGAAGGCGAGCCCGATCGGTCGCCTGATCGCCCTGGAGCTCGTGCGCTCGTGGTAAGGCTCGCCTGGCTCCTCGCGCTTCTTCTGCTGATCCCTGCCGGGGGCCAGGCCGCGCCGACCGCGCGGCAGTTGATCGAGATGACGGAGATCGCCGCGCCGGCCATCTCGCCGGACGGCGCATTCGTCGCCTACCGCCGGGGTCGGGCGGACCTTTCCACCAACCGCTACCGCCTGGAATGGTATGTCGCGCCGCTCGGCGCACCGGGCGTCGCGCGCCGTGTCGCTGACGGGGGCTTCGCGCTCTGGAGCGCGGCCGGCGTACCGGTGATCGAGGCGCCAGTCTGGGCGGCCGACTCCCGCGCCTTCTATTTCAGGGCGCTGGGAAACGATGGCGTCCAGGTCTGGCGGGCGGCCGTGGACCGGTTGATCGCCCAGCCGATTACGCGCGATGACGCCGACGTCGAGAGGTTTTCGATTTCCAACGACCGCCTGACCTACGAAACAGGCGCGACTAGGGCCGAAATCCTGGCGGCCGAGGCTAGGGATCGCGACGACGGGGTGCTGATCGACGAAACCGTGGACCCGGCCCAGAGCCTGTTTGGCGCGGTGGAGGTCAACGGCAGATTGGCCAGCCAGCGTCTTTCGGGGCTATGGTTCGGTCGCGGCGCACGTCTGGCGGGCCAGCCGCCGCGACGGAGGGTCGTTGACCTCAAGACCTTCGCCGTCGCCGACGTCCAGGGCACGCCGGCCACGACGATTTCGACGACGCCCAATCACGGGACTCTGATCACAGAAACACCGGGACAGGCGGGTGCTGGCGCGATCCGTCTGACGGTCGGCAACGTCTCGACACGTCTGGAGGCCCAACTCACCGACGAGTCATGGGCCCCCTGCGAGCTCGCTGCCTGTCGAGAAGGTCGCGTACTGGCCGCCGCACGGCGTCCGCAGCACACGGACGTCGCCTTCACCGTTCGAGACCGCAACGGCTACTACGCCCTTTGGGTGTGGGACCCCCGGTCGAATGGCGCCCGCGAGATCGTATCGATAGACGGATCGCTGAGCGGGGGCGGATCGCGACAGCCCTGCGCGATCGGAGCCAAGCGCGCCGTCTGCGTCGTCGCCGAACCGCTCGTCGCGCCACGTCTGATGGCGTTCGGGCTGGACGACGGGAAGCGTACCATTCTCGATGCGCCCAACACCGATCTCGACGCTCCGCGCGGCCTGAAGGTTCAGCGCTTCGAATGGACCGACGCTCAGGGTCAGGCTTTCCTGGGCCGGCTGCTGACGGCCGATGGCATGGCCGGGCGGTCCCCGTTGTTCATCCACTACTACAACTGCGACGGCTATCTTCGCGGTGGAACGGGCGACGAATGGCCCTTTGCCCTGATCGCCCAGGCGGGCATCGCGGTGCTCTGCGTCAATTATCCGACGCCGGTCTCCGAGCAACAGGACTCGGTCGCGGAGTACGAGACTTCGACACGGGGCCTGCGCGCCGCCGTCGATATCCTGGACCGTCGCGGCCTCATTGACCCCGAACGGGTCGGTATGGGCGGGTTGAGTTTCGGAAGCGAGGTAACCTACTGGACCGCGATCAACAGCGATCTGCTCAGGGCCATTTCGGTGACCTCCGTACAATTGGAGCCGACTTACTACTGGATGAACAGCTTCCGGGGCCGTGACGTCCCGGCCAACTTAAAAAAAGTCTGGGGCCTGGGCGCACCCGACGAGACGCCGGATCGGTGGAAACGCATCTCTCCGGCCCTCAACGTCGATCGCATCCGGGCGGCGGTGCTGATGCAGATGCCCGAGCAAGAGTTCCGCCCGACCATCGAGCTGATCGCTCGGCTTTCGAACAGCGCGACCCCGTTCGAGCTGCGGGTGTTCGCCAATGAACCGCACATCCTCGTCCAGCCTCGACATCGCCTGGCGGCCTATGTCCGGAACCTCGACTGGTTTCGCTTCTGGTTGCAGGATGTCGAAGACCCCGATCCGGCGAAAGCCGAACAGTACAAGCGATGGCGGGCCATGTCGGACCGAGCCAGGACCGGGTCATGAGTCCTCAGGGATCGTCCCAGGTCCGGGCCCAGGCTTCGACATCGGCGAGCTGCAGAACGCGAAAAAGCGCCTGGCCGGACGCCAGAGCCGGATTGGCCAGGATCTCCCGGACGGCGGAGAGGTCAAGGAGCCCGGCCTGCGCCAGTCGACCATTAATCAGCTGTGCCGTCAGGCCTTCGATGTTGTCCTCGAACACGGCCGCCACGAAGGCGTTCAGCCCACCCTTGGAGCGCCGTCGAACGACCTCTTCGGGAATAGCCGAGGCGAAGGCGTCACGGGCGATGGCGCGGTTCTGGCCATCGGCGATCCAGAGCCAGGTCGGAATACGAAGGCACAGTTCGACGATCGGCTGGGAAAGAAGCGGGAAGACGATATCGCCCTCGGCCGCATGCTCGTAACGATCAAGATAGGCCTGGGCCAGGAGCAAGCTTCGAACTTGGTCGTGCTTGCCGGGCAAGGCGCCGCGGGGGGCCGACATCCAAGGATGATAGGGAGCCTGATCGGGCGCGCGTCCGGGCGCGAGGAAGCTGGCGTCGGCCGGCAACCGGCCCATCGATCCTGAACGAGCCGCCTTGCGTAGGGCGAGCCCTCCAGCGGTCCAGGCCGTGCAGCCGTGGAGCCGCCCAAGGTCGTCGAGGGCGCGCATGAAACGCGGCCCGGGGCCGCTGGTGAGCAGAGCGTCCGACGCCGGCGCGGCCGACGAGAGCGAGCAGAAGACGTTGTCGCCGCCCAATCCGCTGAAGAACGCGGTGGCGCCGCTGGCTTGAGCGGCGGCGACGAAAGCGTCCTCGATCGGCCGCAGCAAGGCGTGGGCTCCAGGTCTGGGAAGGCGGCCCGCGCGGGCGCGCCGGATATCGACACCCTTTGCGGCCACTGGAACGATCCGGAGCCTATGACCATCTGCGGCGAGACGCGCGAAGCGCTGTTCATCGCCTTCCGCTGTCGGCGTGACGATGTTGATGCAATCCACTGAGTGGCCAGTCAGTCGCAGGCTCGCGGCGATGATCGAAGAATCCAGGCCACCTGAAAGCTCCAGAAGCGGTCTGGGAAAACGCTCCGCCAAAGTCGCAACGCAACTTTGAACCGTATGCAGCAGCATCTCGGTAGCCCGGCTCCGGTCCAAAATGGCGGCGGAGCGCGCGGCGAAACGCCAGGGCGACCATCGCAAGGCCAGCCCGTCTGGCGCACCCAGTCGAATCCGAAGGGTTTGACCGGGCAGAAGTTCGTGCAGCCCGTTCAGTCCTGTCCGGTCGGCGCGAACTTGGGGATAGGCGATCATCCCAGCAACGGACGACCAATCGATGCGTGACGCGATCGCGCCGGCAGCGATGACCTCCTCGAGACCCGAAAGGACAAGGGTCAAATCACCCTGGCGAGTCCAATAGGCCGGAAGGCTGCCCGAGGGATCACGGAAGACCTCAACGTGATCGCGCTGATCGACGATCGCGACATATGCCCCCCACTGGCGCCGCAGGAGCCGCTCGACTGGACGTTCGGCGTGTGCGCGGGCTGGACGGGGCGGCTCGGACCTTCGCGGGAAAATCGAACCGACAATCCAGGCCCCTTCGACTTCAACAGGGCTCTCGGGATCGGGTGTCAGCAACATCCAGTCTCGGCCGTCGACCTTGGAACTCCAGTCCGTCAATGCTGCGACCAGGCGCATCGCCTCGGCACGCCCTTGAGGTCCCCAGGACAGCAGGAGGAAGCGGCTGCGCATCAAATCACCAGGATCGGCGCGCGGCCGACCAGGTTGTCGAACTCATCGTTTAGGGCCAGATCGCCGACTTGGAGCCAGCAATGGGCGCTGAACGGCCGTACGATGACGCCAAACACCAGATCGGCGTCCAGACCTCGCCGGCTCAGATAATCAAGCATCGCCACGGAGTCCAAGAGGCACACCGGTCGAACCGGAATGAAGCGACGAGCGGCCAGAAAGGCGAGGGCGGCCCGGCGAAGTGAAGCTTTGTCGCGAGAGGCGCCTGATCGTGCCGGATTGGCAGCGATGGCGTCCAAGGTTTTCGCCAGGCCGCGGCTGAGACTTCTTCGCGCGCGCAAGAGAGACCCCGTGGCCGCCGCCATCGTGGGCAGCTGGACCCTGCCAGGGGTTGCCGAATCGACGATGGAATCCGCCACGCGGATGGCTGCTGTCGGTCGGGCAGGTCCCGCGTTTCGCGCAAGCTCCAAGACGCCGAGGGCGACAAGCTTGTCGGCTTGGCCATGGGCGACGGGTCGGCCGGCCAAAGCCTCCGCGAAGGGCCGCTCCAGATGGGACGGTAAGCGGAAATAGCGATCGGTCTCTATGTCCAGGAATACGGCTCCGTCGTCGGTAACGACGTGAGCCAGCCGTGCGGGAACGCTGAGCATGGTTGCGAAGCGGAGCGGCCTGGCCGCTCCGCCGGTGCTCAATCTTCGGCGATGCCGAAGGGGGCGCGACCGATGCCGACCTCGGAGGTGGGCATGTCGGGGCCGCGGGTCTCTTCGCTGGCGCGGCCCAATTCGACCAACTCGTCGCTGTGGTTTTCGATGTGCTGCATGGCGCGTGTCCTTGGAGCGCCCCTCGGGGCGGCTGAAGTTGTGGATCGTCTGTCAGCGGCGGAAGCGCCGGTCCGGCGCCTCCGCCCCGAGGGTCAGTCCTCGGTGATGCCGGCCGGCTGGCGGCCGATGCCGACTTCCGAAGTCGGCAGATCCGAGCCCTTGGTCTCGACGCTGACGGCGCCCAGGTCGATCAGGGCGTCTTCGATGTGGTCTTCGATCCGTTCCATGACGGTCTCCTTCTCTAAGTCACGCCCACCGTGACGGTTGTACGGTGCGACCGGAGGTGGAAAACTCCCAAGGAATAGCGCCGGAATTTTCCGATTATTCTGCGGGCCGTCGCGGGTCCCGATCGGTTAGGCCATGCAGGCTGCGAACGATCGCAGGAACCAGACGCAGACGGCGACGGTGGTAGGCGACGAGCGCCTGACGGAGCGCGCCGGCAGATCCCGTGGCGGCCAGCCCGCGAAGCTCCAGGGACTCGTCCTGAAACTCGGGTATGAGGTCCAGCTCGGCGCAGCGCGGGCGATGCAGACGGTCGCTGGCGCCAGCCACGGCCCACTCAACCTCGACATTGCCGCTGCGTGCGGCCAGCCGCGCGAACAGATCCTCAAGCCCAGCGATGGGGCCATCGCCCGCCGGCGCCTGGGCCGGGATCGCAGGCTCCTCGCCAGCTGACCTTGCGGCGTTGACCAGCAGGGCGACATTCCATTGGTAGAGGTCGGAGAGATCCGGCTCGGTCAGCCGGGGAACGAGGAAACCTTCGCCTTGCAGGGCCGTCAGCAGCCGCTCGCCCACCAGGCGGTGCAGCGCGGCGCGCACCGGCGTGGCGCTGGCCCCGAACCGTCGCGTCAGATCGGGGACGTCGATGCGTCCGCCGGGCCGCAAGGCGCTTTCGGAGAGCAGGTAGGTCTTGATCGACAGGTAGACGCGCTCACCGGTTCCAAGCCTATCGATCATCACGCTCACTCCCTCGACGCCACGGAAAGCAGCAACCGAAAGACGGGCCACCGGCGCAGTGTGTCGCGCCAACGGCCCGCCAAAAGCTCGGGAGGATGGGTGCATCCGGCCCTGAACGCATCTCCCCGAAATTCACCCGCGAAACTTCGGGGGTGGATTCTCCGGAATCTAAAGCAGCCCAAGGGACCGGAAGCTCTGGATCTTCCCGGAGCCGACGATCAGGTGATCGTGCACGAGAACGCCCAGAACCTTGCAGGCCTCGACGATGACGCGCGTCATGTCGATATCCGGCCGGGACGGCTCGGGATCACCGGAGGGATGGTTGTGGGCCAGGATCACGGCCGTGGCGCCAACCTCCAGAGCTCGGCGTAGAACCTCACGGGGATAGACGGGCGCGTGATCGACCGTTCCTCGACCCATGGCTTCGGCCAGGATCAGGTTGTTCTTCTTGTCCAGGAAGACGACCCAAAACTCCTCGCGCGGCAGGCCCTTGAGCTTGGCGCGGAGGAAATCCGCGACCGCGCCGAACGACGACAGCACCGGGCGCGCGGCCAGCGCCGCAAGGCTCACGCGCCCGGCGGCCTCGCGCAGGATCTTGAAGTTCAGCAGCGTGGCCTCGCCGACATGCCGGCGCAGTTCACCCCGGTCCGCCGCGAGCACCCCGGCCAGACCGCCGAAGCGTTCGATCAGGCGCTGGGCGAGATCAAGGCTTTCGGCGCGGTCCTCGCCGGCCATCTGCAGGTGCAGGATCTCGGCGTCCTGCATGACGTCGACGCCGAAGCGCCCGGCAAGATCCAGAACCCGATCACGTGACGGGGCCCAACCGCCCCTGGCCTTGGGGCGGAAGGGCGTCCGCGCGGCGGCGTCCTCGACGGACTGGACCGGCTCGACGGCGGCGGGGAGGGCAGGGGAGGCGGACATGGCGTCCTCCGATCTGACGGCGTCGGACCCCATTGTCCGGATCGCTCGGCCGCTCGGCCCTGCCTTCTCCTTTCACGCCGCCGCCGGCAGCAAGCTCTGCGCCGGCCAGCGGGCCAGCACCGCGCCCAGCACGGCCGGCTTGTCGACGGGCACGAAGACCCGGGGCGTGTAGGCGATGATTTCCACGAAGCAGCCGAGGTTGACGAAGGCCTGCCGCTGCGTCGCGGCCCCCACCACCTCGATGCGCCAGCGGTCCATCACCCGGGCCCGCCGCAGCCACAGGCCGCCGGCCAGGGCCAGGGACGCGCCGTCTTTCAGGACCGAGCGCAGCGCGAACCGCGGCTCGCCAATGGTCTGGGCCGCATCGCCCAGGCCCAGGGCCAATCTAAGTGGCGGGACCTGCAAGGGGTCGAGCACGCGGCCCAGCCAGCGGCGTCCGTCCGGCCCCTTGATCCGCCGCACCGTGGCCTGCCGGCTGGGCAGGCTCGACCACACCGGCAGAAGAAGCCCCGTCACCAGGACGATCTCGCGGGTGGTGAACGGGTCGGCCGCAGCCAGCTCGGCGCGCCAGGCCTCGCTCCAGGTCGCCTCATCGACGCTCTCCCAAGCCGACTCCTCGAAGACCTTGAGCGGCGTCGTCGTGCGCTTGTCGGGCCGCACCAGCCGCACGGCTGCAGTGAGACGGTCGTCGTCGTCGGTCGTGGTCAGCCCCTGGACCACCAGGGCCGCGCGACCGGACTTGCGGTTGACGCAATAGAGCAGGGCGGCCGGATCGAGGCTGGCCAGCGTGTCCTCGACGCTGGCCAGGGTCCGCCGCGTGCGTAGCGAGAACCGCGCCAGCCGCGTTTCGGCCCGGGTCATGACGTCGGTGCGGATCGTCTCCTCGCCCAGCACCACCAACTCGTCGGCGACGATGTCCTCCACACCCCGGTCTAGAGCCCCCGACGCGGCGGCGCGTTCGAGGATGCCGGCGAGGATGGCGTCGAAGGCTTCGAACAAGCCGTTCTGGTCGGCGATGCGCAGGGCCAGCAACCGGTTGAGGAAGGTGTTCATCGGCGGCAGGTCGTCCGAGGCCCGCAGGTTGCCCTCGCCATCGAGGAGGCTGAGGCCGGTCTTGGCCTCGAACGCCGGACGGTCCATGGCCGCCACCTCGCCATGGTGAAGCGCCACATAGAAGGCCTGCAGCGCGCGGTGGGCGAACGGGCTTTCCAGGTTGTCCTCGGCGCGGAAGAGCCCGGCCCCGGCCGTGCGCCGCTCGCCCCGGGTCAAGGCGCCGAGGCTGTCGAGCCGTCGGGCGATGGTCGACAGGAAGCGCTTTTCGCCATGGATGTCGGTCGTCACCGGGCGAAAGAGCGGCGCGCTGGCCTGGTTGGTACGGTGCGAGCGCCCCAGCCCCTGGATCGCCGCGTCGGCCCGCCAGCCCGGCTCGACCAAATAGTGGACGCGCCGCTGTTGGTTGGCCGCCGACAGGTCGGCGTGATAGCTGCGCCCCGTGCCGCCGGCGTCGGAGAACACCAGGACGCGCTTCTTGCCCGACATGAACGCGTCGGTCTCGGCCCTCGCCGCGGTGGCGCCGCGCCGCTCGACCACCCGGCGATCCTCGCGCCGGACGATGCGGCGGCCACGGCCGGTGACCTCGGCCACCAGGTCCGGGCCCAGGGCGTCGAGCACCGCGTCCAGCACGCCCGGCGCGGCCGGCAGGCAGGCCAGTTCGGCCACCAGCTGCTCGCGCAGCGCCAAGGCCTCCTGGCTGTAGACCGGCCGGCCATCCTCGACCATCGGCACGAGGGTCACCGAGCCGTCGTCATTGTCGAGGACGCTCATCGCCTGGATCGGAAAGGCTGCCATCAGATAGTCGAGAACCTGGTCCTTGGGCGTCAGGTCGACGGCGATGTTGTTCCACTCCTCGGACGGGATCTGCGCCAGCCGCCGCTCCATCACCGCCTCGTTGGTGCTGACCACCTGGACGACGCTGGAGCGGCCCGCCGACAGGTCGGAGCGGATCGCCGCGATCAGGCTGGGCGCCTTGAGGCCTGCCAAGAGGTGGCCGAAGAACCGCAGCTTGGTACCCTCGAACGCCGACATCACCGCCGAGGCGGCCTGGCCGCTGCGCGCCGCGCCGTCGGCGTCGAGCACGCCGGTTTCTTTCAGAGCCTGACGCAGATTGCGGTGGATCAGTTGGTAGGCGTCGGCCCAGCGGTCCCAGATGATGATGTCGTCCGGGGTGAGGGCGTGGGGCAGGGCCTCGTACTCGACGCCGTCGAACGACAGGGACCGGGCGATGTAGAGGCCAAGGGCCTTCAGCTCGCGCGCGATGAGCTCCATGACCGCCACGCCACCGGCCTCGACGGCCTCCAAGAAGGCCTCACGGGTGGTGAACGGCGCTTCCGTCCCGCCCCAGAGCCCGAGGCGCCCGGCATAGGCCAGGTTTTCCGGCGTCGTCGCGCCAGTGGCCGAGACATAGAGCACCCGGGCGTTGGGCAGGCGGTTCTGCAGCGCCAGGCCCGCTTGGCCCTGCAGCGAGGCCTTCTTGGGTCCGCGACTGCCTTTTCCCCCGCCCGCGGCGTTGGCCATGGCGTGGGCCTCGTCGAAGACGATCACGCCGTCGAAGTCCGCGCCCAGCCAGGCGATGATCTGGTCCAGGCGGGAGGGACGATCGCCACGGGCCGGCTGGCGCAGGGTTGCGTAGGTCGAATAGAGAATCCCGCGCTCCAGACGAAGGGACTCGCCCTGCTTCCAACCGCTCTGGGGGACGATGTCATGGCCGTGGCCGCCGATCGCGCTCCAGTCGCGGCGGGCGTCCTCGAGCAGGGCGTCGTTCTTGGAGAGCCACACCGCCCGCAGCCGACCCTGGGCCATGTTGTCGGCGATGACCCCCGCGATCTGGCGGCCTTTGCCGCAGCCGGTGCCGTCGCCCAGGAAGAAGCCCCGCCGGAATCTGACCGCGTCCTGGGCGTCCGCCCCGACGGCGACGGCTTGGTGGGCGGCCTCTCCAATCCGCCAGCATCCCGGCAAGGTTTGGGCATGGGCCTCGCCGGCATAGACGATGGTCTCAAGCTGGGCGTCCGAGAGGCGATGGTCGTTGATCACCCCGGTGGGCAGGACGGGCCGGTAGGTCGGGACCGGCGGGGCCACCGAGGCCATGGGTCCGGATTCGACCAAAGCAGACGGGTGCGGTGCGGCCCCGGCGATGGCGATACGGCCCAGGCGATAGGCCTGGTAGAGACCTACGTCATGGCCTTCGCCGCGCCAGTCGATCATCGCGTAGTCCAAGGCGCGGGTTTCCGCGAGCAGGGCCAGGCGCCGGCCAGGTCCGGCGGCGGTCCGCTCGCGAGGGGCGAAAGCGGCTGGCTGGACGACGGTGCGGAAGACCCGCGGCTTGGCGCTAGGCCGCGCCGGCAAGACCGCGACGCGGGCGGCGGCCTCGGCGAGATCCTCGCTGGTCGCCAGCGCCGCGATCGGCCCGGCCGCGCCGCGATCGATCACCAGAAGACCGGTCTCCACCGACGTCCCCTGGCCGGCGAAGGCGCGCGGGGGCAAGGCGATGCGACCGACGATCGCGCCACGCCGGGCCAGGTCGGACAGTTTGGCCTCGACCTCCAGCAGGCGCAACGGAACGATCGCCACCAGCCGGCCGCCGTCGGCCAAGGTGTCAAGCGCGGCGTGCAGATGCGCCTCCAAGGGCCCGAACGGGGGATTGCACAGCACGACCTCGAAGCCGCCGGCGCCGGCAAGGCGGTCCTTCAGCTCGACGGCGTCATGACGTGAGCGGGGCGCTGCCGCAAAAAGACCGTCCAGCAGGCCCGCGCGCTGCTGCGACAGCTCGTTGAGGGTCATGGAACAAGGCCTTGCTCACCCGCCGCGGAAGGCTCCTCCTTCCAGACCCGGGGGGCTCGCCCGGCTTGGTCCTGCCTCCTCCTTTTGTCTCGTGGGCCGCCGCAGGGCGGCAGACGTCGAGCCCCCGCCTCGGTGGCGGGGGCTCGCGCCGATCAGCAAGCGCTCCGTCAGGCCGCGATCGGCCCGACCTCGCCGCCGTCGTCGCCAGGATCGATCTCAGCACCGTCGCCATCGGCCCCGTCGGACTGGGCCGCCGCGAGCTCGACCCCGGCCTCGTGAGGCGCGCCGCCTTCAGACGAGGCGTCATCCTGAGACACGACACCGGCGTCGTCGTCGGACGTCTCCTCCGTCTCCTCGGTTTCGCCATCGGCATCCGCCGCGGCCAAGGTCCAGGACAAGCCGGCCGGCGCCCAGCGACGTTCAGCGGCGGCGTCGCCGACCAGGGTGACCAGATCGTCCTTCTTCAGGCTGGCGGCCCGCTCGTCTTCAACCTCCATCGCCGCCAGCATGGCCAGCAGTTGCTTCTTGGAGTGCAGGGCCAGGAACTGGCCGTCAGCGCACCAATGGACCGAGAGGTCGGCGTCGCAGAGGGCGGCGATCTCGACGGCCTCGGCCCGGGCGCTGCGCCGGATCAGGGTGTTGCGCACTTCCTTTAGGTCCAGCGACACCGCGACCAGTTCGGCCAGCAGCGCCATCTTCTCGCCGTGCGGCAGGCCGTCGACGAAGCCGATCGGCCGCAGGCCGGAGGCCAGATAGGCCTCACGCCGGGCGGCGAGGCGTTCATAGACCTCTCCGTCCAGAGACGGGATCGGCGGTACGCCCTTGCGGGCATAGGCGGCCGCCTCGATCGTCAGGGCCGACTCGCTGACCCGGTTGAATCCGCGCAACGCCAAGTTCTTGAAGAGCTGCGCCAGCAGCGCGGTCAGGGCCGCGGCGGGATCGTCGGCCAGGTCGCGGATCAAGCCGCGGGTGGCGATGTCGGTGCGGGTCTCGTGCAGACTGTGGCCCGCCCCGTCCAGTTCGACCGTGACCTTGGCCTCGGCGACGTCGGGCGGATCGGCCGAGACGACCCGGCGCGCGGCCGGCGCGACCTCGTCCTCGTCGTCTTCCTCGTCCGGCGTCTCTTCGACCTCCTTGCGGAAGAAGCGGACCTCCAGGCCAAGATCGGCGCTGGGCGAGAGCATCAGCGCGCCCAGTTCTCCGCGCGACAGTCCGGCGGCGGCGCGCGCAGCGCGCGCGGCGATCACCTCGACCAGGACGTCCAGGGCCGCGTCCTCGTCCAGAGGCAGAGCCTTGAGCCTCGCCACCGCCGCGTCGACCACAGCGCCCGCAGCTTCGCGCTCGGTCTCCTGCGCCTCGGTCAGGTCGCCGTGATAGACGTAAGGCAGGCTCTCGAAACCGTCGGGCGCGGCCACCCCGCCGTCCGGGCCTGTGAACACGCAAAGCCCGAGGCCCGAGAGCTTCGCGCCCAGGGCGTCGGCTCGCTCCTGCCAGAGGCGTTGCAGGAGGTCCGGGTCGTGCAGCACGTCAGGCATCTCGCCGAAAAGGTCGCTGCTCGAACCGCCGCCGGCAGCCGCGTAGCGGCCCATGCCGACGGCAACAACGCGCGGGTCATTGACCGTGACCCGGCCGCCTTCGACGCGGGCGCGCAGCTGATAGTCCTGGAGATGACCATCGAGCGCGGCCTGGGCCAGTTGGCCCTGCTGGGCCTTGTCGTCGATGCGGGCCAGGAGCTTGACCTGCTTGAGCGTCAGGCGACCCTGCCGGAAGGCGTCGAGCACCTTGACGTGGACCCCGGCCAGGGCTTCCAGGCGTCGGATCTCCACCACGTCGTAGCCGAGGGCCTTGGCGATGGCGGCGGTGTCCATCCGCGCCTTGCGGAACTTGCCGATCGCCAGGATCACGGCCGCTGTATGGATCGGCGCGCGCTCGGTGTTGGGCAGAACCAGGGCCGCGGCCTGGGCGGCCTTGCTCACCGCCACCTGGCAGGTGACCAGATGGTCGTCGTCGACCTCGCCCCGCTCACGCCGCAGCAGCAGGGCCATGCGGCGGCGACGGCCGTCCAGAGCCATGAACGGCGCCTCGTCCTTGCGGCCGAGCCGAACGATCGGGGCGATCAGCACCCCGGCCGCGCCGATGGTGTCGGCCAGTTGCGGAATGTCCTCGTCGACCGGCTCGTCGAACCGCAGGTTCTCGGGCGCCAGGCCCAGATCCCTCAGGCGGACACGAACGGTGTCGCCGTCCTGGAGCTTGACGGCCCGCGGCGGGGCAAGCTGGGGCTCGGCCGGCTGAGCGACCGCGGACGTGGTGCGGGACGTGGTGCGGGCTTGGGTCATGTCGTAACTCCCGCGCCGGGCCAGGCCCATCCTGGATCCTCGGCGCGCCCGCGCCGGCCCTGCCTTTGACCTTTGGTCAGAACTCGGCCTTGGCCGCCTCGTCCCAGTCGCCGAAGGCGGGCGGCGGCAGGGCGATCTCGGCGGTCACGCCCGCCTCGGCCAAGTCCCTGGCCAGGCGCTGGGCCGAGGCCTCGCCATCGACGCCCCGATCTCCGGCGATCAGCACCGAGCCCACCAGCGGCGGCGGACGCCAGCGCCGCAGGTTGGAGGTCGACAGCAACGCCCAGGTCGGAAGGCCAAAGCGCCGCCGGGCCGCCAGGGCGGTGAACACCCCTTCGGCGACCAGCAGGGTCGGCGCGGCCGGATCGAGGCGAACGGCGCTACCGGCGGGAAGCACCCCCACCGTCTTGCGTGGCAGCGCCAGGTCGAAGGCTCGCCGCCCGCCGGGCGTCAGATAGGTGAGCTCGACGGCGGTGATCTTTCCGTCCGGATCGACCACCCCGGCCATCAGGGCCGGACGAGCCGCCCGACCTGGCCGATAGACCGAGAGCGGAGCCGCGGGATGGTGGCGCAGGGCCTCCGGACCCGGCAGTTCGCTCCGCACGCCTCGGCCCCGGCAGTGTCGGACCGAGAGCGTACCGGCCAAGCCGCGCCCTTCATCCCACAGCCGCGCGGCGGTCTGCCGCCGCGCCGACCGTGCTTGGTCCTCGACGGTCTTGGTCCGCGCCGCCGCGGCCGCCCGTACCCGACCTGGCTCATCCAGGAGCCCGAGGCTGCGAAGATGGTCGCGCACCGCCCGCCAGTCTCCGTCGCCGAAGGTGTGGACGAGGACGCGCCCGTCCTCCTCAAGCAGGGAGACGGAGCGATCACGCGGACTGTGGCCCGGGGCGGGAATGTTGGCGCGGCGGCCTCCGTCGTAGAGGTCGCCGCCCAGGCGGCGGACGATGGCGCGCAGGGACATGGCCGGAACTCTCCTCGGCCGCCGGAACGCGGCCGCCCCACCGGTCCCTGCCTCCCCCGCCAGTCATGGCCAGACCCGGAAGCGCCGAACAAAAATCGCCTCTTCGCGCACAGCGCCCGCCACCACGCTACCGGGTCTCGTCCGCGCGTCTGGCGCGAGACCGCGGCGGCGCTGAGCGCTCCTTCAGGCCATAGAGGCTGGGCAGGAGCTTGAGGCCCCCGAAGCGTTCCCGCTCGCACATGGCGCGCAGATAGCCGCCGGCCGAGCTGCGGATCTCGCCATCTTTCCATCGGGCCAGCACGGTGGCCAAGGCGATGGCGGCGCGGTTGCGGCCCATCGCGTCGCGGGCTTCGCGCACCGCAGACAGATTGACCCCCATCAGGGGTGCTGCGCGGCCGACGGCGTCGACCAGGTCCTCCCACTGGGCCGCGGCGGAATCCTCCAGGAAATCGGCGAGCTCAGGCACGGCTTCGAGCACCAGCGACAGCGGGATGACCTCCTCGCTGATCGCCGCCTCCACCGCGACCGGGTCAGCTTCCACCCCACGCCGGGTCGTTCGCGCCGACGGCTCGACTACCTCTTTTCGAAGAGAAGAATACGTTGCTCCTGCGGATCTAGGCTGGGTTGTAGGTTCTTTCTGGGCTTCGTCCACGACGCCCCTGGGCTCAGATTCATTGGATTTCCGAGCCTTCACCCAGGCCGCGTCAACCGCCGCCAGCAGCGCCTGGAATGTGTCATGCAGCGCCTCCAGCTCGGCGAGGCTGGGGGTCCGCGGCAGTCGGCCCAGCGCCAGGTCGACGGCGCCGGCCCAGTCGTAACCGGTGAAGCCCCGATGGACGGCGTCGGCGCAGACGGTGCGGATCTCCCGGCGGATCTCGCCGAGCTTGCGCTTGAGATGGCGGCGCTGAGCCTGTTCCAGGCCGCGGGCGGCGGCATGGTCGGCGAACTCGTCCCAGCGCACGGCCATGGGGGCGAGGTCAAAGCCGAAGGCCTCGACGATGAAGCCGCGCTCGTCGCGGTATCCCCAGCGCTTGCCGTTGCCGCTGTCCTTCATGTGGACGAGGCCGGCGCGGACGGCCAAGCGGACGAGACCCTGGACGCAGCTGCGCGAGCGCTGCAACTCCTCGCAGAGCGCATCGTTGGACGGCCAGGCCAGGGGATGGGTGCGACCCGTCCAATCCTGCTCGGCAGTGACCCGCACCAAGGCCCGGATCAGGCGTACGAGCCCGTCGCCGTACCCCAGGCGGGGCGCAGCGCGCTCGAACCGGTCAAGCAGCATGGCCTTGGAGATGCCCTCCGGAAGGCCCTGGTAGGTTTCGGCGAGCCGGGCGGCCGCCCACTGGGCGTCCGCCAGACGGCGCACGTCTCCCACCCCGTTCGAGACGGTCTGCATTTTCTGCTCCTCCTTGGGGAGGCCGCAGGCACACAGGTTCCCGTCGCGCGAACGCGCGTTTTTGGATTGCAGCGATGTCGGTGATTCGGTTAGAAAGAGCAGGAACTAGGAGCTCGGTCGGGGTTGGCGCCCCGTCTAGCGAATGACCTGGAGAACCCGGCGCGTTACAGCGAGCCGGGTTTTTCTATGCGCTCACGGCGTGTTTCCTTTCCTCGTCGCCCCCGTCGAAATAGACCTCGAACACGTGCTCGAGGGCGTCCATCCGATTGGCGAAGCCACGCTCGGCCTTCATCGCGTCAAGCAGTTCGATGAAGCGTTTTCCGACCATGCCGTTCAGCTGCGCCTTGCCGGCCGCGCGGGCCTGGGCGCGAAGGCGCTTCTGGTATTCGGCCTGATACGCAAGATCGTGAGCGGTCTTCATGGCGCCGCCGATAAGATCGCGATTCCAGCCGCCCAACTAATAAAGGTGAACGGCGAAACACCCGCGTTAAGCGAATAAAGACCCTTGATCTCTTTGGGAATCGGGCCGCTGTCGGTTGCTTGCCAATTCAAGGGGTTGGCGGTCCTTCGGGCGGCAGGACGAGGTCGCGGTCGATCAGCACCCGGACAAGCTGCCCGGGCGCGATGTGCAAGGTCGGCGCTCGCTGCAGGTCACGCTCGACCAGGCGCTGGCCGGTCTGGCCGGCGGCGGACGCCACGCCGCCGGCGGCGTCCTGCAGGACGACCTGGTCATCCCTCCGGCCGGCGCTGTTTTGGGCCGCCGCACCGCCGATCGAGATCAGGGTCGAAAGCCCGATGGCGCGGGCCAGCACGGGAAGGTGGCGGTCGGTCTTACCTGTGAGGCCGCTCATCCCGGCCGCATCGAGCCCGACCATCCCCCCAAGGTCGACGCTGCGGCCGCTGGGAAAAACCATCTGCGTCCACATGACCAAAACCCTTTCCTGGCCATAGCCGACCTGGCTGTCATAGCGACCGATCAGCCGCGTCCCTTGGGGGATCAGCACCGTGCGTCCGGTGCGGTGATCGAAAACCGGCTCTGTGACCTGGGCGATGACCGGCCCCGGCAAATCCGAATTAATACCGGTGATGAGCGCCGCCGAGATCAGCGCGCCGGCCTTGACCTCGAAGGGCGACAGCGGCGGCCGCGGCAGGATCGGCGCCTGGGACCCGCGTGAAGCGGCCGCTGCGATGAACTGCTCCTTGGCCGAGACCGCCACAGGCGGGGCGGGGGCCGCGCCCGGGCTCCCCAGGGCCGGGGGCGCCAAGGGCGCGCCAGCTTCCGTCGCTCCGGCCGAGGGGCGAGGCCCGATCGCGCCGCCGGCCCCGTTGAAGAAGGGCGGCGAGGCGCGGGCGGCCAGGCTCTCCTGGCGCGCCCGCTGGATCTCGGGAGAGACAGGCGGGGATGACTGCGCCGCAGGGGGCGGCGTCGCACCTGTCGGCGCTTCCGGACTGGCGGACGCGCCGAGCGGCGGCGGCAGGGCGGCCGGATCGTCGTAACGGGAAGGCAAACGGTCCTCGATCGGGGTGGGTCCCTCCGGGGCCCGCGGCGCTGGCTCCGGCGGGGCCGTCCGCCGCGACGCGCTCTGGCCCATGCCCAGGATGAAGCCGGCGCCGACCACCAGCACGATGGCGCCGCCGACGGCGGCGATCACCGCCGGCCGATAGCGCGTGATGGGCCGGCGCGGCGCCACCAGCACGCCCTCGGCCGGTCGCTTGGGCGCCGCGCTCGCGGCGGCGGGGTCGGCGGGCGGCGGCTCGACGCTCATCGGCGCGCGCCCTGCCGGGTCAGCCGCACGATCACCGGCTTCTTGTCGCCCAGGCGCAGCTCGGCGCGGTCGATGATCCGGTCCACGACCAGGTAGCGACCGAGGAGCCGCGAGTTGACGAGCTGCGCATGATCGTCGGCGTCGAGGAGGAAGACGGGCGGAGCCTCGCGCACGGCCAGATCAGGCGGAAACTCGATGTAGGTCTTGGCGCCGTCGTCGAACACACGCACCGGCGTCCAGGGCGGCGCGCGGCCTTTCAGGGGCGTGACCAGATACCGAAAGTCCAGGCGCTCGACCGGTACGGCGGTCTGGACGCGCAGCGCCTCGCTGGCCTGCTCGCCCGCGGCCCGGCGCGCGGCGTCGGCCGCTCTGGCCTTGGCCTCTTCTTGCGGATAGGTCCAGGACAGCACGCTGGTATAGGCCCCGCTGTCGGTGGAGACCGCGTCGATCAGATAGGTGCGCTGGTCGGTGGTCAGGACGAGGTTGGTGCGCAGGCCCCCGCGCATCGGCTTGACCAGCACGATCACCTGCTGGGCCTCGCCGGTTCCGGCCTCGGTTTCCCCCAGCACCCAGCGCACCGTGTCGCCAGCGGCCTTGGCGATCAGCTTCTCGCCGGGGCGCAGCGCGATGGTGGTCAGGAACCTTGGACTGGTGTGGATCGCATAGAGCCGGCCGGGCTCGAAGGCGTGATAGAGCGCGGAGTTGACGAACACGCCGCTGGCCGGTCCGTCACGCGCCTCGGCGTTGGCCCGCTGCAGGGTCGCCAGCGGCCTGGCCAAGGCCAGGCTCGCCTCGGCCCGTCGGCGCGGGAGCCGCTGGCGCGCGGGCGCGACGCCCTGGACCGCGTCGGCAAGCGATGCGGCAGGCAGGGCGGTCGTCGCAGCCTGCGGGCCGGAGCCAGGGCCCGACCGTCCGGCCCCGACACTCGGAGTGGGTCCGCCGCTTCGGGGGACCGGCGGCAAGACCGCCGGCCGTGGCCCGTGGGTATGGGACGCCTGCGGCCCGGACGGATCGGCGGACGACGCGGCCGCCAGAGGCGCGCAGGCCAGGGCGGCTAGGAGGGCCAGGGCGCGGCCCGGCCGGGTAATAGGCAGGCTCATAGGTCGCGGCTCCATTGGAAGCTGGTGATCTCCAGACCCCGGGCGTTGTCGAAGAGCTCGGCCTCGGTCTTGGGCGGCCTTGGGGCGAGGCTGAAAAGGCCCGTCCAGCGCACCGGCGGGCCGGCCACCCCCTGCAGGTAGGTCGTCTCGCGCCACTGGACCTGGAAGGTGGTCGGACTGCGCGGGAGCACCGAGGCGATCTCGACGGAGACCGCCTCCTGGCCCAGGCGCGCGGCCGGGTCGTGATCCTGGCCGTATTGGACGAGGCTGGCGCGCGCGGCCTGGTTGGTCATCCGTGTGGCCCGCGACCAGTTCTCCCGTAGGACCACCGGATCAGTGCTTTTGGAGCGCACGCGCTCGACGAACTCGGCGACGAAGCTGGCCTTGATGGCGTCGTCGGGCCTGTAGGCGCGATCGGCCAGTTCGACGCGACCCGGCCGACCATATTGATCGATCGGCACGACATAGGTCGCGATCGGCCGGCGCAGCTGCACATAGAGAAAGGCGCTGGTGCTGAGCGCGGCCAGGGCCAGGCACCCGAAGGCCATCAGCCGCCAGTTGCCCGCCTGGACCCGCGCCGAGCCGATGCGATCGTCCCAGACCTGCGCGGCGCGATGGTAGGGGGTCTCGTCCGGCGTGGACTGGCCATAGCGGTCCTGCGGACGCTTGAAGGCGTTGGACGTCATCTGTGGTCCCTTCAGGATGTTCGCGGTCGGGGCGGGTCGGGCTCCCAGTCCTCCGGCGCCTGGGGCTCGCCGGCCGGCGGCTCGGGCGGCGGCTCCTCCACTGGCCCCGAAGGCCCGACTGAAGACGGTGTGGACGGCGGCGCGGCGAAGGAGGCGCGCGCCCGGTCGACGACGGCGCTGGTGGAGGCGGCCTTTCGCGCGTCCGCGGCCGGCCCGCCGCCGCTTGAACCGCCCGCGACGCCGCCGGGTGCGCCGCCGCCGGGGCCGCTGCTTGCACCCCCCCTTGCACCGCCGCCGGCGCTGCTCGGCAGGCGCGAGGCCGAGCGGACCGAGGCGGCCGAACCGGCCGCGCCTGCGCCCATCGCCCAGCGGCCGGCCAGGGCCAGCC
>NZ_QDKQ01000045.1 GCF_003116815.1 Caulobacter endophyticus
TCTTCAGAACCACCCGCGTCGCCTCCATCGACCTGCGCGCACCCGACGCGCTATCCTGAAACCGTCACGGATGTCCCGGCACACCTGTTTCGGATGTCTCCGGTCTGAACATCCCGGAGGGGCGGGATCTAGGAAGACAGATGCTCCCCTCCGGGGGAGCTGTCGCGGAGCGACTGAGGGGGAGCGCGTCAGCGCTCCCTTTCGCTTATCCGTGCACGGATTATCCGTCCGCCTACACAAAACCGCAGCAAAACTGTCGCCGAAACTTCTCTGGCTCGGGGGAAGCGGCGAAACTATGCCCATCCCCCAACTAGACACCCGCGTTCTCCAAGTGTCGGGCCTGGAGTGCGGAGTGTCCTTGGGGATGTTCCGATGAAGAAGACCGCTCTGCTGGCGCTGTGCGCCATCGCTCCGCTGGCGCTCGCCGCCCAGGCCTCGGCCGCCGACGTCGCGCCGGCCGATGCGCCGGTCGCCACCGCCGATGCGCCGGTCACGGCTTCGGAAGTCGTGGTCCAGGCCCAGATCGCCTACCGCAATCGCACCGAGGAGACCGCCCCGGTCCTCGAATACGGCCTCGACTACTTCCAGCGCTTCGAGCCGCTGACCGCCGGCGACGCCCTCAAGCGCGTGCCTTCGGTGGCCTTCCTGTCGGACGTGCTGGAATCGGACGGCGTGCGCCTGCGCGGCCTCGATCCGGCCTACACCCAGATCCTGATCAACGGCGAGAAGGTGCCGGGCGCCGGTTCGGGCTCGGGCGCGTTCGGCGCCGGCGCCGACGGCTCGTTCTTCGTCGACCGCATCCCGGCCGAACTGATCGAGCGCATCGAGATCGTCCGCAGCGCCAGCGCCAACCGCAGCGGCGACGCCGTCGCCGGCGCCATCAACATCGTGCTGCGCGACGCCTACGCCCTGGACGGCGGCTTCGTCCGCGCCGGCGCGCTGCGCTTCGACGACAACAAAGTCCGCGGCACCGCGGGCGGCGTCTGGGGCGGCCAGGTCGGCCCCGGCCGCCTGCTGGTCGGCGCCAACGTCCAGGGCCGGCGCAATCCCAAGCAGAAGCTCTCGCTGCGCTATGACGAGCCGGGCGACGACATCGACAACAGCGAAGTCCAGACCGACACCCGCAACGGCACCGACTATTCGTTCAACGCCAGCTACCAGGTTCCGGTGGCCGGCGGCGACCTGGATGTCAGCGGCTTCTTCGTTCACACCAAGCGCTTCCAGGACGAAGACTCGATCGAATACAGCGACGGCGTCGCGACCAACGCCAACATCGAGACGATCAACGACAACGATGTGGACATTAAGCAGGACAGCTGGTCGCTGAACGGCAAGTTCAAGCGCGAGATGCTGGGCGGCCTCACCAGCGTCAAGCTCGGCTACGCCTCGTTCAAGAACGAGGAATACGAATTCGAGAAGGAAGACGAGTACGACCCCTATCCGACCCTCGACGACAGCGCGTTCGAGGAGACGAGGAGCGACCTGGAGGACACCGAGTTCTCGGCCAAGCTCGAGCACAAGCGTGACCTGACCGCCGGCGCCCAGATCGAGTTCGGCCTGCACTACGAGAAGAAGCAGCGTGACAGCCTGATCCGCGTCGCCGAAGATCGCGACCCCTACGAGATCGCCACGGGCGGCGACACCCGGTTCGAGCAGACCCGCCTTGACCCCTACGTCATGCTGTCGGGCAAGTCCGGCGCGCTGAAGTGGGAGGCCGGCCTGCGCTACGAGACCACCGACGTCTCGATCGACGCCCGCCAGGAAGACGAGTCCTACGAAACCGACTACCAGTTCCTGCTGCCGTCGGCCTCGGTGCGCTACAATCTCACCGACGTCGACCAGGTCTATGCCGCAACGGCCCGCACGGTGCGCCGTCCGAGCTTCGAGTACCTGTCGCCGGCCCTTCTGGAGGCCGAACTGGGCGACAACGACTTCATCGGCGTGCCCACCCTGCAGCCGGAAACCGCCTGGGGCCTGGACGTCGGCTACGAGCGCCGCCTGGGCCGCTCGGGCGTCGCCGGCGTCAACGTCTTCTACCGCAAGGTCAGCGACCTGCTGGAGCTGACCAACACCGGCGAGGAAGGCAGCGAGGGTGACGGCACCTTCATCTACTCGGCGCGCAACACCGGCGACGGCAAGGTCTGGGGCGTCGAGTTCGACCTGTCGACCCCGCTGACCATCGTCGGCCTCGACAACACCGGCGTGTTCCTGAACTACTCGTGGCTGGACAGCGACATCGCCGACGAGTTCGGCTCGCGCAAGTTCAACAGCCAGTCGGACTACGTGCTGAACATCGGCTTCATCCAGGACCTGCCGACCTGGGGCGCCTCGTTCGGGGTCACCTACCGCAAGCAGGGCGAGGCCTATAGCCGCGTCGTCGGCGAGGAGGTCCTGACCACCTACGGCGGCGACCTGGAAGCCTTCGTGGAGAAGCGCGTCGGCAAGAACCTGACCATTCGCCTCACCGGCTCCAACCTGCTCGACAGCAAGAAGAAGGAAGCCTTCGACAAGTTCGACACGATCGAAGACCAAGTCGAGCGCAACTACAAGGAATACGAACTGGAGCGCGAGCAGGCCGGCCCGGTGTTCCAGCTGATCGCCCGCATGGCGTTCTGATCGGGACTCTTCCGGTTCGAAAAACAGAAGGCGGCGTCCGAAGGGGCGCCGCCTTTTTCTGATCCTCCCCCCGAAGGGGGAGGTGGCCCGAAGGGCCGGAGGGGGAAGTTCCTGCTGAAGGTTGGGCGGTCGCTGGCGCACAGGCCACGCCCCCTCCGTCGGCTTAGCCGACACCTCCCCCTTCCGGGAGAGGATCGCTCAAGCCGCGCGGCCGTTGCCCTCGTCGGTCATGAAGCCCATCAGCACATCGATGCGCTTGACCAGCTCGGCGCGGGCCATGGCGCCGGTGACCTCGACCTGGGTCATGGCGCCAAGGGCGTTGGCGGCCTCGATCAGGCGCGGTTCCTTCACCGCCTCGCCGACGGCGCGCAGTTCGGCCGCCTGGGCGGCCAGGGCGCGGCGGGCCTGGGCCGGGTCGCTGTCCAGCGACTGGGCGGCGGACTTGACGATGCGCAGGGCCTGGGAGAGGCGGGCGGCGGGCGTGCCGGCCGCGTCGGCCTTGCGCTTGCGCGGACCCTTGTATTCGGCCGAGTTGAAGCGGCGGCGGTCGGGGCCGACATACTGCACGGCCTCCACCCAGTCGCGGGGCTTCAGGGTCACCGCTTCCAGGCGCCGTTCGAGATCCTTGATCGTGAACGGCTTGCGCATGAATTCGTGGATGCCGGCGTCGCGGGCGCCGAAGATCGCCTCGGCGGTGGCCTCGGCGGTGCACATGATGATCGGGGCCTGGCGGCAGGCCAGGTCGCTGCGGCGGATCTTGCGGGCCAGGGCCAGGCCGTCGACGCCGGCGCTGGAATGCTCGACGAAGATCATCTGCGGGTCGACGGTGCGCACCATGCCCCAGCCCTGCTCGGCGGTCGGGGCGGCGAAGATCTGCACATTGCCCACGTGACGCAGCTGGTCGCCCAGCAGGCGGACGGCGGCCGTGCTCGGGTCGACCACCAGCACGCGCTGCATCTTGGCGGCGATGCGCTGCAGGGTGCGAGGGTTGCCGTCGAACACGGGGCGGGGTCTCCAGAAGATCGGACCCCGACTCTTACCCCACGAGGGTAAAAAACCGCTTGATGATAATCGGCCGACCTGTGGATCAGATGGCCAGGCTGGCCGACAGTCCGGAGTCGAAGTCCTGCAGGATGTCGACCGCCTCTTCCACGTCGACGATGGCCTGCTGGCCCTCGGGGAAGCGGTAGCGCCAGAAGCTGGCGATGTGCGAGATCACCCCGACCTTCTCGCCCAGGGACAGGAACATGTCGGGCGCCCGCAGCAGGAATTCGCGGAAGGCCTGGGGCTTGCCGTTGTCGATCAGGTCCTCGAAGGCGTCGTCATAGACCTTGATCGTACGCAGCACCGAGGCGCGCTCGACCACCACGCCGTGCTGCAGGCGCTTGCGGGCGTCGTCGACATAGCGGGCGGTTTCGGCCTCGCGGGCGCCGGTGATGATCATCTGGCCGATCTCGCCGGCCGTGGCGGTCAGCTGCGGCCACAGGCGCGTGAGCATCCACTTGTAATAGAGGAAGCCCTTCCAGCTGAAGACGCCCTCCTTGAAGCTCTCGCCCTCCAGCACCAGGGTCTCGCGCAGCGGCTCCAGCCGCTCGTCGACGTCGGTGGAGAGGAGGGCCTCGACCAGGCGGGCGGCGGCCGCGCCGTTGACCCGGCCGCTGTCGCGGTAGGCCAGGTCGATCAGCCGCGAGATCTCGACGGCCACGAAGCCCTGCATCTGCTCCAGGTCGCTGGGCGACAGGGCGAAATAGCAGGGGGCCACGACCATGCCGTGGCGGCGCAAGTGCTCGCGCAGCAGGAACGGATCCAGCGACGGCAGCATGTCGATCATGCGCAGGGTGGCGAGGTCCCGCGTCATGTCCGACGGGTCGTTGCAGGCCTCGCGCAGCAGGTCGATCCAGCCGCGCTGGCCCACGAAGAACGACTGGCCGCCCAGTGACAGGTCGCTGCGCTCGAACGGGATGATGATCTTGGTCGCCGTCGGGCGGGCCTCGTCGAACAGGAACAGGTCGTCGCTGCGCAGGCGATGCTTGACGATCAGGGCGTTGTTGAGGATCCGGTTGCGAAACAGCGGATGCTGGGAATATTCGGGGCGGTGGCTGCTGTCGGCGGCGATGGCCAGCAGGTTGAGCACGCGGCTGGTCGACGCGGTGCGCTCCAGCGCGCGCAGGCTGCGCGTCAGGCGGTCCGGCTTGCGGACGGGAGCGAGCTTTCGGCGCGCGGACAAGATCGGAAACCCCCTCGGTTACGAGGGAAGTTGTAGCGCTGGCGGCCTAAGCAAACGCTAACCGTGACCTTGGGTAGTCCCCGGAATGGGGATTAGCGGAGGACGGGAGTCGGATCCTCCCCCCGAAGGGGGAGGTGGCCCGGAGGGGGAAGCGGCTGCTGAACTTCCGCAACCCCTTCCCCCTCAATCGCTCCGCGACAGCTCCCCCTTCAGGGGGGAGCATCTGGATGTCACCCCTCGAACGGATCGCGCATCAGGATGGTGTCGTCGCGCTCGGGGCTGGTCGACAGCAGGGCCACCGGGGCGCCGATCAGTTCCTCGACGCGGCGCACGTACTTGATGGCGTTGGCGTTGAGGTCCTTGAACGAGCGGGCGCCGGCGGTGCTTTCGCTCCAGCCTTCCATCTCCTCGTAGATCGGCTCGGCGGCCGCCTGGTCGCGCATGCCGGCGGGCAGGTAGTCGACGACCTTGTCGCCGATCCTGTAGCCGACGCAGATCTTCAGGGTCTCAAGGCCGTCCAGCACGTCCAGCTTGGTCAGGGCGATGCCGTCGATGCCGTTGATGGCCACCGACTGGCGCACCAGCACCGCGTCGAACCAGCCGCAGCGGCGCGGGCGGCCGGTGTTGACGCCGACCTCGCGGCCGACCGTGGCCAGGTGCTTGCCGACGTCGTCGGAAAGCTCGCAGGCGAACGGGCCTTCGCCGACGCGGGTGGTGTAGGCCTTGACGATGCCCAGCACGTAGCCCGGGCCCTTGGGGCCCATGCCCGAACCGGCGGCGGCCTGGCCGGCGACGGTGTTGGACGAGGTGACGAACGGATAGGTGCCGTGGTCGACGTCCAGCAGGGCGCCTTGCGCGCCTTCGAACAGGATGCGGCGGCCGGCCTTCTTGGCCTGGTCCAGCACGCGCCAGGCGGGCTGGGCGAAGGCCAGGATCTTCGGCGCGATCTCCATCAGCTGGTCGAACAGCTCGGCCGCGTCGGCGTCCGGCAGGCCAAGGCCGCGGCGCAGGGCGCCGTGGTGGCTGAGCAGGCGCTCGATCTTCGGCTTCAGGGCCTCGGGGTCGGCCAGGTCGGCGACGCGGATGGCGCGACGGCCCACCTTGTCCTCGTAGGCCGGGCCGATGCCGCGGCCGGTGGTGCCGATCTTCTGGCTGGAGGCGGCTTCGCGCGCCTGGTCGAGGTCGCGGTGCAGCGGCAGGATCAGGGTGGCGTTGTCGGCCAGCACCAGCAGGTCCGGCGTGATGGCCACGCCCTGGTCGGCGATCTTGCCGATCTCGGTCAGGAGGTGCCACGGGTCGACGACGACGCCGTTGCCGATCACCGAGGTCTTGCCCTGCACGACGCCCGAGGGCAGCAGGGCCAGCTTGTAGACCTTGCCGTCCACCACCAGCGTGTGGCCGGCGTTGTGGCCGCCCTGGAAGCGCACGACGACGTCGGCCCGGTTGGAGAGCCAGTCGACGATCTTGCCCTTGCCCTCGTCGCCCCACTGGGCGCCCACGACGGTCACGTTGGCCATGATAGAGATATGCCTTGTCACCTGCCCGGTAGCGCCCGCGGCCCTTCGACAGGACTCGGCGGCGGACGTTGTCTCGATTGTAGGTGACGAGCAGGGGCCGTCAGGCGGCCCCCGCGAAGTCAGAAGGCGTAAAGCAGGCGCACGCCCAGATCGTCAAGCCCCTGGTTCTTGCCCTGGTGGAAGATCTGGCCGTTCGACAGGTGCACGTAGGACAGCTCGGCCGCCCACTTGTCGTTGAAGCGGTAGCCCAGGGCCAGTTCCGGCTGGAACAGCACCTTGGAGCCGAAATCGATGCGGGTGTTGTAGAGCTTCAGGCGGCGATCGATCTCGGCCTGGCTGATGCCCGGCTCGTTGACCGGCGGCAGGCCGGTCTCGCCGTCGGTATAGGCCAGGCCCATGCCCGGACGGAAATAGAAGCCGCCCTCGTCGCCGAAGTCGATCGGCCAGCTGAAGCCGGCGGCCACGAAGTTGGAGGTGTTCTCGCTGTTGAGCGACACGAAGGCGTGCACCTGCGGCTTGCCCAGCCAGCGGACGTTCTCCAGGCGATCGGTGCGGTAGCCCAGGTGCAGGTCGACGCCGTCCTCGCGGCCGGCGGCGCCCAGGCCGACGGCCTCGCCGATGAAGGTGACGTCGTGCTTGTAGGCGCCGACGATCAGTTCGCCAGCCGAAGCGGCGGTGGCGCAGGCGAGCGCGGCGCCGGCGACGGCGGCGAGCAGTGCGGTTTTCATGATGTCTGACCCCTCAGCAGTACCTGGCTCCCTTATGGCGCGAACCGCCGGTGCGAGCTAGAGCTGGCGCCACCAAATGCTGTGGCCTTACGGCCACTTGAGCCGCCGAGGGCCTCATGACCGTCTCGCTCGCCGATATCCAGGCCGCCGCCGAACGCCTGCGGGGCCAGGCCGTGGTCACGCCCCTGCTCGAGAGCGCGGCCCTGTCCGAGCGGCTGGGCGGGCGCATCCTCGTCAAGCCCGAGACCCTGCAGCTGGCCGGCGCCTTCAAGTTCCGCGGCGCCTATAATCGTCTGTCGCAGTTCACGCAGGAAGAGAGGGCGCGCGGCGTCGTGGCCTTCTCGTCGGGCAACCACGCCCAGGGCGTGGCCCTGGCGGCCGACAGGCTGGGCATGCCGGCCCTGATCGTCATGCCGGCCGACGCGCCGTCGGTGAAGGTGGAGGCCACCCGCGGTTTCGGGGCCGAGATCCGCTTCTTCGATCGCTTCAAGGAAGACCGCGAGGCCATCGCCGCGCAGATCGCCGCCGAGCGCGGCATGATCGTCGTGCCGTCCTACGACGATCCGCACATCATCGCCGGCCAGGGCACGGTGGGGCTGGAGATCATCGCCCAGGCGGAAAGCCTCGGCGCCAGCCTCGACAAGGTGATCTGCCCCATCGGCGGCGGCGGGCTGATCGCCGGGACCTCCACGGCCGTCAAGGCGCTGTCGCCCTCCACCCAGGTCTGGGGCGCGGAACCGGCCGGCTTCGACGACACCCGCCGCTCGCTGGGCAGCGGCCATCGCGAGGTCATCGACCCCGACGCCCGCTCGTTCTGCGACGCCCTGCTGGCCCCCACGCCCGGCGCTCTGACCTGGCCGATCAACAGCCGCACCCTCACCGGCGTCGCCGCCGTCACCGACGAGGAGGTGGCGGCCGCCATGCGCTGGGCGTTCATGAACCTCAAGCTCGTCGTCGAACCCGGCGGCTGCGTGGCGCTGGCGGCCGCGTTGAGCGGCAAGATCGACGTCAGGGACCAGACCGCGGTGATCGTGCTGTCGGGCGGCAACGTGGACCCGGCGGTGTTCGCGGGGGTGCTGGGGGGCTGAGGCCGGCCTTCACGATCCTCCCCCCGAAGGGGGAGGTGGCCGCGAAGCGGTCGCAGGGGGAAGTCCCTGCCGGCGTCGAGGCGGCCGCTGGGCTCACAGGCCACGTCCCCCTCCGTCGCCTTTGGCGACACCTCCCCCTTCAGGGGGAGGATCTCGATCGGCAACCCACTTTCTCCGCACCCCCTAGTCGCGGTCAAAACCTGCCGCTAGGGTCCGCGACCTCGAAACGAACCGCTCGAAAAGAGTAGCGACGATGAAACGCCTTCTCCTCGCAACCGCGCTGATCGCCGCGCCCATGCTGGCTCACGCGGCTGACGCCCCCAAGATCGACCCCGCCAGGCTGTCGCAGCACATCAAGGTGCTGTCGTCCGACGAGTTCGAGGGCCGCGGCCCCGCCACCGAGGGCGAGAAGAAGACGGTCGCCTATGTCGTCGAGCAGATGAAGGCCATCGGCCTGGAGCCGGCCGGCGACCTGCAGGCCGACGGCAAGCGCGCCTGGACCCAGGACGTGCCGCTGGCCAAGTTCGACATCGAAGGCCCGGTCAAGGCGGCCTTCTTCCGCAATGGCGGACCGGCCCAGGGCGGCCAGGACACGCCGCTGACCCAGGGCGAACAGATCGCCATCCGCGCGGCCATGACCAATGTCGACAAGGTGTCGATCAAGAACGCGCCGGTGGTGTTCGCCGGCTACGGCGTCACCGCGCCCGAGCGCAACTGGGACGATTTCAAGGGCCTGGACGTCAAGGGCAAGATCGTCGTCGTGCTGATCAACGACCCGGACTTCGAGACCGGGCAGGGCGACTTCGGCGGCAAGGCCATGACCTATTACGGCCGCTGGACCTACAAGTATGAGGAAGCCGCCCGTCGCGGCGCCGCCGGCCTGCTGATCGTGCACGAGACCGCTCCGGCCTCGTATGGCTGGGCGACGGTCAAGAACTCCAACACCAACACGATGTTCGACATCGTCCGCAAGGATCCGACCAAGTCGCACCCCGGCCTGGAAGGCTGGATCCAGCGCGACCTGGCCGTCGACCTGTTCAAGCAGGCGGGCCTGGACTTCGAGGCCCTGAAGAAAGAGGCCCAGACCCGCGACTTCAAGCCGGTGGCGCTGAAGGGGATCACCTTCTCGGCCGACTACGCGGTCAAGCACGAGGTCATCGTCTCCAAGAACATCGCTGGCCGCGTGACGGGGACGAAGCATCCGGACGAGACCATCATCTACAGCGGCCACTGGGACCACCTGGGCGTTGGCCTGCCGGACGCCAAGGGCGACAAGATCTACAACGGCGCCGTCGACAACGCCGACGGCATCGCCGCCCTTCTGGAACTGGGCCGCGCCTTCAAGGCCGCCCCCGCGCCGCAGCGCTCGGTGATGTTCCTGGCCGTGACCGCCGAGGAAAAGGGCCTGCTGGGCTCGGAATACTACGCCGCCAACCCGCTGTTCCCGCTGGCCAAGACGGTCGCCGACCTGAACATCGACGCCCTGTCGGCCGCCGGCCCCGCCAAGGACGTCACCACCTCGGGCGACGGCAAGGTCGACTTGCAGGACATGCTGGTGGCCAAGGCCAAGGAAGAGGGCCGCTATTTCACGCCCGATCCGACCCCCCAGGCCGGCCACTTCTATCGCTCGGACCACTTCCCGTTCGCCAAGCGCGGCGTGCCGGCCATCTCGGTCGGTTCGGGCAATGACCTCGTGAAGGGCGGCAAGGAAGCCGGCGAGAAGGCCGAGGCCGACTACAACGCCAACCGCTACCACCAGCCGGCCGACGAATGGTCGGCGGACTGGGACCTGTCGGGCCAGGCCATGGACATCGGCCTGTTCTACAAGGTCGGCGCGGATCTCGCGAACTCGCGCGCCTGGCCCGAGTGGCAGGCGGGGTCGGAGTTCAAGGACCTGCGCGACAAGACCAAGGCCGAACGGAAGTAGTCTCGTAACTCTCCCCGTCATCCCGGACACCCGGGTCGCGCGAAGCGCGCCCGAGTGTAAACTCCGCGTAGCGAAGAGCCGGGACCCAGGGGCCGTGCGCCCGCCCCTGAGTCCCGGATAGCCACTGCGAGGCTTCCGGGATGACGACCCTATTGTGATATCCGCAAAATGACCGCCTCCGTCTTCGACCTTTTCAAGCTGGGCGTCGGCCCTTCCAGCAGCCACACCATGGGGCCGATGACGGCGGGGGTGATGTTCGTCGAGCGGCTGCGCGCCGCCGGCAAGCTGCCGAGCGTCGCCCGGGTCGAGACCCGGCTCTATGCCTCGCTGGCCCTGACCGGCAAGGGCCACGCCACCGACCGCGCCGTGATCCTGGGCCTGATGGGCTTTGCGCCGGCCCAGCTCGATCCCGACGCCGGCGAGGCGGCCCTGGCGCAGACCAAGGCGACCCAGTGGATGATGCTGGGCGGCGAGGTCGGCATCGGCTTCGACGAGGCCCGCGACATCGTCTTCGCCGGCCACGAACGCCTGCCCCAGCACCCCAACGCCCTGACCTTCACCGCCTACGATGCCGAAGGCGGCGTGCTGGCCGAGCGCACCTATTTCTCGATCGGCGGCGGCTTCGTGCGCGACGAGAGCGAGATGGGCCGCAATACGCCGCCCGAGGAAGGCCCGGCCATCCCGTTCCCGTTCGAAAGCTCGGCCGACCTTCTGGAGCGCGCCGACCAGGCGGGGCTGACCATCGCCCAGGTGATGGCCGCCAACGAACTGGCGCGGATGAGCGAGGGCGAGATGAACGCCGGCCTCGACCGCATCTTCGGGGCCATGGAAGCCTGTATCGACCGGGGCATGCGCGAGGAGGGGATCCTGCCCGGCGGCCTGTCGGTCAAGCGTCGCGCCCGCCAGATCCACCAGACGATCCTGGGCCGGATGGAGCGCCAGATGAGCGATCCCCTGGCGGCCATGGACTTCGTCAACCTGTGGGCCATGGCGGTCAACGAGGAGAACGCCGCCGGCGGCCGCGTCGTCACCGCCCCGACCAACGGCGCGGCGGGCCTGGTGCCGGCCGTGCTGCGGTTCTTCATGCGCTTCCACAAGGGCACGCCCGAGCAGGCGCGGGTGTTCCTGCTGACGGCGGCGGCCATCGGCGCGCTCTACAAGATGAACGCCTCGATCTCGGGGGCCGAGGTCGGCTGCCAGGGCGAGGTGGGGGTGGCCTGCTCGATGGCGGCCGGCGGCCTCTGCGCCGCGCTGGGCGGGACCAACGCCCAGATCGAGAACGCCGCCGAGATCGGCATGGAGCACAATCTCGGCCTCACCTGCGATCCCATCGGCGGCCTGGTGCAGATCCCCTGCATCGAGCGCAACGCCATGGGGGCCATCAAGGCCATCGACGCCGCCCGCCTGGCCCTGCTCGGCGACGGCCAGCACTCGGTCAGCCTCGACAAGGTCATCGCCACGATGAAGCGCACCGGCGAGGACATGAACGAGATCTACAAGGAGACCTCGCTGGGCGGCCTGGCCGTGGGCCTGTCGGTCAACCGCGTGGAGTGCTGAGCCTCTAGACCAGCCGCTCCAACCCCGCCCGGGCCGCCTTGAGGAACACGCTGGGCAGGGCGGTCAGGCCCTCGTGCGGGGTCCAGACAAAGTCGCCGGCCACGTCGGCCTCGGCGACCATCACCCGCAGGGTCAGGGAGAAGTGGGTGAAGACGTGCTCCACCGCGCCCAGGTCGCGCCAGGGGGCCAGGATCGGGGCTGCGCGGGCGGCCTCATCGTCCGACCACGGGCGATCGCGCCAGTCCGAGGTCGGCAGGCCCAGCATGCCGCCCAGCAGGCCCTTGTCCGGCCGGCGCACCAGGGCCGTCTCGCCCCGGCGGCTGACGATATAGGCCACGCCGTGGCGGCGCGGGCGGTCGGCCTTCTTGGTGCGGCGCGGATAGCTTTCCGGCGCGCCCTTGGCCCTTGCCGCGCAGAACAGCTCGATCGGGCAGCGGTCGCACAGCGGCGCCTTGGGCTTGCAGATCGTGGCGCCCAGATCCATCAGCGCCTGGGCCCAGTCGCCGGGACGCTCGTCGGTGACCAGCAGGCCGGCCAGCCGCTTGAGTTCGGGCTTGGCCTCGGGCACGGGGGCCTCGACCGCGAACAGCCGCGCCATCACCCGCTCGACATTGCCGTCGACGACATTGGCCTTCCGGTCGAAGGCGATGGCCGCCACGGCCGCGGCGGTGTAGGCGCCAACGCCGGGCAGGGCCAGCAGGCCCTCCTCGCTATTGGGGAACTCGCCGCCGTGCTGGCTGGCGACCGCGCGGGCGCAGGCCAGCAGGTTGCGGGCGCGGGCGTAGTAGCCAAGGCCCGCCCAGGCGGCCATCAGCTCGCCGTCCTGTTCGGCCGCCAGGGCCTCGACGGTGGGCCAGCGCTGGGTGAAGGCCAGGAAGTAGGGCGTGGCGTGCGGCACGGTGGTCTGCTGCAGCATCACCTCCGACAGCCACACCCGGTAGGGGTCGCTGCGCAGGCCCATGCGTCCGGCGGCGGGGCCGGTTCGCCACGGCAGGACCCGCGCCTCGCGGTCGTACCAGGAAAGCAATGCGGAGCGGATCGCGGCGACGTCGGTCATTGTCCGCCTCCTATCGCAAATCCGCGCGCGATAGGGGAGAGGCATGCTAGCATGACGTCGCAATGTATCGCCGCCCGCTGCCCACGCCCGACGAAGCGCTGAAGATCCTGTCGCGCCGCCGCACGCGGCCGCCGATGCGCGTGCCGCCGCCGGCCGGCAAGAGCCTGGCCAAGTTCATCCGCGAGCTCGACAAGAAGTACGGCCACGGTCCCGGCGCGCTGCAGGCCCGCTGGAAGGAGATCGTCGGCGAGAACCTGGCCCGCCGCACCGAGCCCGTCCGCATCATCAAGAGCCGCACCGGCGAGGGCGGCACGCTGGAACTGCGCGTCGACGGCCCTGTCGCCTCGCTGATCCAGCACCAGGTCCCGCAGATCACCCAGCGCCTCGACCTCTTGCTGGGCAAGGGCGTGGTGAGCCGCCTGCGGATCGTCCAGGGGCCGGTCCGCGCGGCCGCCGCCGCCTCGGCCCCGCCGCGTCCGCGCCGCCGCCCGCCGCTCGACGCGGCCAAGGAGCGCGACCTGGCCGCCAGCCTGTCCGACCAGCCCGACGGCCCGCTGAAGGAGGCCCTGCTGAAACTCGGGCGGGGCGTGTTGCGCAACGAAAGTTGACAACTTTCGCGGGTTGTCGCTGATGCGCGAAAGCCTCATCCGCGCCGTTTTTCTACCGCTAGAGAATCGCGCTTAACTTCACTGTTCACGTTCGAGGAAGACCCGACCATGCGCTCGCCCCTTCGCCGGATCCTGCTGGCCGCCGCCCTCGTCGCCGGCGTCGCTGGCCTGTCCGCCTGCAACAAGACGGGCTCGACCGTCACGGCCGACGACATGAGCCTGGGCAATCCGAACGCCAAGGTCACCGTCATCGAGTACGCCTCGGCGTCCTGCGTCCACTGCGCCCGCTGGAACGAGGAGGTCTTCCCGGCCTTCAAGCAGAAGTACATCGACACCGGCAAGGTGAACTACGTCTACCGCGAGTTCCTGACCGCCCCGCCGCAGGTGGCCGCCGCCTCGTTCCTGCTGGCCCGCTGCGCCGGCAAGGACAAGTACTTCTCGGTGCTGGACTCGGTGTACCGCTCGCAGGAAGAGATGTTCTCGACCGGCGACTATCGCGGCGTGCTGCTGCGCATCGCCCAGTCGTCGGGCCTGAACGAGCAGCAGTTCGACGCCTGCGTCAGCGACGAGAAGGCCCTGAAGGCCCTCAACGACCGCATCGAGCGCTACTCCAAGGAAACCGACATCAAGGGCACCCCGACCTTCGTCATCAACGGCAAGAAGCTGAACGAAGAGGGCGGCGAAGCTCCCCTGGCCCAGCTGGACGCCGCCATCGCCGCGGCGAGCAAGTAAGCATGACCCTGGACCGGCGCGCGCTGATCGTCTCCGGCATGGCGGCCGCCGCCATGCCCACGCTGGCGCGCGCCGCGCCCTTGCCGGCCCAGCCGGGCGACCACGTCCTGGGGGCGCCCACGGCCAAGGTGCAGATCGTCGAGTACGCCTCGATGAGCTGCGGCCACTGCGCCCATACGGCGCTGGAGGTCATGCCGGCGATCAAGAAGCGCTACATCGACACGGGCAAGGCGCGGCTGGTGTTCCGCGAATTCCTGACCCCGCCGTACGACCTGGCCGGCGCCGGCTTCCTGCTGGCCAACCGCGTGCCGCCGGCCCGCTATTTCGAGGCGGTCGACGCGATCTTCGCGGCCCAGAAGGGCATGTACCAGACCGGCGACTACTGGGGCGGCCTGCTGGCCGTGGCCAAGCGCTTCGGCCTGACCGAGGCCCAGCTGGAAGCGACCCTGAACGACAAGGCCGCCCTGGCCGCCCTCAACGCTCGCGTCGAGGCTTCGGCCAAGCGCGACAAGATCCAGGGCACGCCCACCTTCTTCGTCAACGGCGCCGAGATGGTCGGCGACGTCACGGTGGAAGACCTGTCCCAGGCCATCGACAAGGCCCTGAAGGGCTAGAGGGCGGGCGCGGCCGTGCAGTTCCAGCGCCTGCGCCTGTCCGGCTTCAAGTCCTTCGTCGAGCCGACGGAGTTCAGGATCGAGCCTGGCCTGACGGGCATCGTCGGGCCCAACGGCTGCGGCAAGTCCAACCTACTGGAAGCCCTGCGCTGGGTGATGGGCGCCAACTCCGCCAAGGCCATGCGGGCCGGCGGCATGGACGACGTGATCTTCGCCGGATCGGGCAACCGCCCGCCGCGCAACCACGCCGACGTCACCCTGACCATCGACAACGCCGACCGCACCGCGCCGGCCAGCTTCAACGACGATCCGGTGCTGGAGGTCGTGCGCCGCATCGACCGGGGCGCCGGCTCGACCTACCGCATCAACGGCCGCGAGGTCCGGGCCCGCGACGTCCAGCTCTTGTTCGCCGACGCCTCGACGGGCGCCAACTCGCCGGCCCTGGTGCGCCAGGGCCAGATCAGCGAGCTGATCGGCGCCAAGCCGCAGAACCGCCGCCGAATCCTGGAAGAGGCCGCGGGGGTCTCGGGGCTGCACACCCGCCGCCACGAGGCCGAGCTGCGCCTGCGCGCCGCCGAGAGCAACCTGACCCGGCTGGAGGACGTGGCCCGCGAGCTCGAGACGGCGCTGAACCGCCTCAAGCGCGAGGCTCGCCAGGCCGAGAAATACAAGCGCCTGTCGGCCGAGATCCGCGCCGTGCAGGGCGCCGTGCTGTTCGCCCGCTGGACCGAGGCGCGCGATACGCTTGAACGCACCCAGTCGGAGGCCACCCAGTCGGCCCGCGACGTCGAGGAGACGGCCCGCGCCTCGGCCGCCGGCCAGGGCGCGATCATCGAGGCCGAGGCCGCCATGCCGCCCCTGCGCGAGGAGGCGACGATCGCCCAGGCGGTGCTGGGGCAGCTGGCCATCCAGAAGGACCGCGCCGAACGCGACGCCGCCGCCGCCGCCGCCGAGTTCCAGCGCCTGTCGGCGGACCTGGCCCGCATCGACGACGACCGCGCCCGCGAGCAGCAGGCCGCCGACGACGCCGGACGCTCTCTCGCCCGCATCGAGCCGGAGCTGGCCGAGGTGCGCGGCCTGATCGCCGCCGCCCCCGAGCGGGGCCCCGAGCTTGAAGCCGCCGCCAGGGCCGCTGAGGCCGCCCGCGCCGAGGCCGACAGCGCCGTCGAGCGCCTGGCCGCCCAATCAGCGGCGGAGGAGGCCCGCGCCCGCGCCGCCGCCCAGCGCCTGGCCGAGGCCGAGAGCCGCCTGGCCCGCACCGTCCGCGCCCTGGACCAGGCCAAGGCCGAGCGCGCCGCGGTCGGTCCGGCGCTCGATCCCGCCGCGGCCGAGGCCCGTCAGCGCTTTTCCAACGCCGAGGCGCAGCTGGCCGCGGCCCGCGCCGCCCTGGAGGCCGCCGAGGCCGAGCGCGCCAGCGCCGCGCAAGGCGAGGGCGCGGCCCGGGATCTCGCCCGCAAGGTCGAGGACCAGCTGGGCCGCCTGCGCACGGAAGCCCGGGGCCTGGCCCAGCTGACCGCTCCGCGCGCCAAGAGCGGTTTCTCGCCCGCCCTCGACGCGGTGACCCCCGACAAGGGCTATGGCGCGGCCCTGGCCGCCGCGCTGGGCGACGACCTGGAAGCCGCCCTCGACGTTCGCGCGTCGTCGCACTGGGCGGGGGCCGATGCGCCTGCCGCGTCGTGGCCCGACGGCGTCCAGCCGCTGGCCCCGCTGGTCAAGGCGCCGCCGCAGCTGGCCGCGCGCCTGGCCATGGTCGGCCTCGTCGACCGCGCCGACGGCGAGCGCCTGGCCAGGGGGCTGCCGGTGGGCGCGCGCCTGGTCTCCAAGGAGGGCGACCTGTGGCGCTGGGACGGCTTCGTCGCCAAGGCCGACGCCCCCAAGCCCGCCGCCGTCCGCCTTGAGCAGCGCACGCGCCTGGCCGAGGTCGAGGCCGAGATCGACGCGATCGCGCCCGAGGCCCAGGCCGCCGCCGCCGCCCTGAAGACCGCCGCCGACCGCCTGCGCGCGGCCGAGGACGCCCTGCGCGACAAGCGCCGGGGTCCGCCCGACGCCGAGCGGCTGCTGACACAGGCCCGCGAAACCGTGGCCCGCTACGAGCGCGAGGCCGCCCAGCGCGAGGCCCGCGCCCAGTCGCTGGACGACACCATCGCCCGCTTCGAGGCCGAGCGGGCCGAGGCCGACGAGGTCCTGGCCGTCGTCCGCGCCGAGCACGAGGCGGCCGGTTCGGTCGGCGATCTGGCCCCGCAGCTGGCCGCCGCCCGCCAGGCCGCCGCCGCCGCCCGCGAGGCCGCCGCCTCCGCCCGCTCGGCGCTGGACCTGGAGAACCGCGAGCGGGCCGGCCGCCAGCGCCGGCTGGAGAGCCTGGAGCGCGACCTTGGTGACTGGACCCGTCGCCGCGACGCCGCCGCCAAGCGGGCCGAGGGGCTGGAAGCCGACCGCGCCAAGGCCGCCGCGGCCCTGGAGGCCGCCCGCGCCGCTCCGGCCGAGCTGGAGGAAAAGCTGCTGGTCCTGGTCGACCAGTTCGATGCGGCCGAACAGCGCCGGGCCAAGGCCAGCGACGCCCTGGAAGCGGCCGAGACCGCCCGCATAACCGCCGACCGCACCGCCCGCGCCGCCGAACAGGCCGCCGGCGAGGCCCGCGAGCGCCGCGCCGCCCTGGTCGCCCGCCTGGACGCCGCTCGCGAGCGCTTCGCCGAGATCGCCTCGAATATCCGCGAGAGCGCCCGCATGGAGCCCGAGGCCCTGGGCCGCCACCTGGCCGGCGAGGCCGTGGCCGTTCCCAAGGACGCCGCCGGCGTCGAGGCCCACCTCTTCGCCCTGGAACGCGAGCGCGACGCCATCGGCCCGGTCAACCTGCGCGCCGAGGAAGAGGCCCAGGAATATGCCGGCCGGCTGGAGACCATGCGCATCGAGCGCGCCGACCTCTCGGGCGCGGTGGCCAAGCTGCGCGACGGCATCGAGGAGCTGAACGCCGAGGGACGGGAACGTCTGCTGGCGGCCTTCGACGTCATCAACAACCACTTCCAGACCCTGTTCCAGGCCCTGTTCGGCGGCGGCCAGGCCGAGCTTCGGCTGATCGAGAGCGACGATCCGCTGGAAGCGGGGCTCGAGATCTTCGCCTGCCCGCCCGGCAAGCGCCTGGCCAGCATGAGCCTGATGAGCGGCGGCGAGCAGGCCCTGACCGCCAGCGCCCTGATCTTCGGCGTCTTCCTGGCCAATCCGGCCCCGATCTGCGTGCTGGACGAAGTCGACGCGCCGCTCGACGACGCCAATGTCGATCGCTACTGCAACATGCTCGACGAGATGCGACGCCGCACCCTGACGCGCTTCATCGCCATCACCCACAATCCGGTGACCATGAGCCGCATGGATCGCCTGTTTGGCGTGACCATGTCCGAGCGCGGGGTTAGCCAGCTGGTCAGCGTGGACCTGTCGACCGCCGAGGAACTGGTGGCGGCGCAGTAGGGGGCTCTGGATACAACATCCGTAAAATCCCCGCTTTCGCGGGGATTTTACGGGGAAGGGCGGACCTCTTTCCGCCAGTCCTTCGAGGGATCAGAAGAGGCCGGCCGCCATCTGCCGCAGCGGATTGGCCGGGTCGGCCAGCAGCTTGACGGCCATGGCGCACGAGATCGTCACCAGCAGCGGCCGGATCAGCCGCGCGCCGAACCGCACCGCCAGGCGCGAGCCCAGCTGCGCGCCCAGAAACGCGCCGACGGCCATGGCCAGGCCGATGGGCCAGATCACCGCGCCCTTGAGGATGAACAGCGCCAGCGCCCCGACATTGCTGGCGGCGTTGGCCAGCTTGGTGTGGGCGGTGGCCTTCAGCACGCCGTAGCCGAGCAGGGTGACGATGGCGACCATGTAGAAGGCGCCCGCGCCGGGGCCGAAGATGCCGTCATAGAAGCCGACGATCGGCGCGATGAAGCCGGCGAAGGCCGGCAGGGCCAGGCGGGCGGGGCCGTCCTCGGCCTTCAGGGCCTTGGACAGGCCGAAATAGACGGCGATGACGATCAGCAGCACCGGCACGAGGCCGGCCAGGAACTTCGGCGACAGCAGGCTGGCGCACAGGGCCCCGGCGATCCCCGCCAGGCCGGCGGCCAGGCCGATGGGCCAGGCGGTCTTCCAGTCGATCAGGCCGCGCTTGGCGAAGGCTCGCGTGGCCGAGACCGAACCGAAGGTGCTCTGCAGCTTGCTGGTGCCCAGCGCCGCGATCGGCGGCAGGCCCGATAGCAGCAGCGCGGGCAGGGTGATCAGGCCGCCGCCGCCGGCGATGGCGTCCAGGGTCCCGGCCACGAAGGCCACGGCGAACAGGATGACGAGCAGCTGGACGCTCAGATGTTCCATCGCAGGACCCTACAAACGCAAAAAGCCGCCCGGGAGCCGGGCGGCGGCAGGCGGCGGGTGAAGGAAGGGGAGGCGGCCATGGCGCGTCTCCCCATCGTTCGATCAGCCGATCAGGCTGCCCCACTGGTGGGCGCGCGAGGCCTTGCTGGTGCGGCCCAGGGCCTTCAGCTCTTCGCGGGCCGCAGCCTTTTCTTCCTTGCGGACGCGTTGCTCGGCGGCTTCGACGGCCTTGCGTTCCTTGCGCTCGGCGCGCTTGACGGCCGCGATCTCTTCCTGGCGGGCCAGGGCTTCGAGGCGGGCGGCTTCCTTGGCTTCGGCGCGGGCGGCGCGGACGGCTTCCAGCTCGGCGGCGCGTTGCTCTTCGCGCTTGTCGAAATCAGGATCCTGAACGGCGGCCTTCGGCTTGAATTTCGCCAGCATGGCCTTCTTGGCGTCTTGCTGGGCGGAGATGCGATCGGCGAATCCGGTGTTCTTCAGATAGGACATGAAGCTTCGTGCTGTTGGAGAGGCGCGTCTCTAAACCCCAAAACGCTCCGAAAAGCAATCCGAACGGGCCAGTTCGGCGACGGACCGAATGTCGCGCGCGATACACCGGCCCGGGACGGGGACGCCTGGGAGACCCGGATTCCGCGGTCTGGCTTACCCTGCGGAAATTCCCTCACGAAAACAGGGCTTTGCGTAGTTTCTCCACAATCTTGACGCACCGCAGCGCGCCCTATAGGTTCCGCCGCGATCAAGCCGGCCGAAAAAGCGCCTTCTTCAGGCGCGTCTGCGGGCGCTTTCGGACCTGACCGCTTCCCATGCCCAAGGCCGACGAACCGAACGACAAGGCTTTTCAAAGCCTCGACGCTCGGCTCGACGCTTTCGAGGCGCGGAAGGCGGCGGAAAAGCCCGCCAAGGCGGCGGGCGAGAAAGCCTCCCAGGACGGCTATCGCCTCCTGGCGGATTTGATCGGGGGCGTTCTGGTGGGGCTCGGCTTTGGCTGGCTGCTCGACCATTATGCCGGCACGGGGCCTTGGGGGATGGTCGGCGGTCTGCTGATCGGCACGGGTCTCGCGATATTCTCCGTCGTCCGCAAGGCGACGAAACTGAGCGCGCAGGCGTCCAAGGCTCCGGCCAAGGATGTAGACAACGGGGACGGGCCAACCGCCCCCAAGCAGAAGAGAGACTAGGGCCGATGGCCGATCCGATGCACCAGTTCCAGATCCAGAAGATCGTGGAAGTGCCTCCCGTGAAGGTTCCGGGTCTCGGCTATATCGACCTGTCGATCACCAACTCGGTGTTCGCGATGCTGCTGGCCGCGACGCTGGTCATCGTCTTCTACGCCATCGCCGCCCGCAAGGCCGTGGTCCCGGGCCGGCTGCAGACCGTGGGCGAGATGCTCTACGGACTGGTCGACGGGCTGGCCGAGTCGATCATCGGCCACGAAGGCAAGAAGTTCCTGCCCTTCGTCTTCACCCTGTTCGCCTTCGTGCTGTTCATGAACATCCAGGGCATGTTCCTGGTGTTCACCTCGACGTCGCAACTGGCCGTGACGCTGACCCTGGGCCTGCTGGTCATCCTGACCGTCGTCGGCGTGGGCTTCGCCAAGAACGGCATCAAGTTCTTCAAGCTGTTCGCCCCTTCGGGCGTCCCCGGCTGGATCCTGCCGCTGGTCGTGCTGATCGAGATCGTCTCGTTCCTGGTGCGCCCGCTGACCCTGGCCCTTCGTCTGTTCGGCAACATGGTCGGCGGCCACGTCGTGCTGAAGATCTTCGCCGGCTTCGTCGTCGCCCTGGGCGGCCTCGGCGTCCTGGGCTGGGCCGGCGCGGCCCTGGCCCTCACCTCCGTCGTCGCCCTGACGGCGCTCGAGTTCATGGTGGCCTTCCTTCAGGCCTTCGTGTTCGCGGTGCTCACCTGCGTCTATCTCAACGACGTCGTGCACCTCGACAGCCACTGATCACCCTTTTCTCTTCAACCTATCTCTGAATTCTCAAGGAGCCTCACAATGGAAGCGGAAGCCGCTAAGTACATCGGCGCTGGCCTGGCCATGCTCGGCATGATCGGCGCGGGCATCGGCCTGGGCGTCATGTTCGGCAACTATTTCCAAGGCGCGCTGCGTAACCCGACCGCCGCCGCTCAAGAGCGCCCGATGCTGTTCCTCGGCATGGCGCTGACGGAAGCCCTGGGCATCTTCGCCCTGGTCGTCGCCTTCCTGATCCTCTTCTCGTAATCCCCAGGGCGCGGCGGCGCCGGCTTTCGGCCGCCGCCGCGCTTTGATCTTCTAGAACCGAGCCTGCCCGTCCACATCGGATGGCAGGCGTTAGCTGAGAGGCGCCCTCGCCCATGGCGACGGAAAATCACGGCACGGTCGAGTCGACTGAAGCCCCTGGGCACGAGAGCGGCGGTCTTCCGCAGCTCCAGTTCCAGCACTGGGGCGGTCAGATCGTCTGGCTGCTGCTCATCTTCGCCGTTCTCTACGTCGTGCTGTCGAAGGGCCTGCTGCCCCGCGTCAGCGGCGCGATCGACGAGCGCGGCGCCAAGATCGCCGGCGACATCGCCGACGCCCGTCGTCTGAAGGACGAAGCCGAGGTCCAGGCCCGCGCGGCCGCCGCCGAGGTGGCCGAGGCTCGCGCCAAGGCCCAGAAGACCGCGGCGGACGCCAAGGCCAAGGCTTCGGCGCAGGCCGCCGAGCGTCAGGCCAAGGAAGAAGCCGTGCTGGCCGAAAAGCTGGCCGCGGCCGAAGCCTCGATCCAGACCGCCCGCGACGAGGCCATGAGCCACGTCCGCACGGTGGCCGAGGAGACGGCCGGCGCCATCGTCGAGAAGCTGACGGGCAAGGCGGCTTCGGCCGCCGAGCTCAAAGCGGCTCTGGCCTAAGGAGTAGCCGATCATGGAACACGAATCCCTGTTCAGCTTCTCCAACCCGGAATTCTGGGTTCTGGCGGCCCTGGTGATCTTCTTCGGCCTGCTGGTCGTGCTGAAGGTCCTGCCGGGCGCTCTGTTCGGCGCGCTGGACGGCTATGCGGCCAAGATCCAGTCGGAGCTCGACGAGGCTCAGAAGCTCCGTGAGGAGGCGCAAGCCCTGCTCGCCGAGGTCAAGGCCCAGCGCGAGGAAGCCGAGCGCCAGGCTTCGGCCATGCTCGAAGCGGCCGAGGCGGACTCGATCCGTCTGGCGGCCGAGGCCAAGGAGAAGCTCGAGGAGCAGATCAAGCGCCGCGCCGAAATGGCCGAGCGCAAGATCGCCCAGGCCGAGGCCCAGGCCGCTGCGGACGTCAAGGCCGCGGCTGTCGACCTGGCTTCGCAGGCCGCCGAGGCGGTCCTGCTGGCCCGCGTCGCCACCGGCTCGGACCCGCTGGCCGATGCGGCCATCGGCCAGATCGGCGGCAAGCTGCAGTAGTCCTTCCCGGACGGCTGAAAGATCGAAAGGCGCGGCTCGCAAGGGCCGCGCCTTTTTCTTTACTTCCCCTCTCTCATCGAGAGAGGGAGGGGCCCGCCGCGAAGCGGTGGGAGGGTGAGAGGTTTCACCTGTCCGGAAAATCTCCATTCCTTCCGTTGCCTCGCCCAGAGGCGCACGCACACGCTGGCGGCATGGACACGACCGCCAACGCTTGCCGCCTGCGCCGGGATCAGACCCTGGCCGAAAAGACACTGTGGAAGCTGGTGCGCAATCGCCGCCTGGGCGGTTTCCGCTTCCTGCGTCAGGTCCCTATAGACCGCTACTTCGCCGATTTCGTCTGCGAGGCCGGCAAGCTGATCGTCGAGCTGGATGGCGCTTCGCATGAGGGGCGCGAGGACTACGATGCGTGCCGCACCCAGACGTTGGAGCTGTTCGGCTATGTGGTGCTGAGGCTGCCGAACGAACGGGTCCTGGGCGACCCCGGCGGCGCGGCGGAGGACATCCTGGCCGTGCTCCGTTTGGACAGGCTGAAACCTCTCACCCTCCCACCGCCTGCGGCGGCGGGCCCCTCCCTCTCTCTATGAGAGAGGGGTTTTCCCCAGCGCCTTCCGCACCGCCTTGCGCCCTCGCTTCAGCACCCGCCAGCCCGGCCGCCTCAACACCACCTTCTCGCTGCGCAGAAGCTGCTGCCAGGCCACCAGCAGGATCTCAGGCTCGCGGCGCATCAGGCGGCGGATGGGGAAGATCAGCTTGGGGTGGCGCTTCTGCCAGCGGATGAACCGGCGGCGGGCCTGGAAGGAGTTGCGCAGCACCACCATCAGGCCCAGCACCAGCAACGGCAGGCCCACATGGCCGGGCAGGGGCGTCAGCACCGCCCCGGCCAGCAGGATCAGCACGCCCAGCGCGATCAGCAGGATCCGGGTCACGCGAGCGGCGGTCTCGCGCACGACGAAGGCCAGCCGGCGGCGACGGAGGCTGGAAAGGCGGCGAACGACCCTGGGGTCGCGCCGGTTCACTGGAAGCGGCTCACGGGGCCCCTAGACCGCGCGCTGGCCCCGGCGCTTGAGCGCCTTGCGCCAGCGCTTGGCCACGCGCCAGCGGCGCGGGATCACCAGCTTTTCGATGCGCAGGGCCTGCTGCCAGGCCACCAGCACGACCTCTGGCTCGCGGCGCAGGAGGCGGCGCAGCGGGAAGACCAGCTTGGGGTGGGCGTGCTGGAAGCGGACGAACTGCTTGCGGGCCTTGAAGGAGTTGCGCAGCACCAGCATCAGGCCGATGACCGTCAGCGGCACGCCCATGGGGCCCGGCAGGGGCGCGATGAGAAAGCCGGCGGCGATGAACACCAGGCCGAGCGCCACGAGCAGGCCGCGAATAATCCGGCCGAGGAGCTCGCGGGCGAGTTCGTCGGCAACGGAAAGGCGCACGGGCGGCATGGCGATGGCGAGGTTCATGGGGGCTGAACGGGGCTTGTGGTCCGCCGGTTTCCGGAAAAAGACCGGCCCCCTCGTCTCACAAGCTGCATATGGAAACGGGGCGCCCTTCCGTAAAGGCGCCCCGTTCCGCATTCGTGCTGCTGTTGCAGCTATTCCGCGGCGAGTGGCGCGGGGGCCACAGGTTTCCACTTCAACTTCGGCTTCCGGGCCGCCAGAGTCTCGTCCAGGCGCTTGAGCGGCGCCAGGTGCGGGGCGTTCTTGAAGCGGCCCGTCTCGCCGGCCTTGGCGGCCTGGGCGAGCAGGCGCAGGGCCTCGATGAAGCGGTCGAGCTCGGCCTTCGACTCGGTCTCGGTCGGCTCGATCAGCATCGCGCCATGCACCACCAGCGGGAAATACATGGTCATCGGGTGGAAGCCCTCGTCGATCATCGCCTTGGCGAAGTCGAGCGTGGTCACGCCGGTGTCTTCCAGCCAGGCGTCGTCGAACAAGGCCTCGTGCATGCACGGGCCTTCCGGGAAGGCCGGGCTCATCAGGTCCGACAGGCGGGCCTTGATGTAGTTGGCGTTCAGCACCGCGTCCTCGGCCACCTGGCGCAGGCCGTCGGCGCCGTGGCTGAGCATGTAGGCGTAGGCGCGCACGTACATGCCCATCTGGCCGTGGAAGGCGCTCATCCGGCCGAAGGCCTGGGCGGCGGGGCCGACGGCCTCCTCGACCAGCTTGTAGCCATTCTCGTCATGCACCACCCACGGGGTGGGGGCGAACGGGGCGAGAGCCTCCGAAAGCACCACCGGACCCGCGCCCGGACCACCGCCGCCGTGGGGCGTCGAGAAGGTCTTGTGCAGGTTGATGTGCATGGCGTCGACGCCCAGGTCGCCCGGGCGCACCCGGCCGACGATGGCGTTGAAGTTGGCGCCGTCGCAGTAGAAGTACGCGCCCGCCGCGTGGGTCAGGCGGGCGATCTCCACCACGTCGCGCTCGAACAGGCCGCAGGTGTTGGGGTTGGTGACCATGATCGCCGCCACGTGGTCGCCGAGCTTGGCTTCCAGGTCGGCGAGATCGACGCGGCCGTCGTCGGTCTGGGCGATCTCGACGACGGTATAGCCGCAGAAGGCCGCCGTGGCCGGGTTGGTGCCGTGGGCGCTGGTCGGGGCCAGCACGGTCTTGCGATGGCCGTTGCCGGCCGCCTCGTGGGCGGCGCGGATGGCCAGCAGGCCGCACAGCTCGCCGTGGGCGCCGGCCTTGGGGCTCAGGGCGACCGCGGGCATGCCCGTCAGCGTCTTGAGCCAATGGGCCAGGCGGTCCATCAGTTCGATCGCGCCCTGCACCGTCGACTGCGGCTGCAGCGGGTGGATGTCCGACAGGCCCGGCAGGCGCGCCATCTTCTCGTTCAGGCGCGGGTTGTGCTTCATCGTGCACGAGCCCAGCGGATAGAGCGCCAGGTCGATGGCGTGGTTCTTCTGGGACAGGCGCACGTAGTGGCGCACCGCTTCGGGCTCGGAGAGGCCCGGCAGGCCGATGGGCTCGTCCCGGGTCAGGCCGGCGAGAGCGCTGTCGGCGGGGACGACGTCCGGCAGGTCGACGCCGGTCTTGGTCCAGCCGCCCAGTTCGAAGATCAGCGGCTCGTCCTGCAGCAGGCCGCGGCCGCCCGACAGGGAGTTAAAGCCAGCGTCATCGTTGGAAGCTTCGGGACGGGTGGGACGTCCGACATTGTTCATGCTCATTGGACGGCTCCGGCCAGCAGCTTGGCGAAGAAGGTGATGTCGGTGTCGAGCGTGGTTTCGGTCGTGGCGACCAGCAGCACGTCGTCCAGGCCCGCGCCCGGCTCCAGGCGCGAATAGGGCACGCCGGCGATGACGCCGTGGGCGGCCAGGGTCTCGACGACCTCGGCGGCGTCCTTGGGGAGGCGCACGGCGAACTCGTTGAAGAAGCGCGGGGTGAGGATCTCGACGCCCGGGATGGCCGCCAGGGCCTTCGCCGTCGCGAGAGCCTTCTGGTGGTTCAGCGAGGCCAGCTGGCGCAGGCCCTGCTCGCCCAAGAGGCTCATGTGGATCGAGAAGGCCAGGGCGCACAGGCCGCTGTTGGTGCAGATGTTCGACGTGGCCTTGTCGCGGCGGATGTGCTGCTCGCGGGTCGACAGGGTCAGCACGAAGCCGCGCTTGCCGTCGGCGTCGACCGTCTCGCCGCAGAGGCGCCCCGGGGCCTGGCGGACGAACTTTTCGCGGCAGGCGAAGAGGCCGACGTAAGGACCGCCGAAGTTCAGGCCGTTGCCGATCGACTGGCCCTCGGCCACGGCGATGTCGGCGCCCATGGCGCCCGGCGACTTCAAGAGGCCGTAGGACACGGCCTCGGTGGTGACCACGATCAAAAGGGCGCCGGCGGCGTGGGCGGCCTCGGCGATCCTGGTCACGTCGGTGGCCGTGCCGAAGACGTTGGGGGTCTGCACCACGACGCAGGCGGTGTCAGCGTCGATGGCGGCGATCACCGCGTCCTCGGCGTCGATGGCGGCCGGCAGGCGATGGGTGGTCACGCCGGCGGCGTGGGCCAGGGTCTCGACCGCGCCGACATACTGCGGGTGGACGCCGCCCGACAGCACGGCCTTGTTCTTGCGGGTGACGCGCTGGGCCATCATCACGGCCTCGGCCGTGGCGGTCGAGCCGTCATAGAGCGAGGCGTTGGCCACATCCATGCCGGTCAGGGCCGCGACCTGGCTCTGGAACTCGAACAGCACCTGCAGCGTGCCCTGGGCGATTTCCGGCTGGTAGGGCGTGTAGCTGGTCAGGAACTCCGACCGCTGGATGATGTGGTCGACCGTGGCCGGCACGTGGTGGCGATAGGCCCCGGCCCCGACGAAGAACGGCCCCTCGGCCGCCGAGCGGTTGCGGCGCGACAGGCGCAGGAGCTCGCGCTCGACCTCGATCTCGCCGGCGTGATGGGGCAGGTCCACAGGCTCGCTGCGGCGGGCGACGGCCGGCACGTCGACGAACAGCTCGTCGATCGAGCCCGCGCCGATCACGCCGAGCATGTCGGCGCGGTCTTCGGGGGTCAGGGGGAGGTAGCGCATCAATCAGGTCCTTCTCCCTTCCCCCTTGATGGGGGAAGGGGCGGGGATGGGGGTGTTTCCAGAGCGTGGCAGCCGAAAGTGTCAGCGGTTTCGGCGCCCGCCACGCTCCAAGTTCAGGGCGGTGGGGTCACCCCCAACCCTGCCCTTCCCCCATCAAGGGGGAAGGGGTCTTCCTTAAAGCGTGCTCAGGAACGCCTCGTAGGCGTCGCGGTCCATCAGGGCGTCGACCTCGGCCGGGTTGGAAAGCTTCAGCTTGGCGAACCAGCCGCCGGCTTCCGGAACGGCGTTGACGGTTTCCGGCGCGTCGCCCAGTTCGGCGTTGGCTTCGACCACTTCGCCCGACACCGGGGCGTAGACGTCCGAGGCGGCCTTGACGCTCTCGACGACGGCCAGGCCGTCGCCCTGGGCCACGGTCTTGCCGACTTCCGGAACCTCGACGAACACCACGTCGCCCAGCTGCTCGGCGGCGTAGGCGGTGATGCCGACGGTGGCGATGTCGCCTTCGACGACGACCCATTCATGGTCTTTGGTGAAGCGCATTGGTGTGGCCCTTTCGTTTTTGCTGGCGACGCGACGGACGCCAAAACCGGCGCCCACTTTTGGCTGTCGCGTCGGCTTAGAGTTTGCGGACGTAACGGGTGGGAACGAACGGAGAGGCGACGACCTGTGCGGCCGCCGGCTTGCCCCGGACGATGACTTTCAGGGTTTCGCCGATCACGGCGTAGGCCGGGGGCACGAAACCGATCGCGATGGCGCCGCCGAAGCTGGGGCCGAAACCGCCGCTGGTGACCTTGCCGATGACGTTCCCGTCGGCGTCGGCGATCTCGGCGCCTTCGCGGGCCGGGGCGCCTTCCAGAACCTTCAGGTTCACGCGGACGCGGGCCAGCTCGCCGCCCAGTTCCCTGGTGATCCGTTCGGCGCCCAGGAAGTCGCCGGCCTCGCGGCGGCTCTTGCCGACGGCGAAGTTCAGGCCCGCCTCAATGGGCGAGACCGTCTCGTCCAGGTCGTGGCCGTAGAGCGGCAGGCCCGCTTCCAGGCGCAGGCTGTCGCGGGCGCCCAGGCCGATCGGCCTGACGCGCTCGTCTTCCAGCAGGGTGTTCCAGACGCGCTCGGCGTCCGAGGCCGGGACCGAGATCTCGTAGCCGTCCTCGCCGGTATAGCCCGAGCGCGAGATGATGGCGGGAACGCCGAAGGCGGTCACGGCGCGGGCGTCCATGAACACCATGGTCGCGGCTTCCGGAACGTGGGCGGCCAGAACGGCGGCGGCCTCGGGGCCTTGCAGCGCCAGCAGCGCGCGGTCTTCCAGGCGCTCGACCGTGGCTTCGCCGGCCAGGGTCTCGGCGATGATCTTGTAGTCGTTGTCCTTGCAGGCGCCGTTGACCACGACGAACAGGCCATCGTCGTCGGGACGGGCGGTCATCAGGTCGTCGATGATGCCGCCTTGCGCATTGAGCAGGACGCCGTAGCGCTGCTTGCCGGCCTTCAGGCCCTGGTAGTCGGCCGAGACCACCTTCTCGAAGCTCTTGGCCGGGCTTGTTTCACCATTGGCGCTGCGAATGCGGGCCTGACCCATGTGCGAGACGTCGAACAGGCCCGCGTGCTCGCGGGTCCACAGGTGCTCTTTCAGCACGCCGTCCTTGTATTGCACGGGCATGGAATAGCCCGCGAACGGCACCATGCGGGCGCCGGCCGCCACGTGGGCGTCGAACAGCGGGGTCTTCTTGAGATCGTCGGTGGACACGCGCAGGGCTCCGAAACGGGGTCGGCGACGGTCCGGCTTCCGCCGGTTGGTCGCGCCCCCGCTGTCCCTTAGGCCTGAGAGATTCCGGCCCTCGTCCTCCAGAAGGGGGAGGGGCCTTGCTCCTTCGGCGAGCCGCCCTTTCGAGCGGCTTCTTTCCAGCGTTCCTAAACCCGCGCGGTCCTTTTGCCTGAGCGTTTCCGGGGCGGTTGCGCCTTCGGCCTCGGGACACGAATCCCGACGTCTCCCGCGAGGGTCACCGGCTCAATGAGCGACGGTCGGCGGCGAGTCAAGCAGCAGCGGCGTCGGGGTCCTCGACCAGCTTGCGGGATCCCTCTCCCGCAGGGGGAGTGTTGCGAAATTAGCCGATTGTGATTCCCTGGGTTTAGTACGGGGAGGCCAGGCATGGCGGTGAAGCAGACGGGTCAGTTCAGTTTCGCCGAGGCGCTGATGCCGGTGGG
>NZ_QDKQ01000046.1:0-11254 GCF_003116815.1 Caulobacter endophyticus
TCGAACTACTCAATCCTCAGACCTTGCGCGTGAGTTTCGCGCTGGAAGCTGCCCCGCCCTGGTCCAAAGCAGGGGATGAATTGGTCCAGCACGGCTTCAATGTCCCGGTTGACCCCTCGCTTTCCGAGGCCGCAGCCGATTTGCGCCGTCAGCTCCAGAACTTTCCCGTGCGGGGTCCTATCGAAAGCTGACTGGTCAGCTTTCCAACCCACCCTTCTCTGCCGAGCCGGAGGTCTGCATCGCTAGCCGGGTCGCGCCAATTGCTGCCGTTGACACCCCTCCAGGAAGGCGACGTTCAGTCTAGGCGGGCTGGAGCGATTTGACCTGGTAGGGCGCGGCAAGCCGCCTTGACCCGCGCCGCCGTCCGGCCCGACCGCCTGACCGTGGCCTCGGCGCGCGGCGACGAGCTGGTGCCGATCGAGAACATCCTGGCCGTGGTCGGGGCCGACGACTATGTCGAGCTGCGGCTGGCGGGTAGCCGCAGCCTGCTGCACGCCGCGCGTCTGGACGGCTTGGCCAGCCAGCTGCCGCCGAACTTCCTGCGCATCCATCGCTCGGCGATCGCCAACCTGGCGCGGGTGCAGCGCCTGGAGCGCGAGGGCGACCGATGGCGGCTGCATCTTGGCGAAGGCCCGCCCTTGCCCGTCAGCCGCTCCCGCCAGCCCGCCCTGCGCGAGGCGCTCGAGCAAGAGGTCTGCACGGCGGCGCTTGTCTAGCGCGCCGACCCGACGCCCTCGGGCGAGACCCGGCGTTCGATGCGTTTGACCAACGCTTCATACCTGTCGGAACCCCGCCTGAATGGGAGGGGTTAGGCCTTGCATCTCGTCCCACGCGCCGTCGCGATCACCTAGAGCCAGGATCTTCCCATGACCGACAACGCCACGTCCCGCCGCGGCTTGATCACGGCCGCGGCCCTCGCCTCGGTCGGCGCGGTCGCCGCGCCGGCGATGGCCCGGCAGGAGGCCAAGCCCCCCGGCGCGCCGACCACCCCGAAAGCCGCCTCCTACCCCAAGCCGCCGTTCGCCGCGCAAACTCAGCCATGGCCAGGCTTGGCCTCGAAGATGAACCCGCGTCCCGACCACGGGGAGGAGAGCTACAAGGGCTCGGGCCGCCTGGCCGGCAAGCGGGCCCTGATCACCGGCGGCGACAGCGGCATCGGCCGCGCCGCGGCCATCGCCTATGCCCGCGAAGGCGCCGACGTGGCGATCAACTATCTTCCCGCCGAGGAGCCGGACGCCCGCGAGGTGGTCGAGCTGATCCGCGCGGCGGGCTGCAAGGCGGTCGCCATCCCCGGCGACCTGCGTGACGAGGCCTTCTGCCGCCAGCTGGTCGAGCGCGCGGCCCGCGAGCTGGGCGGTTTGGATATCCTGGTCAACAACGCCGCCCGCCAGCAGACGCGAGCGACGATCGCAGACATCTCCAGCGAAGATTTCGACGCGACGATGAAGACCAACGTCTATGCGCCGTTCTGGCTGACCAAGGCGGCGGTGGCGCGCATGAGCGCCGGCGCGGTGATCGTCAATACCGCCTCCGAGCAGGCGGGCGATCCTTCCGAGGATCTCGTCGACTATGCGATGACGCGGGCGGCGATGCTGAACTTCAGCAAGTCGATGGCCAAGCAACTGGCGCCGAAAGGCATCCGCGTAAACGCCGTGACCCCCGGCCCATTCTGGACTCCGCTGCAGGTCAGCGGCGGCGCCACGCCGGAGAAGCTGCAGGCCTTCGGCTCGCAAAGCCCGCTTGGTCGCCCGGGGCAACCTGCGGAAATCGCGGGCCTCTACGTCGCGGCCGCTGACCCGGCCCTCAGCTATTCCACCGGCCAGATCTTCGGCGCCACCGGCGGCGGCGGGCAGCCTGGCTGACGCTCTTGAAGCTGGAAGACATTGCGACGTTGAGCGCGCTGGTGCGGCCGCCTTCCATTTTTCCAGACCTAGATCCCGCACCTTACATTCTCGGTCTCACCGGCGCAGGCGTGCTGATCGCCCTCGTGGCTTGGCTGCCGCTGGTCCTGCGTCGGCTGCCGATCTCCTTGCCCATCATTTGCATAGCGCTGGGCGCGGCGCTGTTTTCCTTCGCGCCCATCGATCTGCGGCCTCTTCCCAGTCGGCACATGGCGTTCACAGAGCGCTTCGCGGAGTTCGTCGTCATCATCGCCCTGATGGGCGCTGGGCTGAAGATCGATCGGGTGTTTCACGTTCGGCGCTGGCAGGTCGCTTGGCGGCTGCTTGGCGTGACCATGCCGCTGAGCATCGCCGCGATCACGGCCTTAGGCGTCCTGACGGGCATGCCGTGGGTCGCCGCTCTCTTGCTTGGGGCCGCCTTGGCGCCGACGGATCCGGTCTTGGCGAGCGACGTGCAGGTCGGCCCGCCCAAGAGCGGGGAAGAGGACGAGGTGCGTTTTGGCCTCACCTCCGAAGCCGGCCTCAACGACGGCCTGGCTTTTCCTTTCGTGCATCTGGCGATCGTGCTCGCTGCCGCGGCGGGAACGGGTCAGCCGTGGGTGGCGGACTGGCTGACCCACAATGTCCTTTGGGAAATCGGCGCCGGCGTGATCGGCGGCTGGCTCGTAGGCTGGGCCTTCGGCTGGCTGACCTTTCGTATTCCCTCGGAGAGCAAGTTGGCCGCCACGGGCGATGGCCTGATCGCCATCGCCGCGACGTTCCTGTCTTACGGCCTGACCGAACTGATCAACTGCTACGGCTTCCTCGCGGTCTTCGTCACGGCCCTGACCCTGCGTCACGCGCATCGAGAGCATGAATTTCAGCGCCAGATGCACGATGTTACTGAGCAGATTGAGCGACTGGCCATGATGGTTCTGCTCCTGCTGTTCGGCGGCGCGCTGGTCAGCGGCATATTGGCCCCGTTGTCATGGACGGACGTGGGACTTGCCGTCGCCATCCTACTGGTGATCAGACCTGTAGCCGGCCTGATCGGCCTGGTCGGCTTCAGAGCCGTACGCAGCGAGAAACTCACGCTCGCGTTTTTCGGAATCCGCGGCGTCGGCACGATCTATTATCTCGCCTACGCCCTTGGCCGCTCTGACTTCCCCCAAGCCGAGCGGCTTTGGGCGATCGCCGCGCTCGTTATCCTGCTGTCGATCATAGGGCATGGCTTGACCGTCACCCCGATCATGCGCCGCCTGGATCGGAGCCAGGGCCGCGACCCTGACGCCGCAGACCGTCAGAACGTACCGCCTCCGGGCCTCAAGGGCCCCGCCAGCTGAGCCAAGGCCGCCACGCTGCGATTTGGTCCGATCAACACCGCGCGTCGTCGGCACTGAATGCTCGCCGCGGAGTTACGTCAGAGCCGAACTGCATCCTCGCGCCGGCCGCTAACTGCGAGGCCTTCCGATGAATCTGACCGTGAACGGCGTCGTCGCCGCCCTACCCGACGACCCGCGCGTCTCTCTGCTGGATCTGCTGCGAGAACAGCTGCGCTTGCCCGGCGCCAAGAAGGGCTGCAACCAGGGCGCCTGCGGCGCCTGCACGGTACTGCTCGATGGCGAGCGGATCCTCTCCTGCCTGACGCTGGCGGTACAGTGCGAGGGCCGGTCCGTCACGACGATCGAGGGCGTTGGGGCGCCGGGTGCGCTGCATCCGCTGCAGCAGGCATTCCTTGAGCATGACGGCTTCCAGTGCGGCTACTGCACGCCGGGGCAGATCTGTTCGGCACTGGCCATGGCCGACGAGATCCGGCGCGGCGTGCCCAGCCACGTCACCGGCGACCTGACCGCCGAGACCATCGCGCTTGATCGTGATGAGTTGCGAGAGCGCATGAGCGGCAATCTATGCCGCTGCGGGGCTCACAATGGCATCGTCGAGGCGATCCTCGAGACGTTCGCGGACCAGACTGAGCAACTGGAGGCGGCCGAGTGAACCCATTCGTCTACAATCGCGCCGCCGATGCGGCCGACGCCGTCCGCCGCGCCGCAGCGCTGAACGCCAAGTATCTCGGCGGCGGCACCAATCTGGTCGATCTGATGCGCGAGACCATCGAGCGGCCCCCGGCCCTGGTCGACGTCACCGGCCTGTCGCGGGAGATCGCCCAAACGCCCGACGGCGGCCTGATGATCGGCGCGGCGACCCGCAACACGGCCCTGGCCGAGCATCCGCTGGTCCGCGAGCGCTATCCGCTGCTGACCCGCGCCATCGTCGCTGGGGCCAGCCCGCAGATCCGCAACATGGCCACGGTCGGCGGCAACCTGCTGCAGCGGACCCGCTGCGTCTATTTTTACGACGACGACGGCGCGCGCTGTAACAAGCGGCGGCCCGGCGAAGGCTGCGACGCCATCGGCGGCTTCAACCGCATGCACGCCGTTTTGGGCGCTTCGGACGCCTGCATCGCCGTGCACCCGTCCGACATGTGCGTGGCCTTGGCCGCTCTGGAGGCGGTGGTCCATCTGGAAGGCCCCGCCGGCGCGCGGAGCCTGCCGCTCACCGATTTCCACCGGTTGCCCGGCGACCGGCCCGATCTCGAGACTGAGCTCGCGCCCGGCGAGCTGATCACCGCCGTCGAACTGCCCCCCGCCGCCGTCGCTGCACGCTCGGCCTATCGCAAGGTCCGCGACCGCGCCAGCTACGCCTTCGCCCTGGTCTCGGTGGCCGCGGCCCTCGAGCTGGAGGGCGGCCTGGTGAAGGACGTGCGGCTGGCGTTCGGCGGCCTCGCCCACAAGCCCTGGCGGGCCTGGAAGGCCGAGGCGGCCCTGCGGGGAAACGCGGCGTCCGCCGACGCCTTCGCCGCCGCGGCCGACGCCGAACTGGCCGACGCCCGTCCGCGGTCCGGCAACGCCTTCAAGGTCGAGCTGGCGCGCCGGACGCTGGTGGCCGTCCTGACCGATCTTGCGGGAGCCGTCGCATGAGCCTTGCCGAAGACGCCAAGCAACTGGTCCAGGGCGCGATGCAGGGCCTGATGGGCAAGGCCGTGGCCCTGGCCCCCGACAGCTGGATCCCCGGCGGCAAGCCCGATCCGCTGATCCGCCACCAGCATGGCCATATCGGCAAACCGGTCACGCGGATCGACGGGCCGCTGAAGGTGGCCGGCGCCGCGCCGTTCGCCGCCGAGTTCCCGCTCGAGGGCATGGTCTACGCCGCCGTCGTCCACAGCGTCGTCGCCCGGGGCCGCATCGCTGAGCTCGACGTGACCGCGGCCGAAGCCGCCGCCGGCGTCGTGGCGGTGATGACCTGGCGCAATGCGCCGCGGCTTAAGGCCCCGCCAGTCTTCCTGTCCGATCCCAAGGCCGCCAGCGGCGACAACTTGCCGGTCATGCAGGACGACGAGATCCACTGGAACGGCCAGCCGATCGCCCTGGTCTTGGCCGAAACCCAGGAACAGGCCGACCACGCCAAGTCGCTGGTACGCGCCACTTACCACGCCGCCCCAGCCGTGACGGACATCGAGGCGGCGAAGGCCGAGGGGACCAAGCCCGGCGTCTTCATGGGCCAGCCGCTGCACAACAAAATCGGCGACGCCGAGGAAGCCCTGGCGGCCGCGCCGGTTGCGGTCGATGCGACCTATACGACCCCGGGCCACAATCACAACGCCATCGAGCTGCACGCGGTCACCGCCTACTGGCGGGACGGGACCTTGCGGCTGCACGACGCCACCCAGGCCGTCTCCCACACCGCCTGGACGATGGCCAAGATGTTCGGGATCGACGAGAAGCAGGTGGTGGTCACCTCGCCCTTTGTCGGCGGCGGCTTTGGCGGCAAGACCCTTTGGCAGCACCAGGTGCTGGCGGCCTGCGCCTCACAGCTGACCGGCCGTCCGGTGCGACTGGCCCTGTCGCGCGAGAGCGTCTACCGCATGGTCGGCGGCCGCGCCCCGACGGAGCAACGGGTGGCCTTGGGTGCCGACCGCGATGGTCGCCTCAAGGCCTTGATCCACCGCGGCGTGACGCCCAAGACCGCCACAAACGTCATGCCCGAGCCGTTCATCCTGCCCACCCGCAGCGCCTATGCGTCCGAGACCATGCTGCTCGACGTCCAGGTCGTCGAGCTGGACATGCTGGCCAACACCTTCATGCGTGCGCCTGGGGAGTCGGTGGGCACCTTCGCCCTGGAGAGCGCCCTCGACGAGCTGGCCCACGCCCTCAGCATGGACCCGATCGAACTGCGCTTACGTAACGAACCAGAGAAGGACCCGACACTCGGCCTGCCCTTCTCCTCACGGCATATCGACGAGGCCTGGCGGGCCGGGTCTGAGCGCTTCGGCTGGTCGCGCCGCAATCGGACGCCGGGCGCGACGCGCGAGGGCGAGTGGCTGATCGGCGTCGGCTGCGCCACGGCCACCTATCCCTACTACCGCATGCCCGGCGGCGCGGCGCGCCTGACCCTGACCCGCGACGGCCGCGCGAGCGTCGACATCGCCGCTCACGAGATGGGCATGGGTACGGCCACAGCCCAGACCCAGGTCACGGCCGAGCGGCTGGGCCTGCCGCTGGAGGCGGTGACTTTCAACTACGGCGACTCGACCCTGCCGGGCCTAGTGCTGGCTGGCGGCTCGCAGCAGACCGCCTCGATCGGCGCCTCGGTGATCGCCGCCCACCGCGCCCTGGTCAAGGAGCTGCTCAAGCTGGCTGGCAACGACTCCGTGCTGGCCGGCCTTGATGCCGACGAGGTCGGGGGCCACGACGGCGGCCTCTGCAAGCTCGACGACCCCGAGCGCTGCGAAAGCTACGCCTCGATCTTGAACCGCGCGGGCCGCGACAGCGTCGTGGTCGAGGCCGAGCCGCCGATGCCGCTGGAGACCCAGCACTGGTCGATGCACAGCCACGGGGCGATGTTCTGCGAGGTCCGCGTCAACACCGTCACCGGCGAGGTGCGGATCAGCCGCTTCTTGGGCTCGTTCGACTGCGGCCGGATCCTCAACGCCAAAACCGCCGCCAGCCAGTTTCGCGGCGGCATCATTATGGGCCTGGGCCTGGCCTTGATGGAGGAAACCCAGTTCGATCCGCGCAAGGGCCGGATCATGAATCCCAGCCTCGCCGAGTACCATCTGCCGGTGCACATGGACGTGCCGCAGATCGACGTGATGTGGACCGATATCCCCGATCCGCACGCGCCCATGGGCGCGCATGGCGTCGGCGAAATCGGCATCACCGGCACCGGGGCGGCGGTGGCCAACGCCATCTTCAACGCGACCGGCAAGCGCATCCGCGACCTGCCGATCACGCTCGACAAGCTGCTGTAATCGGCCACGTTACGCCATGAGCCGACCTTGCCTCACCTCCAGAAAGGCGACGTTCATGATGCTTCTGGCTTGGCCGTCCCTCACCTGCCCCGCATATCGCTGCCCTTCAATGGCGTTGGCATGTTGAGCACCAACTGCGCGTCCCTGACCACATCCAGGCGCAGCATGGCCGAGACGCCCAAGCCGTTGAGGAGGTCGCTCATCGGACCCCCATGGCGCGAGAGTGTCACGCCCTTCGGAAAGAGCTTCTGGGAATAGGACAAGGTGTTGGACTGGACCACCGTCTGGCTCCACTGGCCGTCGACCTGATGGATCATGGTGTTGGCGCCCAGGCGCGACTGTGAAGGCACGTCTTTGAAAGCCGGCGCGGGCGCGCGAAGCACCAGATCTGGTGAGCCGTCCGTGGCGGCGATGCTCGCCCTGACCTCATTGGCGATATCCACCGTGATCGGCGTCAGCCATTTGGGTAGTTGGTAACCCTGCACGCCCCGTGTCCAGGCTATCTCGGTGGTGACCGGCAGCGCCAGGACGTGGGCGAAGAAGTTGCGCCGGCGAATGTCGCCCAGGAGCTGGCCGAGATGCGAGCCCTTGGCGCCGGGACGGCGGACGACAACCGCGATCGAGACCTCGTCATATGGGTCGTTGTCGCAGACGGAGTAGGAGAAGAAGGTCAGGGCCACTAGGCCCTGGGCCGGAAGGGGACGAAGCGGCTCCAGCGGCGCTGGGAGCGCCGCCGCGAGCCGATCGATCGGCGCGGTCATCAAAAGCTGCACCGAGCTGCTGCGGTAGTAGAAGTTGGGCGCCCAGACGGGCCCAACCCGCGAGGAAACCTTCTGCTTGGGGATGCGCCGGAAGAAGTCGATGTTGCCGGCGGCGGGGTCGCGCGCCACAACATCCAGGTCTGGATTGGAACGGAAGCGATCGTAGTAGCCGCCCTTTGGCACTTGGACGGTCTGGCCGCCGAACTCGACGTCCACGAACTGCTCAACCATGTACGAGCCTTTTTGATTATCTGTTCGACGACAGGGAGCGGTCAGGCCGTCGCCGGGCGCTGCGCCATCCAGCGCCGATACTGGCGGGCGCTGCTCCTAGCCTGGAGTTGCGCGGTGATCAGCGCCCAGACAGGCGATATGTGCGGCGCGGTGCGTCGCCGCTGGCTTAGTCGCACCAGCTGATAGCGCACGGCGGCCATGTGCGCCGAGGAGGCGATCGGCTTATTCTTCCAGGTGATGGGTCGCAGGCTGGGCGCGACATCCTTGCCCTGGCGCCACAGCGCCGGAAGATCTGGCTCGATGGCCAGCGCCGTGGCGATGCCTGCCATGTCCACACCGCTTTCCACGACCTTCTGGGCCACTTCCCTCCGCTTGATGCCGCCGGTGACCATCAGCGGCATGGCCGCGACCTTGCCGATCTCGCGGGCGAACTCAAGGAAGTAGGCCTCGCGCCCCAAAGTGCGCTCGTCGCGAGAAGAACCCATCATCGCCGGCGCCTCGTAGCTGCCGCCCGAGAGCTCGACGAGATCAACGCCCAGGCCGTTGAGCATCTTGACCACGGCGCGGGCGTCTTCAGGCGAGAAGCCGCCGCGCTGGAAGTCGGCCGAGTTGAGCTTCACCGCCACGGCGAAGCTGGGCGTCACGGCTGCTCGCACACCGCGTACGACGTCCAGCAGCAGGCGCGCGCGGTTTTCCAGGCTGCCGCCCCAGCGGTCCTGGCGATGATTGGCCAGCGGCGAGAGAAACTGGCTCAGCAAATAGCCGTGCGCGGCGTGGATCTCCACCCCGGTGAAGCCGGCGCGCTCGGCCAGCGCCGCCGTGGTCACGAAACGGCGCTCGACCTCGGCGATGTCGGCTGCAGACATTTCGCGCGGCATCGGAAAGACCTTGGACTGGGCGCCCAGGTCCAGCGCGATTGCCGACGGGGCTAGGGTCTCCTGGCCCAGGGCCGCTGGCATCTGACGCCCCGGATGATTGATCTGCATCCACACCTGGCCGCCGCCTGATCGGGCCGCCGTCGCCCAGGCCTTGAAGCGGTCGAGATGGTGATCATTCTCCAGCACCACGCCGGCCGGGCCGGTCATGGCGCGAGCGTCGACCATCACGTTGCCGGTGATGATCAGCCCCGCCCCCCCTGCGGCCCAGGCACGGTACAGATCGATCAGCGCCTGCGACGGTAGGTGGTGGCCATCGGCCATGTTCTCCTCCATCGCCGCCTTGGCGATGCGGTTGGGGATGACGGCGCCGTTGGGCAAGGTCAGTGGCGAAAACAGAGACATTAGGGGCTCCTCGAACGGCGTAGACCCAGCCCTAACCTTTAAGCTAGGTTTAGGGTCAACACGCTTTCTGAGGCCCGCGAATGAACATCGGCGAACTGGCCAACCGCACAGGTCTCACCCAATCGCGCATCCGGTTCTATGAACGGGAAGGCCTGCTGACGACCGTGGAGCGTCGCCCTAACGGCTATCGCGCCTATCCCAACAACGCCGTGCTCGTGCTCGACCTGATCGCCACGGCGCAGAAGGCCGGCTTCAGCCTCGACGAAATCCGGACCCTGCTCCCTTCCGACCTGGCGGACTGGAAGCACGATGCCCTCATCGCCGCGTTGCGCAGCCGTGTGGCTGATATCGAGGCGCTCGAAAGGCGGCTTGCTGAGAGCAAAGCACAACTGGTTGCTGTTATCGCTGGGATCGAAAGCAAACCCGACGATCTGGACTGCGCGGCTAACGCCCGCAGGGTTCTTTCAACCGTACTGGGCAAGGAGATCGATTCCGCTCGGACGGTGGCAAGCGATCATCTGCCGGCGCCGCGACAACGCGCTTAGAGCTAGGCCCTAGCTTTTTCTGCCGCGGACCGGCTTGCGCCACAAGCTGACCGTGGCTCGCCTCCAGAAAGGCGACACTCACGCCCTGCCCGAGAACCCAAAGACGTCAGCCAAGATTGACGTCGATCACCCGCTCGACCGCCGCCACGTCCCGCCAAACGCCGTCCAGCTTGCCGTGCTTCTCGTGCACGCCGACTTCGCGGAACCCGAGCGAGCGCATCAGCCCGAGGCTGGCCTTGTTCTCGACGAAGACCCGCGACAGCAGCTTCCAGAAACCGACCTTCGTCGCCTCCGCGATCAGCGCGTTCATGGCCAGCGCGCCCACGCCCTGGCCACGATGCGACCGGCGGACATAGACCGAAAACTCGGCGATGCCCGCGTAGCAGCAGCGGTCGGCGTAGGAGAACGTCGCCGCGTAGCCGACGACCTTGCCGTCCTGGTCGACGACGGCGACGATGGGGTGCTTGCCGTCGAACCACCCGGCGAGGTCCGCCGCCGAGCGGGGATTGGTCTCGAAGGTCGCGATGCGGTCGACGATGCCCTCGTTGTAGATGTCGGCCATGGCCGCGGCGTCGTCGGGCGTGGCCGGGCGGGTGGTGAGCGTGGCGGTGGTCATGCGGAGGCGGCCTCATGCTTCATGGCCTCGGCGGCCAGGGCGACGTGTTCGGGGATGCGCCCGCTGGCCTTCCGCTCGCTGTAGCGGTCGACGAGGTAGTCGGCGCTGTCCCGGGTCAGCAGCGTGAACTTCACCAGCTCCTCCATCACGTCGACCACGCGGTCGTAATAGCTAGACGGCTTCATGCGGTCGTTCTCGTCGAACTCCTTGTAGGCCATGGCCACTGACGACTGGTTGGGAATGGTGATCATCCGCATCCACCGCCCCAAGAGCCGCAGGGTGTTGACCGCGTTGAACGACTGCGACCCGCCGCTGACCTGCATGACCGCCAGGGTCCGCCCCTGGGTCGGCCGGACGCTGCCGACCTCCAGCGGGATCCAGTCGATCTGGGCCTTCATGATGCCGCTAATGGCGCCGTGACGCTCCGGGCTGCACCAGACCTGCCCCTCCGACCACAGCGACAGCGCCCGCAATTCCTGGACCTTGGGATGCTCCGGGCCGACAGCGTCGGGCAAAGGCAGGTCGCGCGGATCGAAGATGCGGGTTTCGCAGCCCAGGGCCTGGAGGATGCGCGCGGCTTCCTCGACCAGCAGGCGGCTGAACGACCGCGCCCGCAGCGACCCGTAGAGCAGC
>NZ_QDKQ01000046.1:11354-62957 GCF_003116815.1 Caulobacter endophyticus
TCGCGCGGATCGAAGATGCGGGTTTCGCAGCCCAGGGCCTGGAGGATGCGCGCGGCTTCCTCGACCAGCAGGCGGCTGAACGACCGCGCCCGCAGCGACCCGTAGAGCAGCAGGATGCGCGGCGGATGAGTCGACGGTGCGCCGACCTCCAGCCGTCCCAAGTCGGCCTGGGCGAGGAACTTCGGATCGAGAGCCGGGAAGTCGGTCACGGAGCCTCCGAGGGCGTCATTGAACTGAGAGATAATTCGAGCATATTGGAAATATGGAATCGAAGTCCGCTGTCAACATGCTCTCCGCCCTCGGCCACGAGGGACGCCTGGCCATCTTCCGCCTGCTGGTGAGGGGCGGACCCGATGGCGTCGCGGCGGGCGACATCGCGCGGACCCTGAACGTCCTGCCCAACAGCCTGTCGGCGAACCTGAACATCCTCTCGCATGCGGGCCTGATCGTCTCCCGACGCGAGGGGCGGTCGATCATCTACTCCGCCGACTATGACGCCATGAGCGGCCTCCTGGGCTTCCTGATGGAGGACTGCTGCAACGGCGTGCCGGAGATTTGCGCGCCGCTGGGCTCCATCGTCGCCGGCGCCCAAGGCTGCGGCCCGGCCTGCGCGCCCGGCTCCGCCTGCTGACCATGACGTTCAGTCCGGTTCGCCGCCTCGTCGCCGAAGGCCTGGGCACGGCCCTGCTGCTGGCTGTGGTAATCGGCTCGGGTATCATGGGCGAGCGGCTGGCGGGCGGGAACGTCGCTATCGCCTTGCTGGGCAACACCTTGGCCACCGGCGCGGCTCTGGTGGTGCTGATCTGGGTGTTCGGTCCGATCTCCGGCGCGCACTTTAACCCGGCGGTGACCCTGGTGGCGGCCTTGCGGCGAGACATTTGCTGGCGTCTGGCCTTGGCCTATCCGGTCGCCCAGGTGGTGGGCGCAGTGCTGGGCGTCTGGGCGGCGCACGCCATGTTCGGCGAGCCGATCTTTCAGGTCTCGACCAAGCTGCGTGGCGGCGGGGGGCAAGCCTTCGCCGAGGTCGTGGCCACCTTTGGCCTCCTCGCCGCCATCTTCGGCACGGTGCGGTTCCGGCCCGAGAGCACGGCTCTGGCCGTCGGCCTCTACATCACCGCCGCCTATTGGTTCACCGCCTCAACCTCTTTCGCCAACCCGGCGGTGACCCTGGCCCGAAGCCTGTCGGATACCTTCGCCGGGATCGCGCCCTCCAGCGTCCCCGCCTTCATCCTCGCCCAGTTCGTCGGCGCCCTGCTCGCGGCAGGCGTCTTCGGCTGGCTCCTCAAGCCGGATACGACCTCATGAGCGACCCCGCCTTCCCCATTACGATCTTCCACAATCCCGCCTGCGGCACCTCGCGCAACACCGTCGCCATGGTCCGGGCAGCGGGCTACGAGCCGCAGGTCGTCGAGTATCTCCAAGCGGGCTGGACGCGCGAGCAACTGACCGACCTCGCCAAGCGCGCTGGCCTGACGCTCCGCCAGTTGATGCGGGAGAAGGGCACGCCCGCCGAGGCGCTGGGGCTGCTGGACGACGGCGTCGGCGAGGGCCGCATCCTCGACGCCATGGTCGAGCACCCTATTCTCGTGAACCGGCCCATCGTCGTTACCCCGAAGGGCGTCAACCTCTGCCGCCCGTCGGAGGTCGTGCTCGACCTGCTGGACCGCAAGCCAGAGAGTTTCACGAAGGAGGACGGCGAGGTGGTGAGACTCTAGCCCCTACCCTGCATCTCCTCGGCGACAGCCAGGCGCCGGCGGGGCCGCGCCATGAGCCGACCTTGGCCTACCTCCAGAAAGGCGACATTCGCAGCCCGTTGCCGCGGCGCTTCGCGTCAGCCCAAGTTGGCTTCGATCACCCTCTCGACCGCCACCACGTCCCGCCAGACGCCGTCTAGTTTGCCGTGCTTCTCGTGCACGCCGACCTCCCGGAAGCCGAGTGAGCGCATCAGCCCGAGGCTGGCCTTGTTCTCGACGAAGACCCGCGACAGCAGCTTCCAGAAGCCGGCCTTCGTCGCCTCGGTGATCAGCGCGTTCATGGCCAGCGCGCCCACGCCCTGGCCGCGATGCGAGCGACGGACATAGACCGAAAACTCCGCGATGCCCGCGTAGCAGCAGCGGTCGGCATAGGAGAACGTCGCCGCGTAGCCGACGACCTGGCCGCCCTGGTCGACGACGGCGACAATGGGATGCTTGCCGTCGAACCACCCGGCGAGGTCCGCTGCTGAGCGCGGGTTGGTCTCGAAGGTGGCGATGCGGTCGACGATGCCCTCGTTGTAGATGTCGGCCATGGCCGCAGCGTCGTCGGGCGTGGCCGGGCGGGTGGCGAGCGTGGCGGCGGTCATGCGGAAGCAACCTCGTGATTCATGGCCTCGGCGGCCAGGGCGACGTGTTCGGGGATGCGCCCGCTGGCCTTGCGCTCGCTGTAGCGGTCGACGAGGTAGTCGGCCCGGTCCCGGGTCAGCAGCGTGAACTTCACCAGTTCCTCCATCACGTCGACCACACGGTCGTAGTAGCTCGATGGCTTCATGCGGTCGTTCTCGTCGAACTCCTTGTAGGCCATGGCGACCGACGACTGGTTGGGAATGGTGATCATCCGCATCCACCGCCCCAAGAGGCGCAGGGTGTTGACCGCGTTGAACGACTGCGACCCGCCGCTGACCTGCATGACGGCCAGGGTCCGCCCCTGGGTCGGCCGCACACTGCCGACCTCCAGCGGTATCCAGTCGATCTGAGCCTTCATGACGCCGCTGATGGCCCCGTGGCGCTCCGGGCTGCACCAGACCTGCCCCTCCGACCACAAGGACAGCGCCCGCAGTTCCTGGACCTTTGGATGCTCCGGGCCGGTGACGTCGGGCAAGGGCAGCTCGCGCGGATCGAAGATGCGGGTTTCGCAGCCCAGGGCCTGGAGGATGCGCGCGGCTTCCTCGACCAGCAGGCGGCTGAACGACCGCGCCCGCAGCGACCCGTAGAGCAGCAGGATGCGCGGCGGATGAGTCGACGGTGCGCCGACCTCCAGCCGTCCCAAGTCGGCCTGGGCGAGGAACTTCGGATCGAGAGCCGGGAAGTCGGTCACGGAGCCTCCGAGGGCGTCATTGAACTGAGAGATAATTCGAGCATATTGGAAATATGGAATCGAAGTCCGCTGTCAACATGCTCTCCGCCCTCGGCCACGAGGGACGCCTGGCCATCTTCCGCCTGCTGGTGAGGGGCGGACCCGATGGCGTCGCGGCGGGCGACATCGCGCGGACCCTGAACGTCCTGCCCAACAGCCTGTCGGCGAACCTGAACATCCTCTCGCATGCGGGCCTGATCGTCTCCCGACGCGAGGGGCGGTCGATCATCTACTCCGCCGACTATGACGCCATGAGCGGCCTCCTGGGCTTCCTGATGGAGGACTGCTGCAACGGCGTGCCGGAGATTTGCGCGCCGCTGGGCTCCATCGTCGCCGGCGCCCAAGGCTGCGGCCCGGCCTGCGCGCCCGGCTCCGCCTGCTGACCATGACGTTCAGTCCGGTTCGCCGCCTCGTCGCCGAAGGCCTGGGCTCGGCCCTGCTGCTGGCCGTCGTGATCGGCTCTGGGCTCATGGGCGAGCGGCTGGCGGGCGGGAACGTCGCTATCGCCCTGCTAGGCAACACCCTGGCCACGGGCGCGGCTCTGGTGGTGCTGATCTGGGTGTTCGGGCCGATCTCCGGCGCGCATTTCAACCCGGCTGTGACCCTGGTGGCGGCCTTGCGGCGCGACATGCCGTGGCGTCTGGCTCTGACCTATCCGGTTGCCCAGGTGATGGGCGCGATGCTGGGCGCCTGGTCGGCGCACGCCATGTTCGGCGAGCCCATCCTTCAGGTCTCGAGCAAGCTGCGTGACGGCGGGGGCCAAGCCTTCGCCGAGGTCGTGGCCACCTTCGGCCTCGTCGCCGCCATCCTCGGCACGGTGCGGTTCCGGCCGGAGAGCACGGCGCTGGCCGTCGGCCTCTACATCACCGCCGCCTATTGGTTCACCGCCTCGACCTCGTTCGCCAACCCGGCGGTGACCCTGGCCCGTAGCCTGTCGGACACCTTCGCCGGGATCGCCCCCTCCAGCGCCCCCGCCTTCATCCTCGCCCAGTTCGTCGGCGCCCTGCTCGCGGCAGGCGTCTTCGGCTGGCTCCTCAAACCGGACACGACAACATGACCGACGCTGCGTTCCCCATCACGATCTTCCACAACCCGGCCTGCGGCACCTCGCGCAACACGGTCGCTATGGTCCAGGCTGCGGGCTACGAGCCGGACGTCGTCGAATACCTCCAGGCGGGCTGGACGCGGGAGCAATTGACCGACCTCGCCGCGCGGGCTGGCCTGACGCTCCGCCAGTTGATGCGAGAGAAGGGCACGCCCGCCGAGGCGCTGGGATTGCTGGCGGACGACGTCGCCGAAGACCGTATCCTCGACGCCATGATTGAGCACCCGATCCTCGTGAACCGCCCCATCGTCGTCACGCCGAAGGGCGTGAACCTCTGCCGCCCGTCGGAGGTCGTGCTCGACCTGCTGGACCGCAAGCCGGAGAGTTTCACGAACGAGGACGGCGAGGTGGTCAGGCTTTAGCCCCTTACCCTGCGCCTGCTCGGTGACAGCCGGGTGCCGGCCGAGCCGCGCCAATAGCCGCCATTTGCACACCCACGCAAAGGCGACATTCAGCCCTTCGGCTTTTTCTCACGTGGAACTACCGTCGAGACGTCGATGCACCGCACGGTCGGCTGAGGGCCATTGGGATTGGCGCGGCGCGTGACCATGGCCAGCCCCTCGAGGTGCTGAAGGACAACCGGCCAGGGCTGCAAGGCGGCCCGGTCGCTGAGCTTCCAACCTCGCCGCCGCCGATGTTGATGGATGACCGGGGCGTCTATTACGCCCAGTCCTGGCTGCTGACCCACTATGTCTGGAACGACAAGGCCCGGCGTGGGCAGCTGAGCCGCTACCTTGCGGCCGTGCGCGAGGGCGGTGATCCCATGGCGACGTGGACCAAGGTCTACGGCCAGGACAGCAAGACCCTGGAAAAGGCCCTGCTCAATTACATGGACAACCTGCATGGGGTCGAGCTGAAGCGTGAACCGCCGCCGGCCCCGGAAATCGCCTTTTCGCGCCTGCCAGAGGGGGCCGACGACCTGATTTTGGAAGTCCAGCAACTCAAGCGGGACATTCCGCCGGCCGAGGCGGCCGCCTTCCTGGCCAAGGTGCGCAAGATCGCCGCCAAGCGGCCCAACGAGTTTTACAGCCGCCGAGTTCTTGCCCGGGCCGAATGCGACCTGGGCGACCGTAAGCAGTGCGAGGTCATGCTGAAGGCGTTGCTCGAGGAGCGCCCCCAGGACCTGGAGGCACTGCAAATCATGGCCGCCAGCCGCCTGTCCTCGGCTCGCCAGGCCGTCCGCGACAAGGCAAGCCGCGACGAGGTGCAGGCCATCTACGCCGATGCCGCCAAGTACCTGGGTCGGATCCACAAGATCGACCCCAATGACTACATGGCGCTGTTCGGCTACGCCCAGACCAAGTCGCTTGAGCCGGTTCCGTCCGAAAACACCCTCAACGTCATCGTTCGGGCGGCGGAGATTGCGCCACAGGCCTCACTGATCCGGATGACCGCCGCGCGGATGTTCATTCAGGCCAAGGCCTATGCCGAGGCGTGCGAGATGATGGCCCCGGTGGCCGGCAACCCGCACGGCGGCCCACGCGCCAAATACGCCGCCCAGCTTATGGCCGAGCTGAAGGACAAGGCGGACGGTGAGGCACTGCCCGTTGGATCGCAGGCGGCCATTTTCGCGGAAAAGGGGTAATCGTCGCAAGGCTGGTCGCTTTAGCGGCGCGACGGCAGGCGACAGCGTTCGTCGGCGCCGCTTGGGACGCAGAGCGTTGAGAGGGAGTGCGCCATTATCAGACGTTGACGTCCTTCCACTAAGGCGAAGTTTGGCGCGGCGGTTGACTGCCCATCTTGGAAGGGCCCACTTCCCTGCAACTGATCAAGCATGTAGGTCTAGATCATCTTGCTGCCGCTCCGCCAACTTTTGCGCAGGAGGCGGTGATTCACTCGGCAAAGACCGGCGAAGGAAGGCAAACGGCCGCACTGCGACGGGATCGAGCTCGATCACAAACTGCAGCAGAACTCGATGCTTGTTAGCGCTACATTGCCTTGATCATTTCCCAGGTGGCTGTGCGCTCTTGCGCTTGAGCGCAAAGCTTGGGCGTTCGCTCCGCTCTCGCCCGCACCACGCTGCCATAGCTGCGGCCCCCTCGTCGCTTGTGTAATCGACTGATGCGGCTTCCATAACTTCGTATTTATTCGCCGTGCGGGGCGGCGCCTGCAACCAATCGAACGCGATCGTAGGCGGATAGTCCGCGTCAGGTCGAAGGGCAATGATATGTGTCGCAGGCTGCGCCAAGGCGTTCAGACGCACCGCGCGGTCGGCGACTTTGGCGACCATGTCGGCCGGTTCGGCGAAGACCTCGGTCAAATCGACATGCGCCAAAGCCACCTTCGCATCCGGCGGCAGGCTTTGCCCGATCTCGTGGCGATATTGCCATGCAAGGACTTGCGATGCAGCTTCAAATTGAAGATACGCCCTTCGGTCACCCCAACCGCAACCGTTCACAGTCCACGATACGCCTTCCGACCCGACGTGCGTGGACTTGATTACGACAGCTGGGTGCGCGGGGTGGCCTCGAACCGTGAAGACGTAGATCCGTCCATCGCCCTCGACAGCATACACAAGTACCTTCGCCCAAAGGCAGGCTTGAGTGGACCCCCGGACTCTGTTGGCTGGATCGCCTCGTAGCCAGCGATGGAGCTTATGCCAGCCTTGGCATAGTCGAGAAACGACTTATACCCTGCCGAGCAATTAGGTCGTGTCAAATCGACGAACCCGGGCTTCTTTGGGTAAGGTTCAAAGCCCGCCGAGCCTTCGGGCTTGCATGAAGAGGTGAGCAGTCCGAGGACAGCGAGCCAGACCAAGGGATTTCTTAAAGTTAAGTGCATAGCGAAGGTTGGCACGGGAATGGGTCAGCGCGGAGTGCCGCCCGCCGCGCGGACGCGATCGGCCTTGCCATGCGCGGCAAGCCATCGATGGATGTTATCTTTCTGAGCTGCCCTGGACGTATCGGGGGAAAGGTCACAGCCCGCAACCGGTTGCAGCACGTAGAGCCCCGCGAATGCGAGGTAATCGAACAAATCGCTGAAACGTCGAGCAGCCCAGTGCGTGAGACTGCTTCTCGCGCACCCACGATCGAATTGGCCGATGCGTACTCGAGCACGGGCCATGACGCTCGCATGAGAGGGCGGCCGGCTAGCCTCAAGGCATGCCTCAAGTTGCGAACTCGACTCGCGGCAAGCGGCATGGAATTCAGCCGCGTCGCCTTCAATCGAGATGCGACGAAGGCAGTCGTCGATGTCGACTGCGGATCGTGGCTGCTCCATCGCTCCACGCCTCGTGAGCGATGGCGTATCGAAACTACCTACATCTCCGCCCATGGCTGCCATGCGATGCAATAGCTTGGTTTGTGAGGCTACCACTTCACGGTTAATGTGAAAGCGCAGAACCTGCGGTCGGCATTCCTCAAGCAGCCGGACGTTTAGCCCGCCGGGTGCAGAGCGAGACCGCCTCTTGGGCGACATTCATGGGGTCCGCTCAAGGCGCTCACGGGCTGGGAGGGACAGCTTGCGGCCTCGAACCAACGGTACCCAAACCATGCCGCAGCCAAACATTATCCCGCCTCAAAAAACCAAAGCGGAGAGGTAGAGTAGGATGTTCGACAGAACGCCGCCGCCGCGGTGTTCGGCGAAGGCGGCATCGACGGCAAAGAAATGCAACGCGCCAGACAACATCGTTGCGACGAGAGTACAGAGCCCAACCCAGATTGCTTTCAGTGATCGTGGAAGTAGCAGGCCAATCAACCCCGCTGTCTCAGGCAAGGTATCGGCTTGATCCGCGAGCTTGTAGTGCGGGACGTTTCTAAGCCACTGCGCCGAAACCCGATAACCGCCGATAAAGGCGACAATACCAATCGCAAGTGTGACCAGTCCGGCGGCCTAGACCATCGTAGAGCTCATCGGCGCAGCGCCCTATCGACCACGTAGCTACTCATGTCGGTCTGCCAACACCTTCTACCTCATCGCCTTCCAGTGAGTCAGCAATTCTCTAGTTGAGAAAGATAACGACCACAACTTTCAGATACAAGTGCACGACAAGGTGTGAATGGTTAGTGAAGTCCGCCACCCGCCCTCCCGGCCTTTGCTGCGACCGCGTCCGACCAGATCGCGCCAATAGCTGCCGTTAGCTGGCCTCTGGATTGCCTCCTCGGAGGTTCACAAACGGTAGCGAGACCGACCGAGGCCCTTCTGACCTCTTAGGAAGGATCACCGCTCCAAAGCGAGCTCATGAGCGCTTGGCGGCTCCAGGCTCCAAGCCGAAGGCGCCAATCGTTCGTGCTGACGCTAAGGAACCGCTTCCTGGCGCCGAGATTTCTCCCCCGCACGACAGGGAGAAAACCATGCTCAGATCCGCGATTACCCTCGCCGCCGCCGCAGCGCTGTTGACGGCCTGCGGCCCCAAGGCCGAGACCGCCGACAAGGCGGAGGGGCCGGCGGTTTCGACTTCGCAAGAGCCCCGCAACACGGCCGTCGACACCACGCCGACGACGGGGGACGCGGGCCCCACCGCCGGCGCCAGCTCCTTTACCGAAAACCAGGCCAAGGGGGCCATCGAGTCAGCCGGCTACACCGCCGTGGGCCCGCTGACCCAGAACGGCGATGGCCTGTGGCAAGGCAAGGCGACCAAGGACGGCAGGGAGACCAGCGTCTCGGTCGACTACAAGGGCGCGGTCACGGCGCAGTAGCCGCTCGCCCACGCCCGAACTCATCAAAAAACTCTGAGAGGAACTCGCCATGACCAGAACCATCACGCGCCTGTTCGACACCCATGCCCAAGCCCTCGACGCGGTCGAAGACCTGCAGCGGGCCGGCGTCGACGACGACCGCATCAGCCTGGTGTCCAACAACGCCGACAATTGGCATGCCGGCGACTGGCGCACCGGCCGCAGCTTCTCCAACGGCCCCCTGGGCGACGCCAACCGGGACGGCGAGAACGACGTGGCCGAAGGCGCCGGCAAGGGCGCGACCACCGGCGGCCTGATCGGCGGCGGCGCGGGCCTGCTGGCCGGCCTGGGAATGCTGGCCATTCCGGGCCTAGGTCCGGTGGTGGCGGCCGGCTGGCTGGCCTCCACGGCCGTCGGCGCGGCGGTGGGCGCGGTCGCCGGCGGGGCCACGGGCGGCCTCCTGGGCGCGCTGAAGGAAGCTGGCCATGACGACGCCGAGGCCAATGTCTATGCCGAGGGCGTTCGCCGCGGCGGGACGCTCGTCAGCGTCCGGGCCGACGAGGACCGGGCCGGCGAAATCGAGCGGATCCTCAACGGTCGGCGCGGCGTCGACGCAGTCTCGCGCGGCGCGCTTTATCGCCAGTCTGGCTGGTCCCGGTTCGATGAGTCCACCGATCCCTACACTGTCGAACAGGTGCGGCGCGAGCGCGATCTCTATCGCGGCGAAGAGCGGTCCTTCGCTGGCGGCGGCGATACCGAGATCGCCGAGGACGAGCAGCGGCGGCGCGAGACCGAGAGCCGCCCTGGCCTGACGCCCGGCGCCTAAGCGCGGCGAGGCGACCGCTGAGGAGCCCCGGGCCAAGGCCCCGGGGCTTTTCCTTGACCGCAAGCCTTTCGGCCGCGCCGCCGACCGGGCTATGCGGCGGCCTGGTCGCCGCGCCGGCCTGCGAACCCGGCGATGGCCTCCAGCAGGGCCGCGGGACGCAAGGGCTTGGCGATGTGCAAATCGGCGCCCGCGGCGAGGCATGCGGCGACGTCGCTCTGCGCGGTGTTGGCGGTTAGGGCGATCACGGGCGTGCGGCGCTGTCCCAGAGCCTTCTGCCGGGCGCGCAGCAGGCGGGTCGCCGACAGGACGAGCTTGTTCCAGCCGCGGTAGCCGGGCGGATTGACGGCGTGGACGATAACGTTCGCGCCCCTGGCCGCCGCAACCACGGCGTCGCGGTCCATGGCGTCCCCGATTACGTAGTCCCATCCCGCGCGAGGCGCGGATCTGGCGGGGGCGCGAACCAGGGCGCGGACCTTCCAGCCGTGACGGGCGAGCGCCGCGGCGGTTTCGCCGCCAACGCCGCCATTGGCGCCGAGAACCAGGGCGGTGCGGGTTTCAACTTCAGTCATGACGGGCTCCTCAAGCGATTGATGTCGTGAGGATGCCCGCGGCCTTGCCCATCAGAAATTGACAGAATTTGCCAGTCAGCTAGTCGATTTTTTATGAGTATGCCCGCCGCCGAGACGATCGATTGGGAACAGCAGCGCGCCTTCCTGTCGGTCTTGCGCGAAGGCAGCCTCTCGGGCGCAGCCAGGATGCTGGGAACCGCCCAGCCGACCGTGCGCCGCCGGATCGAGGATCTGGAGCGGCATCTTGGCGTGGCGCTCTTCACGAGGTCTCCGACGGGGCTGACGCCGACGGCGTTGGCGCGCGAGCTGGCCGCGCCCGCCGAAGCCATGGCGGCCGCAGCCGCTGCGTTCGCGCGTACGGCCTCGGCCGAGGCGGGCGCGGCCGCCGGGGTGGTGCGCATAACGGCCAGCGAGGTGATCGGCATGGAGGTGCTGCCGCCGATCCTGGCCCGGATCAGCAAGGCGCATCCCGCTTTGGTCTTCGAACTAGCCTTGACCAACTTGGCCGAAGACCTGCTGCGCCGCGAGGCCGACATCGCCGTGCGCATGATCCGGCCAGTCCAGGAAGCCTTGGTGGCCAAGCGCGTCGGGACCATCGCCCTGGGCCTGCATGGTCACAAGGACTTACTGGACGCCTGGGGCCGTCCCGCGTCCCTGGCAGAGGCCAAGGCCCTGCCTCTCGTCGGTTTCGAGACCCCAACAGCTGGCGTGCGCGCGATCAAGGCGGCGAGCGGGGTCGATCTTGGCCCCGAGGACTTCGCGTTTCGCGCCGATAGCGATCTGGCTCAGTTGGCGGCGATCCGCGCCGGCCTGGGCGTGGGCTTCTGCCAGTTGGGCCTGGCCGCGCGCGACCCGTCGTTGGAACGGGTTGTTCCCGACCTGGCCATCGGCCTGGAGACCTTCGTGGTCACTCATGAAGACCTGCGCGACGTGCGCCGCATCCGCATCGTGTTCGACGCCCTGGTCGAGGGCCTGACGACTTATGCACGGGCCGGTAGTCCGACATAGGTCGCCGAGCGCCCGGTGAGCCCTCCGTTAACGGCCCGCGAGCACGAGATCGCGCACCGCCTCGGCTACGCCCGTGGCCGATTGCGGGTTCTGGCCCGTAACCAGTTTACCGTCGACCACGACCTTAGCGGTCCAGTCCGGCCCGGTCTGATGGAGCGCGCCGCGGGACTTAAGCTTGCTGGCCAGCAGGAACGGGACGGTCGCGTCCAAGCCGACCGCTCGCTCCTCGCTGTCGGTGAAGGCGGCGAGCTTTTTGCCCGCTACGAGGTAATCGCCGCCCGTCAGCCTGACGTCCACGAGGGCCGCCGGTCCATGACATACGGCCGAGACCACGCCGCCCTGTTCATAGACGGCGCTTGCCACGCGCTGGACCGCCCCGTCGCCCGGGAAATCCCACATCGCGCCGTGGCCGCCGGCGAAGAACACCGCCGCGTAGCGTCCAGGATCGACTGCCTCAAGGCGCATTGTCATGCGCATGGACGCTCGGAAGCCTTCGCTCTTCCAGTAGCGGGCGTTGACCGGATCATCCAATTCGAGCCCGTCAACCGGCGGCTCGCCGCCCTGGATGGACGCAAACTCGACGGGGATCTTCGCGGCCTCGAACACGGCCAACGGATGGGTGACCTCGGAGAGGAAGTAGCCGGTCGGAGCCCCGCCCGGCCCCTTCTGGCCATGACTGGTCACGACGATGAGGACCGGCTTGGGCGACGGCGGTGCGATCTTGGGGTTTGCGGCCGCCAGCTCCAGGGCGGCGGCCATGGCGATGAAACTCATGGACGGTCTTTCTTGTCAGGAGGGCGAAAGCGGCGAGCGCCGCGGCCGAGGACGCCCGGCCGCAGGAGCCTCAGCCGCCTCACTCGAGCCGCGTGGCCCGAAACAGGCTGAAATCGGCGATCATCTGGCCCGCGCCGCTGGCCTGAAACCGCTGGATGGCGGCCCCCTGCATGTGCGCGCGCCAGTGGGCTTCGCTCTCCCAAGTCTCGGTGAAGATCAGGATGCGTGGGTCGTCCAGCGACTGGTTGAGCTCATAGCGAAGGCAGCCAGGCTCGCGGCGGGTCTCCTGCACCAGCCGAAGCTGCGCCGCGCGCAACTCGGCCTCGCGTCCCTCCGCCGCAGCGGCGACGGCGATCACTTGCAAGGGGGCGGTCATGACTAGGCCAGCGAATTGATCAGGCCGCCCTCGACGCGGATCGCCGCGCCGTTAGTCGCGGCCGAGATGGGACTGGCCAGATAGGCCACCAGACTGGCGATCTCTTCGGCCTCGATCATGCGCTGGAGCAGAGACCCCGACCGAGCGCCGGCGAAGAACTCGGCTTCGGCTTCTTGCGCCGTCGCGTCGGGCTTGCTGGCGACGCTCTTGAGGAAGGCGACGATGCCGTCCGAGCGCGTAGGGCCCGGCATGACGGAGTTGACCGTGACAGCCGTTCCACGCGTCAGGCCCGCCATGCCGCGCGCGATCGACAGCTGCGCGGTCTTGGTCATGGCGTAGTGGATCATGCCCGGATCGACGGCGACGCCGGTTTCGCTCGACACGAACACTACGCGGCCGGTCCTGCGCTCCAGCATGCGCGGAAAGTAGTGACGGCTGAGGCGCACGCCGCTCATCACGTTGATGTCGAAATAGCGCAGCCAATCGGCGTCGCTGATCTCCGCGAAGGGCTTGCTCTCGTAGATGCCCAGGTTGTTGACGAGGATGTCGACGTCGGCGTGCTTGGCGATGACGGCGGCTGCGCCCTCGGCGGTCGTGACGTCGGGCGCCACGCCGGTGACGGACAGCCCCGAAGCGCTGCGCACGTCCTGGATCGCCGTGTCCAGTTTGGCGGCGTCGCGGCCGGTCAGAACGACATGGGCGCCTTCTTCGGCCAGCTTGCGGGCGATCTCCAGGCCGATGCCGGCCGTCGAACCGGTCACCAGTGCGGTCTTGCCTTTGATCTTGAGGTCCATTTGGGGTCTCCAATCTGCGATGCGCACTAGGTAGATCCCGGACAGGCAGCTAACTACGTCCCCATTAGGAACAGCGACTATTCCCAGAGGGACGCAATGCCGCGCATTCTTATGGAGCGATCAGGGGAGATGGAGGTGTTCGCGCGCATCGTGACCGATGGCGGATTTTCCGCGGCCGGGCGCAGCCTGGGTCTCACCTCATCGGCCGTGTCAAAGGTCCTGGCCCGTCTGGAAGCCCGGCTAGGCGCCCGGCTTCTCACCCGCACGACGCGGGCCGTGAGCCTGACCGAAGAAGGCGCAGCCTACTTCGAGGCCGCTCAGAGTATCCTGCGCGAGATGGCCGAGGCCGACGAGGCGGCCGGCAGCGGCGCGATCCGTGGCAGCCTGTCGGTCAATGCAACCCTGCCCTTCGGTCGGCTCGTCGTGGCACCGGCGATACCGTCATTCCTGGAGCAGAATCCTGGCGTCACCGTCAGTCTCAGCTTCACCGACGACGTCGTCGACCTGTTGGCGCAGCAGGCGGATGTCGCCGTGCGCATGGGCAACCTGCCCGACAGCGCGCTGATCGCCCGCAAGCTCGGCCAGAGCCGCCGCGTCATCTGCGCCGCTCCCGACTATCTGGCGCGACGCGGTACACCGAGCACGCCCGCCGACCTAAGCGCTCACGATTGCCTGACTTTCAACTTCCGGCGGGCCAGGCCGGGTTGGCCCGTCAAGATCGACGGCGCAGTGAGCGAACAGGCCGTGGCAGGCTCGATCAAGGTGAACAACGGTGAGACCCTGCGGCAGATGACGCTGCAGGGCTGCGGCGTGGCGCGCCTGGGCTACTTCCACGTCGCCGACGACATCGCCAAAGGCGCCCTCGTGCCGTTGCTGGAGACATTCAATCCCGGCGACCTGGAACTGATGCATGCCATCTATGTCGGAGGTGGCCCAGCACCGGCTCGGGTGAAGGCATTCGTCGACCATCTGGCGAGATGGGTTTCTAGTTTGTCGTTGTTCGTATGAGGGGGAGCATCGAGTGCGCCCTGCAAGCTAGGAGCGGGGCTGCGCCAGTTGCCGACGTTGGCACCTCTCCAAGAACACGACTTTTAGCCCGCCATGCGTACGGGCGAGATCGACCTTTAACGGCCCTTCCAATTGGCGGCTGCTGAGATGGAGGCCATAAACGCTTTCAGGCCTAGCCCGCCAAAATCGTGTGGTTCGCGAACTTCTATCGTGGTCTGCGCTCACATCCGATCCGCCACCCCTCGCCATCTTGATCGACCTGCGTCACCTCGAACTCGGCGTCGTAACAGTCGCGGGTCGTCAGGGTGATCGCATCGCCGCACGCCGGCAGCGGCGCCCCGGCGGGCGCTCGGATCAGGACTGTGCCAAAGCGCCCAGCCTGACCGGGCCGAAACTGATAGTGGAATGGCCCGAGCGTATCGGGCAGGCCCCGGTGGCTTCTGCGCGCAGTCACGACCTCACCCGCCGACCCTGTCGATGCTGAAGTGCTGCTCGACGAGCGTCGCGGCGCCGAAGATCGTCATGAACGCGATGTCCGCAGCGTCACGGCCTGTCGCGACCCGAACAAGACCCTCGAGCGGAGCAAGGCCGGAGGGGTCGACCAATCGCCAGCGGCCACCGAGATAGATCTAGGCCACGGCATGGAGATCGGGCGGCTCCAGCCTCCACGCGTACCCGCTGACAGCTCGAGCCGGGATATTGCCCGCCCGACAGAGCGCGATCGCCAAATGGCTGAAGTCTCGGCAAACGCCGGCGCGGTCGACGAGAGTGTCGACCGCTGTCGTCGCGGCGTGACTGACCCCGGCGCGATAGTCCACATGCTCGGCGATCCAGGCCAGGATCGCGGCGACCTTTTCCCCGCCGCGCAAACCGCCGACCTCCCGCTCGACGAAGCGCATCAGTCGATCCGAGGGGCTGTAACGGCTGGCCCGAAGGTAAGGCAGCACTTCACTCGGCAGGTCTGCGATCGCCGTTTCCTCCGCGCCAGCCAGCCCATGATCGGACGCCGCCGTCTCGACCGTGGCGCGATAGAGCGCGTTGATCCTGCCCGAAGCTGCGAACACCGTACGGCGCTCGCCTGTCGACGGGTCATCGATACGGCGGGCCGGTGCGGGCGGCCAGAAGGTGAGCGCATCCGACGTCACCTGCTGGTCCCGCCCGTGCGCGGCTTCGACCAGCAGAAGAACTTCGCATGGCGCTGCAAAATCGTAGGTGAGGGAGGCTTCGACCTGGAAACGCATGCACGCCCTTCAGGCGGCAACGCCGCCGCTCACGCGATGCCAGCGCGAGTTCAATGAAAATAAATAGAGGAAAGGATCCGGTCGATCCTGGCAATGCCTTCAATATAATTGTATGATACGAAAATATAAGGTGCGGCGATGATTTTTCCGCCGCGCCATAACATCGCCGAAAATTAAACGGGATCGCTGGTAAATCCTTCGATAACAGGGACGCGTCATTCGGTTTCACCTCTTCAAGGGAAGGAAACATCCAGATGCTGTCTCACCATCAGCGCAATCTCCAAGTCATGATGCTGTCTCATGACCTTCAGCGCCTGGCTGATCGATTTCTGCCCGATCCCAACGCGGCTCGGTTCCTGGTCCACGAGACCCTGATCGACGCCTTCGCTGCGCCATCTGATGCCCGGCCGATGGCCGCCCGAGGGCGGGATCTGCGCCGCGCCATGATCGCGCGTTTGCGGGCCAGCCGCAGCCCATCACGGCGCCCCGGCCATCAACAGCGTCGCTGAGCTGCGACACCAGGAGTCGCAGATGCCCGAACCTGTAGACCTCACCGCAACCTCACAGGTGCTGAGCCTTGTGCCGGACGCCGCGTGCGACACTGGGCCCAGCCAGCTGTCGCTAGGCGCCTACCGCGCGCTTCGCCAGTTGGAGCGTCGCCTGCGCACCGGAGCGCTCGATGCGGTCAATATCCGGCACGTCCAAGAGCTGGCCGTGCTCGGCCTTGCGCACCATGGCCGTGGTGGCTGGCGCCCGACTAACGACGGCCTGAACTACCTTGGCAAGCACCAGGACCGGAACGGTCCGGACTGAAGCCGCAACCGCTTGGCGAGGTGATGCATGAGCGAGGACCTGCTGCGCCTTCGCGACGAATGCGACCAGCTTCGCCAGCGCTGCGATGAACTTCAGCGCCAGTTGAACGACCTGACGTCGCAAGTTGGCGGTCTGACCGACGAGCTTGGGCGTCGTTTTTCCGACGAAGCGTTCAACGCCTCGCGCCCTTCCCGGCATCGCGATGCCTAGTGCGGTCGCCAGCCACTATCGGCCCCGACAACAGGACACCCATGAAACAGCCCCCGATCGATCGCATTGTCATCACGGTCTGCCGCAACGACGGCCTATGGGCGGCGGAAGAGGCAGGTCTCTTCTTTGGCGCCTCGCCCGACAAGGATATCGCCAAGGCTTCGGCCATGCGTCGGGCCAGAAAGCGAATTGAGGAAGGCCATGCCTGCCAAATCCGGATCTCCGGCGAGAATGGTTTCGCGATCTAAAACGGAAGAGCTTTGCAAGGTAGCGCGCCAGCTACATGTGCTAAGTCATCGCGCCGTCGACTTCCGCTGCGTTGCTGTGAGGTGCAACTCTGATCTTGCCCTTACAGCCGGCGACCTAACCGTTCTCACCAAGAGGTGAGCCAATGTCTTGAAGTCATCCGCTTGGCCAGTGAGCGATGGCAACTTCCATGCCATCTCACGCCAGTTGCGGTCGGTGGGACAGTTCCGAGGACTGGACGCTCCAACCGGCCGTGAAGCACCATCCTGCCTGCGGCCGTGCTCAAAAACATGCGCTACCGTTTCGCCGTAGGGGCGCGCCCTTCTCGGGCCTGGCTTTCGCCGCATGATCTCAGCTTTCTAGAAAGCCAAGCCGCGAGGATCTTGCGCAACTTTCAGTATCGGCGTCTCGCCATCTTCTGAAAGCGGGAGAGTTATCACGCAGCATACGCCCGACGCGGCAAAATCCAGCCGAGCCTCGCCGCGGGCGTCGGCGAAGACCCGCGACAGAAGTCGAGCACCAAATCCGCGCCGTTCAGGAGGGCTCACTGGCGGCCCCCCAGATTCCCGCCAAAGAAAGTTTAGGAAGCGCTGCCCTTCGCCATCGTGAGCATCGGTCCAGCTAACCTCAACCCGGCCGCCGGGGCGGTTTAGCGCTCCGAACTTGTTGGCGTTGGTAGCCAGTTCATGCAGCGCGAGCGAGATCGCGACCGCGAGGTTGGGGCTCAACCGGACAGGTGGACCGGAAATCCCGATAACAGGCTCAGCGACCTGAAACGGCGCAACAGCCTTGCCGACCACCTCGGCAAGATCCGCGCTAGCCCAGCTCTCCTGGGTCAGTACGTCGTGAACTTTGGAGAGCGCCATCAGCCGTCCCGTCAGGCTCTGCCGCGTGCCCGCTGCGACGCCGCCGGCGCGCAGGGTTTGCTCAGTCACCGACTGGACGGTCGCAAGAGTATTCTTGATCCGATGGTTGAGCTCGTTGAGAAGGAGAATGCGATGCTCGGCGGCCAGCTTGGCGGGCGTCTCGTCACGCATGATCTTCAGCAGCGCGCACTCTCCCGCATGCTGGAACGGCACCATGACCCCGTTTGCCCAGAACCATTCCTTATCCCGCCGGACATGCCAGCGGCTGTCCTCGGCGCGGCCACGGTTAAAGGCCGTGCTGATCTCGAGCGCGCCGACGCCCGCCGCAAGATCCGGCGCCGTCAGGAGAATATCGATGCTTTGACCGATCGCCGCACGGGGCGTGTAGCCAGTTATTCGCTCGGCTCCCGGGCTCCAACTGGTGATCATCCCATCGGGAGTCAGCGTAAGGATAGCGAAGTCCCGTGCATTCTCGATGATCAGGGCCGCGAGAGCCGGGTCGGTGAGCACAGGTGAGCCGATCATTTTAGGGAACTGGTTTGACAACGCTTGGATGTGGCTTCGGCCCCATCATCTCTCGGATTTTGCGATATAAGCTCCGCGATTATCTCCCGAGCCCGCAATATTGCCGCCAGCCGTAGAACTTCCCGCGACAAGGCCAACGAGCTTAACTGCCCCGCGAGGCCAACCAGAAACGGCCCCGCCCGCGAGCCGCGGCGCATACAGTTCGGCGAACGCCTCGGCGGCCTTGTCCCGCTCAGCCTCCCGTCATCCGCCGCCCGCCGAACTTGATTTGAGGTGAGCCTGCACGGCTTCGGCGTCGGCGCCGACTAGCTGGATGGCCTTCAGCAGGACCTCCTCGGTGACATTGAACCGCTCAGTCCAGTAGCGGACCTCCATCGGCTCATTGGGCTTGATCCTCGCCCGATCGCCTGCGCCGCTGAAATCGATGTTGTCGCACATGGGGCGGCCTTTCGGACAAAGAGTTCAGAGCTTCAAAAAAACGCGCTTGTCGCGTTCGCGAGCCGGACAGCTTGCGCGCCACCCACCCTCATGGACTGTCACGCTGACCACCTCGAATGCGCCGTCCAGGCATAACAACGTGGCCAGCAGGAAAAGGTCCCCCTCGGCGGTTGCGGGGGCTGCGCCCGCAGCTTCGATGATGACCATACCGGACCGACGTCGCCCAGGCTTCGCAGCCGCCAGGAAGCGGACCTTCCCAACGGAAGCGATGAGTCACGTTCGGTCCGAAAATCGCTCGAAGGCGGTGATGCGGCGTGGGGTCAGGCCGGGGTCGTAGCCGTAAATTTCCTGAGTCAGGAACAGAAGTTCGGCTTCGCGGCCGGCGTCGGCGACGTCTCTGTACCAGGCCTTGGGGCCGGCGGAGTCGTCACCGTTCCAGCGGTAGCCGCGGGCCTTGAGCTTGTCCTTCTGCTCGAACGGCGAGTTGGCGGCGGTAATCCGCCAGATGGGCTGGCGGGCCGTCTCGAGCAGGTGGGCCAGGGCGGTGCGGCCGCCGGCGAGCGGAGTCAGGACTTCCAGGCCGGCTAGGCAGTCGTTCTCGGCGCGGTGGCCGTCGAAGAAGAAACCACACCAGCTGGCCAGGGCGGAGAGCTTGGCGCTGTCGGCCCCCTCCTCTTTCCAGTCGACCTGGCTCATAGAGCAGGGCCAGCCCTTGAGTTTGAAGGCCTCGGTGAGGCGTTCGACGATGGGACGGTCGAACGCGGCGTTGTGGGCGACGACGATCACGGCCGGAGCGATGAAGGCGGCGACCTGCTGCGGATCGAGGCGGTGACCCGCGACAATGGCGTCGGTGATGCCTGTGATCCTGGCTTCCAGCCGGGCGGCCATAGTCTCGAAGGGCGGCAAGGTCGAGCTGATCGGGGGATGTCGGCGCGGCGTTGGGCATAGGCGTCCGGAGGATTCGTTTGGCCATCCTGCCATACCGCCGGGGGACTTGTGGACGGCGGGCGGATGGGGATGATTGGGGCCGGGGTGGTTCTGGATTGCGAGGCGCTGGACGGGTGGACGATCAGCACGACGAGGCCGATGTGTTGCTCGCACGGATTATGATGATCCGTGACGACCTCAAGTCGGGTCGCCTGACGCTGGTGCAGGTCGAGGCCTATCGGCGTTTGGGCCGTACCGTCGAGCGGATCACGCGGGAGATGGACGCGGCGGCCGACGTCGAGGCGGCCGACGCGCTTTGGCGGGAGGGGGCCGATCTCATCAAGGCCTATCTCGCCGAGCATTTCGCTACCCCGACCTGCCACTAGGCTGGGGTTGGAGCGATCCGGCCGGGTGCTCGATCCAGGCGTTGAGATCACGCTTGAGCCGTTAGCTGGCACCTGACTGGACATCAGCGCCGGCCGCCTGGTTTGGAGACGGGCTCTAGGCGGCGGGGCCGCCCCGAGACCCGTCCCGATAGCAGTGCGGGTCTCGGCCCATGCGGGTGGCGATCCCTGACGTGGGCTCAGGGGATCTGGCCGGCTGCGTGGGCCAATTGGGACAGGCGGGCGCCGCAGACACTGCGAACTAAACCAATCAGTGCTTCGACCGTCCGCTTCAGGTCTGAAAGTTCGGCCGTCGAGATTTTGTAAGAGGCTTTGTTGTAGCGCGCGTCGACATAGGCTCGCTTGAGCTTCTCGAACGGTTTGCGCTGGTCGCGCGTGTCGCGCGGCCAGGCGGCCGTCAGGGCTGGCGCTTTGGCTTCGGCCTGTGACCGCAAGAACTTGATGTTATGTGATCGGGGCGCGTAGAAGCCGGTTACCTGCAGTACGGCGATATAGGCCGCCTCTGTGGCTTGGTGTAGGTCAAAGGCGGCCTTCTGTGGCCAGTCCTTAATCTGGCCTTTGGCAATCGCATCGCCCGCGCGTTCGAGGCTCGTTTCGATCGCGTCGATTTGATCTTGGAAGTACTGGCTGGCGAGTTCCAGCGCGGCCAGAGGGGTCAGCGGCTTCAGCGGGTTGAAGGCGTGGCCGGGGACCTCGTAAAGCACGATCCCCTGGTCGATGACTTCGCGGAAGAAGTAGAGCCCCGCGTCCAGGCTCTTGTTGATGTCCTCGAGGTCGTTGACCAGGAGGTTGACGATCCGGCCGATGGTGGGGTCGTGCAGGATCTTCTGCTCGGTCTCGTACCAGTAGTCGGCGATGTCGGTCAGCTTCTCGTCGCTGACCACCACCAGGATGTCGAAATCCGACAGATAGCCGTTCTCGGGTTCGTCGACGAAGTCGCCGCGGGCATAGCTGCCGAACAGGATGATCTTGTGGATCTTGGCGTAGCGGCGCCAGGTCGAGGTTCCGCCGGCCGTGGCCGTCTCGAAGCCGCGCAGCAGGTGGCCGGTGATGGCGGTCAGCTCTTCCTGCTGGCGGTCCGGGAGGTGATCGAGATTCGACTTCATCGTTCCGTGAGTCTCGCCGAGGGCGGCGGGCGGGACAAGGCTCTTGCGCCGGCGTTGGACCCGCAGTTTGCGGGCGGTAGCCGGGCGTTGAGAACATGTGAACCACATGCGCCGCCGCCTTTGGCCCGAGGGCTTGTACAGAGCGACGGCCACCCGGCCGGCGTCCGCTCTGACGAGCGTCCGGCCCGATCCCGACGGCGAACCCTCGGGTTGGATCGACTTTAGGTGGACCTGAGGCGCGGGGGCAATACCCGAAATTTTGGGGGTTTTGGCAAGGGGGAGCCAGGGACCGGGCGGGCGCGCCGATCGGGCGCGCGGGCCAAGAGTCCTTGCCATGTCGTCTTCCAATTCTGTTTTCGCCAAGGCTGGCTCAGTCTGGTCCGAGGCGCGCGTCGAACGCCTTAACGCGCTGTTGTTGCAAGGGCTTAGCGCAAGCCAGATCGCCAAGGCCCTGGGCGGCGTCAGCCGCAACGCCGTGATCGGCAAGAGCCATCGCCTGGGCCTGGCGGGCGGCAGCCCACCCTCCCCGCCCGGCCGGCGCGCCACCATACCGGCCAGAGCCGCACGGCCGCGCAAGGCGCCGGTCCCCCGGTGTCCGCGGCCGCCGACCCCCGAGCCGCCCTCTGGCGGCGCGTCGGCCGCGGCCGTGCGCCGGCGTCCCGCGAGTGTTGTCGAGGCGATTGGCCGGGTGGCCGATCTGACCGCCCTGCCCCGCCGGGCCTGCCGCTGGCCGATCGGCGATCCCAAGGACGCCGCCTTCAGCTGGTGCGGCGCGTCGGCGCCCCTAGGGCCCTACTGCGACGACCATCGGGCCAGGGCCTATCGGGCCACGCCCGTCCGGGTCGCGAGCGGACGGGCGCCGGCGGGGGCGGGTCGCTGCGCGGCCTGAAGGCTGGATCCGGCGGCGGTCCTGGGGCGCAACGCCCTTGGCTGCGGCGACCTCGCCACCGTCCGGGGGCCGCCGCAAGGGACGCTGCGCTCAAAGCCCCTGCGGCGGCCCCCGACCGTCGGCGCGGGGCGGTCGCGAGCCGAAGGGCTCGTTGCGACCTCAAGCCCAAGGGAGCCGTCCCGTGACCTTCCAGTCCCCTTCCCTCCCCGGTCCCGCGACCGGACATCTCAGCCCGCTCGAGGCCCAGGCGCTCGAGCTGGACGATCCGCGTCCCCATCCGCCCGAGGCGGCCCTCGTCCAGGTGGGCCAGGCGCTGATGACCGAACTGCTCGACCTCGTCGGCGACACCGCCCTGGAGGATTTCCAGGCCGTGCTCTGCGAGGCCTTGATCGGAGCCTTCCATTCGGCCTCCCAGCGCATCGACCGTGAGGCCGATCGCGGGCGTGACGAGGTCCGCCGTCTGCTGCGTGACTTCGACGCCTCGGAGGTGGCCGACACCGACCTGCAGGCCGCCACCCGCAAGACCCGCGCGGCCGACGTGGCGGTCATGGCCGCCGACCTGGTGCGCGACGCCGCCGCCGAGGCCTATCGGGTGGCCACCGGCGAGGTCTGGACGCCGTGGCGCGGCAGCGTGCGCCCCTCCCGGGTCACCGCCGCCCAGGTCGAGGCGCGCGAGGCCCTGCGGGCGATGAAGGCCCGGCGCAGCCAGGCGCTCGATCCGGGCAGCGCCGTGGTCGCCTTCCGCGCCGCGCCGGGAGCCGATACCGCCGCCGACGGCGGACGGATCTTTGACGCCCTCAACTGGGCGCTGGAGACCTGGCCGGACATGGCCCTGGCCACCTGCGGCGCGCGCGGCGGCGAGAAGCTGGCCATCAGCTGGGCCCGACAGAAGCGGGTCAAGCTCGTCCTGGCCAAGCCTGATTTCGACCGCGCCGGTCGAGCCGCTCCGTTCAAGGCCAATGACGCCCTGCTCGAGCTGGAGCCGGTCTGCGTCCTGACCCTCGCGGCCAGCCTGCAACCACACCCGCACGAGGCGGCGCGGCCCTTCGGTCCGGCCCTCAACCTCGCCCAGAAAGCGGCCGAGCGCGGTGTGCGCTGCGTGGCGATCAAGGCGGCCCGTTAGGGCCGCCGCACGGCGCGGCGGTCGTCGCCGCGCCGTGTCGTCGTTTGGGGCGGGGGGGGAATGAACCGGGAACGCCCGCCCAGATCTTGCGGGCGCCGGCCTGCCGACCACGACAGCTTGGGGTTGGCGATTCGTTCGCGCGGCGTCCTGGCGTGCCAGGTCTGAGGCGACGACGAGGACGGAAAGGAGCGTCCGCCGTGTCGTCGGCTGGCGTCGGGGATCTGGCCTCGACGGACCTGACGGTCCTGGCCAGGTCCCCTCCTCCTCTCCCCTGCCCTGTCTCGCGCGTCGCGCCCGCCTCGTCCTGGGGCGGCGACGTCGCGGCCGCGGTGGCCCTTGGCCACGGCTTGGGGCTTTGCAGCACCGTGTCCCCCTGTCCCCCTGTCCCCCTGTCCCCCGGGGAACTCCCTGGACGCGCCGGCAAGCCGGTCGAGCCTTGGGTCAGCAGGTCTTTCGGCTCCCGGGCTGTCGAGGCCCGGAGGGGCGCGACCGCGCCGCGATCGATCACGTCGTCCCTAGGGCGGGGCGGTCCGGGTCCAAGCCGACCTGGCGGGGCCAGGCGCTCTGGCCGGAGCCTCCGGCCTTCCTGCGCTGCGCGCCGTGCAGGCCGGTGTCCAGCCGCCGCGGGCTTGGGCCCGTCCCTTCGTCCCCGCCCTGCCAGGGCCCGTGATCGCGGCGAGGGCCGCGGACCGCCGGGGCTTCTCCCGGCGGGAGACGGAGAAAGACCATGCTGAACAAGGCTCAACTGATCGGCTTCACCGGCGCGGACAGCGAGATCCGCACCACCCACAAGGGCAAGAAGTACGCGGTGCTGCGGGTGGCCACCAGCCGCTACACCAAGAAGGAAGGCGAGCGGCAGGACTTCACCACCTGGCACCAGGTCGAGATCTGGAGCCCCGGCACGGTGAAGTGGCTGGAGGGCCGGGTCCTGGCGAAGGGCACGAAGGTCTATGTCGAGGGCGAGATCCGCCACGAACAGTACACCGACGACAAGGGCCAGAAGCACTACTTCGCCAAGATCGTCGTCGCCGGTCCTGGCCATGAACTGAAGTCGCTCGATCGTCCCGAGACCAACCCCGAGCCTGAGCCTGGCGAAGAAGGCTGAAGCTGACCGGCCCGCCCCGGACATCGGGGCGGGCCGAACTTCGACCATAGCGTAACGCACAGGTAGCGACTATAAGTGTGCGTCACCCAGACTTGACGTTTGCTTGGGGAAATCGGGCGTGTTGGACGCTTCCGTCGAAGGGCTTTTTCTGAACCTCGCTCGGGCCGAGGACAGCGTCAGCCGACTCGACGCGCGCGCCCAGACCTGCGGCTTCGCCGAGGGCTGGGCCACGCGCGTCGACTTCATGGAGGCCAACGCCTGGGGCTGGCTCAGCGGCGAGATCGTCGACATGGAGGACCTGATCCTCCACGATGCGGAGATGGACGCTCGCCTGCCCGACCAGGCCCTGCGGGCGACCTACGGCCTGGTTCGGGCGCGTCGCAGGGCCAGGGGTCTGGGCCCCGAGCTGCTGACCGCGCAAGGCGCCGCCTGGCTCTCGGGCCATCGCGGCGAGGCGCCGGCCCTGCCCCCCTCCCCCCTTGCGGCGGCCGCGGGTCCGGACGGGTCGGCCGCGGGACACCGCGATCTGATCGCCGAGCTCGTCCATCAGGTCCGCACGCTGAGCCGTGGGGAGACGGCCGATGCCCTCGAGGCGGTTGATGAATGGATCCAGTGGACCCGTCGCCTGCCCGAGCGGGCGCCGGCCTTGCTTCGCGCAGCCCTCGCCCTGGAGGGGTGGCGACTGGTCAACCCCCTGCCCCGTCAGAACTATGTCGGTGGGGTCATGGTCGCCCACGCCTTGCGGGCGTCAGGGCGGACGCGCTCATGCCTTTTGGGCCTCGAAGCGCCGCGCCGGACCAAACTGCAGCCGCCGCGAGGCTTTATCGCCGCCACGACCGTGGCCCGCCTTGCCTATTGGCTGAACGTTATCGCCGTCGGCGCCGAGATGGGCTTGGGCGAGATAAAGCGTCTGGAACTGGCGCGGCAGGTGGTTCTCAGGCGCGTCGGTGACCGGCGGGCCGACGACCGTTCGGCGGATCTGGTCGACCTGCTCCTCGCCAGGCCTCTGGTCAGCGCCCCGATGGCGGCCAAGCATCTGGGCGTGGCTGGCCATACCGCCCGTCGCCTTCTTGCGAATCTGGGTGCGTCGGTGATGGAGGTCAGCGGCCGGTCTCGCTATCGCGCGTGGCGGCTCTAGCGCGGGGTTTCGCCCAAGAGGGCAAATGGGGAAATACGCTTTTGGGGTCTGGGGTGTTGCGCGGATAGGCGAAGCAGTTCAGCCAACGATGCGCGGCTTTCGGGGCCGCCCAACCTTCCCTCATTCCCATCAGGGCAAGAGGGCAAATGCCCCTTTGGGGGTTTACCCAAATCAGCAAGCGAGATTCGCCCGTCTTGCGGACTTGGGTAATTGGGCTAGAGTGGTAATCACCAAATGGGATTTGGCGTAGAGCCGCGCTTGCCTATTCGGGGTGACGGTCTTTTGCGGTTTTGGTGTAGCGGGTTTTTGTGGAAAAGTGGTTTGCCGCAAATATACGGACGCCCATTTACCCACTTGGGTTAAAGCCCTGTTCACCAATTGCCCATATCCTCACTCGGGCAAAAGGTGACACCCAAGATCCTATTTGCCTAGTTGCCCATTGCCTCACAAGGGAGCTTCCCCATGGCGGTCATCAGCGTGTGTTCGACGAAGGGCGGGGTGGGCAAGACCACCTTGGTCATGTGCCTGGCCGACGCCTTCGCCCGGCAGGGCGGCTCGGTGGCCATCGTCGACGGGGATCCCAACGGCCACGTCGCCAGCTGGCGCGAGCGTGCGGGCGAGGACTGTAATGTCACCGTGCTTAGCGAGGCCAACGAGACCAAGATCCAGGACGTGATCGCCAACGCCGCCAGCGAGTACGCCCTGGTCTTCGTGGACCTTGAGGGCGCGGCCTCCCAGGCGGTGACCTACGCCATCGCCGAAAGCGACATGGTCCTGATCCCGACCAAGATCTCGGGAATGGACCTGCAGGAGGTCTACCGGACCTATGAGGTGGTCAAGCGCGCTGAAAAAATGCTCAAGCGCGGCATCCCGGCCCGTGTCGTATTCAGCCAGATGAACCCGCTCTACAGCCGCGTGGCCGGCCACGCGCGCCAGGAGATCCGCGACAACAACATTCCGGTTCTCAACACCGAGATCATCCAGCGCGCCGCCTATCAGCAGATCCACTTCACGGGCATGACGCCCAGCGCGCCCGGCGGCGAGCCCAAGGCCGCCAAGGAGATCGCCGCGGTCCTGGCCGAACTGCTCGAAGCGCTCGCCAGCCAGGCCCAGGCGGCCTGACAGGGGAGGGGAGTTCATGACCGAGAAAACCGTCCGACCGGCCTTCCAGCCCGCGCCGCGCCCTCGTCCGATCAATGACGCCGGGTCCGCCGAAGCCTTGCGAAAGGCCACCGAAGACCTAGGCTTCGCCCGAACCACCAGCGCGCCGCCGAGCGCTGCGGCGCCGGCCCCGGCCGAGGCTCCATCAGAGGCCAAGTCGACGCCCGTCGCGGTCGCGCCGCCGCCGCCGGCTCCGAAGCTCGCATCTGTCGCGCCGGTGGCGCGGCCCGCTTCCAAGGCCAAACCAGTCAAGCCGGCTCCGGCGGCCGACTTTTCCGATCGAGAGACCTCGCTGAAGTTCGCGATCGACGATGAGCTGTCGACCGCGCTGAAGCTGGACGCGGTCAGGCGCCGGGTGACGGTCAAGTACCTGGTCCTCGAAGCTCTGGCTGAGAAGGGCTATCCGGTCGATCTGGCCAACCTTCCCGAAGATGGGCGCAGAATTCGGAAATAGGGTTCTGGGTAAATGGTCAAATGAGTAAATGGGTAAAAGGGCAAATGGGGCTTTGCCCATTTCTCCTTAGGGCGTCTTGGGTGCGTCAATAAGACCATCGCGCGAGGACGCGGGTCGAATCGGGCTACCCAAGACGATCGTCAGAGTAGGGCAGGGCGCATGACGGCCCCCAAGGACCGCAACAACCAGTTCGACCTCTTCATCCCGTTGATGCGGGATGTCGCGCTGAAGGATCAGCGCGAGACGATGGAGCGTCCGTTCTTCTCGCTGCAGAAGCGCAAGCGTCTCAAGCCGATTGAGTACAGGAGCGGCGACGGCGAGGTCGCGGTGAAGGTCGAGGCCGTGCCCGCCTACGGCATGGCCACGATCTGGGACGCCGACATCCTGATCTGGGCGGCCAGCGCCCTCAACCGGATCAAGGCCGAGGGCCGCAACGACGTCCCCCGATCGCTGAAGGTCACCGCCTATGACCTCCTGCGCTCTATCCAGCGCGACACCGGAGGCAAGGACTACAACGACCTGAAGGCGGCCCTGGACCGCCTGCAGACCACGACCATCTCCACCTCGATCCGGGCCAAGAAGGGCCGCGACCGCCGCTTCTCCTGGCTCGACAGCTGGGAGGTTGAGGTTGATCCCGTCACCGAAAAGCCGATCGCTCTGAAGATCACCCTGTCGGACTGGGTCTATGAGGGGATCATCAACGAAAAGTCGGTGCTGACCATGCACCCCGACTATTTCCACCTCTCGGGGGGGCTGGAGCGGGCGATCTACCGGATCGCCCGCAAGCACGCCGGCGATCAGGACGAGGGTTGGACGTGCCGGGTAAGCCTGCTGCACGAGAAGACCGGTTCGGACAGCGTCCCCAAAGAGTTCAACCGGATGATGCGCAAGATCGTCGAGGCCAACGAACTGCCCGAGTACGACCTGTCATACGTGACGGCGGGCGATGGCTCGCCGGCGGTGCGCTTCATCCGGCGATCGGCCGTCGAGCGCGTCCAGATCCAGGCCGAGCTGGAGGCCGAAGACGCCACGCGTCGGCGGCGCGAGCGTGAAGATCGCCGCGCCGATGAGGTTGATGGGCTCCTTGATCCTTGGGCCAAGCGGCGCGTGACCTGAGGCGCAGGCTAACGGGCTTTCACACACCGCAAGCGGCGTTTCCGTGGCGAATCAAGCTTTTGTCGTGACGACTTAATCTCGCGGGAGGCCGCCGAGAGACGGGATTTCACACACCGGAGTCGTGTCCGGCGCCCGCCAATTTGGTAAATGGACCGTTAAAATCCGGCTACGACGGCGATTTTGATCGTCATTTTCGCTATCGCCCTCGTCCACAAAGCTCTTCGGGGTTTCGCACACCGGTCCCGAGCGGATCCATCGGGGTTTCACCCACCGTCAGACTCCCCGTTCGTCGGGATTTCACACACCCAGACACGCTCGGAGCCGCGGAAGCGGGCCAGGTTTCGGGATTTCACACACCCGGGCCTCACTGAGCCGGCGAAAGCCCCGATATTGCGGGCCCCTGCATCGAAAAACGATGAATTGTTTCGGGGTTTCACCCACCGGAGGGGATTTTCGGTCCGTCGGGGTTTCACACACCTGGTCAAAGCCGCCGGGTCTGTGGACGGCTCCGGGAGATCGCCCACCTTAGCGGCGGGGGAACGCCCACCGCAATATCGGGGGATCAGACACCATCCGACGGTGTTTCACACACCGGGGGTGTCGGTAAGTGACTGTTCCAAATCACGATTTCGCCCCGTTCGGCCCTCTTAACTTATCTAACCTCTTTCATAACAATATCTCTAACGGCGCAGCTGAAGCGCCGCCGGGAGAAGCAGGGCCAAAAGAGGGCCCTGATCCCCCGGCTCGGGATGCAAAGCCTAAGCGCGGGGGAACACCCACCGGCCAAAGCCTGCGGGTGGAACGGTCGCGCAATTTGCCGCGCCACCGATCTGTCCCGGCTCACCGCGCGGGACAGAAGCGGCCACATGGCGACCTTCACTGCAGCGACGTGATCTGCGGCCTCACCACACCGCCGCGGACCAGGGACGCAATCCCCCGAAATCTGGGGGATTGCCCCGGCGGCTCGGGGTAGGGAAGGCTTGCCGTCATGCGCGTTTCCGGTCTCCTGGTCCTGGCCGCCTTGATCCCCGCCCCCCTGGCGGCGGGGGCCGCGCTGCTCGACGCCCCGCTGGTGCTGTTGAACACCTCGCCCAGCGAACCGCCGGGGTTCTATCGGCGCGTTCAGGGCGCGCCCGCTCCAGGGACGCTGATCGCCTTCCGACCGCCGCCGGCGGCGATGGATTATCTGCGGTCGGCTCAGCCTGGCCGCGCCCGTGGCAGCATCCTCAAGGCCGTGATGGCCGGGGAGGGGGCCGAGGTCTGCGCCGGCGCCCAGCTGGTGGTCGAGGGACGCAGGCTGGGGCCCATCGCCGAGCGCGACCGAGCTGGTCGTCCGTTGCCGCGCTGGCGCGGCTGCCGCCGGCTATCGGCCGGGGAATGGGTGGTGTTCTCGGGACGCATTCCGAACAGTTTCGACAGCCGCTATTACGGCCCGGTCCTCGACGCGGAGATTCTCGGCGTCTACGCCCCGATCTGGACTTGGGGTCCGTGACGTCGCGCGCGATGCTTTGTGGCCTCCTGGGCCTCTTCCTGAGCCTTCAAGGCGGTATCGCCCAGGCCCAGGATACGACGGACGGTGTCCGGAGCGACGTGGTCGCCGCCTTGGCCGCGCCGGGCGCGCGCGAGGGCCTGGCCCGCGTGGTGGTGGCCGAGGCCGCCAATCAGGGCGACAGCGGGCTGCTGGCGGTCGTCTACACCATCCTCAACCGGCTCGCCGACGGACGCTGGGGGACCAGCATCGACCAGGTGCTCAACGCCCGGGCCCAGTTCGAGCCGGTGCTTCGGGCCGGCGGCGACTGGCGTGCTCTGCCGGTCGCTAGTCCCGTGCAGCGCGCCCGGATCGACACCCTCGTCAATCTCGTCCTGGAAGGCCGCGCACCGGACCCGACCGGCGGAGCCCTCTATTTCCAAAATCCCAGGATCGTCGCCACGCGGGCGGCCTCTGGTCAGGTCTCTTCGCGCCTGGTGCATTTCGGCGGGCGCACGCCCAGCGCCGTGATCGGCGACCACGCCTTCTACGCGGCGAGGGAGGTGGCGCGCCCGCCCGCGGCGGCTTCCGAGCCCGCGGCGCTCTTCGTGCCGAGGCCGTCGGCGGAGACGGCGCCGGCGTCGGGCGCCAGGGGCCTTATCGTCCTGCCGGACGGCTCCCTGCGTTGAGGGGCCCAGACGGCCTCGCCGGCCTGCGGCCCGGACGCGGCGGTCCTGCGGCAAGCGCCGGGGTCCGGATCTTCAGGGGCGCTGGCGGGCGCCGCCGCTGGCGGCTTCGCCCTGGCGCCCGTCGATCCCGCGTCAGGCTGGGGGGCGCGGTCGGGCTGACGCGATCGCCATGCGATCTCGCCGCCGTCGTCTGGCGACGGCGGGGCCCGCCCTACTGAGTCTGTTGGCGACGTCTTCCCATCGTGTCACAGACGACCTGAAGTCAACGGCTGCGCCGTTCCCCTTCGCGTCTGCTGGCGCGGTCGCTGCGGTGACTGCGGGACCCGTCCGTGGCCCTCGGGTTCAACGTCGCTCACGCGGAGCGGCGGCCTGGAGGTTTCACGGTGTTCAATCTCTTCACGACGCGTTCGGCGCGGAAGGCTCCGCTGGTGCTGCGCGCGGCCGAGCCCGTTCTCGGCGGCGAGGCGTTCGACGAGCACGTCTGGTGCTGGCAGTTTCATCTCAGCGCGCTGGCGCTGCCCTGCATAGTGCTGAGGCCGAGGATCGCGCCCGGGAGCGGGCACGCGTGCAGGCGCTGTGGGACGCGATGGGCGCCGAGAAGACCTGGGCGATCCTGGATGAGTAGGACATGCGCAACGCTTGCGGCGTCCTGGTGGAGCACCTGTTCTTTGAGCAGTGGCAGGCGAGCCGCATGGACGGCTATGTCGGCGACTGACCCGGGGGGCCTGGCCCCCCTTTTGTCGCCGACGGACGGTTGGCGACGGGATGGCCAGTCGCGGATCGAGCGACCCCCTCTGCGACTTGGGTTGCTGGGCCTGGCCTCGAGCCAGGCCGCCGCCGGTCGGGGACCGTCGCTCGGCGCGCCGGCGTGGCGGGCGCGAGGTTCCCCGCCTCTTGCGGTCGTCCCACGGACGGGTGGGCTTGATGGGCGCCGCGCCTGACGACCCATCGTCCGGGGCCTTTTCCCCCGCGCGTGTTGGGAGTCCGGCGGCCGGCCTCGCTGGCCCGTCAGCGGGCCTGGGCGAGGCGGTCCTACTGACAGGCGCGGCGCGCGAGGCTCCCGGACGCGGGCGGCCGCCGATGGCGGCGCGCCGTGGCGTCCGTCGCCCTCGCGTCCCACGGGCGCGGCGGTCCGGACTGACGAGATCCCCAGGGGATCTCGCCGCCGTCGACTGGCGACGGCGTAGCCGGCCCGACTGAGCCTGGGGGCGCCTCTTCCAAGTTTATCCTGTCACCCAGCCCGTCAACCCGCTGGCGCGGGTTCCCCTCCGGGGCCGCGCTCTGCGCGGCCCCTGCGGTGACGGGCCGGGGCCCGACAGGAGGTGAGGGACAAAGGCGCTCAAGGGGAGCGTCGATCCAGCCGGAGTTGTCCCATGTCCAAGACCTCATTCAACCTCGTCGAGCGTGAGCTGATCGAGGCCCACATCGCCAGCGGCCAGCCACGGTACAGCTCGACGTTCTACCTGCTGGGCGGCGGCTACATCCGCAGCTGGTCGGACGATCGCGAGGCGGTGCTGGCGCGGCATGCCGCCGATCGCGATGATCCTCGGCTGAGCTGGGTCATTACTTTCGACCATCTGGCCGTGACGAGCATCGCCGTCGACTTTCCACCCGAGGCCAAGACCGCCGATCAACTGAGGGCCGAGTGCGACGAGGCCCTCGAACAGATGTTCGAGCGGTGGGAGGCCGAAGCCCGTCAATAGGGAAGGGGGCGTCAGCCCCCTTTTTTGCGCCTTCGAGGCGGCGAGGGGGTAACGGGGGCTACGGCGTCCTCGCGCAGGATCTCGTCGGCCAGGGCGTCGAAGTCTGGCAGGTCGGGAACAGGCCGCGCACGCACCGGCGCGATGGCCAGGCCCAGGGTCTCGGCGATCGCCAGTCGGTCGCGGGGGCGATGCACCCGAGCGTCGACGATGGCCTGCAGTCGCGCCAGCAGCGGGTCGTCGGGATCCTCGGCCGCCTGTGCCAGCAGGGTTGTGCTGAGCACGATCTTGGCTCGCGTCTCGCGCTTGCGCTCGGTCTGGTCGAGCAAGGCTTCCAGGCGCTCGACCCGGGCGCGCCAAACCGCCAGCCGTTCCTCGTCGTCCTTGATCTTGGCCAGCGGCGTGACGTGACCCCGGTTGCGCGGGAGCGTGCCGCGCAGGCCCGATAGCGCCTCTTTGGCCCGATGCTCGCGATCGGCTAGGGCGACTTCGAGGGCCTGGAGCCGACGCTGGCGGGCGGCGTCGCTCTCGGCTTGTCGGCGGGGACGGACAGCGGGGGAGGCGTGGTCGACTGGCATGGCGTCGGGCCGATTGAGGTGGGCGGGGGCACGGGCGGAGACTTGATTTCGGGCAGGTAGGAGCGTACCCCTGACACGTTGATGGTGACAAGGGCGCAGTTATGCATTGCAAGCAATGCCTGCGGCCGGCGTCATCGGGATGACGCCGACAGCCAAGGGGCAAGCCCCTTAGCGATCCTGAGCGCAGAGGCGCGATTTGGACGAGGAGACCCGGTGGCGCAGTTCCGGCTCGAGGTTCAGGCGATCAAGCGCGGGAACGGCCGCTCGGCCGTCGCGGCCGCCGCCTATCGCGCCGCGACCAGCCTGCACGACAAGCGCCTGGAAATGACATTCGACTACACCGCCAAAGGCGGGATGGCGTTTTCTGGCGTCATGGCCCCGGACACCGCCCCGGCGTCGTTCGGCGATCGCGAGACCCTGTGGAACGCCGCGGAGGCGGCCGACAAGCGGGCGGACTCGCGGACCGCGCGGGAGGTGCTGATCTCGCTGCCGCACGAGCTCAATGGCGTCCAGCGCCATGCCCTGGTCCGGGCCTTCGTCCAGCAGAGCTTGGTGGCTCGCGGCATGATCGCCGATTACGCCCTGCACGATCCCGACGCGCACGGCGACCAACGCAATCATCACGCGCACATTCTGGTCACCACCCGCCGCGTGACCCCCGGAGGCTTCGGTCTCAAGGGGCGCGAGTGGGACAATCCCGACGCGGTCAAGGCGCTGAGGCTGGAGTGGTGCGAAATCCAGAACCAGCATCTGCGCCAGCACCTGGGTCAGAATGCGCCTCAGGTTACTCATCACAGCCTGGCCGACCAGGGCGAGGAGAAGGAGCCGACCATCCATCTGGGGCCGGCGGCGTCGGGCATGGAGCGGCGCGGCGAGGGCTCCGATCGCGGCGACATCAATCGCCGCGTGACCGAGCGCAACCAGGCGCGCAAGGACGGGCCGGCCAAGCTACGCGACCTGGAAGACCGCCTGTCGGCGGGCCTGGAGCGCGGGCCCTATCCGATCGGGGCGGTGATCCGGGAGTTCGAGGCGATCCACGCCACCATGGTTGGCGAGCGCGACGGCTGGGCCCGCGACCTGGCGCGTCTGCTGCGTCCGGCCCCGCCGCGGGCGGGCGACATCGTGCGCGAGGTGCTGGCCGAGGCCTCCGCGGCCCGGGCGATCGCGAGAGCGCGCCTTGAGGCCACCGAACGCCGCATCGCCAAGGGACGCGCCCGACGCTCGACCCTGGTCCGCTGGGTGCGCAATCCGGCGCGGATGATCTGGGCGGCGCATGCCGAACTCAACGCGCTGGCGCGGGCCAAGCAGGCCGCGCGCCTGGCCGAGATCCGCTACGCCGTGCGCCGCGACTGGCTGAGCGGGCCCGAAGGCCGCGCCTTTCTGGCCGCGCGGCTGGATCCGGAAAAGCAGGCGGCCGAGGCCGCACGCCGGGAAGGGCGGACCCTGGAGCGCAAGATCAAGCGGGCCGACAAGCGCATAGAGGCGGTGGCGCGCACCCGCACGCGGCTAATGGTCGCCCAGGCGCTCGGCGAAGAGACCCTGGTTACGGCCTCACAGATGTGTCTCGGGGTGGGCCAGGCGGTGCGCGAAGTCGATCGACGGGTGATCGAGGCCATCGGCCGCCACCCCGTCGCCGCGCAGGAGAAGGGGCTGAGCCAAGTGCTCGCCCTCGCGCGCGGCAAGGGCTTGTCGCCAGGGCGCGAGCCATCGGGGCCAGATCGCTAGGCGATCGCGCCGCGTTCAGGATGCGCACGCGTCGGCCTATTTACCGGTGAGGCTGATCCACGCGGGAGCGTGATCGCTCGCGCCGTCGAGCCCGCGCACCCATCGATCGACACCGGCGTCTTCGAGTTGGTCGGCCAAGTCCGGCGAAAGAAGCAGATGATCGATGCGCAGGCCTTTGTCCCTGGGCCAGCGCTCCCGGAGATAGGACCAATAGGTCCACCGCGCGGCGTTCGGATGCACGGCGCGCAGCGCGTCGGTCCAGCCTTGGGCCAGCAACCGTTGGAACGCCGCGCGGCTTTCAGGGCGCAGCAGGGCGTCGCCGCCATAGGAATGGTTGGGATAGATGTCGGCCTCGGTCGGCACGACGTTGTAGTCGCCGGCCAGCACGACTGGAGCCCCCGTGGTCAGGAGATCCTGGGCATGGGCCAGCAGCGCCTCGAACCAGGCCAGCTTGTAGTCGAATTTGGGGCCGGGAACGGGATTGCCGTTGGGCAGGTAGAGGCAGCCGATCAGCACGCCGCCCACGGCCGCCTCGATGTATCGGCTCTGCGAGGAATCGGGCTCGCCGGGCAGGGCGGTGCGGGTCAGGATCGGGGTCATGCCGCGGGCCAGGATCGCCACGCCATTCCAAGTCCGCTGGCCCTTCCAGACCGCGCCGTAGCCCATCTGCTCCAAGGCCTCGGCCGGAAATCGCCCCTGTTCGGCCTTAAGTTCCTGGAGGCAGACCACGTCGGGCTGGGCGTCGTCCAGCCATTCGATCAGCGAATCGAACCGGCCCAGGACGTTGTTGATGTTCAAGGTGGCGATCAGCACGACAGCACAACCGGCGCAATCGCCGCTCCGTTCCCGGACGGCCGCGGAACGGTTTGGCCGGCCCGCGGATTCGTCTTCCGAAAGGGAGACCGACCACCATGTCCAAACGCGAACTGATCGAGCCGACGCCGGGCGACAAGCGCTATGTCCGCCGCGACGACGAGGGCCGCTTCTCCGAAGAGGTCGATGTCGGCAAGTCGTCCGCCGCCGACCAGCGCCGCCACTCCAGCCATGACGCCGGACGCGGCCAGGGCGACAAGGGCGATCGCCAGAAGGCCTAGCCGGCCTTGCGGCGCGCCGGCGCCTTGGCGGGCGCCGGCGCGGCTGTCGCCTTCGATCTGCCGGTGGCCTTGGCCGCGGCCTTCGTGAGCTTTGCCTTGGCGCCGGGCGCGCCGCCAAGGCTGGCGCGCAGCGCCATCAGGTCGACGACATTGGTGTCGTCCGGCTCGGCGACCTTGGCCACCTTGTGGCCCTTGCGCTTGTCGGCGATCAGGGCCTTCAGCGCCTCCTCGTAGCGGTCGGTGAACTGGCTGGGGTCGAACGGACCTTCCTGCTGCTGGATGATCTTTTCGGCGATTGAGATCATCGCCGCGTCCGGCGCCTTGTCGCTGATCGCCCCGAAAATCTCGTCCTCGGCGCGGACCTCCGCATCGGTGCGCAGGGTATAGGCCAGGATGCCCCTGCCGCGCGGCTCCAGGGCCAGCAGGCGCTCGCGGGTCGACATGACCACGCGGCCCAGCGCGATCTGGCCCGAACGCGCCATGGCCTCGCGGATGACGCTGAAGGCTTCCTGGGCCAGCTTGCCGTCGGGCGCGAGCTAATAGGGATTGTCCCAGTAGATGCGATCGATGTCGGTCTCGGGCACGAACCGCTCGATGTCGATGGTCTTGGTGCTCTCCAGCTTGACCGAGGCGATCTCCTCGTTGGACAGCAGGACATACCGCCCCTTCTCGAACTCGTAGCCCTTGACCAGGCTGGAGCGCTCGACCGGCCCGGTGTCGGGGTCGGTGGTGACCATCTTGATCCGGTTGTTAGTCTCCGGATTGATCAGGTTGAAATGGACCTCGCCGCCGGAATTGGTCGCGGTGTAGAGCGCCACCGGGCAGGTGACGAGCGAAAGGCGAAGGTGTCCCTGCCAGGTAGGACGGTAGCCGGCCATGGTCTTGCTTCCGTAGGGGCCGGCAGGATCGCCGGGCCGCGAAGACTCGACTCAACGGGGCAAGGGGTGATTCGTTCTGGCCGGCCTTCACTGGCAGGGGGCAGCCTCGCCGCTGCCCAGGTCGATGCGGAAGCAGTGCTCCACGCCGCTCTCGGTCTCCCTCACGATCAGCGAGACTTCGTTGTCGGCGTCGACGGGCGGATGCCAGAGCTCGACAAAGGCCACCGCCGCATCCTCGAAGCTGACGGCGTCGACCGCATGGCCGTGGCTTGCCTCTTCGCCGCGCGCATGGACGCGATAGGTCTGGGTGTCGGGCATGGCGATCTCCTGGCGACGAGACAACGCCTCGCGTGGCGAAAGGATTCCGCCCCGTCGTCTGGGGAAAGACTTGGCAGCCGCATCGGGCGCTAAGAGACCGTCCGTGGCGCGAGTTTGGCGGACGGGAAAGCCGGTCCGTCGTGCTCGCCCTCTCGCGCCCGCGGGCCAGCCAACCTCTCGAAAATCCAAGGGCCGTCCCCATATCAAGAGAATGAAAAAGCGATCCTCGGCGAAGGCCGCGCCCTTGCCGTCCGAGGACGACCTCACGGTCGAGACGTGCGCGGAAATCCCCGATCTGGAGGGGGTCGCCGAGCGCTGCGAGCGCTTCCTGGCTCATGCCGCCGCCGCCGGCAAAATCGTCGTCTACGCGTTCGTCATTCCTCCCGGCGCAACGGTTTCGGGCCTTGGTCCGGACGCGGAGCCTCGCGATGCGCGCGGCCAGTTGGAGCTGGTGCTCGCTCTGACCGGCGGGGCGCTGGCCAAGTTCCCGGGCGGATTAAGCGCACGCGTCCCGGTCGCGGCTGCCGCGCGGTTCGAAGGGCTGGCCAAGGCCCTGATCGAGACGTTCCTGGTCAGCTGGGGCGTCTAGCGCCGCACTGTCCGGAACGTCACCGAATAGCGCAGCGCCTCGAGCGCGGGGATGCTGTGCTGCCAGTCGCTGCGCGCCGGGCCCGCCATCAGATAGGCCGAGCGTGGCGCAGCGATGATCGACGCGCGGTCCCAGCGGTCCGCGGCCTTGCGCCTGAGGCGGAACTGACAGGGCGACAAGAGCGAGACCCCGGCGATCGCCTCGGCCGGCGGTCGGTCACGATGCCAGCCGATGCCGGCGCCCGGCGAATATTCCGTGACCAGGGCATGGCGGAAGCTGGCCTGCGCCAGGCCCGTGAAGGCCGCCACCTTGTCGAGCAACGGCAGGAGCAGGTCCGGGATCGGCTCGCCGGTCTCGACCATCCGGCCGCTCTCTTCCTGACGCCAGCCAAAGCCGGCGATGCGGCGATTTCCGAAATAGCCCAGATGCTCATAGGCCTTGAACGGCAGGTCCTGGAAACTGGCGACGAGGTCACGTTCCTCGGCCGCGTCGATCAGCTCGGGCTGATAGCGAAAGCCTTCCGGCCAGGGCGTCCTGGGCGCCAGGGGAAGATCGAACAGCAACGGTTGGGTTTCGATCATCGGCCCCTCAACAGAAATTGCGGCTGCGGCGGGCCCAGGACAGATCGCCGGCGTCGGCGCCGCGATCCTGCAGACTCGACAAGGCCGCGCCGAGGTCATGGAGCTTGTAGGCGACCAGGTGAACGACCTCGCCCTCGCGCTGGATGCGGCCCTCCACGCCGAGCAGGTGGGCGCCAAGCGCAATGCGGCGCTGCTTTTCGTAGAGCGTGCGCCAGATCACGAGGTTGGCCACGCCGGTCTCGTCCTCAATGGTCATGAACATTACCCCCTTGGCTGTGCCGGGCATCTGGCGCACCAGCACCAGACCCGCGGTCTTGATGAACTGGCGGTCGCGACCTTGGGCGGCGGCCTGGCACGGGCGCCAGCCCTGGTTTGCGAGGTCGTCGCGCAGCAGGGCCAGCGGATGACGCCGGAGCGAGAGGCCGACATGGCTGTAGTCCTCAACGACCTGGCGACCCTCGGTCATCGCCTTTAGCGCCGGTTCCGGCTCGTTCAGGGCGCTGGCCCCGACCGCGTCAAACAGCGGCAGAGCCGCGTCTCGCAGGCCTTTGATCGCCCACCCGGCCTCGCGTCGGTCAAGCCGCAGGCCTGGGGCGAAGGCGTCGGCTTCGGCCAGGCGCGACAGGGCGCCGGTCCCGACCTGGGCGCGCCGCCACAGGTCGTCGGCCGAGGCATAGGGCGTCTCCTCGCGCGCCAGGACGATGCGCGCGGCGTCGGTTTCGGCAAGACCTCGAACCATCCGCAGGCCAAGGCGCACCGCCAGGGATCCGTTGCGGCGTTCTTCCAGCGTGCAGTCCCAGCGCGAGGCGTTGACGCAGATCGGCCGGACCTCCACGCCGTGCTCGACGGCGTCGCGGACGATCTGGGCCGGCTGGTAGAAGCCCATGGGCTGGCTGTTGAGCAGCGCCGCGCAGAAGACCTCGGGGTGGTGGCATTTGAGCCAGGATGACGCATAGGCCAGAAGGGCGAAGCTGGCCGCATGGCTTTCGGGAAAGCCGTAGGAGCCAAAGCCCTCCAGCTGGCTGAAAGTGGCCTGCGCAAAGTCTTCCGGATAGCCGCGAGCGACCATGCCGCCGACCAGCTTGTCCTTGAAGTGGGAGACCCCGCCGGTGAACTTGAAGGTGGCCATGGCCCGGCGCAGTTGGTCGGCCTCGCCGGGCGTGAAGCCGGCGCACTCGATCGCCACCCGCATGGCCTGCTCCTGAAAAAGCGGCACGCCCAGCGTCTTGCCCAGCACCTTCTCCAGCTCGGGCTTGGGATAGGTCACCTTCTCCTTGCCCTCGCGACGGCGAAGATAGGGGTGGACCATGTCGCCCTGGATGGGACCGGGCCGTACGATCGCAACCTCGATGACCAGGTCGTAGAAGCTGCGGGGCTTGAGCCTGGGCAGCATGGCCATCTGGGCCCGGCTCTCGATCTGGAAGACGCCCAGGGTGTCGGCCCGGCGGATCATCGCATAGGTGCGCGGGTCTTCGGGCGGAATGGTCGCGAGATCGAGCGCGATCCCCTTGGCGTCCTTGAGCAGATCCAGGCCGCGCTTGAGGCAGGTCATCATCCCCAGTCCCAGGACGTCGACCTTCATGAACTTCAGTTCGTCGATGTCGTCCTTGTCCCACTCGATGATCTGACGATCCTCCATCCGCGCCGGCTCGATCGGGACCAGCTCGTCGAGGCGATCATGGGTCAGGACGAAGCCGCCGGGGTGCTGGCCAAAATGCCGCGGGGTGTTGAGCAGGACCTGGGCCAGCTCCAGGGTGAGACGCAGGCGTCGGTCGGAAAGATCCAGACCCATGTCACGGGCGTGCTTTTCCTCGATGTCCTCGCGGCTGAAGCTCCAGATCTGGCTGGAGAGCCCCTTGGTCATGTCCTCGGGCAGGCCCAGGACCTTGCCGACGTCACGCACCGCGCCGCGCGGCCGGAAGCGCTGGACGACCGCGACGATCGCCGAGCGATGGCGGCCATAGGTTTCGAAGATCCATTGCATCACCGTCTCGCGGCGCGCGTGCTCGAAATCGACATCGATGTCCGGCGGCTCGTCGCGCTCGGCGCTGACGAAGCGCTCGAACAGGAGGTCGTTGCGCTCGGGGTCGATTGACGTAATCCCAAGCACATAGCAGACGGCCGAATTGGCGGCCGAGCCGCGGCCCTGGCAGAGAATGTCCTGGCTCTTGGAGTAGCGGACGATCGAATTGACGGTCAGGAAGTAGGGCGCATAGCCCAGCTGCCCGATCAGCTTCAGTTCGTGCTGAAGGATCCGGCGGACATCCGGGGTCACGCCGTCCGGAAAGCGCTGGGCCGCGCCTTCCCAGGTCAGGCGCTCCAGGGTCTGTTGGGCCGTCTCGCCATCGGCGACCACTTCACGCGGGTACTGGTAGCTGAGCTCCGACAGCGAGAACTGGCAGCGGGCGGCGATCGCCACCGAGGCGGCGACGGCGGCGCGATGGCGCGGGAAGAGGCGCAGGATCTCGGCGGGCGCCTTCAGATAACGGTCGGCGTGCCGGTCGCGCTTGAAGCCGACATCGTCGATCGTGGTGTTCTCGCGGATACAGGTGACGACGTCCTGAAGGAGCCGCCGGTCCTTCTCGTGGAACAGCACCCGGTTGGTGACCACGGAGGTGACGCCGGCGGCGAGAGCCATCTGCTCAAGCTCATAGAGCCGCAGCGCGTCGCCCGGCCGTCGGCGCAAGGTCAGGGCGACATGGGCGTCCGGGCCGAAAATGCCCGCGAGCTTGCTCAGCTGCTGAGCAGTGGTCTCGTCGGCGTCCTCGGGCACGAGGATGGCGATCAGGCCCTCGGCGTGGGCGGCAAGATCGGTGAGATCAAGGTCGCAGCCGCCCTTGCCGGTGCGCGTCTTTCCCAAGGACAGCATCCGCGACAGGCGGCTATAGGCCGGCCGGTCGGTGGGCAGGACCACGATCGTCATGCCGTCGCGCAGGACCAGCTCGCAGCCGACGATCAGCCGAACCCCGGTTTCCTTGGCGGCGATGTGGGCGCGCACCAGGCCGGCCAGGCTGTTGCGATCGCAGATGGCCAGCGCCCGGTAGCCTAGCCGAGCAGCCTCGTCGAACAGCTCGCCGGGAGATGACGCCCCGCGCAGCAGCGAGAAGTGCGAGGCGCATTGGAGCTCGACATATTCGCCAAGATCTTCAGGTGCTTGGCCGGGTGAGCTCATCCGAACACCCCGGCCATGAACCAGCGTTGACTGCCGGTGGCGGCGTCTTCGCCGTCGCCGTCGCGATAGATCCAGTAGCGCTCGCCGCCTTCGTCTTCGACCTGGAAATAGTCCCTGGACCGGGCCAGTTCGGCATCGGCCTTCCACCACTCGCCAAACACCCGCTCAGGGCCGTCGGCGCGTCGAACCCGCCGGCGCACCCCGCGCCAGGTGAACGAGGCCGGCGGCTGGTCGGGGAGCAGAGCGACGGTCTCGATCGGTTCGGGACGAGGGAAGAACCGGGTCGGCCGCGGCCAGTCGACGGGCCAGGAGAAGGCGGCCGGCGTTTCAGCCGCCGGCGCCTTGCGCACGCTGCGCTCGGGGATGTCGCTTTCGGCGCTGGCCAGGCGATAGACCGCCTCCGCGCCCAGACGCACCCGAAGCGTGTCGATCAGGCCCGACAGATCGGCGACGCGTCTGCCGCCCAGCACGTCGTCTTGGCTATAGGCCAGCGGCGCGGCGCGCGGCGCGGCCAGGACCATCTTGTCGACTCCGAAGCCCGGATCGACCTTTTCGAGCTTTTCACAGAGCAACTTGGCCAGCCGGCGAGCGTCACGAGCCGGGGTCGACAGGCTAATGCGCGCGCCCTCGACGCGATGGTCGACCCGGTAGAACCAGGCGTCGATCGTCTTGGCGCCGAGCGTTAGAGCTTCAAGCGTGGCGCAGAGTTCGACCGTCAGTTCGGTCAGGTAGCGGGCTATGGTTTCGGGCGCGCCGATCGGCTCAGCGAAAATCTTGGCCGCGCGGGGCGTTTCGGGCGAGAACACCGGCTCGATCGGCTCGCGCTCGCGGCCATGGGCCTGGTCAAGCCGGCGGACGGGCTGCAGGCCAAAGCGGTGAACCAGCGGGCCCTTGGCCGTGGCCTCCAGCTCGCCGATGGTGTCGAAGCCCGGCTTGGCCAAAGCCTGGACGGTCTCCGGCGGCAGGCGCAGCGCCGCCACCGGCAGGTCCTTGAGCTGCACGCCCAGGCCGCCGGGCGGCACGACGAACAGCGAGCGTCGCGAATAGCGGGCAAGGGCGTGGGCGCCGCCCCAGCTGTCGGCGATCGCGACGGTGGCTGCGTAGCCGGCCTTAGCGAGGCGCCGGCGCAGGTCGATCAGCATCTTCTCCTCGCCGCCGAACAGATGCGCGCAGCCGGTGGCGTCGATGACCAGGCCGTCGGGCGGATCGGCCGCCACCGTCGGCGAGTAGAGCCGCTGGGCCCAGAGCGCCAGGCGCTGCAGGGCGGCGTTGTCGCCCTCGGCGTCGAGGTCGTGGAGGAGCAATCCTGGAACGAGGGCGGTGGCGTGGGCGACGGCCTGGCCAAACCGCAGACCGGTCTTGGCCGCGGCCAGGTTCATGTGCGCCACTGCGCGTCGGCGCCCGACGCGCCCGACCATGACGATCGGGATGTCAGGCGACGGCGCGGCCTTGCCCTGCATACGGGCCAACCGGTCGGTGGGCCAGCGGGGCAGGAAGACGGAGATGACCCTTTGCGTCACAGGCTTCTAGCTCGATGTCGAAGGCGTCGCCGGCCTTGCAGCGGAGGAGTTCGAGGAACCAGCGGGGACGACCCACGCCGGGAACAGACGGCGGAAGCGGCGAAGAGGGCAGGGGGGAGACCCGCCACCGCGTCTCGGCCGCCGTCGGCTGGCCAAGGTCGGCCGCGTCAGCGATCCGTCGCCATCTTCGGACCGCTATGGCGATCTGACCGCTCTTCTCGGCCGCCAGCTGCAGCCGACGCGAAGCGGTCATGGAGAGCTTGCCGACCTCGCCAATGACGCCCGCAAGCCCTGGCCAGCGCAAGCCTTCCTCCATCGCCGCCAGCACGCCGGCCTCGTCGCCGGCGTCGGCGAAGATCACGCGCTCTGGCGGCAGGCCGGCCTGGGCGAGCGATGGGGCGAAGAGATCGGCCTGCCGCCGGCACCAGAGGACCTCGCCCTGGGCTCGGGCCAGGACGCCGGCGGCGAACCTCGCGGCCGTCGCCCCGTAGAGCGCTTCGTCCGCGCCGCCCGCCACCTCGTGCAGCGCGCCCATGGCCAGGCCGCCGCCGGGCAGCCGAGCGTCCAGGGGCGGCACGCCGAACGGTAGAACCGCGCGGGTGACGCGATCCTGGGTCTCCAGGGCGCGGACCTTGCGGCGAAGCGCGTCGAGCGCGGCGGGGGATGGGGTGAGAGACATGCTGACAGAACGGCCTTGTTCCATCTTTGTTCTCGTTAGCGCAGGAGAGTCAATCGACTCCCGGATGCGTCCAGGCGCCGCGCCAAGGCCAAGATTAAGGCGGCGCAAGGGTTTGGGCGGACTCAGAATTTTTCAGTAACGACCAAAGCTGACGTAAGCTCGGCCGGAAAACGGGGCGCCAACGCGCCGCGTTCGGCTTGGTGGTCTAGACGGGCAGGGCGGCTTGGACCGAAGGCGGCGCGCTGGCGAAGCTGGACACGGTTACGCCCAGCAGGCGCACTCCTGTCCGCAACGGGTACACCGACCGCACGAGGTCCTGGGCCAGCAGGCGCAGGGTCGCCGCGTCACTGATCGGCGCGGCCAGGGACCAATGGCGGGTGGCTTGCGCGAAGTCGGCGTACTTGATCTTGACCGTGGCGGTGCGGCCGTAGGCATGCGCCTTCTGGCACTAGGCGAAGACCTTCTCGGCCAGGGCCGCGATCTCGGTTTCAATGCGCGTGGTGTCGAGGAGGTTGGTCTCGAAGGTGGTCTCCGACCCGGAGGACTTACGCTCGCGGTCCGGATTGACGGGCCGGTCGTCGACGCCGCGGGCGATGCCGTAGATGTCCTCGCCGCACTCGACGCAGAACAGCAGGCTCTCGCCGGCCGGCAGACGGGCGCGAGCGCTCAAGACCCCGTCGGTCACCGTGTCCTCGATCTGGTCGAGCACGCCCCCGTCAAGTGTCCAGCCGCCGGCCATGCGTCGCGATAACTCCAGATTTCCCGAGCTTTAGGTGGGCATTGCGTCGGCGGCTCTCCAGACCAGACGGCCCGAGGCGAGCCGGTCATATTGTCGCGTCGGCGCGTCGGCTGGCGGGCCACGCCAGTCCTCATCAGGGCATGGTGACTGCGCTTCCTCCGAGACTTCAATGGCGGCGCCCCCTAAAATTGACGGGTTGCGCCGTCCGGGCCGCCTTGATCGACTGATGTCCGGGGCTTGGGAGGCGATGATGGCCAAAGGCCCCAAAGCACTCGCGATCCTGTCCCTGGCGCTTGCCGGCCTGCTCCTGGGGCTGTGGGCGGCGACGCAATCGACCGCCCACCAGTTCGGTTATCCCGCCGCCTTTGGTCCGGGGTGGGCGCAGGCTGGTTCGATCCGGCTCTATCCGCCCTGGGCCTTCGTCGACTGGTACGGCCGCTGGGCCGAGGCCTATCCGCAGGCGTTCGACCAGGCGTCCCTGGTCGGCCTGGCGGTGTTCCTGTGGCCTTTGCTGATGGTCATCGGCCTGACCCGCCGGTTCGTGGCGCGGCCCCGTCCGTTCGGCAAGAACGCCTGGGGCGGTCTGACCGACGCGCGGCGGGCCGGGCTGGTGTCGGGAGGGCGCCTGCAGGGACGCGTGCTGGGCCGCCTGAAGGGACGCCTCCTGACCATCGGGATGATGGCCCATTGCGTGATCGTGGGCGCCTCGCGTTCGGGCAAGGGGGCGGGGCACGTGGTGCCCTCGGAGATCGGCTGGGGCGAGAGCGCTTTCACCTACGATCGCAAGGGGGAGCTTTGGCACATCACCGCCGACTATCGGCGGACCTTCTCCCACACGTTCTACTTTGCGCCGACCGATCCCAACACCGCGCGCTGGAACCCGCTGTTCGAGGTCCGTAAGGGCGCGATGGAGATCGCCGACATCCAGAACATCGTTGGCATCCTGGTCGACCCGATTGGCCTGAAGGGCGGCAATCTCGACTTCTTCGACCAGAGCGCGGCCAACTTCTTCACCGGCGTGATCCTGCATTGCCTTTATGCCGAGCCCAACGAGTACAAGACCCTGGGACACGTCCGTCGGCTGCTCATCGACATCGAGGCGACTTTGGACGCCATGCTGGCCACCAAGCATCGCTGGCGGCCCGACGCGGCCGCGCCGGACGGCCTGGCGCGGGACGGCAAAGGCCAACCGATCGCCGAGACCCATCCAGAGGTGTGGCTGGGGGCGACGGCGTTCAGATCGATGGAGCCTCGGGTTCGCTCAAGCGTCCTGGCCACGGCCCAGAAGTCCCTGGCCCTATGGGCCGACCCGTTGGTCTGCCACGCGACCGGAGCCTCTGACTTCTGCATCGGCGACTTGGTCTGCTCCAAGGCCCCGGTGAGCCTCTATTTGATCACCCCGCAGGCCCACGCCGACCGCTTGGCGTTCATCGTCCGTGTGATGTTGCGTCAGAGCCTCAACAGCCTGATGGAGACGGTGGACACCGACAGCCGCGGCCGTCCCAAGCGCCACAAACTGCTGATGATGCTCGACGAGTTTCCCAAGCTCGGCCCGCTACCGTTCTTGGAAAACGCGCTGGGGGAGATGGCGGGCTACGGGATCGCCGCCCATCTGATCTGCCAGTCGTTCAACGACGTCTTCAAATACTACGGCGTCTACACCTCGATCTTCGACAACTGCCACGTCACGGCCGCCTTCGCGACCTCCGAGCCGACCAGTATCGAGCGCGTGGTCAAGCGGGCCGGGCGTGCGCTGGAAATGCGCGAGAGCTTCAGCGACCCGCGTTTGGCCTTCGGCAAGGGCCATCGCAGCCGAAACCAGGCCGAGGTCGAGCGATACGTCCTGGCCGAGCAGGACGTACGGGCTCTGCCAGCCGACAAGCAGTTCCTGTTCGTCAGCAACGCCAAGCCCTTCATCACCGACAAGATCCGCTACTGGGAGGTGCCGGCGATCGCGGCGGTGACGCGCAACTTCTTCGCTGGCGAACGGGCGCGCTTCGTGCAGACGCCCGAGACGCTCGATGTGCCCGGCCCGCCGCCCAACGACTGGCTCGGCGTGCGGGCAGCAGCGCCCGGCGACCGACCCCTCAAGAGCGCCCCGGCCTCGACCGCGCGGAAACCCAGCGGGCCGCCGCCGGCCATCCTTAGCGTCGCCGACCTGACCTTCAGCTTCGAGGATTAGCTCATGGCCCTGACCGACCCGGTGACCGCGACACGAAAGTCTGACGCCCTGGCCCAGGCCCTCGGCCCCGCCGTCGCCGCGGCCCTCGCCGCGGACGACGTGGTGGAGGTGATGGTCAACGCTGATGGCCGCGTGTGGGTCGAGCGCGCTGGGCGGGGCCGTGAGGACACCGGAGTGGTGATGAGCGCGGCGGACGCCGAACGCGTGCTGCGCCTGGTCGCCGATCACGCCGGCGAGGTGGTGACCCACGATCAGCCTCTGATCAGCGCCGCCCTGCCGGGCGGCGAGCGGTTTCAGGGGATCTACGCGCCGGTCGCGGCTGGCCCGTGTTTCGTGATCCGCAAGCGTCCGGCCATGATCTTCACGCTCCAGGACTTTGTCGTCCAAGGGGTCGTGGACCCTGGTCACGCCGCCGCCCTGGCCGAGGCGGTGGCGGCGCGCGAGAACATCCTGGTGGCCGGCGGGACCGGCGCGGGCAAGACGACCATGGCCAATGCGCTCCTGGCCCTGCCCGCCTTCGCACAGGATCGGGTGATCCTCATCGAGGACACTGCCGAACTTCAGTGTTCGGCCGAGGATCAACTGGCGCTGCTGACGCGCCGCGCCGCGCCGGTCGTGACCATGGCCGAACTGGTGCGCAGCGCGCTACGCCTGCGCCCAGATCGCATCGTGATCGGCGAGGTGCGCGACGGCAGTGCGTTGGACATGCTCAAGGCCTGGAACACCGGCCACCCCGGCGGAGTGGCGACGCTGCACGCCAACAGCGCGGCCGAGGCGCTCGATCGGCTGGAGGACCTGATTGGCGAGGTCAGCCAGCGCGTGCCGCGGCGTGCGATCGGCCAGGCGATCGGTCTCATCGCCTTCTTGACGAGAACCTCTAAAGGACGCGCCTTGAAAACCCTGCTGAGGGTCGGGGGATGGAGCGAGGAGACAGGCTACCGACTGACGCCGATCTGATGAGCGCGCCAGGGACGGTGGCCGGGCCGCGTTGCGACCCGCCTTTCAGCTCAAGGGCGAAGGACCCAAAGATGACGACGTAGCTGAGGTTGTTGTCATCGGCGCCCTTGGCGCGCGCGCCAAGCCAGTACATCCCTGCCTTCGGCGGGCCTTCCGCAGATCGAGGCGCTCGACGAGTGATCGCTGTCGCAGAGTCCGTTCGTGCGGATCAGTACAGGCGAAAATCGAACCAAGACACTCGGTGGGTGGCCGCGGGAGATCTTGTTCCTGGGCAGAGCGTGCTGATGGCGGCGGGACAGGTTCAGTTGTCTCGGTGATCGGTACCGGGCGTCAAACTGGCGCCTTCACTCAAGATCGAAGGTTTCAACACCTGCTTCGTGGGTGATCAGTATTCTGGGTCCACAACATCTGTCTGGCTTGGCCGTTTAGTGATCTAGAACAACGCCTAGAGATTGGTGTTCAAGACTGGTCGAACTGTCCGCTATCGATCGCAACGATGTCGGGGGCGGGTCGAACGGACCGGACCCGTCGCCGTTCCGGCGGGCGTCAAAGGCTTGATCTGGGAACGTCCACGTTCGTCGGCGATTGAGCCGCGACAGACGGAGGCGACGATGCGGCTACCGGTGATGATCCTGGCGACAGCGGTTCTGGCCGCATCCTGCTCGAAATCGTCCGAAATGCCGAAAGCGGATGAGCGCCCGGGCCAGCAGGCCGCCGAAGGGCCGTCGGCGCGAGGTTCGGCCGAGCGCGAGACCGGGCCGGATTCAGGGACGACTGCGCGCCAGAACCCTGCGCCCAGTTCTTCCGACGGCGGCAACGCCCATGAAGTTCCAGCCCAGATCGACTCGAAGCGATAGGCCCGTCGGAACTAGGCCGACTTGAGAACCTTGCCGACCAGGTCTCGGGCCTCGGTCTGGACGGCCTTGAGATGTTCGGCGCCGAGGAACGATTCCGCATAGATCTTGTAGACGTCCTCGGTGCCGGACGGCCGAGCGGCGAACCAGGCGTTCTTGGTCGTGACCTTTAGCCCGCCGATCGCTTCGCCGTTGCCGGGCGCGGCAGTCAGAATGCTGGTGATGGTCTCGCCCGCCAGGCTCTCCGCCGACACGTCGGTGGGGCTGAGCGCCGCGAGCCGGGCCTTTTCCCGGCGATCGGCGGGCGCGTCGATGCGTGCGTAGGCGGGCGCGCCGTATTGGTCGGCGAGGCCGGCATAGAGCTGGCTGGCGCTCTTGCCGGTGACGGCCTGGATCTCGGCGGCCAGCAGCGACAGCAGGATGCCGTCCTTGTCGGTTGTCCAGACCGAACCGTCCCTGCGCAGGAACGAGGCGCCGGCCGATTCCTCGCCGCCAAAGCCCACCGAGCCGTCCAGAAGGCCGGGCACGAAGTGCTTGAAGCCGACCGGCGTCTCCAGAAGTCGCCGGCCCAGCCCGGCCACGACGCGATCGATCATCGAGGAGGAGACGAGCGTCTTGCCGACCGTGACGTCCTGCGCCCATTGCGGGCGATGGGCGAACAGGTAGGCGATGGCGACGGCCAGATAATGGTTGGGGTTCATCAGGCCGCCGTCCGGCGTGACGACGCCATGACGATCGGCGTCGGCGTCGTTGCCAACGGCCACGTCGAACGGCGTTTGCCCCTTCATCATCTCGATCAGATTGGCCATGGCGCTGGGCGACGAGCAGTCCATGCGGATCTTGCCGTCGCTGTCGAGCGGCATGAACGCCCACTGGCGGTCGACCCTGTCGTTGACCACGGTCAGATCCAGCCGATGGCGCTGGGCGATTTCGCCCCAATAGGCGACGGCGGCGCCGCCCAGCGGATCGGCCCCAATCCGCACGCCCGACGCCCGGATGGCGTCCAGGTCGAGGATGGCGGGCAGGTCGTCGATGTAGAGGCCCAGGAAGTCGTGGTTCCTGGCTGCCGCCCGGGCGCGCTCGAACGGGGCGCGGCGAACTTCGCGCATGCCGCCTTCCAGCAACTGGTTGGCCCGGGCGGCGATGGCCGAAGTGATTTCGCCGCCGGCTGGGCCGCCGGAAGGCGGATTGTACTTGATGCCGCCGTCACGCGGAGGGTTGTGCGACGGGGTGAGCAGAATGCCGTCGGCCTGTGCGCCGTGGGCGCGGTTGTGGATCAGGATGGCGTGGGAAACGGCGGGGGTCGGCGTGAACCCGTCGGTTGCGTCGACGAGCGCCTCGACGCCATTGCCGGCCAGAACCTCGAGAACCGAGCGCCAGGCCGGTTCCGACAGGGCATGGGTGTCGCGGCCGACGAAGACCGGGCCAGTAATCCCCTGGCTGGCGCGGTGTTCGACGATGGCCTGAGTGATCGCCAGGACGTGGCCTTCGTTGAAGGCGCCGTCCGCGCTCGAACCACGGTGTCCCGAGGTGCCGAAGGCCACCCGCTGTGCGACATCGCTCATGTCAGGCTGGCGATCGGCATAGGCGCACACCAGGGCGTCGACGTCCGTCAGGTCCTCGGGGCGCGCGCGGCGCCCGGCGTGTTCGTGCATGGATGTCCCCGAAATGACTGGCCCCTAATATGCGCTATAGCGGGAAAGGTTCCGATATACGGCTTTAACTCTCTCGCGGCCTGCGGGCATAGGTGCTCGTCGATCCTTTCGCGCCCGGATCTTGGCGTGACGCCGCTGTGGATCAGGGCCTTGAGACAACCGTCGCGATCGGCGCCCAGCGCCACTCGCTGCAGCGCCGGGGCGCGGCCGCCGACCATCCGATAGACGGGTCAGCCGCACGGCGCAGCCCGTCAGATGCGCGGCGCAGGCCGCTAGCACCTGTTGCTGCCACAGGGTCTTGCCGCCGACGAAGGGAGAGGTGGCAACCACACGCGTCTGGTCGATCCCGAACATCTGAGCATGGCGGCGGTGATCAGCTCGCCTGGCGAGAGCTCGGTTTCGAGATTGGGCCGATCGCCAGGCAGGCGATGGAAGTCGGTCAGCGGCAGGCTTGTGTACGCCCGCCCGACCCGCGAGATGGACAACGGCGTCGAGGGCGGCCAAGGCCACGCACATGTCGGACGGATGCACGGCGATGCAGGCCTCCGAAGCACCCAGGATGGCGTGCATGCGGCGTGCGCTTTAAAGGCTAGCGGTTAAGCCGCAGGCGCGAAGCGCCTGTTCAGGCTTAACCGCATGCCGAGCCCAAGCCGGGCGGCGAGTTGCCGGTCAAGGCGGGCCCTTGAGGGGCAGATCGACGTCTGGCCCTTCATCCGTAGATGGGCCCAGAACCCGGCGTATACGCAGACCGAAGCGGTTAGGTCCGATCTGCTGACGCCCCCGAGTTCCGCTAAGGGTGGTTAGAAGACCTTGGCTGACCTATCGTTTCGACATGAGCCCAGCCTCCGCCACCCAATCTGCTGACCCACCCGCCGTGAAATCGCGTGCTGGAAACGACCCGCGACGGCTTCTCGAGAGCGCTGTGCAAGGTCTCACTGGCGGCTCAGGTCGCCGCCCTGCCTCGATAGGTTCCCATGCTTTGGCGGCGAGATTGAGAGGCCGGAGGGTTTTCATGGCCTCGGCGTTGGCGGGGCTTCTGGGAAGTCTAACTGCCTGCGTTGGGCCGACATTCAGGTACCGATTTCGCCTGTCGGTTAATGTCAAGATCGGCGAAAAGTACGTCACGGGAAGCGGTGTATGGGAACGCGTTGCTCGGAATGTAAACGCATTTCCAAATGGGGAAATGGCGCACTTAAATACACTCGGTGACGCGATCGAAATTGACTTGGGCGGAAACGTTCAGCTTTTCGTGTGTCGGGTTGGCTGGTCTTACGACGATGAGAGAATTTTCCTCAATCTCAAAGGCTGGTCTCCGGATAAATACTTTGATCGGTTGACGTCGATTCAGGGCGATCTGGACGCCCCTGGGGGCGGAAAGCGTGGTGCACTTGCGCGGCTAAGGAGCAGTTCGCCCATTACGGTCGAGGCGACGGATTTGCCTCTGATCGTGCGCTTCATTGACCCGACAGACGCCAGCAGTGTGCAAGTTATTGATCCTACGAAGCTTCAAGAACTGATTGGCGTGCCGATCGAATTCGCTTCAGCGACGGTCGAGATTACCAGAGATAAAGTAAATCGGTACATCCAGAAGCGCTTGCCTTGGCTTGCCAAAAATGGATCTGCGGCATATCTGAGCACCACCACGAGGTACCCAGACCGATACGTCGCACAGAGAGAAGATTTCACGCTATAGTTTTGGGGCGATCAATGTCTAATGCGCTCTTTATGGCGATACTGTCGATGATGACTATAGGCTAGAAGTGACCGCGTGATTTCGGTTGTCGAGCGCAGGACTCGGCCGCCCGCATCGTTCGCCACCGTCGGCACCGACCCGGCGCGCTCTTGAAAGCGGACCGCCCGAGGGTCGCCTACGAGTCAGGTTCCGTCTAGGGGCGGGGCCGAGCGCCTGCAATGCGCCGCACCATTCGCGTTCCTGGGATTCAGCACCATGGACCGGCGGCATTGCCGGGAACAGCCAGTGGATGGGCTCTGCTAGGGTGGTTGGTGTTTGAAGCGGTCTGAGAGCTGGCGCTGGGTCTGTCCGACTTGGGTCGCGAACCGAAATTGGCCCCGCGCCGGCAACCGGACCTTGGTCCGGACAAGAGACCGGCGCGGTGGCGGTGCCCTCAATGTCCGGTCTCAGTCAGGGCGCTCATTTCCGTTCCCGACCCGTAGCGGACCGTTGGTACGTCCGTTAAGATCGTGGAGAAGCGGGGGCATTTCGTGACGCTGACCGGCGACGTCTCTTCTGTGCGGCTGACTATCGTTGGCTACCA
>NZ_QDKQ01000047.1 GCF_003116815.1 Caulobacter endophyticus
GCCCTGACCCCGTCGGACTTCACCTTCTAGTCCAAACCCCGATCGCCTATCGCCAACGGCCGGCCCGCCTCACCGCGGCGCCGGCCGTATGCTTTTTGATCAATAGACGGCCGTCGACTGCTGAACGGTCTTTCTCGTTTACTATGGTGCGGTGCGGCATGAAATTCGCCGCGGCCAAAGTTTGGCCCCAGGCGTCGGGCTCCCTCCAAAGCGGTGGGGAGGGCGAACGCCGCAATCAGTGAGGGCTTGAATTGCGCCTTCAGTAGACGTTGGAGACTTGCATGGGCGTCCAAACCCCGGCGGCTGGGACGCCGTCGCAGCAAACCTTGGCCAACGTTCAAATATTGAGGCTAGTCGCGGCTGTAATCGTGGTTTTTGGTCATGCGCAGCAGGAACTGCGGGAGATGGCGGGCCCCACGACTTTGGCGAGCTGGCGCCCTATCCCCTGGGGGTTTGGCGTCGACATCTTCTTCGTCATCAGCGGTTTCATCATGTACATCGTGGCGGGCGACAGCTTCGGCTCCCTACGCGCGTCGAGAAGGTTTCTAGCCCGACGCCTCGAAAGGATTGCTCCGCTCTACTGGATCTTCACCTCGGCGCTCCTCGCCTTAACCCTCTTGGGCTTCGGTAGCGGAGGGAAACCCGACTGGGTCCAGACGCTTGCCTCCTATCTGTTCTTTCCCGTGCATCGGGCAGATGGAGCCATCAGGCCGATCTTGAGTGTGGGATGGACGCTCAACTACGAGATGCTCTTCTATGTCTTGTTCGCCCTAGCCATGCTCTTGCCCAAGCGGGTGGGTATGGCGGCGCTATCGGCGACTTTATTAACCCTCGTCGCGCTCGCGCCGCTGGCTCGGCAAGGCCCAGCCTTCGCTGTGTACTGGACCGATCCGATCATCCTGGAGTTTGCCGCGGGTCTCCTTCTAGGGTCTCTCTATAAACGGCAAGTCAGGCTCTCGATGCTGGCCGCTGGCGCCATGGCCATCGGAGGTTTCGCGCTTGCAGCTGCGACCTGGCCGCAGGCGCCCCGGGCTCTCGTCAGCGGGTTTCCGGCCGCTTTGATCGTCGCTGCCGCCGCGCTCGGGCCCAATCCGACACGACCGGGGGCCTTGCAGGGCGCGCTCATCGCTGGCGGCGACGCCTCCTACGCCTTGTACTTGAGCCATATCTTCGTGATCAACGCTGTGAGCCTGGTTTGGGCTCGGGCGGGCCTGAACGCGCCGCTGTTGTTTCTTGGTCTGACCCTGGCCGGCAGCATCTTGATCGGCGCCCTGGTTCGCCTGGGACTGGAGAAGCCCATCTTGTCGTTGATGCGAAAACGTCGAGGTCAAGCCACGGACCAGCGGCGCCGAGAGGCGAAGCCCGAAAGAGCCAGTTCTTCCGCGTCGGCCTATTCCGTGGAGCGATAAAAAAGGACGCCGCAAGGCGGCGTCCTTTTCGGCGGCTTGAGCCGCTCTCTTGGGCGACCAGGGTCGCTCCTGCTTAACGGGTCGATCAATAGGCCTTTTGGAAGGGAACGAGCACGGCGGTGAGCACCAGGATCTTCAGATCGCCAAGCAGACGCCATTCATCGATGTATCGGTTGTCGAACTCAATACGGCGGCGCATGTCCTCCGTCGTCTGGGTTTCGCCCCGCGCGCCCATCACCTGCGCCAGCCCGGTCAAACCGGGCTTCGTGCGATAGCGGGCTGCGTAGTCGGAGATCAGCGCGCCGTAGTAGCGGTCGTGGGCCAGGGCGTGAGGGCGAGGCCCGACAAGGGACATCTCGCCGCGAAGCACGTTGATGAGTTGGGGCAGCTCATCGATGCTGGCGCGCCGCAGCAAGGCGCCGACGGGCGTAACGCGCTGATCGCCACGGGTGGCCTGGCGAATAGTGTCGCCATCCTCCGTCACCGTCATCGTGCGAAACTTGAGAATTCGGAACGTCTGGCCGTGAAGTCCCGCACGCTGCTGCCGGAACAATATGGGCCCCGGCGACGTCGTCTTCACGGCCAAGGCCGTCACGATCATCAACGGCGCGAGAAACACCAGCAGCCCCAGGGCCAGGCCGATGTCCACGATCCGCTTTCCGAGGCTTTCCGCAGGGCCGGCTACCGCCGCCATGGCCACATCGGTCATATCGATCCTCTCGTCGCCGTTAGCACCATCACCGCGCGCCAATTTGAAACAACCTTGTTCGTGCTCTTACCGCATCGCAATAGCCGTGCCGGGGCAAAGTGCAAGGTTCCTTGTAATCGCCGCAGGCGTCAGTCACATCTGCCTGCCACAGCCTACAGACGCATGATTGTTGTGCATTAGCGCACCCCTGCGACAAGCCGATGAACCGATCGGCTGTTCGACTTCGCTAGAACGCGGGACTTTCTTCGGCCCGTCAATCCCATCACGCGACGAAAGTTAACCTAGTCGCTAGAAGCTTGACCATAAAATCCCTTTTTATCTCTACCGCGAACCGCGGAGATTCAGTGAAAACTTTGCGGTCAGCCCTTGCCAGCCGAAGCAACCTGAAGCGCCATCTGCCTAAAGATTCATCCGATGCGCGAAACCATGAGCCTGTACCCGCCAGTTCAGCTTCAGTAGGTTCAGTCAATTGGGAGGGGCATGCGCCATGCAAACGATCAGGGTTGTTGAGACCGCCGACGGCTGGCAGGTCCGATGCGGGGATGAAGTTCTGTTGCAAGACGTTGCCGAAGAACCCTGTTTCACGTTCGCCCTGGCGACATCGAGCCGGATGTTCGACGCGGGCAGGCGCTACGAAGTGGTGCTCCAACGCCTCGACAGTCTAATCGTTCCGGCGGACTGAACCATCGGCGACTTCCAAATCGACTGCGGAGGCGGTCGTCAACCGCCCAGACCGGCGCAGCAGTCGCGCAGCTTCGCGCCGGACCTGCGGTGAACGACTCGACCACGTTCTTGAACTGGCCGTAATCGCGCGCTCCAGATCGGCGCAGAGGCACAGGGCTTCGACATGGAGCCAGCGCTCAGATCTCTCCCTCAGCCACACCTTGCGTTCCCTACTCAGCCCGCCGAGACTTGGCTTTCGTCAGTCTGGGCGAGGGCTGCGCCTTGCGCTGTGCAAACTGGCACAGGCTCGCGCCGGCGAGCGCAAGAGGCCCCGGGGGCCCGTTGGGCCCCCGGAGTTTAAGTCGCCGCCGAGGCGCGGCCGCTTGAGACTAATGTCTCGACGGATCGGCTCCAACCGGCGTGCCGCCTAACATCCCGCGCCGCCGGAGTCGGGTTCATTATGGGCTCCGGAGGCAGTCGCCGCTCAACTTTTCAGCATAGCGGTTTGATTTCGTATCATCGCACTGAGTACCGCAAGACTACGGCAGCAAGCTGAGCCGGAGGCGATTGTCGGGTGCCCGACCTTTCCAAAGATAATCTCGTAAAGGGCTTCCCAAGTTGGAAAAATCATTGATACTTCCGCCGCAGTACCGTCGCTTAACCGCTTAAATCATCACGGTCGTCTATCGCGAGCCAAGGGCTCGATGGCGTCCTAGCAAGCGTGCGAGGGGACTTTGACGCCACGACCGCAGCAAGCAGGCGACACGGCGGTGATGCTCAGAGTGGTGGCCAAGGCCCCTGCGAACCTGGCGCTTCTTGATGTTGACGGCGCCTACCTCGCGGCTTCTGGTCCGCACCGTCGCCTGCTGGGCCTGTCAAGTTCGGGCGAGATCGGTGGCCAACGTCTCCACGTGTTGAAGCCTGAACTCGCCGAGCGCTTCGATGCCCTCCTGGCGCTTCACTTGAGCGGGCGCCCCGCGCGCCTCAAGGTGCGGGTCAACCGCGCGGGTCCGCTGTGCTGGTGGACCCTCACCCCTGGTCCTGACGGAAGCTATCTGCTTTGGTCCGAGGAGGACGTCGGCGAGCGACACGGCGCCGACGACGCCCGCTTCAGACCGATCTTCGATAAGGCCGCTTTGGGCGTGGCGCATGTCGCCTTAACCGGAGACTTTCTCGACGTCAACAGCCGGTTCTGCTCGATCACCGGCTACTCCGCAGAGCGGCTGCTAAGTATGGGCTTTCAGGCGATCACCCATCCTGAGGATTTGGCCAAAGACCTTCGCCTTATGGAAGCGCTTATACGAGGCGAGGTGGAAACCTACAGCCTCGAGAAGCGCTATCTGCGCGGCGACGGTTCTACGATCTGGGTCAATTTGACGGCGTCTGCGGTTCGCGACGAACTGGGAGAGCCTCAAGCGTTCATCGCCATTGTCGAGGACATCGAAGAGCGTCGGGCGGTCGCCGAGGCCCTGAAGATTAGCGAAGCTCAAGCGCGCGACCAACTCGAAGAGCTTGAGGCCATCTATCAATCTTCGCCCGTCGGCTTGGCGTTTCTCACGCCCGAACTTCGATATGTTAGGATCAATCATCGTCTGGCCGAGATGAATGGCGTGGAGATCGGCGCTCACTTGGGGCGTTCGGTCGGTGAAGTGGCCCCGGCGCTTTTCGACCAGATCCGCGACATCGCCGAGCGGCTGGCCGGCCAGAGCACCGCCAAGGCTTACGAGGTTCATGGGGAAACGCGCGCTGCGCCCGGCCAGGAGCGATACTGGCTGGAGTATTGGGTTCCGCTCACGCGACCCGACGGCGCATTACGCGGCTACAATGTCGTGGTCGAAGAGATCACTGAGCAACGGCGCAACGAAGAACGCCGAAAGTTGTTGATGGACGAGCTGAACCACAGGGTGAGGAATACGCTCGCCGTTGTTCAGTCGATCGCAAGGCAGACCTTCGCAGGCGTGCAGGATGAAGATCCCAAACAAGCGTTCGAAGCGCGCTTGTTGGCGCTGGCTGCGGCGCATGCTGTGCTTGTGCAGGACAGCTGGAGCGCGGCTGATCTTGCCCAGATCGCCACGGCCGCCATCGGTTTACAGTCCGCCGACCGTCTGTCGATGACGGGCCCCCCTGTCGCCGTCTCGCCCGAGACAGCGGTGTCTCTATCTCTAGTGCTGCACGAACTCGCGACCAACGCCATTAAGTACGGCGCACTGGCCAACCATGATGGCCGTATCGAGCTGACCTGGGCTTTCGAGCAGGACGGCTTGATCCTGATATGGCGTGAACGCGACGGACCAAAGGTGGAGACGCCGACACGGCGCGGCTTTGGCTCGCGCTTGCTGTCGCGGGCCTTCAGCGGTCAAAACGATCGGGCGACAATCGATCTGCGCCCTGAAGGTCTCAGCTGCACCATACGCCTGAACGCTACGGCCCTTGTCCTCAAATCCAATAGCCCGATCGAGTCTTGTGGGCAGGCCAACGCGCCGGGATCAGCGTGTTGACGACAAATCGATCAGTGGTTTGGCCCCCGATTGGGAGAAACCGATGACGGCCCAAGAGCCCCGGATTATTCCACCCGATCCCAACGCCTTGGAAGCCGAGGCCGAAGACTTGATGGACAGCGCCGTGAACGCCGACGATCCGATTGTCGAGGCGGCGTTGAGGCGTATGGCTATAGCCAGTCGTATCGCCGCAACCATGGCCAGGGCCGTGGAAGACAGTCCAGGCGTTCCACCGTCCAAGACATGAAATCATGCTTCAGCGTCGCCGCCACCGGGCCCGCGGCCCGGTTCATGTTGCTAGTGAGCGGCGTTTTCATTAGCCGGACGCAGTGCGCCGCGCGCGTCGCGGATTTGGCCGATCATGCCAAGCGTTGAGGACTGAACCCTCTCCCAGCACAAACGCTGGGCGCGGGTGCCGGCCCTCGATTGCGCCTCGGTCATGTCCTGCGCCAGACGCTCCAGGATAAGATCAAGATCTATGGGCTCGTCAATCTGATCGCAGAGGTCAAGCAGATGGGCAAAGAAGACGTTGGCGACGATCTCCGCGGCCATTGCGCGCTCACGGTGACGGGCAAGCTCCATCTCCAGCCGCTCTAGGCGATCCAGTAGGTCCATGCGTATCCCTTGTCGGCGCCGCCGCCCACTCTAGCCGTGACGATGGTGAGATCCAGTCTGGTTGGATCACGACGGCCATGTACATGCGCTTGGGCCATTCTCAAGGCAATCCATGCCCATCAGCGCCCAGGCCATCGGTGACGGCCTCTGCCGCCTTATCGAAGGCGATCGGATCGCGATGTTCGCTCGCAACAGATTTGTGCTCGGCTCTGAAGGGAGCGAGCATTGAGCTGAAATGGCTTTCGCCACGCGCCAGCAGAACACTTGGCGCGCCTTCTTCCACCACCTGCCCCCCCTTCATCACCACCAAGTGGTCGACATGCAGCACAGATGTCAGCCGGTGGGTGATGACGACGGTCGTGAGACCCCTGCGCGAGCGTCCCAGGTCAGCCTGGATGGCGTCTTCGAGGGCAGCGTCCAACGCGCTCGTGGCTTCGTCGAGAATGAGGAGCTCCGGGCGTCGCAGTAAGGCCCGGGCCAGCCCCAGCCGCTGCCGCTGTCCGCCGGAAAAATTGGCGCCTTGATTGCCGATCCAATGGTCCATGCCCTCGGCCAGCTCATCGATCAGCGGCTGTAGACCGGCGATCTTCGCCGCGTTCGAAACCGATGCCGGACTTGCGTGACTATCGGCTACGGCGATGTTCTCACGCACCGTACTCTCCATCAGCTCGACATCCTGTCCGGCCACCGCGAGCCGGGTCAACCAATCCTCCCGGCGCAGCGTGTCTAGGCGTTGGCCATCGACGAGGATCTCACCCGCGGAGGGCTCATCGAGCCTTAGTAGAAGGTTGACGATGGTGGTCTTTCCAGCGCCGCTCGGACCTACAATCGCTGTCCTCTTACCCGCCGGGATGGCGAAGGAGACAGCCTTGAGAATATCATCCTCGTCGGCGCCGTAGGCAAAGCAGACAGCCTCAAACCTGATGCCGTCACGCAATCCCTCGAAGGGCGCGTCTCCGGTCTGCTCGTCGATCAACGCGTACCAGCAGTAGACCAGAACCGATAAAACCGGCGCCGCCGGCCACGAGGATGGATTTCACTGAGCGACCCCCCCGGTCGTTTGATTTCTTCTATTGTTGCATAGCCTGGTGGGCCAAAGCTGCGCCTTTCGCCTGCTGTGCGGTCATGTCGCGGCCCTTCTCAACCGCGGGGCGACGTCTGCAGAGGGCGGCGTTGCTCGCCGGCGCACAAGCGTCCGCGGCCCGTGCCCAGCACGACCGAGCAGTTCTTCGGCAAACGCCAGCCTGCCAAGATTGCCCCCTCATAGCGCTCACCGCGCGGGGACTTATCCGAGCCGTCGGCTCAGATGGCCACTCGACGAGCAGCAGGCGAGGGCGCTGACCTTAGAAAAAAGTCTGAAGAGCCGCGCCGCCGGGCGCGGACGGTTGAGAGGCGCATGGCGGCTGTTTTGATTTCAGGTGGAACGTCGGCCGACGCTATGCGCTCGGCGCTGACCTCTCCACATTGTCGCTCCAAGCCTGCACACAGGCACAGAGCTTCGACCACGACCCACCTTTGGGCGCGTTCACTTTTTCCCATTGCTTGTCGCCTTAGTCTTCCTAGGGCGCGATCCCTGCCGCGCCACGCCATTCGCGAGATACGCTCACTCCTGCTCCGCCGACCGCGTCAGCAGGCCCCCCAGAACGCTACGCGCGACTGCTAATGCTCGGCACGTCCAGGCACCGCAGTCTGTTGCACCTTTGCAATAAGCTTCGCCCCGACCGGCTTGTCCAGCGCTTTGTATAACGCGGGTCGCAGATTCACCCCTCAGGTGTGATTGCGGGTAAAAATTTCAATCAATGATTGAAATCAATGCGTTGAGGCGGCATAGGCTGGGGGCGGCCTTCGTGGCCGACGGGGTTGTGAACCAACGCCAGCCAGGCAAGCGTCGCGCCGTCCCTAAGCTAGGCGGTCCCAGATCGCAAGGCGTGACGCCCAAGACACCTGACCGCTGTCCCAAATTGCATATCCGCACCAAGCGCGAGGACATACGCGATATGGCGCCCCCTCGCATGGCGCCGCTCCCACCGCCGGGCTCTCAATCAGGCGTGGGAGCGGCTGCCGCCGAGAACACCGTTCGCGGCATGGCAATGATCAACGAGGGCTGCGTATTTGCAAGGGTTCCGGGAGCCCGATCGTCCTGTTTTCACTTCGCTGGCGCAAACTGATCAGGGCGTCACTTAGAACCGTCCCGACTGAGCCGCATCTACGAACGCCTCGACGTTGGGTGATCAGCCGCAGACTCGCCGCTAGTACATCTGGATGGAGGTTCTGGCGTAGCAAACGTTCGCGGGACGCCTCTCCGAATTCGCGCTCAAGGCGCGCGCATATGCAAAATGCCTCGACGCTGATCCATTGATTGGTGCGTTCAGCGCTTTTGATCATGTCCCACCCACCGTCAAGCGGGCGCACACGCGCCCGCGCGCGCGGGTCGCGGAACCGGCATTCCGCTACGCGCGCCTAACGAAGGGTTAAACTTTCGTGAGCGGCAAAGGTTGCAGCTTCATAATGCCCCAGACGGCCGCTAGCGACTTCGGGAAGCCACGAGGATGAAATCCGACTCTCGCTGCCCATATCGTCCGGCGGTCACGCCGCGGATGACGGCTGCGGCGCATTCGTAAAGAGCATATGCCAATGGTAAGCGTCGCTTGAAGGCGGCGACATGACTTGAAATGTATGTGTCGAAAAGCGCGATCTTGAAGCCACGGCGCTGCAGCTCGGCCTGAAGCTGGTCGGGATCGGAACCCTTCACCAGAGCAGTCGGGAAGGGCGCGTAGCCCGGCTTGCCGGCATTTTTGCTCCCTCGCACATACCGGTGAAAGGCGACATGCACCCAAAACGGGGTCCACTTGGTGACAAGGCCTTTGACCGAGCGGTTCAGGGGGCCTTTGATGATCATCAGGCCGCCCGGCTCCAGAGCCTGGGCGACGTTTTCAACCGCCGCGATTGGCCGTGGAAGGTGCTCCAGGACGTCCCAGAAGACCGCGGCGTCGAAGCTTCGGTGCGCGAAGTCGAAGTCGTGGATGTCGCCAACCAGCTTGTCGTGAGCGTAACTGTTTCGCGCGATCTGCTCGGGGGACAGATCGATTACTGTGTATCTCGCCCCATCCAGCGGGATCATCGTGCGCGAACCGCCGCCAGCCTCAAGGATGGAGCGTGGCGCCTTCACGGCCAGCAGAGCATCGAGCCTGTCGCGACACCGGCGAAGAGATGCTTCGAACTCGTCAGCGACGATAGGCTCGCCAAGATCTGCGCGTGCAGACCCGCGATCACGGATATAGGATTGCTTCAAGGCCTTCCCCCAAAGACCGCCGAACCGGCAGCTCAGCTGAGCTTTAATGCAATCTATCTATTGAGAATCAAGTGCGCTGGGCGGTTGAGCGTTATATCCGCTGGGCAGTCTAAAGCCGCTCGCGGCCCATAACATAACGCCGTTCGCCACCTTCAGCCCGCCTCAAGTTCGCCGGCCACGATCGCGCCGACGAACGCCATGAAGCAAAAAGGCAAGCTCCGCCCAAGCTCAAGGCAGGCTTTGCCTAAAAGCTGGGCGCAGCGCGCGGGCTTGGTCGCCGCGAAATTCCCCTACAGCAGCGACGAGATCGCCTTGCGGGCCGCTTCGCCGAGGTCGGGACGCTTCAGCGCCAGGGCGACATTGGCCTTCAGCAGGCCGATCTTGTCGCCGCAGTCGTGGG
>NZ_QDKQ01000048.1 GCF_003116815.1 Caulobacter endophyticus
GCCCTGACCCCGTCGGACTTCACCTTCTAGTCCAAACCCCGATCGCCTATCGCCAACGGCCGGCCCGCCTCACCGCGGCGCCGGCCGTATGCTTTTTGATCAATAGACGGCTTATAGGCTCCGTTTTCACTATTTAGCACTCGGCGCCGGAGTGGTCGTTTCAACTGAAACGGGTTGTGCGAAATCTATATCGCCTGGAAAAGCGTGAGGTCACGGCTCGCCTGAATTTGACCATGACCGGCCTGTAGCCGAATTGAGATTCGGCGTTCTACTTCTTGTGACGCAGTGGCGAACAAAGCTTAGCCTTAACGCGCTCTGTCATAAATCATTAGAATTGCAGGGAGAAAATTCGGGCCTCGACAATCCGCGCCTTCGTCTGGCGCAAAACTCGGCGCCTCTTGATGCGGCGCCGCAGCGAAATCTCTCCCGCAGCGCATCTTGCCTATGTCCATTCTAAGTTTGCTCGGCTAGAAGAGCCGCGGCGAAACCAAATAACGGTGGTCACACCTATGCGCGTTGCGATGATTGGAACGGGTTATGTCGGTCTTGTGTCGGGGGCATGCTTCGCTGACTTCGGTCACGTCGTAACATGCATCGACAAAGACCCATCTAAGATCGAGCGCCTCGAAAAGGGCGAGATACCGATCTTCGAGCCTGGCCTGGACGACCTGGTGGCCCGCAACGTGCGCGAGGGACGGCTCTTCTTCACGCTGGACGGCGCCCAGGCGATCAAGGACGCCGACGCGGTGTTCATCGCGGTCGGCACGCCGACCCGTCGCGGCGACGGCCATGCCGACCTGTCCTACGTCTATGCCGCCGCCGAGGAGATCGCTGGCCTGATCGAAGGCTTCACGGTCGTCGTCACCAAGTCGACCGTGCCGGTGGGCACCGGCGACGAGGTCGAATCAATCATCAAGCGGGTCAATCCCGACGCCCAGTTCGCCGTGGTGTCCAATCCGGAGTTCCTGCGCGAAGGCGCGGCCATCGAGGACTTCAAGCGCCCCGACCGCGTGGTTGTCGGCACCGACGACGACCGCGCCCAGGTTGTCATGCGCGAGCTCTATCGCCCGCTTTCCCTCAACGAGACCCCGATCGTCTTCACCGGTCGCCGCACCAGCGAGCTGATCAAGTACGCCGCCAACGCGTTCCTGGCGATGAAGATCACCTTCATCAACGAAATGGCCGACCTCTGCGAAAAGGTCGGGGCCGACGTGCAGCAGGTGGCCAAGGGCATCGGCCTGGACAAGCGGATCGGAGCTAAGTTCCTCAACGCCGGCCCTGGCTACGGCGGATCCTGTTTCCCGAAAGACACCATCGCCCTGGTCAAGACGGCCGCCGACTACGGCGCCCCGACCCGGCTGATCGAGACCACGGTCGAGGTCAACGCCGCCCGCAAGAAGGCCATGGCCGACAAGGTCGCCGCCGTGCTCGGAACCGAGGACCTCTCGGGCAAGACCGTCGGCGTGCTGGGCGTGACCTTCAAGCCCAACACCGACGACATGCGCGACGCCCCCAGCCTCGACATCCTGCCGGCCCTGCAGGCCAAGGGCGCCAAGGTTGTAGCCTTCGATCCCGAGGGGCGCCACGAGGCTGAAAAGCTGCTAGAAGGGGTCACCTTCACGGCCGGTCCGTACGAGGCGGCCGATGGCGCCGACGTCCTGCTGATTCTGACGGAATGGGACCAGTTCCGCGCTCTTGATCTCGACCGCCTCAAGACGCTGCTCAAGGCTCCGGTCGTCGTTGACTTGCGCAACGTCTACAAGCCGCACGAGATGGTGCGCAGCGGGTTCACCTACGCTTCTATCGGCCGAGGATAATTCGCTGAAGGGTTCCGCTCGCCGGGCGAGCGGAACCCTTGCTTGCGGATGGGCGGCCCGGTAACCATTCAGTTGCGAGTCATGGCCGATACTTAACGTCCATTTACCGTGACGCGTTAGAGCAAGGCGCGCTATGGGCGGGGCGTTCGATGATCAGGCACTTCTTCGCGAGCGTCGTGACGCTGGCTTTGGCCACGTCGACAGCCGACGCTCAGACGCTTGAGGACGCGCTCCTCCTGGCCTACCGGAGCAATCCGGACCTCGTCTATCAGCGCGCCCAGGTCGAGGGCGCCGAGGCGCTTGTTCAGTCAGCACGCGCGCCAGGCTTGCCTCAGGCGCAGATTAACGGCGCAGCGGGCCGCTCGCGTATCGATCTCGACAGCGACAGTCCCGATCAGACGCAGGATGACACAAGCCTGCAGCTTGGTGTCAGTCAGACACTGTTCGCCGGCGGGCGGATTGCACAGGACATCCGGCGAGCCAGAGCCGCCGAGCAAGCCACGCGCTACGACCTGCAGCAGACCGAACAGGTTGTGCTCGGCCAGGTTATTACGGCGTATGTCGATGTTCAACGCGACGCGGCGGTGCTGGCGGCCCGGCAGCAGAACGTCGAGGCGCTGCTAAAGCAGTCAGCCGGCGTCTCAGCGCGCTTCAGACAGGGAGAGGTCACGAAAACCGACCTTGCTCAGACCGAAGCTCGCCTCGCGCAGGCCCGCTCGGGCGTGGAAGCGGCCCGAGCAAACCTCGCCGTGAGCCGAGCGGCTTTTCAACGGGTTGTCGGCCAGGCGCCCGGGGAGCTGGCGCCGGCCCCGGCCCTGCCGCAAATGCCTCCATCCGCCGATGAGGCCCAGCGTCTTGCCGAACAACACTCGCCCAGCGTTCACGCCGCCCAATTGCGGTTAGCCGCCTCCCAGGCCGCTGTTCGGCGGGCGCGAGCTGAACGATCACCCCACGTCAGCCTCGACGCAACGGTCGGACAGAGCGACGAACGTCTTGTTGCAGGCGCAGGTGGCCTAGCCGACAGCGTTCAACGCCAGGATAGCTATGGACTGAGGCTAAATCTGCGCGTGCCGCTGTTTCAGGGGGGCGCGGTCAGCGCCGGGGTGCGGCAGGCCAAGGCGGCCGAACGCGGGGCGATGGCTACCGAGGACGGCGTTCTGAGACAGGCCCAGGAGGGCGCAGCCAACGCCTGGAGCCGAATGGTCGCGGCCGATGCGATCATTGAAAGCTCGCGCCAACAGGTCAACGCGGCGCGCGTGGCCTACCGGGGTGGTGAGTATGAACTCAATGCAGGATTGCGCTCGACCTTCGACGTTCTCGACCTGCAACAGGATGTCCTTAGCGCTCAGATCACCCTGGTCACGGCCGAGCGCGACGCCTATGTCGCCAAGGTCAATCTCCTGCAGGCCGTCGGGGGCCTGACGCTGGAAAGCCTGGGGGTGCGTTTGGACGGCCGATCTCCCGCGCCGATCAGGCCCGGCGCCCTGAGCGCCGGCGATCACCTGGCGCTTGCGCCCGCCCCACGCGGCGCCTCCGCCGTCATGCCCACTGGCGTCAGGCCAGCGGTCCCCGATCCTGAGGCCCAGGTCAGTCGCGGGAATGAAGCCGCAGCATCCCTCCCCGCCGCTCGCGCCATGGCGACGGCGCCAGGGCTGACGATCATCGCCACGCCTTCGCCCGCGCTGCAAAGGGCCTCGCCGTCGTCAGCGAGCGGCTCTGGCGCGGCTACGCTGCCCACCCGGGCAGGGCGCGCGGCCGAAACGGCGCCTACGCAAATCCCCGCCTCCCCTGCCCCATCCGGACCCGTCTTGGCGTGCGCGGCGCAGGTCGGGGCCTATGGCGCCCGTTCAGTCGCCGAGGAGGCGCGTCATCGGCTGCAGGCGGTAGAGCCTGCGCCTCCGGCCGGCTGGACGATCGAGCCGGCGCGAACGAGCTTGGGTCAGACGTTCCGGGTCATGGCGGAGGGGTTTGCAGACACGCAGGAGGCCGAACGCTTCTGCCGGTCCCTCGGCGCAGCCGGGATCAGTTGCTTTGTTCGCACATCTCGATGCGCGTCGGCGGCGCAATCAGCCCCGGCTAGCCCGCCTGGGCTAAATCGTCTTCCCTGACGCGCCGGCGGCGCTCGATCGCCTCCTCCAGCAGCGCAAACTGCGCCGAAAGGGCGTCTGCCAGGTTGTATCGCTCCACGATCAGACGTCTTGCGGCTTGAGAGATTTCATGTCGACGCGGGCTTTCAAGAGCCGACACGACATCCCTGGCGACGCGATCTGGGTCGGCGAACTTGGTCATGAACCCGGTCCGCCCATGGGTGAGAACTTCGCGAACCGGCGGCGTGTCGGACGCCACGAGCACCGCGCCGCAAGCCATCGCCTCGAGAAATGACCACGACAGTACGAAAGGCACCGTCAGATACACATGGACGGCCGATAGCTGCAGTAAGGCCAAATAGGCTCTATACTCCAGCCAACCGACAAAATGCACTCGATCGCGATCATAGGAAATCTCAGACTCTAGCGTCTCGCGCCAGGTCAGCCCGTTTGCCGGCGGCGTGTCATACCCTCCCGTCTCGGCGCCGACGATGACCACCTGTGCGTTGGGACGGGCCTGCAGCAGGGCGGGCAGCGCACGCATGAAGGTGTGGAAGCCGCGATAGGGTTCCAGGTGTCGCGCAGCGAAGGTGATCACCTCCTGGCCTTGCTTGATCACTCTTCCACCCGGCAATTGCACCGCCCCATCGGATTGAGGCCGGCAAACGGCTATGTCGACGCCGTCCGGGACGACACGTATCCTGTCTTGCAAGGCGGCCGGGTGACGGCTTTTTTGCCATTGGGTCGGCGACCAGCCCAGATCGCAGTCCTCAAGCGCCAAGAGCAGGTGAGCGTTGCGGGTTCGAAGACGGCACAGATCATCTAGATCGGCCGGCCGCACCACGCCGATATCGCCACCCTCAGCCCGATAATAGTACTCGCAGTAACTGAGTATAGCGGTCTCTGGGAAGATCTCTCGGAGAAAAAGGCCCTCGCCCCATCCGGGATGGACGATAGCGACATCGGGGATAAACCCCGCCCGGCGCAGCGACTGACAGATCCGGGTCACCTGCTGAGCGCGTAGGACCGCGTTTTCCAGCGTGCGCACGTAGAAATGCGTCTGGGCCGTGGCTTCGCGAACCGGTTCGTAAACGATCGTGCGGACGCCTGGGATCTCGACATCAGCGCGACGTGTAACGAATACCGGCTCATGCTCCGGATCCTGGCCCATTGCGCGAGCCAGATGCTTGAACTGGCCGGGCATGTTGTTGTGAAGAAAAAGAACCTTCAAGACGCCTCCTTGGCGCGTCGCCGCCGACGCGTTCGGACGCGCCGAGCGTGAGCGCGGGCGGTGGCGGCGATCCCTAGACCAGCGCCCAGCAGCATCGACCAGAAAGCGGCGATCGAGGGTACTTCCAGCGCGTAATCGGTACACCCGTGAAGCAGCAGCATGGCGCTAACCAAACAGATCAGGACTAGCCATCGGCCCGCCCAGCGACGCATCGCGCCGACGATCTCGCGTCCAATGGCGGCCAAGCACAGGCCCATGGCCGCGACGCCGAGAATTCCCGCTTGCATCAGCCATTGTAGATAGAGGTTGTGTACAGCGCCGACCGTCGGCAGCAGTTCGATGTTGTTTTCCGACACAGCCGCTCTGGCCAGGGGCTCGAAGCTTCCGGGTCCAAAGCCAAGGAGGGGCGAGCGCATGAACGCCTCCCACGTGACGCGGAAAAGTTCGGCGCGGAGGGGGGCGTCGGTGGCGACGCGGGCGAAGCGTCGTCCAAGACCTCCCAGGTCAGCAACAACGGTAAAAAGCGCGAGCAGCAGGACGCCGATGACCACGGGCGCCAAGCGTCGGCGGCCCTTTGCGCCCCGACCCAGGCCATGCGCGAGAAGAAGCATCGCCATGGGAACGGCGATCAAGAAGGCCGTTCTGGAGCCGGTGAGAATGAGAGCGCTTGATGCGGCCAACAGCGTCGCAACGTCCGGCCAAGCCTTCAGCAGCCATAGACGTGACACTGGCGTACGTTCGAGCGGCCCGTCAGGCAGAGACTGCACCCGCCTGAGAACCAGTCCCAGGCTGATTAAGGCAAGGCACCCACAAAGAGCGCCGGCGGTGTTGGCGCTGATGAAGCTCGCGGTGAAGCGCGATTGAGCCGTGAACTTGGCTGCGCCGTAGAGCTCGGTTGGCGCTAGTGCGTAGAGCGACAGCGTAAGCGTCAGGTACGCTAAACCCGCGCGTGAAACGAACACGAAGAACAGACGGGCCCGTCGACGCGAATTCACCCAAAGCGCGCTGGCCAGAAACAGGCAGGCCAGCCCCAGTAGCTTTGCCGTCTCGACAAGCGCAAGGCCCGGCTCGATCGCCCAGCCGATGGCTGGCGCGGCAGAGAGCGCGTAGAGCGCGACAGTCAGGGTGAAGCCAGCAACAACCGCACGACCGAGCGGCAGACGCGTTGCGGCGTCTTGGCCCTGCCGGCCGACAAGGAAGAACGTCAGCAGGCAGCCATGCAGTAAAGCGGCCGCAAGCGCCAATCCCTGCGCGACCGCTCCGACCAGAAGATGCTCGACGAAAACCAGAACGACGAGCGCGCTGAGCGCTCGCCTTTCCAGGAAGTCCCAAGCCCCTCCCCGCCGCCGTTCGAGACGTCGGCGCCGATGCCTAGCTGTAGTAGGAGCTGTACTTGTCGTAGTAATAGCCCGCATCCCCAAAGGCGGTCCGGCGCTGCTCGCGCATGTCGACCTGGGTCAGGGCTGCGCCGATGACATTGGCGCCGACCGATTGCAGGTTCTTAAGGGCGATCCCCGCGGCTTGATGAGGCGTGCGCCGCCACCGGACGAGGAACAGAACGCCATCGACCTTGGTCGCCAGGACACGCGTCTCGGCGATCGCCAGGACCGGAGCGGTGTCCAGGATGATGACCGAGAAATGCTGACGCAGTTCTTCGATGACCTTGTCCATCTCGGTCCCGCCTAGGAGATCGGCGGCGACCTCGCGATCTGCCGCCGATCGCGGGAGGCGATAGGCGTTGGAGTGGGCGTCCTTTACGACGGCCTGCTGCAGCGTAGCCTTGCCTTCCAGAACCTCCCGTAGCCCGGCAGTCGGCGCATTCTCCGGCTGGCCGGATTTTGCCCGACGGCGCAGGTCGCAGTCTACGAGGATGACCGTCTCGCCCGATTGGGCGATGCTCCGCGCTAGGCAAAGCGCCGTGGTGGTTTTGCCCTCGCCGGGCAATGCCGAGCTGACCGCCAGCACTTGAGCTGGACGACCTTCCTGCGTGAACTTCAGATTGGCCGCCAGGCTTCGGAACGACTCCGCGAAGCTCGATAGCGGCTTTTCCATCACAAAGCTGGCCGGCGAGAGCTTGCCGATCCCCGTCCGTTCGGTGGTGGGAAGCGTGCCCAGGTCGGCGATCGCGCCCAACGAGGGGACATTCAAGCGGTGCTCGAGGTTGACCTCGCTTGTGACGCCGTTGTCGAACAGTTCAGCAACGATCACCGCGACGGCTGCGGCCAGCACCGCGGCGATCAGGCCGCCGACAATGTACAGCGCCGGTTTGGGCGCGCTGGGCGCGCGCGGCGCGGCGGCCATCGCGCCGATGCGCGCGTCGGATTGCTCGATGCCCTGCTGTGCAGTCGTTTGTTTGAAACGATCGAGGAAGGATTGATAGAGCGTACGGGCCGACTCGGCGTTTCGCTCCAGTTCGTTCAATCTCACCTGCGCAGTCGCATTTGCGCTGAGCGTGCCGCGTTGGGCGCCAAGGCTCGACTCGATCGAGGCGGTTCGCTGCCGGGAAATCTGCACCTGCGCTTCGAGGTTTGACATGATGCGACGGACCTCGCCTTGGATCTGCGAGTCGATGTCGGCCAGCTGGCGTTGGGCCCGCTGCAGGTCGGGGTGGCGCTCCCCGTAGCGACCTTGCAGATCGACAACCTCTCGGCTGGTCTGCGCCCGTTGATCACGCAGGCGCGTAATCACGGCCGAACTCAGAGCCGCGCCAAGATCTTCGCCTAGCTGGCCGCCGCGCATCTGTTGTCGGGCGGCGTTGAGACGGGCCTCCTGCTCGGCCTGGTCGGCGCGCGCGCTGGCCAACTGTGAGCTGAGGCCCGAAATCTGCTGCTGGGTCAGCGTCTCGCCCTGAGCGCTGGCCAGCAGGCCGTTGGCCGCGCGGTAGTGTTGAACCGCAGCCTCGGCCGTTTCAACCTGTGTGCGCAGGCCTGCAAGTCGAGAGTTTAGCCAGGCGCTGGCGCGCTGCGTGGCCTCGTACTTGGTGTCCAGCTGATTGGCGAGATACTGCTCGGCGAAAGCATTGGCGACCTTGGCGGCGGTCTCAGGCGAGCGTGAGCTGAACGAGATGTTGATGGCGTAGGTCAGCCCCACGCGGCGCGCCTGAAGGTTGGCCAGGAGTCTACGGGCCACGGCGGCTTGAACCTGCTCGCGGGTCGGCGTCGCACCGGTTGGTCCAGCGCCCGAGACGAGCTTCTTCAGGCCCGACAGCGGGCCGGGCTTTTCCAGAGCGGGATTGAACTCGGGATCCTTATCCAGCTCGAGCGCCTTGACGACCCGCTGCGCCAGAAGCGGCGAACGCAGGACCTCGACCTCTGTGTCGATGGTCGGATTGTCACGGGCGACCTCGCCGGTGACCTGCTCCATGTCGATGACCCTCTGGGCGCGGGCCTCGATGACCACCTGGCTGGTGGCGGTGTAGGTGGGCTTGGTTGTGAACAGCGCTGCAAGGGCCAAGGCGAAGACGGCGACCATGATCACCGCAACCAGCGGCGCGCGGCGCACGATCACGGCAATCACCTGCCGTACGTCGAGCGGCTCGTCACGCAGGGGCGGAGCCAGTGCGGCTTCCGAACGCGGAGAGGAAGCCGCTGCCAGAGTTTCGTCAGTCATTGGGAGCCTGTGAGAAGCTAGAGGCTAGAATCGATAGGACAGGCCGAGCACGACGCTGTTGACGTCATAGCTTCGTCCCGCGTTCGCCCCTTCGGATTCCTGATCATAGTGCTGATAGCGGAGATTCAAGCCAATCGTGCGACTAAGCAGGTAGTTGGCGGCGAGCGCCGCCCCCCAACGCTTATCCTGACGCTGAATGCCAGCATAATCATCATCGCCCCAACTGGCGCTGCCAGTGATGATGAGGTTGCGCAGAAGCTCGTAGTCGACCTGGAGGAGCGCTGACGTCGAGAGGAAACCGGCCGCGTCCGTCACGGGCGAGTCTTCCACCCCGCGTTCGACGCTGGCGGTCACGCTGATGAGCTGGGTTGGGAAATACTCGATCTGACCGCGCGCCGACAGGCCGTTCACCGAGGAGAACTGATTGTCGTAGTCTTGGTCGAGATAGCCAATGCTGAATTCGCCGCGAGCCAAGCCGCCGAGGTCAAAGTTGGCCCCCACGCCGACATCGTAGCCCGTGGAGTCACGCTGGGCGGCCAAGGCTCCGGCGCCGTCACGTTTATTCGCCGCAGCGGTGAAGAATACGGAAGTATCGGGGCTTACCGCATACTCAGCGCGGCCCGCGGCGACGTAAATGTCACGGTCGCGGAAACCCTGCGAAACGACCGCGCCCGTGGTTCGGTCGCGGTTATCGTCGAACCGCTGCGTGCGATAGTTGGCTTGGCCCGAGAGGCGCAGACGTGCAAAGGCCTGCGAGGCTCCGACAAACACGCGGGCTGACTCAAAGCGGTTGGGTCCGGAGAGGTCGGAGCGCGCGCCCGAGGACGTGCGCGACTCGGTCGTCTTCTCGTAGGACGCGCCCGCCTGGACGCCGGCGCCGCGCAAGATGTCGTAGCGGGCGGTCGCGCCTGCAATCCAATCTGTGGCGCTCTCTTGGTCGTTGTCGAGGTACTCGGCGACATTGGCGCGCGCAAAACCATTCAGCGCGTGGCGACCCCAGTTGGAGCGCGCGACGATCGACGGCTGGATACGCACAATGGTGTCATCGACGACATTGGCGTTGGTCGCATAGATATTGTCGTTGAACTCAAGCTCGCCGGTCAGGGTCGGAGAGACCATGAAGCCGCCCACGGCCTTGGGCACGCGCGAGAATTCCGGGCGTGGACGTTGCCGCACGCTCACATTGCGTTGCCGCGAAAACAGGCCCTCGCGATAAGCGGTCTCATCAAACGCAGCGACCTGAGCGCTCGCCAGGGACGGCGCTGCGACACCGACCAGCGCCGCGGCAGCTAGCCAAGCTTTCTTGCACGATGCAGCCGTCACCATTTCGGATCCCCGTCTCAAAAACAGAAAAATTTGCGTGCTGGACAGTCGCCGGCTTCTTACGAGCCGGGTCGATAGTCCGCCCCCCCGCTGGCGCCTGCAAAGCTAGGCGCAGGCGACAACGCCGCCGGGTCGCCTCCGGTTGCAGCCACCGACAGGCCGGCAGCGCAAGAGCCTCGCTGAATCTCCGCCTTGCCCTTTCGCGCAGCATCGATCTGCGATTGGGTGTAACAAGCTACGACCGTGGCATCCACCCTGGCCTTCAACGCCGCCAACGCGGCATTGGAGGGACGCGTGGTCGCGCGCACGGCCGCCAGCGCCTGCTGGACCTGCAGGGGGCTGAGGCCAGCAGCGACGATCGTCGATTGCAGGGCCTCGAAGCTCAGCGTTTGAGCCGCATCGAAACCCAGTCTTTGCTGAGATGCGCGGGCGACCGTATCGTCGAGCGCCTGTTGCAGCACGCCGGTCAGCGCGGCGGCGTCGGTCGGCGCGGCGGTAGACGCAGTCTGGGCCTGCACCCAGGCGCCGGCCGATGTCGCGGTTGCAGCCGTGAACATGACGACGAAAGCCGCAGCCACGGATTTGTTGAATATGGTCATTGATGCCTCCCACAAGCCCCTGACAGTTTAGAAGAAACGCTCACCGATGCGGATAGTGTCGCCGGGATTCACCAGCGTGTTCGGCCCGAGAACCTGCTCGCTCTCTGCACTCTGGTCGGAGCGTTTGATAAACACCCGTCGCGTATCGGCCCGGTAAGTGAAGCCGTTCGCCGTCGCAACGGCCTTGAGCACAGTCATGCCGTGGGCGTAGGGATACTCTCCAGGCTTGTTGACCTCGCCCATGATGTAGAAAGGCCTATACGTCAAAACTTCAGCGCTGACGCGGGGATCTTTCAAGTAGCCGGCCTTCAGAGCCGCCGCGACAGCGTTTTGAAATTCCGTCGTTGTAAGCCCCTTGGCCCTAACTTCGCCGATCAGCGGCAACGAGACATATCCGGCGCTGGAGACGTCGAACTCGCCAGTGAGGGTCGGCTCGTTGTAGGTGATGACGCGGACCTTGTCGCCCGCGCCAAGGCGATAGTCCTGCGGCAGGTCCGCCTGAGCGGGACCGGCGGGGCCCTGCGTGGCCGCAGGGGCGGTGGCGCAGGCGGTCATCCATAGGCCCGCTACGACCAGGACCATCGCCAAGCCGGCGCGGCCCCAAGCAAAACCCCTCATCCAACTTCCCCTTCTTCGTACCAGGCAATCTCAGGTGGACCTGACGGCCTAGCACGCGCTTGCAAGATCCTGCGCGTGGTCCCTTCAAGTCGGATCGCCGTCAGCCGTCCCGTGGCGTAGGCGCCGGTATCTAGACCAATACGGCAGTCCTTGAACATGGGTATCTCCTCCGGAGTGTGCCCATGAACGACAATTTTTTCTAATTCTTTCGCCTCCTGCAAGAACGGGGCCCTAATCCAGAGCAAATCTGTCTCGTCCTGATCAGCCAATCTGACGCCGGGCCGCACGCCTGCATGGGCGAAAAAATAGTCGCCGCGCTCATGGCAGATCTCGAGCGCCTCAAGGAAGGCCAGATGTCGTTGAGGCAACGCTTTGATGAAGGCCGCCTGGGTCCGCCTCCAGATGTCCGGATCCTGGACGCTTGGGCTGGGCGGCGGCACGCCATAGGCGCGTAGGGTTTCAGCGCCGCCGAACCTGACCCACTTGGCTCCCACCATCGGATCATCGGATAGGAAACCGAGCATGATCTGCTCGTGATTGCCCATCAGCGGCCGGAACTCAACCTCGCCGCTATCGCGGATAGCTAGAAGAATCTGCAGAACGCGTCTCGTCTCGGGACCGCGGTCGATATAGTCGCCAAGCGGCACGATGACCGGCTTTCGGATCCCGTGGCTGTCAATGTCGTGCCAGATCGCGCTGACCATTGATCCGAGAAGGTCGGCCCGCCCGTGAACATCGCCGATCGCGTAGACGACCTCGCCGCCCGGGGCGCTTGGCCGCCAGTCGGCGTCCGTCACAGGGGATGGAGCGCTCGCTCCACGAAGGCCGCCTACCAGGCGTCGCCAAACAGTCTTCATGGTCATCGGTCTTGGCCCGCGGCGGATACCCGACGATCCAAGCCCTGAATATGCAGGCTCAGGGCCATTTGCCCGGCGGGGTTGGCCACACTGAGCAAGCGCTTGCGCATTGTCCGGCGAAATGCGGCTTCCCGCCAAAGAACGTCCATTTCACCCAAAGCGTAGGCGCGAACTGCGGGGGCTGCGCTGTCCCAACGCTCAAGAATGAAATTTAACCGCCAACTGGCGAATTTCGCGTCGGCCGGCGCCAACCTGAAAGCTTCAATCAGGGCCGCATTGGCCGCGGGCGTCAACGGGGCGCTGGCGGTGGGCGCTTCCAGATAAGCCAGCCGAAGCAAAGCTTCGACGTGCATCGGAGCCAGGTCCAGCTCCGATCGCGTGGCGCTCAACGCCTTGCCGAAATCAGGCGGCTGTCCGGCGAGGGCTTCATCCGCCAACGCGCCTTGCACCTGAGGCAGGGGCAGAATTAACGCAGCGGCGCGTGCGAACGGCCCGGTCGGCTGCAGACGGACCCACAGCAGCGTCGCGCTAAGCAAGGCGGTGAAAATGCTCGCAGCCAAGCAGAAAGCCGCTTTGAGTTTGAATCCCTTCGGGCCTGGACGCTGCGGGCCTTCCGTGCCGGGCTCGGTTTGGTCAGGCGACCTTAGCCCACTGGCTTGCTTGCCCATCGACCTGCCGTTGCAACCACGTGTAGCCGGTCTGATGCCACAACGTGACCCAGGGCGAAAGGTTGTCCAGCACATAGTCTCCCGCGTCGGTCTCGACGAGCAGAACAGCGTGGATTTCCCCCCAGGGGGTGCGAGCCACCGCGATGTTCAGCGCCTCGGCTGGAATGCCCGCCTTGATAAGCGCCTCGCGTTTTTCGACGACGTAGTGCTTGCAGTTGCCTCTAGCGGCGCGACCCTCCGTGATAGGCAAGGCCCAATAATCCGATGCGCCGAACGCCTCCAGATCCGTCGCCGGCACGATCTTGCGGTTGATCGTCCGGTTGATCTTCTGCATGCGGCCCCACAAGCCGCCGGTCAGCTTGACCGCATGGCCGCTCGGCGCGGCCTTGGCGTCGGGTGACGGCATGGCGGGCCTGCCGCTGGCCGCGAAGGCCATCGCCCAATCGAAACGCCCCCCGCTGTCAGGCGACTGCGGCTTCAAGGCGGCCTCTTGAGTCTCTTCGGCTAAGGGCGCAGTCAGCGGACCGGCGCACTGTCCGGGCAAACGCTCGCAGAACGCCAGATAGCCGGCCGGGGGCGGCGCCTGCCCGTAGGACGGCATGATGGCCGATTTCGCCGGAGCGCCGCCCGTCGGCGCAGCCCATGCCGGCGCCGTCAGAAGGACGCCGCCAAGAAAAAGCGCGCCAGCGCCGACGGCAAAGCGTTGCGGAATCTTCCTCGCCATCCCCGTTGTCTCGCACAGTCAAACCGTACGTAGACCCTAGGTCGACGCTGTTAAATTCCGCCCTATTTTCAAGGTTTATAGGGTATGAACGGGTCGGTCAGGCCATGTCCAAAACAGAGCTGTGCACTGGTTCGAGAAGTTCTTTCTCAAAGCTATCAACCATGCGCGTCAGGGAGAACTGGCGGTTGACGAGGGCTTGACCAGCCGCGCCAAGTCGCGATCTCAAGCTAGGATCGTCTGCTAGATCAGCGATATGCTGTTCCCACGCGCTCGCCTCATGCAGCCCCGCCATCAGACCGCACGGCTGATTGTATTCATCGGTGAGCGTCTCGCGTTGCATGGAGATGTTGCTCACCAGACAGGGCAGAGAAGCGTGCATGGCCTCCAACAGCGCATTGCTCTGGCCCTCATAGAACGAGGCCTGGAGGAACACGTCGGCGGCGCCAAGCAGCGCTCGGATCTTTTCACGCTCAAGATGGCCAAGCAGTCTCACCCGCCCTTCAGGGTCGCATTGGCTCAGCAAAGTGCGCAGGTTGGCTTCTTCGCGGCCGGCGCCGGCAATCAGGAGCCGGCCCTTGCCCACGCTGCAAAAGCGCTGGATGAGGAACTCATAGTTCTTCTGCGGTTCCAGGCGGCCGACGGCGATAAAGAGCGGCTCGCCGTCGTCAATGCCAAAGGTCTGCCTGGCCAGAGCGCGATCCATCTGTAGCGGCGACCATTCGATACCGTTGTTCACCACCCGAAGACGGCGGCGATAGGTCTGCGGATAGTTCCAGAACGAATCTGCGACCGACTGCGAAACGCAGACGATCTTCGTATAAAGTCCCGTACTTCCGGCTAAGCGATCGCAGAACTGCATGAGAGCGCTGAAGGTCGGCCCCGGCGTGCGTTGGGAGGCTATGCGGGCGCGCACGCCGCAGATCGCGCCTGCGACAGCTGAGAACACCGCCGCCAGAGGCAAAAAGCCTAGGATGGCGTCGGGCTTGTAAGCGCGCACGACGGAGATCAGTCGGATCAGGCAACGGCCATAATCCAATGCGCTGGGCGTCTGCGTCTCCACCAGCACCCGCGCATTGATATCCTGGTCGGCAGCCTCTCTCTTGCCATAGAGGAAAACCACTTCAACCTGGTGGCCGCGCTGGGACAGTTTCCGCGCCAGGCGCTGCAGGGCTACCTGAGCGCCGCCGTTATGGGCGAACGAGGCCACGCCCATCACGCGCATTGGAAGCCTCGCGGGTCTTGAGGGCGCCGATAACGACAGCGCGTCGTCGATTGAGGGGGCGTACTGGTCGTCAAGAAATCGCCGCCCTGTAAATATCCTCGATGCGGCGGGCGTGGTTGGCTACGGAGAGGGTTTCCGCCGTCCTTTGGCCTGCGACCGCGATCCGTTCGGCCAGCTCAACATCGTTCAGCAGCCGGCGCACAATCTCAATCCATCGGTCTGTCTCTCGAGGCGCCAGAAGAAACCCGTTCTCGCCGTCGCGCAGCACTTCGACCAGGCCGCCGTCAGTGGAGGCTACGACCGGGACGCCCAGCGCCATGGCTTCGAGGATGTTGCGCGCCAGGGGCTCGCGTTCGGCTGGGGCGAGGATCACGTCGCACGCGGCCATCCACTCATAGACCGGGCGTACGAAACCGGGCGCGATCAGGCGATCCATCAACCCGTAGGCTTGGCGCTTTAGATCAAACTCGGTGTCGAGGGGTTCTACCGGCCCGCCGCAGGCCAGTCCGTAAACCGGGCGCCCCGCTACGGGTTCCGGCAAGGCGTGCAGGATATCGGCAAGGACGTGAGCGCGCTTTCGACGCGTGAGATTGCCAAACACCCCGACGAGCGCAGCGTCGGCCGGCAGGTTCAGGCGCTCGCGAACCGCCTTCTTTGCTTGCGCGCGTTGCTCGGCGCTCCAGAAGGTTTCCAGCGCATTGAACTCCACCGTGGTCTTCTTCTGAAGCCAGCCAGGCAGAATGGCCTTGGAGTAACCGGAAACCGAGATGATCTTCTTGGCCGGGAGAAGGCTGCCGGCGATGGAGGCGCTGGCCTTCGAAGAGGTGCGCCAGTGGGCGATCAGCTTGCTGCCTGAAGCCAGGCTCGGCAAAGCCCAGGTTCTCAACATCGTCATATCGTTAGTATGGATGATGTCCAGACCGTGGCGCTTGATCGAGCGCCAGCAATGTGGGAACGCCGCCAGTTGCTCCGGGCGGGCGCGGTCAGGCCTCTCGTAGCCGCCGATATCCGACAGGGCCGGCAACAACTCGGTTTTCAGACCACGCGCGGCGGCCTCGTCATGAGCGCGACCGGGCCCATGGGTGAAGACGGTCACATCGTGGCCGCGGTCCCTCAACGCGGTAGCCATGATGAGCGAGGACATGTTGCTGCCGCCGAAGCGGTCGCCGACATAAGGAAAACCGATTTTGTATTGCACCAACCTGTCCCACCACTTTCGTCGAAGCCGCCGCGGGCAAGATAGCCTCGGCTGACGACCAACGCGCAACAGTCTTCATCCTACAGGCGCGTAGACCCCTAAGGTTAGGGATTTCGCGGCTTCTTGCTCGAAGAACGTTCTTACGGCTCGCGCCCGCGCGCCTGACGGCGCCGAGCGCTGATTCATCGAACAATGTTCCGTCCCGTGGCCCCCACCTCGCCCGCTATTGAGCCGCTCGGCGTCGAGCGTGTGCGGATCGAGGGCTGTCCGAAGCCGGCGGCGGCCCGGAGGCGCTTTGCATGACCGTAACGACGTTCGAAGTCTGCGGTGTAGAGCGACGCCAAGACGAAGAGCACCCACGCAGCGTCAGTATGCCTGAGCGCCACCGTGGCCGACATGTTGTTGACGATAAACACGAAGGCGCAGACCATGAACACCGGCCACACATAGCCGCGGACGTCCCGCAGCGCCGTGACGGCGAGTGCTGCAACCGTTCTCAGCATGAAGATGACCAATAGGCATAGGCCGACCCAGCCCAACTCCAGCCATGTGTCGAGGTAGCCGTTGTGGGCGTGCGCAGGCATGCGCGCCCAGCCAGTGAGATAGACGCGGATCTTGTCGACGTCAGGACCAAGCCAGAAGGCGCGATAGCCCGAGCCGAACCAGGGATTTTCATCGCCCGCGACGTGGATCGCGGCGCTCCACAGACTGGTGCGTCCAGACAGCGTGGCGTCGCGACCAAAAGCAAGCATGAGCTCGTTGAAGGTCAGGGCGCCCACGGCGCCGAAGAGCACGACGAGGGTCAGGACGATCATGATGCGCAAGGAAACCGAAAGTCGTTCAGTGCGCAGGAAACGGACGGCCAAGGCTGACGCCGCTCCCCAGATCACCAGCAACCAGGAAGCGCGCGACTGGGTCATGATGCAGAGAATGGCCGTGCTGACCACGGCGGCGAGTTTGACCCAGCGCATGGTCGAGTTTGTCGGCTTGTGCAGAAGGGCCACGAAGGCGGCGATCGCGCACACCCGGCCCGCCACCGCCTTGTGCCCATAAACGCCAAACCAGGCGCCGTTGTTGATAGAGCCGTTGGTCACCCCGATGTTGGGTGCGACGATACAGACAATGACGCTGGCGCAGGTGCCGATGCAGAAGGCCACCAGCAGCCGGCTCAGGAACTCGTGAGCCGTGTATCGTGTCGCCAGGTAGAGGCAGAACACGATCGTCAGAGTATGGGCTACCGCCCGGCGAAACACCGGGCCGATATCGCCGCTCCAGAGCACCGACAGGACGGAAAGCACGACCAGAGCCGCCAACTCCGGGCGCCGTGCAAGCAAATGCCCAGCCGTACGCAGGCGCGAAAACAGCAGCACCAGCGACACGGCGTAGACCGCCATGGCGCAATAGAGCCGGCCTGGATTGCTTTCTCCCGCTTCGAGCGCGTCACGGCCGGGAGGGTACAGAAGCGGCGTCAGCGCGTCTGAAATCAACAGCAGAGCCAGAATGACGAAGACGTACTCTGCGATCTCGTAAACCTTGGCGCGGGAGATCACCATTCACACGGTTCCGTCGTTTGCGCGACACCGCCCGGCGCCGCGTTCTGATGATGCTTCGATGCAGCTGCGAGGTTGGTCCTGGTCATGGCTAAGCCCTCATTTGCTTTGGGCCAACCAGGCGCTCGAGGATTCTGACAATCGGCTTGGGGAGCATGCTGCGAGTGCTGTCGACCATGTCTCGCATAAAGTGACGGCCAGCCGTGAGAAGAAAACCCGCGTACAGCAGGCCGCCGAGCGGACACATCAAGCACAGCCGCGCCAGCGGCGTCCAATCCTGTAACAACAGCAAGCGCACCGCGACCAGCACCAGCGCCATGAAGCTCGCCGCAGCCAAGGGAAGCATGACGCCGCCCAGCAGCGTTCTGGCGTCCAATCCTAGCTCGCGTTTCAGCATGCGAAATGATTCAGGCAGAGATACATAGCGGCGGGCTGTGTCGCCGAAAGCCGCTGCGAAAGGCCCCAGCAACGACAGGCCTCCGACCAGAATCGCGCCAGCGCCAAGCTTGATGAACTCGGTCTTTAGGCCCGAGCGCGGCCTTCCAACGCTTTGCATGGCGGGCTGGAAGAACTGCATCAAGGTCGTGGCCAGGACCGCGAGAGAGAGCACCGACATGACCTTGGCGCTCTCGCTCCACTTCTCGCCGAAGCAGAGTCGGATGAAGTCGGAGGCGATCACCGCGCCGCCAAAGAATGCTGGGAAGGTAAAAAGGCCGCATAGCTGGGTGAAGCGCCGGTAAGCTCGCGCCATGGCCTCTCGACCCTCGATCCGAGAGAAGGCCGACAGAGTCATGTTCTGGACCGGCACAATGAACGTTTGGCTCAGGAAGTTCAGGCTGCGCGATCCTACCCGGAACATGCCCAAGGCCGCCGGGCCTGCAACAAGACCAATCAGGAAATCGGGTAAACGACCGTTCATCTGACCAACGAGGCGACTGGCTACGACGCTGGCGCCAAATCCCAGAAGGGGGCGAACTTCGCTCTTGGTCAGGTGGAAGCGAGGTCTGAAGGGAGCCGCGTTCCAGATGACCAGCGTTTGGACCAGGGAGGTGACGACGCGGTTTACGACCAGCGCCCAAACTCCCAGGCCAGCCAAGGCGCACGCCACCCCCACCACGCCCCCGACCAGCGCCGCGATGATGGCGCGTCCAGCCATCACCTTGTACTGGAAGTCTCGCCGTAGTCGCGCCTCTTGAACCGAGCGCACAGCGTCGAGAAGCAACGTCGCCGACAAGGCCCAGAACACCATCGGAAAGAGCAGTTGACCGCTTTGCAGCACGATCCCGCCAGCGATGAGGCCCGCGACGACAACGAACGCCATCGACGCGATTATGTTGAGCCAGAAGGCTGTATTGGCGACAGCGTCATCCCAGATCTTTCGCTGGATGAGGGCTTCGGGAATACCGCCAAGCATGACCCCGCGACTTAAGTCGATGAAGAGCGCGGCGAAGGCGACCATGCCAAAATCGCGAGGTTGAAGCAGGCGCGCCAAGATGACGAAAATGACGAACGTCGACCCTTGGGTGCCTAGCGCGGCGACCAGCGACCACAGCGACGCTTTGGCCAACATAGGCTTGAGCTGAGCGCCCTTGGCCGCAGGCTTACGACTGTCTTGCGAGGCCTCCGGAGCGCCCGAATGTTCGTCCATGCCTCTGGCCTCAACTCTGCGTCTGGCGGGTCGCTTAGCCTACTTGTCGGGCCCTGACTATCGGCGCAGCGCAACAGTGATCGCTCAAGCTTGCTAGCGCCCACGAAGTGCTCATCCCCAGCCCGCCGCGCCAATCGATGCGTGGCGCTTTTGATTGTCCAGAGCGAAAGGGTTTAAGCAGCCGCGCATGATCCACAACCCCTCCCCCGCCCCACGCCCGGATCGATCAACGCGGCCTGATCTGGCTGGCGGTCTTTTCGCCGTGACCTTGATCAGCTTGGCGTGCGCCCTAGCCTCGCTGATGGGGGGGCTCGATCCGCACCTGGACCTTTTCTCCCACTTCCTGCCTGTCTGGGGCGTCACGGGTCTGGTCGCGCCGACGATGGGCGCCTTGGTCGCCCGCAGCAAGCAAGGGCCGGTGTTTCCCGCGATCTGGATTGCAGGCGCGGCGGTGGCGGCATCGGTGTGGATGCTTGCCGCGCCTGACCTCCTCAACCGCTCCGACCGCGCGGATGGCGGCGGCCAGCGACTGCGCCTGGTGCAGCTCAATAGCTGGAAGCACAACGCCGATCTGGATGGAACCGCCGACTGGATCATGCGCCAGTCACCCGATGTCGTTGTCCTGCAGGAAGCCTTTTCTCAGAATCTGCCTCTGGTCCGCCGCCTTCGGCAAGAACTGCCCTATCGGGTCTCGTGCGCCGGCCGCGCGCCCTGCTCCACCACCATCCTGACGCGCACCCCGCCCCGATCTCACGGTGATCTGAAGATGGGCGCGGCCGATCCTCTCGCAGCCGCCTGGGGGCGCTATGCTTCCCCCGCCGGTGACCTCTGGGTGATGGGGGTGCAACTTCCATGGCCTTATCCGGTGGATGCGCGTCGCGCACGGCAAGAGGCTCTGATCGCCAAGATAAAGTCCCTCCCTGAAGACGAGCTCATCCTTGTTGGTGATTTCAACGCCACGCCATGGTCGGCCCTGTTGCGGAGCATCGATCGGGACCTTGACCTCGTCAGGGTCACACGCGGCGTGCCGACCTGGCCAGCGCGGGGGTTTTTAGGCTTGCCGAAATCGACGGCCTTTCTGCCGCTCGACCAAATATATTTGGGTAAGCGCTGGCGCCTGATCCGCCTAGTACGCGGCCCCCGGTTGGGATCGGACCACTATCCCCTCTTGATCGACTTGCAGCGAAGCGCCGACCATGAGCGCAAGTTTGGCGCGCAAAAGAGCTCGGCAAATTCGCCCCAGGCGCGAAGGTAAGCGAAAACTGAAAGCTTGAGCACAGCCTGGCGTTTTCTTTCGCCAGCTTTGGGTTTATCGCCAGAGCGTTAGGATCTGATACACTATGGGCATGGGGCCGCCTCCGACCCACGGGGCGGAGCGGGGCGGGGCAAGATGCGGATCTCACAACTTGACGCCGTAAGGGCGCTCGCCATCGGGGCAGTGATCGTCGAGCACTATGGCGGCCGAGAGCTTAACAGGTTGTTTCCGATGGGCGCCGGATCTGTGGGGGTCGGCCTGTTCTTCTGCCTGAGCGGCTTTCTTATCACGTCGTCGCTGCTGACCGAGTTCAGCGACAAAAGCCTGGATCGCAGGCAGGTGTGGCTTTCCTTTTATGTCCGCAGGCTGCTGCGCCTGGCGCCGGCCTACTACGGCTGGATTCTGGTGCTCGTCCTTTTGGGCATTGAGCCGGTGGCCTCTTCCTGGCCCTGGCACGCGGCGTATCTCAGCAACGTCTGGCACAGTTTGGGCAATCCCATGCTCGACTTCTGGAGCCTGGCGGTCGAGGAGCAGTTCTACGTCCTCTGGCCGTTCGTCATTGCCTTCACTCCGCGACGCGTTCTGCCGCTCGCGATCATCGCGACCACCATCGTCGGCAGTCTGGCTTTCAAGGCGGCGGCGGCGGCGGCGGGAATTTCCTCCGACGCCATCCAGACGCTTCTGTTTAGCAACATGACCGAGCTTGGCTTTGGGGGACTGCTCGCGGTGTCCTGCTTGCGACGAGGCAAGGCTTTCGACTTTTCCTGGTACGTTGGCAGCACGCGACGGTGGTTCAACGTCGTCGCCTTGATCGCGCTGCTCAACGCCACTGTGGCTTGGTATCTCGTCCATACCAAGGGAGCATACCGCTACTACTTCAACGACATGACCTGCGCCGTCGTGTTCGTGTGGATAATTATCAATGCTTCGATTGGATTCCGGGGTGTAATTGGCCGAATATTTGACAATCCGGCAATCCAGTACATTGGCCGCATAAGTTACGGCCTCTACCTAACGCACAACTTTGTGCCAGACATCATCGTGAAATACTTTGGTGAGCAGCCGAAGATCGTTCTAGGGCCGGCGTCGCTAGCACTCAGCCTGATTATTTGTGCGCTGTCCTGGAAGTTCTACGAGCAACCATTCTTGAAGCTGAAGGACAGGTTTAGGCCGCGCCGTCGCCCGACGGCGCCGCCAGTGGGGCTGACGGCGGAATCCCAGACAAGCGCGTGAGTGCAAGGCCTGGGTTGCACGGATCTTGCGCCCCCCGCCGTGATCCCACTGTAGGCGATCCACAATGGAACAGAACCCGCGCTCGCAAGCTTAACTGCGCCGCGGACTGAAATGAAGGTTTTTGGACCATGGCTGAAGACGTCCCCGCGCCGTTTGATCTGAACCGGTCGGGTACGGCGACGGCGCTGTTTGTGGATCTTGGCCTTCAGGAGCAGACCCTGGCGGACGGCACGCAGCTGTCGGGGGTCAAGCGG
>NZ_QDKQ01000049.1 GCF_003116815.1 Caulobacter endophyticus
ACCCTCTCCCGCCTTCCCGATACGCGCCTTGCGGCCCCGCTCGATGCGGTCCTCGCCACGCTTGGGCCGGTACCAAGAGCCCTCCCCATGGCGGGGACGGCTTTGATTATGCGGGAGGTTTCAGCGCGTCTGATAAGTTTGGGTGAGAAAGTTGCAGGGCGTTGTATTGGTTCGGTTCTCCCACGAACTCGCCGTGGATGGAGCAACGTCTATCCCCGTCCGGGTCACAGGGCGCCTCCCCTAACGGGAAAGGATCTTCAGAGCGACCCGAACAGCCTTGCCTGCAAATGGTCTCGCATCGTCCCGAACACCGCCTCGCGATCGGCGGGGGCGGCGAAGCGGAGCTTGCCGATCAGGCCGCCCATCAGGGTGGACCAGACCATGGCGTCCAGGCCGTCGGCGTCGTTGACGCCCTGGCGGCGGAGCATGCGCATCGAGGTGGCGCCGCGGGTGGCGCGGACGGCGGCGGCGAGCGGCTGGAGGGCCGGTTCGCGGGCGGCGGCCAGCTGCAGGGCGCCCAGCGCCCGGACCCTCGCCGAAAAGCCGCCGGCCGGGGCCATGACGGTGGCCACGCCCGTATCGTCGGCCGAGGCCAGGACCTCGGCCCGCACCTGCCGGTGCAGCTCGACCATGGCCGCCTCGACGAGGTCGGCCTTGGTGCGGAAGAAGTAGGTGGTGGCGGCCAGCGACACGCCGGCCCGCGCAGCCACGTCGCGCTGGGTCAGGCGGAAGACGCCGCGCTCGGCTATGCCGGCGATGGCCGCCTCGACGATGCGACGAGCCGTCTCGTTGGCGTGCTCGCGCTCGGGCAGCACCTCGTCGGGCGCCGGGCCGGGCGGCACGGGCTCGATCGCCGCCTTGCCCAGCCGCGCGCCCAGCCGGCGCAAGGCCGGCGCAAGCCACAGAAGCCGTTCGCCGGCGTCGGGCTCGACATGCAGCAGGGTGAGCAGGCCGACCGCCAGCCCTGCCCAGCCGTCGGCGTCGGTCTCGGCCGCGCCGAGGGTGAGGGCGGCCTGGCGCCAGAAGGCGAACTCGGCCTCGCCGCCCTGCCCCGCTGCCGCCTGCAGTTCGGCGTCGCCGCCGACCTCGGCCTCGATCTCGAACTCGCCCAGCAGGACAAAGCCCAGGCGACCGGCCTCAAGCCGCTCGGCGACCAGCAGGGTCAGGCGGTCGGCCAGGCTGTTCCAGCGCGGACCGCGCGACAGGCCCGCCACGAGCGCCTCGCGCTGGGCCGCGGCCTCCTCGAGAGCCAGGGCCTGGATCCGTCGCAGGAAGCTGGCGCGATCGCCGAAATAGTAGTTCACGGCCGAGGCCGCAGCCCCGGCGCGGGCGGCGGCGGTGCGCGCGCTGACGGCTCCCAGCCCCTCTTCCAGGGCGATGCGGTAGCCCGCTTCGGCCAGTTGGGCGGCGGAATCCAAGTCTGCGAAAGCCATGATGCGTGTTTGGCTGGACAGGCGTTCGAACGCAAGTCTGGACAAGCGTTCAAGTTGTGCGCCTCGATCGGCGAGAGCATCATGGACATCGTTCAGTATTTCTGCTTATTTTCAGATATTTAGATAATTTTACAACAATCCGTCGCGGAAATTTCACGACAGTTTCACACGGTACATTCGTTCGAATTGCTATCCGCCCCTCGTCTTCATCGAGGGGAAGCATCATGATCCGCGCCAGCCGAAGCGCCGCCAAGGCCCTGCTGTTCACCACCGCCGCGCTCGCCCTGCCGATCGCCGCCCATGCCGCAGACGCGGCCCAGCCTGCCGCGGTCGCCGCCGCCATGGCCGGCGGTCGGGTGATCGGCACGGACGGGGCCTATCTGGTCGCCGCCGAGGTGTCGGCCCCGAAGCTTGGCCTGCGCACCAGCACCGACCGCGAAGGCCGCTTCAGCCTGGCCCTGCCGGCCGGCCCGCAGACCCTGGTCGTGCGCTATCCGGGCCTGCCCGATCGCGAGATCGAAGCGACCGCCGGCGGCGCGCCGATCACCATCAGCTACGCCGACGCCCAGGAGATGGAGGCGCTGGTGGTGACCGCCGGCCCGATCCTGGGCTCGCAGGCCGCGGCCATCGCCCAGCAGCGCGCCGCCGACAACATCATGAACGTGATCGCCGCCGACGCCATCGGCCGCTTCCCCGACCAGTCGGCCGCCTCGGCCCTGTCGCGCATTCCGGGCGTCGCCATCGAGCGCGACCAGGGCCAGGAGCGCTACGTCCAGCTGCGCGGCGCGCCCGAGCGCTGGACCGTGGTGTCGGTCGACGGGATGAACGTGCTGGGCGCCGAGGAGCGGGTGTTCCGCTTCGACTCCGTGCCCGCCGTGGTCATCCAGTCGATGGAGGTCAACAAGACCCTGACGCCGGACCAGCCGGCCGAGGCCCTGGCGGGCCGCATCAACATCGTCACCGCCTCGCCCTTCGACCGCCGCGGCTTCCACGTGTCGGGCGACGTCGGCTACGGCGAGATGGCGCTGGGCGACGGCCCGCAGCGCCAGGGCTCGATCCGCGGCTCGTGGTCGAACGACAGGTTCGGCGTCGTCGCCGCCCTGGCCCACTACCGCCGCAACCAGACCACCGACAACCGCGAGATCAACTGGGTCCGCGACGGCGACCTGAACACGCCCGACGACTTCTCCTTCCGCTCCTACCGCCTGGAGCGCGAGAACAACGCCGCCCAGCTGGGCCTGGAATACCGCCCCGACGGCGGCGGCCGGATCTTCTTCAACAGCCTCTATTCGGAATTCATCGACCGCGAGCAGCGCAACCAGTACGACTTCCAGCTGTCGCGCGCCCGCACCCAGACGCCGGCCAACCGCGGGGCCGACAGCGGCTTCGTCGACGGCGCGGCCTACACCGGCAGCTGGCAGTATGGCCGCTACTACAGCGACACCTTCGCCAACACCCTGGGCGGCGACCACGACTGGGCCGACACCTCGATCAAGTGGCGGCTGAACTACACCCACACCGACGCCGGGGCCTATCTGCCGCTGATTCAGCAGAACTTCGGCCGCCTGTCGCTGGTCTATAGCGGCGCGACCACGGGCATTCCGGACCTCGATCTTTATACGACGAGCGGTTCGGGCACGACCTATACGCGGGGCTCGGCGTTGGCGAACCTGCCGCAGACCGGCTCGCAGGCCGACGTGCTGATCCCGATCGTCTACACCACGGACACCGACGCCTGGACGGGCCAGGTGGACGTGGCGCGCGACTGGACGTCGCTGGGCGCGGCCTCGACCTTCAAGGCCGGGGTGAAGTACGACACCCGCAAGGCGACCGGGAACACCTTCTCGGGCATGCCCGGCTCGACGCCCATCCTGCAGCAGCTGGCGGGCCAGACCGGCGGAACCTGGAGCGTCACGCCCCGGATCACGAGCGCCCAGTGGACCAGCGACTTCGCGCGCGGCTGGGGCGTCAACTACGTCGACAACATCGGCCTGCGCCAGGACCTGGACGCGCTGCTGGCCAAGGCGACGACCGCGGGCCTCTACAACGCTGCAGGCAACGTGCTGCCGCAGGACCGCTTCGCGGTCGACGAGAACATCCTTTCGGCCTACGCCCAGAACAAGTGGCGCCTGGGCAAGTGGGAGGTGCTGGCCGGCCTTCGCGTCGAGAGCGTCGACCTGGAAAGCCGCGGCGTGGCGGTCGCCAACGGCGTCCAGACCCCGATGACCGCCAAGCAGAGCTACACCGACCTGTTCCCCAGCCTGCACGTCAATTACCAGGTCACCGAAGACGTCAAGGCGCGCTTTGCCTTGATCAGCGGCGTGGCCCGCCCCTCGTTCGGCGAGGTCCGCACCAGCGTGTCGGTCGACGACGTGGCCGAGACCGTCAGCGGCGGCAATCCGGACCTCAAGCCCGAGCGGGCCTTCGGCTTCGATACCGCGCTGGAATGGTACCTGCCGGGCGCGGGGCTGCTGTCGGCCTCGGCCTTCTACCGCCGGATCGACGACGTGCTCTTCGACAGCAGCCAGAGGGTCGGCGACAACCGCTATGGCGCCAACCGCGCCGACTACACCTACGTCACCACCCTGAACGGCTCGGACGGCAAGATGGCCGGCCTGGAGTTGGCCTACATGCAGCAGTGGCGGTTCCTGCCGGGCGCGCTGAGCGGCTTCGGCTTCCAGGGCAACGTCACCTTCCTGGACGGCGAGTTCACGACGCCCGAGGGCGCCAAGAGCGCCTTCCCGGGCCTGTCGGACACCATCGTCAACGCCTCGATCTTCTACGAGAAGTACGGCCTGTCGGCGCGCTTGTCGTACCAGTGGCGCAACGACTGGCTGGACGAGCCGAGCGCCGACGCCACCGACCACACCTACTGGGCGGCCACCGAGCAGCTGGACCTGTCGCTGCGCTACCAGGTGCGCGACGGCGTCACCGTCTACCTCGACGCCAGCAACCTGACCGACGAGACGGGCATGCGCTACCAGGGCCATGCCAATCGCCCGATCGAAGCCGAGGGCGTGGGCCGCCGGTTCATGGGCGGCGTGCGGTTCAACTTCTAAAGCCAGGACAAGAAAACCATGCTGATCCGCAACCTGCTGACGGCCGCCTGCGCGGCGGCCGTCCTCGCCGCCCCCGCCGTCCAGGCCCGCACCGCGCCGGCGCAAGTGACCGATGCCTCCGTCGTGCTGAAGGACGGAAGCTACAAGGTGTCGTGGAAGACCAGCCGCCCCGGCGCGCCGGTCGACCTCTATGTGGCCGGCTCGCCGTCGGCGCCGCTGAAGGCCATGCGCAAGCTGGCCGACAACGACACCGATGGCGTCGCCAGCGTCACCGCCGCCCAGGCCGGCGCCGCCCGCCCCTACTTCTACGTGGTCGCCGACGGGGCCAAGACCGGCCTGCGCACCGCCACGCGCGTGGTGCCGCTGGAAGGCGCGGCCAACTTCCGCGACCTGGGCGGCTATGCGGCCGCGGGCGGCAAGCACGTGCGCTGGGGCCAGGTGTTCCGCTCCAACGGCCTGTCGACCCTGACCGACGCCGACTACAAGACCGTCGGCGACCTGGACGTGCGCCTGGTCTGCGACCTGCGCACCGACCAGGAGCGCAAGACCCAGCCCACCGTCTGGCGCGGCGGCAAGGCCGTGCCGGTGTTCCTGAACTCGCCCAAGGCGGGGCTGGACATGGACATGCGCGCCCTGTTCGGAAACGGCCCGCCGACGCCGCAGGCGGTGCGCGCCAACTTCATCGGCTTCTACAAGATGATGCCCGACGTCTATGCTGGCGAGTACAAGGCGATGTTCGAGAAGCTGGTGGCGGGCGACGCGCCGATGCTGGTGCACTGTTCGGCGGGCAAGGACCGCACGGGCGTGGCCTCGGCCCTGATCCTGACCGCCCTGGGCGTGCCGCGCGCCAGCGTCAGCGCCGACTACGCCATGAGCGAGACCCTGCTCGACACCGAGAGCGCCCGGCGCGCCATGGCCGCCGGCGCCAAGTCGGACGATCCGAACATGGCCATGTTCGCCAAGCTGCCGCCGGAGATCACCCGCGTGCTGATGCGCACCGAGCCGGCCTATGTGGAAGCCGCGCTGGAGGCCATCGAGCAGAAGTACGGCTCGGTCGAGGCCTATCTGGACAAGGTGCTGGGCGTCGACGCCAAGGACCTGGCCACGCTGCGAGCGCGCTACCTCGAATAGTAACTCTCATTTAATGGGATCATCGCCCATAAAATGAATGGAAAATCCTCCAGATCGCCCTATGGTCTGACCAATTCGACCAGGCTGCCTGACAGCTTCGCGATCTGGAGGAAACCATGCGACTGACGTCGCTGCTGGCCGGCCTCATAGCCGCCGTCTTCGCTACGACCGCCTCGGCCCAGGACGCCTGGCTGAGCGACAAGAGCGCGCCAGACGCCTTCCCGATCGCCGGCGCGGAAATCCTCTATTCCAAGGACGACTTCCCGGTCGTCGGCCTTGCCGCCCAGGACCTGCGCGACGACCTCGGCGCGGTCACCGGCAAGTCCCCTTCCCTTTCGACCGGCAAGCCAGGCGGCAGGACCGCCATCGTCGTCGGGACCCTGGGCAAGAACCCGCTGATCGACGGCCTGGCGCGCGATGGCAGGCTGCAGGTCGGCGACCTTGCCGGCGCCTGGGAAAGCTTCGTCATCGCCGTGGTCGACAAGCCAGCGCCCGGCCTGGACCGCGCCCTGGTGATCGCCGGCAGCGACCGGCGCGGCACGGCCTTCGGCGTCTATGAGCTAAGCCGCGCGACGGGCGTCTCGCCCTGGACCTGGTGGGCCGACGTCAAGCCCCAAAAGAAGAAGGCCCTGTACGTCGCCGCCGATGCCCGCCGGTTCGGTCCGCCGTCGGTGCAGTACCGCGGGATCTTCATCAACGACGAGGACTGGGGCCTGCAGCCCTGGGCAGCCAGGACCTTCGACCCGGCCCATGGCGACATCGGCCCCAGGACCTACGAGAAGGTTTTCCAGCTTCTGCTGCGCCTGAAGGCCAACACCCTGTGGCCGGCCATGCATGAGGTGACGAGGCCCTTCAACGCCGATCCGGCCAACGCCGCCCTGGCCGACCGCTGGGGGATCATCATGGGCTCGTCCCACGCCGAGCCCATGCTGCGCAACAATGTCGGCGAGTGGAAGGCGGGCGCGGAGGCCTTCAACTATGCGGCCAATCCGGGCGGGGTGCTGGACTACTGGCGCGAGCGGGCCAAATCGAACGGCAGGTACGAGAACGTCTACACCCTGGGCATGCGGGGCATCCACGACTCCGGCATGGTCGGCGGCGGCGACATCGACGGCCAGCGCGCCCTGCTGGAGAAGATCATCACCGACCAGCGCGGGCTGATCGCCCAGTACGTCGACCCGAAGGTCGAGACCGTCCCGCAGGTGTTCACCGCCTACAAGGAGGTGCTGGACATCTACCGCTCGGGCCTGAAGGTTCCTGGCGACGTGACCCTGGTCTGGCCGGACGACAATTTCGGCTACATCCGCCAGTTGCCGAGCCCCGAGGAGCGCAGGCGGCCCGGCGGGTCGGGCGTCTACTATCACCTGTCCTACCTGGGCGCGCCGCTGTCGCACCTGTGGCTATCGACCGTCCCGCCGGCCCTGGTGATCGAGGAGATGGGCCGGGCCTGGGACCTGGACGCCCGCAAGCTGTGGGTCGTCAATGTGGGCGACATCAAGCCGGCGGAACTGGGCACGCAGCTGTTCCTCGACATGGCCTGGGACGTGGCGCGCGTGCGCGCGCTGGGCGCCCACGGCTATGAGGGGGGCTTCGCCCGTGAGACCTTCGGGGCTGGCCGGGCCAAGGCGATCGCGGCGATCCTGGCCGAGCACCACCAGCTGAACTTCGAGCGCAAGCCCGAGCACCTGCAATGGTTCTGGGGAAAGGGGTCGACGCCGCGTTCCAGCCCGCTGTCGGTGGCGCAGGCGGACGCGCGGCTGGCGCGGTTCGACGCGCTGGTGGCCAAGCTGGGCGTGGAAGCAGCGAAGATCCCGGCCGGGCAGCGCGACGCCTGGTTCGAGCTGGTGGATTATCCAGTCCGGGCCGCGGCCCTGGCCAACCATCGCTTCTTCGACGCCGAGGCCTTCGACCGGCTGATCGGCGAGCGCCCGGTCGAGGCACGCGTCCGCGCGGCCAGGGCGCGGGCGGCGGACGCGGAGATCGCCGCCCTGACCCGCCGGTTCAACGAGGAGATCGCCGGCGGCAAGTGGCGCGGGATCATGTCGGTGGAACCAGCCGACGGCTCGTGGACCTCGTTCCGGCAGCGGCCTTTCACGGCCCCGGCGGCCGATGCGACCGCGCCGCGCCTGGCGCCGGCGCCGGTCGAGGACGAAGGCCTGGTGGTGATCGAGGCCGAGACGGCCAGCGGCCAAGGCTGGCGGCGGATCGACGGCCTGGGGCGCGGCGGCGCGTCCATGGCGGCCGGCGACGTGCGTGAACCGTCACAGGCCGGTGGGGCGCTGGACTATGCGGTGACTCTGCCGGAGGGATCCTGGGCGCTGGAGCTGGACCTGCTGCCGACCTTCCCGCTGAACGGCCAGACCGCCCTGCGGCTGGCGGTGAGCACCGACGGCGGCGCGCCGGTGAGCGTGGCCGCCCCGCGCAAGGTGGGCGACAAGGCCTGGGCGCAGGGCGTCACCGACGGTCGGCTGCGGATCGGCTCGGGGGTGACGGTGTGCGGCGGCAAGCGCGCGGTGCGGGTGACGTCGGTGGATCCGGGCGTGGTGGTGGATGCGCTGGTGTTCAGGCCGGCGGGGGCGTGTAAGCCCTAAGGAACCTCCCCTATGGGGGAGGTGATCGCGAAGCGATCGGTGGGGGTGTTTGTGGGAATCGGCCGGCGCGGCGGAAGCTGAGAACTTCCCCCCACCGGCCTTCGGCCGCCTCCCCCAGAGAGGGAGGTTCTAGAAACCCGCCTCGAACGCTTCGAACTCGCGTTCCAGCCGCCACTGCATCGCGGCCTTGAGGTTCTTGTTCAGGAACACGTCGCAGGCCGGGCCCGGCCTGGCGCATTCGGTCGCGCCGCGCAGGCTCCTGCCCGGCAGGAAGGCGTATTCCAGGCTGTCGCGGGCCATGATCTTGAGGTCGCCGTAGCGCAGGCCGTGCTCGGCGGCGGCGCGGACATATTCGTTGGTCAGGTCGATGCGCGAGACGCCCTCGTCGTCGGTGGACAGCACCACCGGCACCCCGGCCTGGCGGTAGAGCGACAGCGGGTGGTCGGCGCCCTTCACGCCAAGGATGACGTCGTTGCTGGTCAGGTTGATCTCGACGGCGACCTTGTCTCTGGCCATGCGCTTCAGCAGGCCCGGCGCGTCATGCTCGTAGGCGATGTCGACTCCGTGGCCGATGCGTTTCGCGCCGGCCACCATGACAGCCTGGTTGATGTGGAAGGTCAGGTCGCGCGGCGGCGTCAGGCCCAGGGTCAGTTCGCCCGCGTGCAAAGCCATCGGGACCTTGGGATAGCGGCCCGACAGGTACCTCATCATCTTCATGTGCAGGGCGTAGTCGCCGAGCGAGACCGGGTGGTCCTCGGGGTTGACGATATTGACCCCGACGAAGCGCGGATCGGCGTCGACCAGGGCGAAGGCGGCCGCCATCTGGGCGAAGACGAAGCCGGGCGGCTGGGCGCGCTCGACGAAGGGCTGGAAGCGGACCTCGACGGCGCAGGGGCCGGCCGTCCCACTGTTGCTGGCGCAGTCCAGGCGCCTGTCGGCTTCGGCCAGGGCCGCGTCCATCTCCTTGCGCGAAGCCTCGACCATCGCCGGCAGGCCGGGCGCGAAGGCGGCGTAGGTCCTGGCGAAGTCGCCGGTCCAGCGGCCGGCCTCGCGCTCGGCGAAGGCGCGCATGGCGTTGGGATTGGCCGAGCTCTCGACATAGGAGACGCGGTCCTGGGCGGCGTATTCGCGGGTGACGGCGACCATCGGCCCGATATTGGGCACGGCGGCGGCGGCGAACCGCTCGAAGGTCGAGAAGAACTGGTCGTGGCCCGAGGCGGCGGCGTGGTCGGCGCCGCGGTCGTAGTTGCGCACCGACAGGCTGTCGATCACCCGGCTGTAGAGCGCCGGATCGCGACGGGCGAGACCCGCGGCGGGGACCGTCGCCTTCCCATCACAGGGCGCGGCGGTGATCGCCGGCGGCGTCGCGGTGGAGACGCAGAGGCCGCCCTCGCCCGCCCAGGCGATGAAGTCCTCGGCGTAGGGCGCGCCCCACAGATGGTTGTGCAGGTCGCCGCCCTTGGGCATGGCCTGAAGGAAGAGCCGCAGCCTGGCCTTGTCGCTGGCGGCTGCGTCGAAGGCGGCCGATGCGCGCGCTTCGGACGGCGACGGAGCCGCGTGGGCGGGCAAGAGGGTCAACAGCCCGCCCGCGATCGCCATTCCGCTCGCCAGCCATTTCGTTCGCGCGCGCATCGTCCGCCCCCAGATCCTTTCCGCCTACCCACGATGATTTGCGTCATTTGGCAAATCGCGGACGGCGGAAAGGGCCGGAAGCAGGCCGAAGATCAGACTTCCAGCAGCGGGAAGCGCTCGGCGACCTTGGCGCTGGTGGTCGAGCCTTCCGTCCCGCCTTCGGCCAGGGCCGCGACGCCGATGCCCAGCAGCCAGCCGGTCAGCATCAGGCCGAGGCTGGAGTTGAAGGCCTCCAGCGCCTCGCGCACCGGCTCCATGCCAGGCTTGGTCAGGTCGAAGTCGGCCTGGCCGACGGCTCCGCCGGTGATGCTGCTGGTCCAGCCCGACGAGGCCGCGTCGTTCTCGTGGATGACGAAGCCGTCGTCATGGGCCGCATCGAGGGCGTAGCCGTTGCCGCCGAGGGTGACGGAGAAGTCGCCCTTGGTCTGCTCGCTGACCCCGTCGATGACGATGGCCTGGTCGCCGCGCGTGACCACCACCTGCTCGGCGTAGGTCATGTTGTTCCAGGTCGAGGTCTCGGTGTTGATCGTGATCTTCGTGCCGTTCTCGAGCTGGAAGGTCGTGGTGCCCCAGAAATCGCCGATATGCTCGCCGTTGTAGCTGACGTGCGGGTCGCCCCAGACGCGGGTGGCGTTGCCGTCGGCGTCGCGGACGATGACCTCGGAACTGGCCTCGTTGATCGACAGCGTATAGCCGTCGCCGATGTCGATCTCGGCCTTGCCCTCGCCGGGCATGCTGGCGGTGAACGGCTGCTGGGCGGGCGCGGGCTGGAACAGCCCAGCGACCATCGCGCCCAGGGTGAACTGCATGGCGCTGAAGGTCTTCAGCGACTGGCCAAGGCCTGCGCCCACGCCGGTGAGGATCGCCGCGTTGAGCGCCGTGTTCAAGGCGCCGTTGATGGTGGTCATCGCTCCTACCCCTGCTCGATCGGATAGCCGCCAGTTGCGGCTTGCGACGAAAGGTGGCGCCAAGCGGGGCGGTCCAGATAGCTGGGGCGTATCCCATCAGGGAAAACCCTAGGTCGTCGGCCCTATAGGAACCTCCCCCTGTGGGGGAGGCGATCGCGCAGCGATCGGTGGGGGGAGTTGGTGCGAGATCGACCAACGCAACGGAAGCTGAAAACGTCCCCCCACCGGCCTTCGGCCGCCTCCCCCACGAGGGGAGGTTCCTACCCCTTCCCGTCCAGCCCCCGCAGCACTTCCAGGATCACCGTCGGCCGGGCGCCGATCTCGTTGAGCAGCAGCTGGACCAGGCCTGTCAGCATGGCCAGGACCACCGCCGTGGCGATCCACGACTTGATGGCCAGGCCCAGCGAGAAGACGTTGAGCTGCGGGGCGTAGCGGTTGATCAGGCCAAGGCCGCCGTCGACGAGGTAGAGCACGATCAGCGCCGGCGTCGCCAGCATCACCGCCATCACCATCAGCCGCGAGAACTCACCCTCGAACAGCGACAGGCTGCGCAAGGACAGGATCGGGGTCAGGCTGCCGATCGGCCACACCGCGTAGCTGTCGAGGATCACCCCGACCATCAGCAGAAGGCCGCCGGAGAACATGAAGACGAAATTGGCCAGGCGGCTGAGGAACTCGCCGGTCAGCGAGGTCTGGTGGCCGCTCAGGGGGTCGACGACCTGGGCGATGGTGGCGCCGACCTTGGCGTCGATGATCTGGCCGGCCGCCTCCAGGGCCCACAGCATGGTCCCAAAGAAGAAGCCGATGACCAGGCCCACCAGGGCCTCCTTGGCGAAGATCATGATCCACTGGACCGTCGGCAGCTCCATCTGGGCCAGTTGCGGCTGCAGCGTGATGACGATGATCCCGAAGGCCAGGAAGATCGAGTTGCGCACCAGGGCCGGCACGGTCTCGGGCGACAGGAGCGGCAGCAGCATGAAGGCGGCCGCCACCCGGGTGGCCCCGACGGCCAGGATCAGGGTGTTCTCGAAGATCGCCCCGAGCCAGTCGGGCGCTCCCGTCATCGACGGACCATAGCCGGGAACTCGGTGAACACCCTGTCGCCGAAGCGATAGAGCGTGCCGCCCAGCAGGCTGGCGGTGACGAAGATCGTCAGCACGATGGCGAAGAACTTGGCCGCGTACTGCAGGGTCTGCTCCTGCAGCTGGGTGGCCGACTGGATGACCGCCACGAACAGCCCCACCAGCGAGGCGGCGACGATCGGCGGGGCCGACAGGATCAGCACCAGCCAGAGGGCCTGATTGACGAGCTCGATGGCCTGGGCGTTCAGCATGGCGCGGCCCCCGTCACGTATAGGACAGCACGAGGCCGTGCGAGAGCTTCACCCAGCCGTCGATCAGCACGAACAGCAAGAGCTTGAACGGCAAGGACACCGTCGTCGGCGACAGCATCATCATGCCCATGGCCAGCAGGATGTTGGAGACGACCAGATCGATGATCAGGAACGGCAGGAAGATCAGGAAGCCGATCTGGAAGGCCGCCGCCAGCTCCGACACCGTGAAGGCCGGGACGACGACGATGAAGTCACGCTGGGTCAGGGCGCGGGCCTTCTCCGGACCGTTGATGCGCTGGGCGGTCTTCAGGAAGAAGGCCCGCTCGCGGGGCGTCGAATGCTTGATCAGGAACTCGCGCAGCGGCTCCTTGGCCTTGTCGGCGTATGTGAACAGGGCCTGGGTGTCGCTGCTGACGGCGGCCACCGGTTTGACGCCCTGGTTGGCGGCGGCCATCTGCTGGCCGACCGGGTACATGACGTAGAGCGTCAGGATCAAAGCGAGGCCGTTGAGCACGATGTTGGGCGGCACCTGCTGCAGGCCCAGGGCGTTGCGCAGCAGGCTGAGCGTGACGACGATCTTGGTGAACGAGGTGACCATCACCGCCACGAACGGCGCCAGCGCCAGCAGGATGACGGTGATGAGGGCCGAGCCGGGAGAGAATTGCGTCAGGTCCATCTGAGCTCAGCCCTCGCCGCCTATGGTTTCGATCAGCACGCCCCAGGCCTCGCCGACGGGAACCAGGCGCCCCCGGGCGATGGCCCGATCGCCGGCCAGCAGCACGGCGGGGGCGTCGTCGCGCGGACCGGCCAGCACGACGGTGGAGCCGGGGCGCAGGCCCGCCAGCTCCGACAGCGGCAGGCTGGCCTCGCCCAGCAGCACCTTCAGCGGCACGGGCAGGTCGGCGGGAGCGACCGGGGCGGCGTCAGGGGCCGCGTCCTCGGTGGGGGCGATGGCGATGTCGAGCGGCGGAGCCATGGCGCTCTCCTCGATGGCGTTGAGCGTGAAGCGACGGTGGGAAAGCTCGAACCGGCCGACGAGGCGGCGGTCGAACAGGGTCAGGGCGGCGACGCCGGGACGACCGGCCGACAGCGGGGTCAGCACGATGTCGCCGGGGCGCAGCGAGGCGGCGGTCGTCGCCGGCAGGTCGGGACCGTCGAGCACCAGGGGCCCGGCGGCGGGCACGGCCAGATGCGCGCCGGGCGCCCAGGGATCGAAGATCGGCTGCGGCCAGGCGCGGGCCGTCTCCGGATCGACGGCCAGGACCAGCCGGGCGAAGGTCGCGCCGTCCTGGGTCTCGACCGCGATCGACAGGGCCAGCAGGCCGTCCGGCGCCTGGCTCTCGACGCCCAGGGGCGACAGGCTTTCGGTGGTGGCCGCCTCGATAGCCGCCAGCACCGGCTCGATCCGGTCCAGCGCGATCAGCAGCTCGGCGTCGTCGGCCGGGGCGAAGGCCGCGCCGGACAGTTCGCGGATCGAAAGGCGCAGGGCCGGCGTCTCTTCTCCGAACAGTATCCAGGGGCCGAGACCCGGCTCATCGTCGAGGGACACCCTGGTGACGAGGCCCGAGGTCCGCAGGGCGGCCAGCACGGCCAGGGCGTGGTTGCGGGCGACGAGGTCGGAAAGCTCGGCGGCGGCGGGCGAGGCGCCCTGTCCCGCTTCGAGGTCGAAGGGGGCGCTCATGCGTCGTCGTCCACGCTGCCGGTGACGGCCATGCGCACCAGCCGGGTCAGGCTGGTCGCCTCCATCTTGGTCATGATGCGCGAGCGGTGCAGCTCGACGGTCTTGGGGCTGATGCCCAGGTCGTAGGCGATGACCTTGTTGACCTTGCCGGCCACGACCAGGGCCATGACCTCGCGCTCGCGCTCGGTGAGGCCTGCCACGCGGCGGGCATAGGCCTCCTGGCCGGAGGTCAGGGCCGGGCGGGCCTGGGCGAAGGCGCGTTCGAGCGCGGCTTCGAGCGCGGCCTCCTGGAACGGCTTCTCCAGGAAGGTGATCGCCCCCTTCTGCATGGCCTCGACGGCCAGAGGTACGTCGCCGTGTCCGGTCATGAAGATCACCGGCCGCTCGCAGCCCCGGGCCTTCAGCGCATCCAGCAGCTCCAGCCCCGACATGTCGGGCATGCGCACGTCGAGCAGCAGGCAGGCGTCGGGCGGCGGGTCGCCGGCGTCGAGGAAGGCCCGCGCGCCGTCGAAGGTGGAGACCGCGTAGCCCAGGCTTTCCAGCCACCAGGCGGCGGACTGGCGGAACTCGCCGTGGTCGTCGACCAGGCAGACCGCGCCCAGGACGCAGGGCTCGGGTGTCGGGATAGAGGGGGTGGTCATGGCTCCTCCTGGCGCGCCGCGGGCAGCGCGATGTGGAATACGGTCCCCCCCTCGGGATCCGGGGCGTGCCAGAGACGCCCGCGATGCAGTTCGACGATGGACCGGCAGATCCCCAGGCCCACGCCCATGCCGCCGGGCTTGGTCGAGAAGAACGGCGAGAACATCCGGCCCTCGGCGCCCGCCTCGACGCCCGGGCCGCTGTCGGCGACGGTCAGCTCGACCATGCGATCGCTGCCCTCCATGGGCGCTGCGGCGATGGTCAGGCGGCGCGGACCGGGCCGGCCGCGCATGGCGTCCAGGCCGTTACGGGCGAGGTTGACCAGCACCTGCTGGATCATCACCGCATCGCCCAGCACCGGCGGCAGGGCCGCGAACTGGGCGCGGGCCACGACCTTGTCGCGGGCGATCTCCCAGTCGAGCAGGTCCAGCGTGGCGCGCACCAGCCGGCGCAGGTCCAGCGGCTCGACCTGGGGCTGGCGCTGCTCGACGAAGGAGCGCATGCGCTGGATGACGCCCGAGGCGTAGAGCGCCTGCTCGGCGGCGCGATCCAGGGCCTCGACGCCCTCCTGCGTCGACAGCGCCCCACGCGACAGCCGGGCCTTCAGGCCGCGCGCGATATTGGTGATCGAGCCGATCGGCTGGTTGAGCTCATGGGCGATCATGGTCGCCATCTCGCCCACCGACATGACGCGCGAGGTCAGCAGCAGGCGCTCGCGATCGGCCAGGCGCCGGGCTTCCGCCTCCTGGCGTTCGGCGGCGCTGGACAGGATCAGGCAGATGCGGCCGTCGCCCTGGGCGGCTCGGGCCTCGAAGGCCTGGCCGTCGAGATCCAGCGGAAAGAGACCGCCCTCCCCGCGCCGCGCCGCCTCGACCGCCGCCAGCAGGCCGCCGGTCGGGACCTGGCCGGGCCGCAGCTCCGGGGTCAGCCGTGCGAAGGCCGGCGAACGCCAGGCCAGGCGCGGCGCCACGGCGTCCTCGAAGGCGGCGACGGCCAGACCGAGCACGTCCAGCGCTTCGGCCTCGGGCGACTGCGACAGGAGCGCGGCAAGGCCCGTCATGCGACACGCTGGCCAGCTGGGGAAAACGGGCCGGCTAGGGAAAACCCGACTGGTGGCCGCGCGTTGTGTTTCGTATCGAGAGACTGAAGGAGCTTGCCATGTCCGCCAGCCGTATCGACGCCCCGTCCGTCTCCGGCGTCTGGAGCCACGGTCTTTCCGGCATCAGCCCGGCCGGCGAGCCTTCGCGCGCCCAGGCCTTCGGCGACTTCTCCGGCTTCTCGCGCCACGATGGCCGCATCGGTCTTTCGGGCGCCGCACGGGACCTGGACGATACGGCCCGCGCCGTGGCCGACCGCCTGACCGACACCCGCGACAACGGCCTGTTCTAACGCTAGCTTCCCGGCGTGAACGCCGATCGCATCCTGAAATCCGAGCCCGACTGGTTCGGCGCCGCCCAGGCGCTGGTCGAGGGCCTGCAGGGCCAGCCGACCCTGGACCGCCGCGTCGACGTGCTGGAGCGCGTCTGCACCGACCTGGGCGATGCGCTGTATCCGGGCTTCGCCAAGCTCCTGGCGGCCGTGGCCCATTTCGGCGAACTCGAGGTCAAGGCGCTGGTCGCCGATACGCTGGCCCAGGCCCTGCTGACCGCCCGCCTGCCCGCCGCGCGCGTGCCGGCCTGGGGCGCAGGAGGCTTTTCCGGATTGGGCGGCGGCGGGCCGCTGCTGAGCAACAGCCGCAAGGTGGGGCCGCTGGAGTTCCTGTGCGTCTGGCTGGTGCGCGACATCGCCGACGCGCCGCTGGACGCCGAGGCCTTCGAGACGGCGGCGACCTACCTGCTCGACCTCGTCGGCGCCTCGCCCAAGGCGACGGCGCTCTATGTCGACAAGCTGCGGGCCGACGCGGCCGATCCGACCGAAGGCCTGCACAACGCCCAGAGCCGCCGACTGATCGAGGTTCTGGCCGAGCGCTGGGCCGCCGGCGATCCGCCCGCCGAGATCGCCCGCGCCGTGACTCGCGCCGCCGAGGCCGATGGCGGCGTGGGACGGTTCGGACTGCCGATGCGTTGAGACCGTCGGGCCGAAAACCTCGACCTTCGACAAGCCCAGGAAGAGGTTTTCTACTGCAACGCCAGCAATAGACCTCACCCTGAGCTTGTCGAAGGGCAAGGTCCACACGCCGAGCTGAACGGGGTGTACGCTCAACGAACCCTCCGGATCAGGCTTTCCGGATCCAGGCCGTCGTCAGCCTCCACAAAGAGATCCGCCAGCGTCAGGCCGCGCACTTCCAGGCGCTTGCGCAGGGCTTCCAGGGCCTTGGTCACCTCGGGCGTCGCATCGGGACGGGCCGCCAGGGTCAGGGAGATGGCGCCGTCGGGCGCGCGTGACAGGCCAAGACCGGTCAACAGCGAGGCCTTGTCGGCCAGGCCAAGCGCGATCGCCTTGCGGTCGCCGCCCGAAGCCAGCCAGGCCTTGTCCATGGCGGCGGTGAAGGCCTCGATGTCCGCGGCCCGACCGCCTGGCGCGGAGACAGGCGTCTCGACCGCATCGCCGCCAGACCTCGCCAGGGCCGACAGGGCGTCGACCCCGGTGGGCTCCTGGCCGCTGGAGATCTCCTGGAACTCGCGGGCCGGCCCCAGCAGGGCCGACAGGTCGACCTTGCCCTCGTCCTCGTCGCGCTCGGTCTCCTTGTCGCGCTCCGCGCGGGCGCCCTGGCGGGTCATCGGTTCGCGGCGCTCGGCGGCCTGCTGCAGGACGGCCTGGAACTCCGACCCGCGCCAGGGCGTCGACGGCTCGGAAGCGCGGCGCGGGCTGGAGGTGTTGGGACGCTCGGCGGCGGCGTTGTCGCGGATGGTGGTCATCGGAAACTCCTGAAGGCGCCGGCATCCTCGAGTTCGAGCTGCTCGCGGGCCTCGCGGTCGGCAGCGACCAGGGCGCGGGCGTGGTCGAGGCGGCCGCTCATGGCGTCGAAGCGGCCCTGGGCGCGGGCCAAGGCCTGGATGGCGGCGGCCAGGTCCTCGCGCGCCAGATCCAGCGCCACGGCCTCCTGGTCGCGCAGGCGCTGGTCGGCCTCGCGGGCGAGCGCGACGGCTTCACGCCGCGCCAGGGCTGACGCGACCAGATGGGCCGCGCCCGACAGGCCGCCGGCGAACCAGTCGTCCAGCCGGGCTCTCGCCACATCGTGGGCGGCGATCAGGCGGTCGCGAACCTCCAGCGCCTCGACGGCGTCGGCGACCTTGCGGCGGGCCTCGGCGGCCTCGCGCATGGCCTTTTCGACACGACGCTCGCGCAGCTTGACCACCGGAACGAGGGCCTGGACCTGGGCGCGGGCGGTCATGCGGCGGTCTCCGCCAGAGCCGCCAGGGCCTCGTCGAAGGCGATGCGATCGTGCGCCCCCTGGCGCAGCAGGCTGGTGATGCGCGAACGACGGGCGATGGCCTCGTCGGCCAGCGGGTCGCCGCCCGGCTTATACTCGCCGATCTGCAGCAGGAACTCGATCTCGGCGTACTTGGCCATCCAGCCGCGCACCTTCATGGCCGCCTCCTGCTGCTGGGCCGAGGCGACGCGCGGATAGACGCGGCTGAGGCTGGCGGCGACGTCGATGGCCGGGTAATGGCCGGCCTGGCCGAGCTTCCTGGAAAGATAGATGTGACCGTCGAGGATCGAGCGGACTTCCTCGCCCACGGGATCGCCGCCCTCCTCGTCCTCGATCAGCACGGTGTAGAAGGCGGTGATCGCCCCGCCTTCGATCGCGCCGGCCCGCTCGAACAGGCGCGGCAACTCGGCGAACACCGACGGCGGAAAGCCCCGGCGCACCGCCGGCTCGCCCACCGACAGGCCGATCTCGCGCAGGGCGCGGGCGAAACGGGTGACGCTGTCCATCTGCAGCATCACGCGGCGGCCCTCGGCCCGGAAGCCCTCGGCGATGGCGGTGGCGACATGGGCGGCGCGCACGCGCTCCATGGCCGGACGGTCGGAGGTGGAGACGATGACGACCGAGCGGGCCAAGCCCTCGGGACCCAGGCAGTCGTCGAGAAACTCGCGCACCTCGCGGCCGCGCTCGCCGATCAGGGCGATGACGTTGACGTCGCTGCGAGCGTGGCGGGCGAACATGCCCAACAGGGTCGACTTGCCGCCGCCAGCCATGGCGAAGAGCCCCACGCGCTGGCCTTCGCCGGTGGTCAGCAAGGTGTCGACGCAGCGCACGCCGGTGGCGAAGGGCGCATCGATCGGCGGGCGGGCCAGCGGATTGGGAGCCTCGCCGTAGACGGGGAACGGCCGCAGCGGGCCGGTGATCGGGCCAAGGCCGTCCAGCGGCTCGCCATGGGCGTCGAGCACCCGGCCCAGCAGGCCCTCGCCGACGCCGATCTCGCTGCGGCGCGGGCCGGCCACCACCTCGGCGTCGACCGCCACGCCCTCCAGGCGCGACAGCGGGGTGAGGATCGCCGCCCCCCCGTCCAGGCCGACGACCTGGGCCTTGACGACATTGCCGCCAGCGCGGTCGACGATCTCGCACTCCTGGCCGATGCGGACGTCCAGGCCCGTGGCGCGGACGGTGGTGCCGAAGGCCTGGGCCACCCGGCCGCGCCGCTCGACCGTGCGGGCGCCGCGCAGGGCGTCGCGCAGGCGGTCCTCGCCGGAGATTTCGGAGGGAGGCGCGTCAAAGCTCATGCGGCGGCCTCGCCGGACGGGACGGCGAACACCGCCTCCAGCGCCCGCAACTGGGTCTCGAGCCCGGCGTGGGTGCGGCCCGAGGGGGTGTCGAGCACGCAATCGCCGGCCGCCACGTCGGCGTCGGCCGTCACCTCGATGCGGGCGTCGATCGACCACAGGCGGCGGGTCACCGCGCCGGCGGCCTCGGGGGCGACGCGGACGCGGATCGGCTCCTCGGGCAAGAGGTCGCGGGCGGCCTGCTCGGCCAGGGCGGCCAGCACCTCGTCGGGCGCCAGGCCCGCCGCGATGCGGCGCACGATGTCGAGCGCCAGCGCGCCGGCGCTGGCGCGCAGGCGGTCGCGCTCGACCTGCAGGGCGGCGTGGACGCCGGCCAGCACCTGGGCGGTCTCGCGGGCGGCGGCGGCGGTTCCCTCGGCATGGCCCTGGGCGAAGCCGTCGCGCTGGGCGACCTCGCGGGTCGCCTGGCGCAGGGCGTCGAGGGCGGCGGTCAGCTCGGCCGCGTCGCGCACGGCGCCGACGTCCTCGCGGCGGATCACCGGCTGGTCGGTCAGAAGCGCGCCCGAGGGGCCGGAGGACAGAAGCAGATAGGTCATGCGGCGGCCTCCAGGGCGCCGGCCTCGAAGGCCATGAAGAGCCCGCGCGCGGCGTGGGCCGCGCTCAGGCCACGGTCGGGATCGATCGCCAGGGGGGCGACGTCGAAAAACTCGGACAGGCGGGCGACCAGCACCGGGCGGCGACCGGCCTCGGCCAGCAGCACGCCGGCGCCGAGAGCGGTGAAGGCTTCATCGTCGCCCAGCGCCGCCTGCGCCTGCGGGATCGCAGCAACCAGCCCCGGCGGCGAGGCCAGCACCGCGTCGAGGGCCGGCTCGCCGATGCGACGGGCGACGCGCGCCAGGCGCTTGCCGTCGATCGTGCGCCGCAGGATGTCGGTGCAGGCCGCGGCCGCCGCGAAGTCGGCCAGGCGCGAGCGGCGCTCGGCGGGCCAGGCGGTCCAGTCGAGAGCGGCGGCGAGGTCTGCGTAGGCCAAGCCGCCCTCGCCTCTTCCGGCCAGACGCCGCGCCAGCCGCGCC
>NZ_QDKQ01000050.1 GCF_003116815.1 Caulobacter endophyticus
GGGCCAAGGCCATCAAGCCCTGGACCGACGCCTACAACCTCGTGCGTCCACACTCCGGCATCAAAGGCCTCACCCCTTGGCAGCGCGTGAACAACCTTCTTGGAAACGACATCTAGGCCTAAGATCCTCCCCCTGAAGGGGGAGGTGGCCCGAAAGGCTTGAGGGGGAAGTCCCTCCTGACGTCGAGGCGGCCGCTGGCTCACAGGCCAGATCCCCCTCCGTCGGCTTCGCCGACACCTCCCCCTTTAGGGGGAGGATCTCGGGCTCGACTTCCCCGACTCTCCCGCACAGCCTATCCTGCGCGCCAAGACACGCTCAGGGGGCTGAATTGACTGGGATTCTCACCAACTTCCGCAGCACCATCATCGTCAGCGTCACCCTGGCGCTGGTTATGGTGTTCGGCTTCGGGCACAGCGCCCACGGCTTCCACGGCGCCTATTGGCAGGCGGTGTTCCGCTGGCTGCACGTCTTGTTCGGCATCCTGTGGATCGGGCTGCTCTACTACTTCAACTTCGTGCAGATCCGCGTGATGCCGACGATCCCCGCCGAGCTGAAGCCGGCGGTGACACGCTACATTGCCCCAGAGGCCCTGTTCTGGTTCCGCTGGTCTGCCCTGGCCACCTGGTTGATGGGCATGGTCGTGGCCTTCAACCGCGGCTACCTGATGGAAGCCATGACCCTGGGCTCCTGGCAGGGCTACCAGCGCGGCGTCGACATGGGCTTCACCTTCATCGGCATGGGCATGTGGCTGGCCACGGTCATGTTCTTCAACGTCTGGGGCGTGATCTGGCCGAACCAGAAGCGGGCCCTGGGCCTCGTGCCGGCCGACGACGAGACCAAGGCCAAGGCGGGCAAGGTCGCCATGCTGTTCTCGCGCATCAACATGCTGCTCAGCATCCCGATGCTGGTGACCATGACGATGTACCAGACGCTGTTCGGCTGACCGTTCGAAGTTCATGCATCAAGGCCCGCCCGACCGGCGGGCCTTTTTCTTTGCGTGGGACGGGGGCATAAGCCGCGCCATGTCCGCCGCCCCCGAGAACCCCTACGATTCCGGCCTCGACGATCTGGTCCGCCGCATGGACAACGATCGCTGGCTGGCCAGCCGCTTCGTCTCCGATCCGGCTGCGCGGACCGATATCGTCGCCCTGATCGCCTTCAACTACGAGCTGGCCCGCGTGGCCGGCGGCGTCACCAGCGCGCTGATGGGCGAGATCCGCCTGACCTGGTGGCGCGAGGCGATGGAGGAACTAGCCGCAGGAAAGCCGCCCCGCAAGCATCCTGCCGTCGAGGCCCTGGCCGCTTGCGGCGTCGATCCCACGGCCCTTGCCGCCATGGCCGAGGCCCGCCTGTCCGACCTGGAGGAAGAACCGTTCGCGGACGAGGCTGCGGTGCTGGCCTATCTCGACGCCACCGCCGGCGCTCTGGCTGGCCTAATGGCGCAGCGGCTCGATTCCGCCGCCGATGCGGGCGCCGTCCGCGCCGCCGCCCGGGCCTACGGCCTGGCTGGGCTCTGGCGGCTGAAGCTGGCCGGCCGCTCGCGCCTGCCGCAGGCCTGGACCGCCGCCGATGTCGAGGCCCGCGTGGCTCAGCAGCGCAAGGTCGCCGCCGCCGAACTCAAGGCCCTGCCGATCGCGGCCTTCCCGGCGGTGGCTCCGGCCGCCCTGGCGGCGCGCCAGGTCAAAGGGCGCGAGATGAGCGAGCTCGAAAAAAAGGCCCGCCTGACCTGGTCGGTCGCGACGGGCCGGATTTGATCCTGGCTCCCTTCCCCCATCAAAGGGGGAAGGGCGTCTTGGGCCTTACTTTCCTGTCCACTGGTTAAGCCAGCCCAGCACCTCGTCGTGCCACTGGACCGAGTTCTGGGCCTTCAGCACCCAGTGGTTCTCGTTGGGGTAATACAGCAGCTTGCTGGGCACGCCCTTGCGCTGCAGGGCGGTGAAGCTGGCGATGCCCTGCTCGAGCGGCACGCGGAAGTCGTTCTGGCCCTGGACGACCAGGGTCGGCACGCTCCATTCGGCCACGTGATCGGCCGGGTTGAATTTCGAATAGGTGGTGTTCGGCTGCCAGGGCGCGCCGCCGTTCTCCCACTCGCTGAACCACAGCTCCTCGGTCGAGTAGCCCATGAAGCGGCTGTCGAAGATGCCGTCGTGGTTGACCAGGCACTTCCACGGCTCCTTCCACTGGCTGGCGATCCAGTTGATCATGAAGCCGCCATACGAGCCGCCCAGGGCGCAGGCGCGGTCGGTGTCGAGGAAGCCGTACTTCTGGGTCGCGAACGCCCAGCCCTTCTGAAGGTCTTCCAGCGGGCGGTCGCCCCAGTGCTGGCTGATGGCGTCGGTGAAGGCCTGGCCGTAGCCGGTCGAGCCGTGGAAATCGATCATCACCACGGCATAGCCGGCGCCCGCGTAGGTCTGGGCGTTCCAGCGGTAGTGGAAGAGGTTGCCGAACGAGCCCTGTGGGCCGCCATGGATCAGGAAGGCCACCGGATACTTCTTGGCCGGGTCGAAGTTGGCCGGCTTTACGAGGTAGCCGTGCACGGTCTCGTCGTTCCAGCCCTTGAAGCTGAACTGCTCGGCCTCGCCCATGGCCACGCCCTGCAGCTTGTCGGCGTTGAGGCCGGTCAGCTGGATAGGCGCGCCTTTCGGGACCAGGGCGTAGAGCTGGGCCGGAGTCTTCAGGTTGTCCTGGGCGATCACGGTGGAGCCGCCGGCGGCGCTGAACGCCCCCACATGGCCTTCGCCGGTCAGGGCCGTGGCCTTGCCGGTCTTCACGTCGATGGCGAACAGCTTGGTCTGACCCACATCCTCGGCGGTCGTGTAGATGGTCTTGCCGTCGGCGCTGAAGGTGATCGACTGGGCCGAGTGGTCCCAGCCAGGGGCTGCTTCACGCACCTTGCCGTTCTCGCGGACCATGATGCCGAAACGGTCGGCCTCGAAGCCTGGGCGCTTCATGGCCAGCCATGCCTGGACCTTGCCGTCCGGCGAGAAGGTCGGCTGGGCGTCCCAGGCCTTGTTGTCCTCGGTCAGGTTGGCCGGCTTGGCCGAGCCGTCCACCGGAACCGACCACAGGTCGTAGTTGGTCTGCCAGGGTTCGTCGCGGCCGGCGATCTTGGCCGAGAACACCACGGTCTTGCCGTCGGGGCTGATGGCGAAGTCCTCGTCGCCGCCAAACGGCTTGGTCGGGGAATCACCGTCGAAGCCGGCCATGAGCGGCTGCGCCTCGCCGGAGGCGACGCCAGATGCGTCCAGGCCATAGGCATAGAGGTGGTTCTTCGTGCCGTCGTTCCAGGTGTCCCAGTGGCGGATGAACAGCTTGTCGTAGACGACGCCGGTCGTCTTCTGGTGCTTCTTCTGGTCAAGAAGCTCCTGGGTGCAGGCCAGGGTAGGGCAGTCGGGGAAGACGGCCTGGCTGACCACCACGGTCTTGCCGTCGGCCGACACCTTGAAGGCGCCGACGTCGAACGGAGCCTTGGTCACCTGGACGGCGGCCTCGCCCGAAGCGTCGGTGCGGAACACCTGGTCCGAGCCGGCGCGGCCCGACAGGAAGTAGATGCTCTTGCCGTCGGCCGACCAGCGGGCGCTGGAGACGCCGCCGTCCGACACCGCCAGGCGACGCGGGGCGATCCTGGCCTTCAGGTCGGCGATCCACAGCGTGAACGAGGCCTTGTTGGCCGGCAGGTCCATCGTCCGCACCAGGTAGATCACCTGGCGGCCGTCCGGCGACACCTTCGGTTCACTGACTCGATCCAGCGTGACCATGTCCTTGGCGGTGAAGCCGCGACCCTGAGCATGTGCGGCCGGAACGATCGCGAAGGCGGCCAGCGAAAGGGCGAGGGCGGAAGCGGCGAGGCGCAAGGTCTTGGTCATGGAAGTCGAGTCCAGGCGGCAAGGATGCCAAAAAGCGGCGCGAGCCTAGCGGGGCCGTGCCGGCGAGGCCAGCCCGAAGGGCAAGCTTTGCTCCATGCTGCGGCGCCGTTAGCGAAGGTGGCGGAATTTGGCCCTTCGCGTGTCTAAAATGCCATATCGGACAACGACTTATGAAGGTAACAATCCGAAACAGGACTTGCATTGCTGCGTCGCGGCGAAGCTCGTAGACGGTAAATGGGGACGAATAGGCGGCCGCAGAGCCGCTCCCAAGGTTTACAAAGGTTTCTCGTGTCGGTTTCGCCTTATCATCAGCACACGGTCGCCGGACCGGTGATCTTCGCAGGGATCGGCCTGCACACGGGCGCGCACGTTCGCGTCGCCGTGCGCCCCGCCGCCCCCGACAGCGGGATCGTCTTCGTGCGCACCGACGTCCAGGATCGCGACAACCGCGTGCCGGTTCGCGGCGACGCCGTGGTGCAGACGCAGCTGGGCACCGTCATCGCCAACGCCGCCGACGTGCGCGTCTCGACCATCGAGCACCTGATGGCCGCCCTGGCCGCCCTGTCGGTCGACAACTGCGTCGTCGAGCTGGACGGTCCCGAAGTGCCGATCATGGACGGCTCGTCCGAGCCCTTCGTCCAGATTCTCGACCGGGCCGGCCGCCGTCGCCAGGAAGCCGCGCGCCGCTACATCGAGATTCTCTCGCCGATCGAGGTGGTCGAGGGCGACAAGCGTGCGACCCTTACCCCGGCCGAATCCTTCGAGGTGGCTTTCGAGATCGCCTTCGCCAGCAAGGCCATCGGCCGCCAGCGAGTCGACCTGACCATCGACGAGGAAAGCTTCCGCGAGGAGCTGTCGGACTGCCGCACCTTCGGCTTCCTGCGCGAGGTCGAGGCCCTGCGCGACATCGGCCTGGCCCGTGGCGGCTCGATGGAGAACGCCGTGGTCATCGATGGCGACCGCGTGCTCAACCCCGAGGGCCTGCGCCGCTCGGACGAGTTCGTGCGCCACAAGGCCCTGGACGCGGTGGGTGACCTTTATGTCGTCGGCGCTCCGATCCTTGGCAGGTTCGAAGGAATTCTGGCCGGACACGGCCTCAATAACGCCGCTGTTCGTGCGTTGATGGAGCAACCGCGCGCCTGGCGCTGGCGCGCCTATGCGCCGGAGCTGGCCGAGGCGGTCTAGGGCTTTGGCGCGGCCGGTTCCGGCGCGCGCCAGGTCATAGCTTCACAGGGGAAGCTCCCGTCGCTCGGCTTTCGTTTGCGCCCGCATCGACGTGGTGTAGAAGCCTTGGTTCGGCGCGGGGGCGCGCAAGGTTGCTTCGAGGGTGAGAGAGTCCGTGCTTCGCAAAATCTCGGGACGTTCGGCCGTTTCCATCGTGGCCGTGCTCGCCGCTCTGTCGGTGACCGCCTGCGCGGGCAAGCCCAAGAAGCCGACGCTGGCCTATGAGGAGCGTCCGGTCGAGCTGCTGTATTCCACCGGCGCCAATCGCCTGGACCGCGGCAGCTGGAACGAAGCCGTCGACTACTTCCGCGAGGTCGAGCGCCAGCACCCCTATTCGGAATGGTCGCGCCGCTCGATTCTGATGACCGGCTACGCCCACTACCAGGGCAACCAGTACGCCGACGCGATCGGCGACGCCGACCGCTTCATCTCGCTCTATCCGGGCAACCCGTCGGCCTCGTACGCCTACTACCTGAAGGCCATCTGCTACTTCGAGCAGATCGTCGACGTGTACCGCGACCAGGCCGCCACCGAGCAGGCCCTGGCGGCCCTGCGCGACGTCGTCCAGCGCTACCCCAATAGCGAGTACGCCCAGGACGCGCGCCTGAAGATCGACATGGTCAACGACCAGCTGGCCGGCAAGGAGCTGGCTATCGGTCGCTGGTACCTGCGCGACGGCAAGACCCTGGCCGCGATCGGCCGCTTCAAGACCGTCGTCGACCGCCACCAGACCACCTCGCACACGCCCGAGGCCCTCTACCGTCTGGTCGAAGCCTATATGACCCTGGGCCTGACCGAGGAAGCCAAGCGCAACGGCGCGGTGCTGGGTTACAACTTCCCGGGCGACCGCTGGTACGCCGACGCCTACAAGCTGCTGAACGACGCGGGCCTGAGGCCGGCCGTCGAGCCGCTGAAGGCCGGCAACAAGCGCAACCTGATCGACCGGACCTTCAACAAGGACAAGGACGCCACGCTGGCGCCTCCCGGCGAGAAGAAGAAAAAGGGCGGCGTGATGGGCGTCCTGGGGATGTAAGCGAAGCGGGCCGTTGCAAAACGGCCCGTTTTTCTTTTGTTCTCAAGCGATTACCGCTCCCTCTTTGAAAACGCCCGATTCCCGGCGATCCTTCCGGCCATGCTGATCGGTCTCTCCATCCGCGACGTGGTGCTCATCGAGAGCCTCGACCTGGCCATCGGGCCGGGCCTGACCGCGCTCACCGGCGAGACCGGGGCCGGCAAGTCGATCATTCTGGACGCCCTGGGCCTGGCTACCGGCGCCCGCGCCGACGCCGGCCTGGTGAGGCGAGGGGCCGCCGGCCACGCCAGCGCCACGGCGATCTTCGCCCTGGCCCCCGATCATCCGGCCTTCGCCTATCTCGATGACAAGGGCCTGGCCTACGCCCGCGACGAGGACCTTGTCCTGCGCCGCCAACTGTCGCCCGACGGCCGCTCGCGGGCCTTCGTCAACGACCAGGCCACGAGCGTCGGCGTGCTCAAGGATCTCGGCGCCCTGTTGCTCGAGGTGCATGGCCAGCACGAGACCGTCGGCCTGCTGGATCCGCGCACCCACCGCACCCTGCTGGACGCCTACGGCCAGGTCAGCGTCGGCGCCGTGTCCTCGGCCTGGAGCGGCTGGCGCGCCGCCCGCGAGACCGCCGCCGAGCTTAAGGCCCTGTCCGACCGCGCCGCGGCCGAGACCGAGGAGCTGACCCTCCGCCTTTCCGAACTTGACCGCCTCGACCCGCGCGAGGGCGAGGAGACGGCCCTGGCCGAGGAACGGGCCCTGCTGGGCTCGGCTGAGAAGGCGCTGGCCGACATCGCTTCGGCCCAGGACGCCCTGGGCGGCGACAACCTGTCTGGCAAGCTGGCCTCGGCCTTCCGCGCCCTGGAGCGCGCCCGTGACCGCGCCGCCAGCGCCGGCGCGCCGGCCGACGGTCCGGCCATGACCCGCCTGGCCGCCGCCTGCGAAGCGGTCGACCGCGCCCTGGTCGAGGCCCAGGAGGCCAGCGCCGCCATCGATATCGCCGCCGAAAGCTTCGAGTTCGAGCCCGACCGCCTGGAGAAGACCGAGGAGCGCCTGTTCGCCCTGCGTGGCATGGCCCGCAAGCTGAACGTGCTGGTCGAGGACCTGCCGGCCGTTCGCGCCGAGTTCGCCGCCCGCCTGCAGGCCGTCGAAACCTCGGCCGAGGCCCTGGCCGCCGCCGAAGCCCAGGCCGCCGAGGCCCGCGAGGCCTATCTGTATGCCGCCGGGGCCCTGTCAACCGAGCGCCGCGCCGCCGGGGACCGCCTGGCCCAGGCCGTCGAGGCTGAGCTCGGCCCCCTGAAGCTTGAGAAGGCCAGGTTCCGCGTTGCGCTGGAACCGTTGGACGAAGACAAGGCCGGTCCCACGGGACTGGACCGCATCGCCTTCGAGATCTCGACCAATCCGGGCGCGCCGTTCGGGCCGATGGAGGCCATCGCCTCTGGCGGCGAGCTTGCCCGCTTCGCCCTGGCCTTGAAGGCCGCGCTGGCGGGCAAGGGCGGCGGACCTCAGCCGCTGATGATCTTCGACGAGGTCGACCAGGGCGTCGGCGGCGCCGTGGCCGACGCGGTGGGTCTGCGCCTCAAGCGCCTGGCGCAAGGCGAAGGGCAGGGGGGCGCCCAGGTGCTGGTCGTGACCCACTCGGCCCAGGTCGCCGCGCGCGGCGACGCCCACTGGCGTATCTCCAAGTCCGGCGACGACACCTCGACGCGGACGAAGGTCGAGCCGCTGTCGCCTGCCGAGCGCGAAGAAGAGATCGCGCGGATGCTGTCGGGGGCCGAGGTCACCGAGGCCGCGCGGGCGGCGGCTCGGGCGCTGATCGGGTAAATTCCTTCTCCCCTTGTGGGAGAAGGTGTCGGCGAAAGCCGACGTATGAGGGGTCTCTCAAAAGCCAAACGCCGCGACAGCCGATCAGCTGTCGCGGCGTTTCTGTTGGTGCGACCCCTCACCCGACCCCACTTCGCGGGCCACCCTCTCCCGCAAGGGGAGAGGGAAGTTAGAGATCCAGGTCGTCCGCGGCGAAGGCCGCGTTGTCCTGGATGAACTTGAAGCGAAGCTCGGGCTTGCGGCCCATCAGGGTCTCGACCAAGTCCTCGACGCTCTCCTCGTGGCGCGGCAGGGTTACGCGCGCCAGGGTGCGGACCGCCGGGTCCATGGTGGTTTCCTTCAGCTGCGAGGCCATCATCTCGCCCAGACCTTTGAACCGGCCGATCTCGGGCTTTTTGCCCTTGAACATGGTGGCCAGCAGTTCGTCCTTGTGGGCGTCGTCGCGGGCGTACTCGGTCTTGCCGCCGTGGCTCAGGCGATAGAGCGGAGGTAGGGCCAGGTACAGGCGGCCGGCGCGGATCAGGTCCGGCATGGTCCGGTAGAAGAAGGTGATCAGCAGCGAGGCGATGTGGGCGCCGTCGACGTCGGCGTCGGTCATGATGATGATCCGCTCGTAGCGCAGATCCTCTTCACGGTACTTGCTGCCGCCCTGGGCCCCGAGGGCCAGCATCAGGTCCGACAGCTCCTTGTTGGCGGTGAACTTCTCGCCCGAGGCCGAAGCCACGTTCAGGATCTTGCCGCGCAGGGGCAGGATCGCCTGGTTCTTGCGGTTGCGGGCCTGTTTGGCCGAGCCGCCGGCCGAGTCGCCTTCGACGATGAAGAGTTCCGCGCCGTCGACCGCGCCGCCGGCGCAGTCGGCCAGCTTGCCCGGCAGGCGCAGCTTGCGGGTCGCCGAAGCCCGGGAGACTTCCTTGTCCTTGCGGCGCTTGAGGCGTTCCTCGGCACGATCGATCACGAACTCCAGCAGGGCCTGGGCGGCCTTGGGGCTACCGGTCAGCCAGTGGTCGAACGGGTCGCGCAGGGCGTTTTCGACGAAGCGCTGGGCTTCGGTCGTCGACAGCTTTTCCTTGGTCTGGCCCTGGAACTCGGGATTCTTGATGAACACCGAGATCAGCGCGCCGGCCTGGGCCACCACGTCGTCGGCGGTGATGATGGCGCCGCGCTTCTCGCCCTTGAGATCGGCATAGGCCTTCAGGCCGCGCGTCAGGGCGGCGCGGAAGCCGCTTTCGTGCGTGCCGCCCTCGGGGGTCGGCACGGTGTTGCAGTACGACTGCATGAAGCCGTCGTGCTCGCCGAAGCCGCGCGGGGTCCAGGTCACGGCCCATTCGACCGCGCCGGCCTCGCCCTCGCGCTCGATGCGGCCGGCGAAGCTGGTCGGGGTGACCGTCTCCAGCCCCTTGGTGCGTTCGGCTAGGAAATCGGCCAGGCCGTTGGGGAAGTGGAACACCGCCTCGGCGGGCGTCTGGTCGTGGATGCGCTCCTGGGCGCAGGACCATTTGATCTGCACCCCGCGGAACAGATAGGCCTTCGAGCGGGCCATGCGGTACAGGCGCGCCGGCTTGAAGGCGCAGCCCTCGCCGAAGATCTGCTCGTCGGGCTTGAAGCGCACCATGGTGCCGCGCTTGCGGCTGGGCTGGATCTTCTCGACGCCGCCCAGCGGCTTGCCGCGGGCGAAGCTCTGGCGGTGCTCGAAGCCGTCGCGCCAGACCGTCACCTCGACCAGTTCCGACAGGGCGTTGACGACGCTGGCCCCCACGCCGTGCAGACCGCCCGAGGTTTCATAGGCCTTGCCGCTGAACTTACCGCCCGCGTGCAGGACGGTCATGATCACTTCCAGCGCGCTCTTGCCCGGATGCTTGGGGTGCGGGTCCACCGGCATGCCGCGGCCGTCGTCCTTGACCGACAGGTAGCCGTCGGCGTCGAGCTTGACCTCGATCGATTTCGCGAAGCCGGCTACGGCCTCGTCCATCGAGTTGTCGAGCACTTCGGCGAACAGGTGGTGCAGCGCCCGCTCGTCGGTGCCGCCGATGTACATGCCCGGACGCATGCGCACGGGCTCCAGGCCTTCCAGCACCTCGATCGAGCTGGCGTCGTAGCCGCCAGAAGAAGGCGCGGCCTCGACCTTGCCCGGAGGCGGGGGAGGCGGCGGCTGCGGCTTGGGCTCGGGGTGCGGTTCGCGGGCGGGCAGGGGCGGGGCGCTCGGCGGCGCCAGGGCGTCGTCGTCGAACAGCGAGAACAGCGAGTTGGGGTCTTTGGAAGACATGGCGTGATTTTGCGGCGATTCGGGTGTCCCGCCCCGTATGACCCGAGCTCGCCCCCAAGGAAAGCGCTGCCTGGGATCAGGCTGCAGCTTCAGTGTGCATGCACGAATGTGACAATTTTCACGAGCATTTTCGTTGATGTTGCTCAGGGTTGAGCTGATGCTCCTTGCACCGGCCCGAGCGGCGGCCGGCCCATCGGAAGAGGGAGAAGCGTCATGACGACTGCGACAGCGCAGGCGGGGACCGCCGAATTCACCACCACCGACTGCGGCGACACCAGCGGCACGGCCAACGGGCTTCTGCCGGTCGGCTCGGCCGTCTCGATCAACGGCAACACCGATCTCAGCTCGTGCATCATCGGCAACAGCGAAGGCAAGGTCTACGGCATCCGCCTGATGCCCAATGCCGGCATCTACAGCTACCAGGTGCAGGTCGACGCCCAGGGGCCGTCGGGGATTTTCTCGGGCAGCATCAACCTGGCGTTCACCGACCAGACCGGCGACACCTACAAGCTGGCCATCACCGCCAGCCGCCGCGAGCAACACACCGTCTCCTACAACAGCGACCGTCCCTCGATCGTGAAGATCACCTGGGCGACCTGACGCCGCGGGACGCAAAGAGGATGCTCGGCCCCGCGCGGGGGCGCGGCCGGGCATTCCAGCCTCAGGCGGCCTCGGCGGCGGCGCGAGCCAGAGCGCGGCGCTCGCGTCGACGGGCGTCGGCGGCGTCCTCGAACGGCATGCCGTGCTTGTCGATGAAGTCGAGGAAGGCCCGGGTCGGGTGGGCGCTCAGGGTCCAGATCACCTGCACCCGCGTGCGGATGGCCGGCAGGTTGTCATGTCAGGTCAGGTGGACGAGGCGGGCATGGCTCAGGTCAGGCGGCGCCGCATGGCGTAGTTGTGGATCGACACGCCGCGCACCTCGAAGTCGCGCCGTTCTGCAACCGTGAAGCCATGGCGCTCGAAGACCGGCCGGGCCAGTTCGCTGGCTTCGACATGCAGGGCGGTGATCCCGCTCTCCCTGGCCCGCGCGATGAGCGCCTCCAGCAGGCGAGAGGCCACGCCCTGGCCGGCGAAATCGGGATGGCAGTAAAGGTGGTCGATATGACCGTCGGCCTCGAGGTCGACATAGGCTACGGCCTGGTCGAGCGCATCGGCGGCCACGAAGGTCGTCCGGCCGTCTGCGGCGCGGTTCAGCACGTCGATCGGCGCCAGTGGCGCGGGCGCCCAGGCGGCCACCTGGGCCGACGAATATGCCCGGGGACCCAGCGCTTGAACGGCGTCGTAGTAGAGCCGCGCCATGGAGGGCGCATCGTCCGTCCGATAGGGGCGAATGACGATGGTGGCGGCTTCCATCTCTTCCCTCGAAAAGAGACGACCCGCCTCCTCGTGGGAAGCGGGTCGCCTTATCGTCCTAGCGGTAGGCCGGAGGCAGGCCGTTGTCCTGCCCGGCGTAACGGTCGCGCAGCTGGGTCTGGCGGCTGTCGGCCGGCTGCTCCACGCCGCTGACGAAGACCTTGTCGGCCCAGGTGGTGGTTTCCAGCGGATCGCCGGTCCACAGCACCAGGTCGGCGGTCTTGCCGACGTCCAGCGAGCCGATCTGGTCGGCCATGCCCCAGATCTTCGCGGGCGTCAGGGTGATCGCCGCCAGCGCCGCCGGATAGGGCAGGCCGTTGGCCACGGCGAGGCCCGCGTTCAGGCGCTCCTGCCGCAGGTTGTTGAAGTCGCGCGCGCCGTTGATGGCCACGGTCACGCCGGCTGCGTTCAGGCGGGCGGCGTTGTCGAGGCGCGAGCCCAGGGTCTCGAAGCTGTCGGGCAGATCAGCCTGGGTGTCGACGATCACCGGCACGCCGGCTTTCGCGATCTCACCGGCCACCAGCCAGCCTTCCTCGGCGCCTTCCAGCACGATCCTGATCTTCTCCTCGGACGCCAGCTTGAGGGCCAGGCGGATGTCGGAGGCGCGGTGGGCGCGGATCAGCAGCGGGGTCTTTCCCTGCACAACGGGGACCAGGGCCTCGAGGTCTAGGCGCGAGAGGCCGTAGTCGCGCGTGGCGCCCTGTTCGAAGGCGGCGCGGTTCCTGGCGAAGGCCCGGGCGTCCTGCAGGGCCGACTTGACCAGCACGATCGCCGCGCCGCGCGAGCCGCCGGCCGCGCGGGCCCCGGCTTCGCCCAGCGACAGGGTCACGGCGGTCTTGGACTTCGAAACGATGTCGGCCTCGCCGGCCTTCAGACGTACGAAGGCCGCCTGGCCGCCGAACAGCGGCGGATCGCCGCCGCCGTCCTTGCCCGCGGTCATCTCCTCGACCACGCCGTCGTCGGCGTGTTCGTGGCTGCCGCCGCCGACGCCCGACAGGATCGGGGTGACGGCCGAACTGGTGACGCCGCCGTCACGGGCCAGGCCGATCATCGGCGACGCCGGGTTGACGCTGTAGGCGATGTCGAAGCCCGCCGACAGGGCGTTGCCGGTGCCGTCGTCGCGCGTCTCGCGCACGCCGCCGATCTCCGAGGCGCTGATGTTCGACGACGGGGCGACCAGGCCCGGGGTCACGACCCCGCCCTTGGCGTCGATGGTCGGCACGCCGGCCGGCACGGCGACGCTGGCGCCGACGGCGGCGATCTTGCCGTTCTGCACGAGGATGGTCCCCGACGGGATCGCGGCGCTCGACACCGGCTCGATGCGGGCGTTGACGATGGCGAACGTCTGGGCCGAAGCCGGGGCGGCCGCGACGGCGCACAGGGCGGCGCTGGCGAAGAGGCCGGTCAGGAAGGTTTGACGGATCATCAGTTGAACGCTCCCTGGCCGGGCTGGCCTAGCTCGAAGTCGGACTTGGGCTGATAGCGCTTGTCGTTGCGGTCGTAGATCAGGCCGCCGTCGATATAGACCTGCTCGGCCTTGGCGTAGACGCTGAACGGATCGCTGCTCCAGACCACGATGTCGCCGGCCTTGCCCGTCTCCAGGCTGCCGGTCTTGTCGGCGATGCCCATGGCCTTGGCCGGATTGGCCGTGATCCACTTGATGGCCTCGGCGCGGGTGATGCCGTAGCCGATCTTGTTGCCCGCGGTCATGGCGATGGCGGCCTCCTGGTTGAGGCGCTGGGTCATGATCGGGTCGTCGGAGTGAATGACCACGCAGGCGCCGGCCTTCCAGGCGATGGCGGCGTTGGAGTCGATGCCGTCCAGGCTTTCCATCTTGAAGCCGGTCCACGAAGCCCAGGTGGCCGAGCAGATGCCTTCCCTGGCCAGCAAGGGGGCGACCTTGTAGCTCTCCACCGCGTGGTGGAACATGGTGATCTTGTAGCCGAACTCCTTGGCCACATCGATCATCACGGCCATCTCGTCGCCGCGATAGCAGTGGTTCTGCACCAGGATCTCGCCCTTCAGCACGCCTGCCAGGGTCTCAAGCTGCAGGTCGCGCTTGGGGGCGTCGGCCTTCTCGCCCTTGTCCTTCTTGGCGCGATAGTCGTCCCATTTGCGGGCGTAGTCGGCCGCGTCGATCCAGGCCTTGCGATAGCCGAAGACATTGCCCATCGCCGTCGAGGGCGTGCGGCTCTTGCCGCCGTAGACGCGCTTGGGGTTCTCGCCGCAGGCCATCTTCAGGCCGTAGGGCGCGCCCGGGAACTTCATCCCCTGCATGGTGGTCGAGGGCACGTTCTTCAGCGTCACCGAGCGGCCGCCGAAGAGGTTGGCGCTGCCGGGGAGGATCTGAAGCGTGGTCACGCCGCCGGCGCGGGCGCGGTTGAAGCCCGGGTCCTGCGGCCACACCGAGTGCTCGGACCACACCTGGGCGGTGTTGGGGTCGGTGGCCTCGTTGCCGTCAGACTTGGCCGAGACGCCGGGCGAAGGATAGACGCCCAGGTGGCTGTGGGAGTCGATGATGCCAGGGGTGATCCACTTGCCCTTGGCGTCGATGGTGGTCACGCCGGCCGGGATCGCGGTCTGCGGCCCGCCGACGGCCAGGATCTTGCCGTCCTGCACGACGACCACGCCGTTCTCGATCTGCTGGCCCGTCGCGGTCAGCACCGTGGCGCCGACGAAGGCCGTCGGGCGCGAGGGCAGGGGGGCGTAGGTCGAGGGAAAGCCCGACGAGGCTTCGCCATCCAGGCCTTTGGGCAGCGGCTTGGCTTCGGTCTTTTCGGTCGGCTTGGCGCTGGCCTGCGGTTTGGCCGTCGTTCCCGTCGTGGCGCAGGCGGCGAGGCCGAGCGCCAGCAGACTGACGGCCGCGGCCGTCTTACCCCATCGTGTCATCAAATATTCCCCGACTCTCGAAGAGGCTGCGAGGACAGACTAATTCAGACCCCTGATCAAGCAGCGCGGCGCCCCATTTTTCCCCGATCGCGGCGTTTGTCTGTCGCGCGTGCTTCGTGCGAGGATCGCGACCTGCGGTCGAATCCGCGTGGGAGAAAACACGATGGGCTTGCGTCCCTGGCTCGGCTTGGCGGCCGCTCTTCTGATCAGCGCGTGCGCGGGCCAGCCCGCCGGTCCGTCGACGGGGTCTCCGCCGGCGATGTCGCGCGCCCCGGTCGCCGAGGGCGGCATGTGCGGCGGCATCGCCGGCTTCCAGTGCGGCGAGGGGCTGTCCTGCGTGATGCCGGCCGGCGCCTGCAGGACCGTGGCCGACGCCTCGGGCGTCTGTCGTCCGCGTCCCCAGGCCTGCACCATGGACTACCGCCCCGTCTGCGGCTGCGACGGCAAGACCTACGGCAACGCCTGCAGCGCCGCCGGCCAGGGCGTCAGTGTCGCCCACGACGGCGAATGCAAGGCCTCCTGACGGAAATGGACCGGCGGCAAGCCATAATCGGCGGCGCGGCGGCGGCTCTTGCGCCGTCGCTCGCCGCTGCTGATCAAGGAAAGACGATGTACGGACTGATCGGCCAGATGAAGGCCGCCCCCGGCAAGCGGGACGAGCTGGTCGCCATCCTGAAGGAGGGGACTGGGGCGATGCCCGGCTGCCTGTCCTACATCCTGGCGCTCGACCCGGCCGACGCCGACGCGATCTGGATCACCGAGGTCTGGACCGACAAGGAGAGCCACGCCGGCTCCCTGAAGCTTCCGGCCGTTCAGGCCGCTATCGCCAAGGCCAGGCCCATCATCGCCGGCTTCGGCCATCGCTTCGAGACGACGCCGGTGGGCGGCGTGGGGCTGTAGGTCTTCAGAGGGAACGGCCGTATTCTCCGGCCCGTCGCGATCCGGCTTTCGGCGCGTGCCGTTTTGCTGCTAGGCGGGGCGGCGACGGATCGCTGGCTTATGGAAGTCCAACTTGATCGAGCAATACGGATGGTCTGACCGGCTGGAGAAGGCTTTCGAGCCTCACGCGCGCGCCGGCCATGCGGCCGGCCGCGTCGTCGTCCAGCAGCGCAACGGCTATCTGGTGGTTACGGCCCAAGGCGAGGTGCGCGCCAAGCTCTCCGGCCGCCTGCGCCATGAAGCCCAGGAGGCCGGCCACCCGGCGGTCGGCGACTGGGTGGCTTTGTCGATGAACCTGGCCGAGCGCACCGCCACCATCCAGGCCGTCGTGCCGCGCCGCACCGCCCTGGTTCGCCGGGCCGCCGACAGCGTGCAGACCCCGCAGGTGGTCGCCGCCAATGTCGACCTGGCCTTCATCGTCACCTCGATGAACGGCGACCTCAATCCGCGCAGGATCGAGCGTTATCTGGCCGCCGCCTGGCAGAGCGGCGCGCGCCCCGTTGTCGTGCTGACGAAGTCGGACATCTGCGCCGAGGCGGCCTCGCTCGCCGCCGATGTCGAGGCGCTGGCCGCCGGCTGCCCGGTGGTGATCGTCTCCGCCCGCGAAGGGCTGGGCCTTGACGCCCTGCTGGCCCACCTGGCCCCCGGCGAGACCTGCGTGCTGATCGGCTCGTCGGGCGTCGGCAAGTCCACCCTGGTCAACACCCTGCTGGGCGAGCGGCGCATGGCCACCCAGTCGATCCGCGAGGCCGACGACCGCGGCCGCCACACCACCAGCCATCGCGAATTGGCCCTGCTGCCCGGCGGCGGCCTTGTCATCGACACGCCCGGCGTCCGCGAAGTGGGGCTGGTCGAGGCCGACGAAGGCGTGAGCCAGGTATTCGACGACATCGAGCGCCTGGCGGAAACCTGCAAGTTCGGCGACTGCAGCCATGCCAACGAACCTGGCTGCGCAGTACAGGGCGCCATCCTGAGCGGGGACCTCGACCCCAAGCGCTGGGAACACTTCCGCAAGCTCGCCCAGGAACTGGCCGCGGTGGAGGAAAAGGCGGCCCGGGCGTTCAAGGACGCCGAGCGCAGGCGCCTGGGCAAGGCCCAGAAAAGCTACCGCACTGCGCGCAAGGACGCCCGCGGCGGCGCCTGAGCCAAAGGTTTTTCAAAATATGGCCGCTCTTCCCGGCGAATGGGATTAGGTGTGGGGTTCAACACCTTCGAGAGATGACCATGCCGGCCTTCACCATTGTCACCACCAGCGCGACCCAAGGCAGCGATTCAGCGGAGGTGAACACCCTTACCGACGAGTTCTCGAGCGAGAGCGAAGCCGTGGGCTACGCCCGCCGCATGGCCGACGAGATGCTCGATCTCGCCAGCCAGCTGTCGCTGGATTTCGACTACACCAATGTCGGCCTCTATGAGGGCGACCTGCTCGATGCGGATCTCGACCCGAGCCATGCCGCCTTCAAGGGCGCGTGGGTGCTGGATGAGGAAGGCGCTTCGTTCATCTCCGCCGACGAGTTCCGCGACGAGATCGCCCAAGCCGACGCCTGACCTCGCCGACGCCAGGACAGCGCCCAAAAGAAAAGGCCCGGAACTGATGTTCCGGGCCTTTTCCGTACTCAGGCCTTTCGGCTTAGCACTTGTAGTACATCTCGAATTCGACCGGGTGCGGGTGCAGTTGCAGACGCATCACTTCTTCCATCTTCAGCTCGATGTAGCTGTCGATGAAGTCGTCGTCCATGACGCCGCCGGCCTTCAGGAAGGCGCGGTCCTTGTCCAGGCTTTCCAGGGCTTCACGCAGGCTGCCGCAGACTTCCGGGATCTTCTTCTGCTCGCGGGGCGGCAGGTCGTAGAGGTTCTTGTCGGCGGCCGCGCCCGGGTCGATCTTGTTGATGATGCCGTCAAGGCCGGCCATCAGCAGGGCGACGAAGGTCAGGTACGGGTTGCCCATCGGATCCGGGAAGCGGGCTTCGATGCGCTTGGCCTTGGGCGAATCGACGTGCGGGATGCGGATCGAGGCCGAGCGGTTGCGCGAGCTGTAGGCCAGCTTCACCGGAGCTTCGTAGCCCGGCACCAGGCGCTTGTAGCTGTTGGTGGTCGAGTTCGAGAAGGCGTTGATGGCCTTGGCGTGCTTGATGATGCCGCCGATGTACCACAGGCACTCCTGCGACAGGCCGGCGTACTTGTCGCCGGCGAACAGCGGCTTGCCGTCCTGCCAGATCGACTGGTGAACGTGCATGCCCGAGCCGTTGTCGGCGAACATCGGCTTGGCCATGAAGGTGGCCGTCTTGCCGTAAGCGTGGGCCACGTTGTGGATCACGTACTTATAGAGCTGCATGCGGTCGGCCATGGTGACCATGGTGTCGAACTTCAGGCCGAGTTCGTGCTGGGCCGGCGCCACTTCGTGGTGGTGCTTTTCCGGCTTCATGCCGAGCTCGCCCATGACGGCCAGCATTTCGCCGCGCAGGTCCTGGGCCGAGTCGACCGGGTTCACCGGGAAGTAGCCGCCCTTGGGGCCCGGGCGATGACCCATGTTGCCTTCCGGATAGGCCTTGCCCGAGTTCACCGGCAGCTCGGTCGAGTCGAACGAGTAGCTGGTGTCGTGCGGGGCGGTCGACCAGCGCACGTCGTCGAAGATGAAGAATTCGGCTTCCGGGCCGAAGTAGACGGTGTCGCCCACGCCCGCCGACTTTACGTAGTTCAGCGCGGCCTTGGCGATCGAGCGCGGGTCACGGTTGTAGGGGGTGCCGTCGTCCGGGTTCACGACGTCGCAGAACAGCGCCAGGGTGGTCTGCTGGTAGAACGGGTCGATGATGGCCGAGCTCAGGTCCGGACGCAGCTTCATGTCCGACTCGTTGATGGCCTTCCAGCCGGCGATCGACGAGCCGTCGAACATGGTGCCGTCGTTCAGGAACTCATCGTCGACCAGGTCGATGTCGAAGGTGACGTGCTGCATCTTGCCGCGAACGTCCGTGAAGCGGACGTCGACGTACTTCACGTCCTTTTCCTTGATCAGGTCCAGGATTTCCTTGGCGGTGCTCATTGATATCCCCTTTGAGCGAGAAAGTCGTAAGGCGTAAGGCCGTGGGCTAGACGGCGGACGGGCCGGTTTCGCCGGTCCGGATGCGGATGACTTCGGTGATCTCCGAGACGAAGATCTTGCCGTCGCCGATGCGGCCCGTGCGGGCGGCGTTGGTGATCGCCTCGAGGGCGGCGTCGAGCTGGCTGTCCTCGACGACGACCTCCAGCTTGATCTTGGGCAGGAAGTCCACGACGTACTCGGCGCCACGATAGAGCTCGGTGTGGCCCTTCTGGCGTCCGTAGCCCTTGGCTTCCAGAACGGTCATCCCTTGGACGCCCATGTCCTGGAGCGCCTCTTTGACCTCATCCAGCTTGAACGGCTTGATGACGGCTTCGATCTTTTTCATCGGTCTCTTCCGCGCCCAACGGCGCATGGCCTCTGACTTTGAGCGGCAAGGATCACGCCGCCCGGAGCGCTACAAGTCGGGGTTCCCGCGATTGTCGCGGTTCCGTCGTGCATTCAGGCATATGTGCAAATACTGGGCGTCGTTTGATTGAAAAATGCGCATTTCGGAATTGCGGCCGGAAACGGCCTTGTCGCGCCCCGATAGCTGCCTAGGATCGAGAAAACGATCGTTTGAACAGGGGTGAACATGCGTGACGACACGCCGGTTTTGATCGGCGCGGGCCAGTTCACATTTCGCGGCCCCGCCGAAAATTCGCTTCCGCCGCTGGAATTGCTGAAGATTGCGGCGAAACGAGCTGTCGCCGACGCTGGGCTGGAAGGGACGGTTCTTGCGCGTTTGGACGCTCTTGCGGTCGTAGCGTTCAGCATCGACGCCCCGGGCGGTCTTTCGAAACTGCCGCTTCCTCGCCTGTCGGATCCGCCGGCCAGCCTGGCGCGGGCGATCGGCGCCGATCCGGCCTGGGCGGTCTATACCGAGACCGGCGGCAACAGCCCCCAGCAGGCGATCAACGTCCTGGCCGAGCGCATCGCCCGCGGCGAGTCGCAGCTGGGCCTGGTGACCGGCGCGGAATTCCTCGGTTCGCTGATGAAGCGGATGAAGAACGGCCTGGGTTTTGACGGCTGGGCCGACGAGCTCGACACAAAGCCCGCCCGCATCGGCGATCCGCGCCCGGGGGTCACCAGGCAGGAAGCCGCCCACGGCCTGGGCTATCCGGTCAACACCTATCCCCTTTTCGAGAACGCGCTGCGGGGCCGTGACGGCCGAAGCCTTCGCGACCACCAGGCGCGGCTGGGCGCGCTGTTCTCGCCTTTCACCAAGGTCGCCGCCGCCGATCCCGAGGCGTGGTTCCCGGTCGAGCGCTCTCCTGAGGAACTGGTCACAGTGACCGAGCGCAACCGCATGGTCGGCTATCCGTATCCCAAATACCTCAACGCCATCATGGAGGTGGACCAGTCAGCCGCCGTGCTGGTGGCCAGCGTCGGCATGGCGCGTGAACTGGGCGTGCCGGAAGACCGCTGGGTGTTCCTGCACGGGTGCGCCGATGCCGCCGACCTCTGGTATCCGCTGCAGCGCCAGGACTTCCATTCCAGCCCCGCCATCCGCCTGACCGGCCAGCGCGCGCTTCAGATGGCCGGCATCGGGCTCGACGACCTGGACCTGATCGACCTCTATTCCTGCTTCCCTTCGGCGGTGCAGGTGGCGGCCGAGGAACTGGGTATCGCGCTCGACGATCCACGCGGCCTGACCGTCACCGGCGGCCTGCCTTATTTCGGCGGACCGGGAAACAACTACAGCCTCCACGCCGTGGCGCGGCTGATGGAGCGCCTGCGCGAGCGGCCCGGCGCCTGGGGCCTGTCGACCGCCAACGGCTGGTTCCTGACCAAGCAGTCGGTGGGCGTCTATTCCACGCGGCCGTTCGAGGGGGAATGGCGGCGCGAGGATCCGGCGGTGATCCAGAAGCAGATCGACGCCCTGCCGCATCCGCCGATCGCTGAGAAGCCGGAAGGCCGCGCCACGATCGAGACCTATACCGTCGTCCACACCCGCCAGGGCCCGCGCATGGGCATCGTCATCGGCCGCACGCAGGACGGCGCGCGCTTCGTGGCCAACACCCCCGAGGACGCGCAGGTCCTGGCCGATCTGGAGAGCCGCGAGGGCGTCGGGCGCACGGGCGCGGTCGGGCCGCATCCCGACGGCGTGCGCAACCTCTTCACGCCGGACGCCGCCTGATGGGCCGCGTCCACGTCATTCGCCACGGCAAGCCGGCGGCGGCCTGGGGCGGCCAGGACGACGATCCGGGTCTCGACGAGACCGGGCGGGAGCAGGCGAGGGCGGTCGCCGCGATCCTCGCCGCCTTGCCGGTTGGCGAGCGTCCAACGCGCGTCGTGTCGTCACCGCTTCGCCGTTGCCGCGAGACCGCCGCGCCGCTGGCGCAGATCCTGTGCGTTGCGGTCGAGATCGAACCGGCCGTCGGCGAGATTCCTACCCCAGCGGCGGTCACGTCCGAGCAGCGTCCGGACTGGCTGAGACAGGCCTTCGCCGGCGACTGGGGCGATATCGAGGGCGATCGCGACTACCAGGTCTGGACGGCGGAGGTCGCCGGCGCTCTGGCGCGATACGAGGGATGCGCCGTCTTCAGCCACTTCGTCGCCCTCAACGCCGCCGTCGCTGCGGCGCAGGGGACCCGTGCGGTGATGGCCTTCCGGCCCGACCACGTCAGCGTCACCGTCTTCGAAGTCGTCGACAACGGCCTGCGGCTGGTCGAGAAAGGCAAGGAAGCCTCCACCGGCGTTCTTTGATGGAGACCCCGTGTCGCCCCGCCAGATCATGACCGTCGACGAGATGAAGGCGGCCGATGCGGCGGCGGTTGCGGCTGGAACGCCGGCGACCACCCTGATGGAGCGGGCCGGCAGGGGCGCGGCCGAGGCGATCCGCGCGCGCTGGTCGCGCCGTCCCGTCGTGGTCTGGTGCGGTCCCGGCGACAACGGCGGCGACGGCTACGTCATCGCCCGCCATCTGAAGCGTCGCGGCTGGCCGGTGCGAGTCGAGGCCCTGGCGTCGCCGGCCTCGCCCTCTTGCCGTTGGGCCGCGGAGCGCTGGCGTGGCGAGGTCCATCCGCTGAACCCTGCCATCTCCCCGGCCGAACTCTATATCGACGCCCTGTTCGGCGCCGGACTGTCGCGACCCCTGGAGGGGCTGGCGGAAGAGCTGGCGCGAGCCGCCGAGGGGCTGTCGGCCCGCATCGTCGCCATCGATACGCCGAGCGGGGTCCATGGCGACACCGGCAAGCCCTTGGGCGGCGCAGCGTTCGCAGCCGCCCTGACCGTCACCTTCCATCGCCGCAAGCCGGCCCACGTGCTGGCTCAGGGCCGCGCGGCCTGCGGCGAGGTGGAGGTGGTCGATATCGGTCTGGCCGTGTCCGGCGCCGGTGATCTGGCCGAGAACGATCCCGGCCTGTGGGGCGCCCGGTTCCCCTGGCCGTCGAACGACGCCCACAAGCACGCGCGCGGTCGCCTGGTGGTGGTCAGCGGCGAGGCCTGGAGCACCGGCGCGGCGCGGCTGTCGGCGCGGGCCGGCCTGCGGATCGGCGCGGGCGTGGTCACCTTGCTTTCGCCGCCGGGCGCCCTGGCGGTCAACGCCGCCCACCTGGAGGCCGTGATGCTGGCCCCGTTCGAGACCGACGCCGAACTGGCCGACCGGGCCGCCCACGCCGCCGCCGCCGTCATCGGCCCTGCCGCCGGGGTGGGCGAGGCGACGGCGCGCAATCTCACGGCCCTGGCCGGCACTGGCGCGGCCCTGGTCGTCGACGCCGACGCCCTGACCAGTTTCGCCCACGCCCCCGACGAGCTATTCGCACGCCTCGACCGCGACGATGTGCTGACGCCGCACCCGGGCGAGTTCGAACGGTTGTTTCCTGGCCTGCTCAAGGCCTCGCCCGAGCGTATCGCCGCCGCCCGAGAAGCCGCCCGCCTGGCGGGAGCGATCGTGCTGCTGAAAGGCCCCGACACCGTGATCGCCGCGCCCGACGGCCGAACGGCCGTGAACCTCAACGGCTCGCCCTGGCTGGCCACGGCCGGTTCGGGCGACGTGCTGGCCGGCTTCATCGCGGGCCTCGCGGCCCAGGGCATGGCCAGCTTCGACGCCGCCTGCGCCGGAGCCTGGATCCACGCCGAATGCGCGGCGATCCATGGCCCCGGACTGATCGCCGAAGACTTGCCGGGCCTGGCGCCGACAGTGCTCAAGAGGTTATGGGACGCTCGTGAAGAAGCGCTCCCGTAGGGAGGGCCTTTCCGAGGCTAGGCCCCGATCGTCTCCAGCTCGAACGGCGTTGTCTGATAGACCTCGTTCAGCCAGTTGCCGATCAGCAGATGGGCGTGGCTGCGCCAGCGGTTGCGGGGAGGGCGGCTTGGGTCGTCGCCCGGAAAGTAGTGGGCCGGCGGCGGCGTAGCCGGATCGATCAGCCGGTCGCGGGCGTATTCGGCCGCCAGGGTGCCTGTCTCGTATTCCGGGTGGTTGAACATGTAGAGCCAGCGGCGGCGCACGTCCTCCAGCAGGCACAGGCCCGATTCCTCTGAATCGAGCAGCACTCGCAAGCTGCCGTCGGCCGGCAGATCCTCGGGCCGGACCTCGGTCCAGCGCGACACCGGAATGTCGATCTCGTCAGCCAGGCCCCGCAGATAGGGAGAGGCCGGCGCCAGGTTGGCGTGAGAAAACACGCCCGAGCGCTTGTCGGCCAGGACGTGCTTGGGCACGCCATGGAAGTGCCGGACCCCAGCCTGCGCGCCCCAGCAGACCGCGAGGCCGGCGTGCACGTGGGTCTGCGTCCAGTCGAAGATCCGGGAAAGCTCGTCCCAGTAGCCGACCTCCTCGAACGGCAGGGTCTCGACCGGCGCGCCAGTGACGATCAGGCCGTCGAAGCGTTCGTGCCGCACTTCGTTCCAGGGGCGGTAGAAGGCCAGCATGTGCTCGGCCGAGGTGGTCTTGGGCGAGTGGCTGGACAACTGGATCAGCGACAGCTCGATCTGCAGCGGGCTGGCTCCCAGCAGGCGGGCGAACTGCCGCTCGGTGGTGGGCTTATCGGGCATCAGGTTCAGAAGGCCGATGCGCAGGGGGCGGATGTCCTGGCGGGCGGCTTCGGTGTCGGCCATCAACGACAGGCCTTCGGCTTCCAGCGAGGCGCGGGCCGGCAGGTTGTCGGGAATCTTGATGGGCATGGCAGCGTCCGTCCGTCAAAAACCAAGACGCGCGACGCTTTCCTAGGGATCACCCGTTTCGTTGCCGTCGCGGCCGCATCCCCCCGACGGGGCGCCACCTTGCTCGGGAAGCAGGTTGGCGTTGGGCGAGCCCAACTCTTGATGCAGGCTTGGCTTTAAAGACCCAGGCTCGCGACCGCAAGGGGATGCGGCGGCGCGCCCGCGCTTCGGACAGGCGGGAGCGGGGCGTCAGGCTTCCAGGCGATGCAGCACGATCTCGGCGCGCACGCCTTCGTCGAACAGCCGGCTGCCGTAGTCGAGCGCGGCCTGGAACGATCTCTGCTCGACGGAATCGGTGAACACCACCTGACGGTCGCAGGTGACTTCCCATCCCGCCTCGGTCTGGCTGACCTCGATCGTCCGCATACGCTGTTCTCCTACGCTATGGCGTAGTTAACCGTCGCTGATGGGGAAAGGTTGCGTGCGAATCCACCAGAGTTCAAGCGCGGCTGAGTAGCGCTGGCGAAGCCCCGTGGTGGAGGGGGAAAACCGGCCCGGGCGTCAGTCGGGGGGGCAAGGCCCGGGCCGGTTAATGTCCCGTGGCGTTACGCTCGGCGGGACACGATGAAAACGACGTCGCCCGAATGCAGTTCCGCAAGTTGTGAAAATTCTTCGCGGACACTTCAAATCTTTGCCGACGACGGCTAAGGCTCGCCACCACGCGGATGTGGCGGAACTGGTAGACGCACTGGATTTAGGTTCCAGCGCCGAGAGGCGTGGAGGTTCGAGTCCTCTCATCCGCACCATGTCGCCGCGCGCAGCGTTTTGCGCGCGGCGACGCCATACCCTTTGATCGACGCGAAGTGTCGTGACATAAGGGCGCTCTTTCGCCGCCCCGGTGACGTGGGCGGCTATGATTTTTTGACCCCTGGGGCGGACGACGGGCGCGGACGCCCGGATCCGAGAAGCTAAGAATGTCGATGCAGATCGTTGAAAAGTCGGGCGAAGGCCTCAGCCGGGTTTACGGCGTTACGGTGCCCGCGAGTGAGCTGGCCACGCGTCTCGAGACCCGGATCGCCGAAGTCGCCCCCCAGATGAACGTCAAGGGCTTCCGCCCGGGCAAGGTGCCGGCCGCGCACGTGCGTCGCCTGTATGGCAAGGGCCTGATGGGCGAAGTCATCGAGCAGACGCTCAACGAGACCACCCAGAAGATCCTGGACGACAACAAGCTGCGTCCGGCCGGTCAGCCCGACCTGAAGCCGACCTCCGACATGGACAAGGTCATCGCCGGCGGCGAGGACCTGGCCTTCGAGCTGGCCGTCGAGATCATGCCGGAGTTCGAGCCGATCGATCCGTCGACCATCGAGCTGGTCAAGCCGGTCTACCAGATCGAGGATTCGGAAGTCGAAGAGGCCCTGGCCGAGCTGGCCAAGCAGGCTCGCACCTACGAGCCGCGCAAGGGCAAGAGCCTGAAGGCCAAGGACGGCGACCAGCTGCTGATCGACTTCGTCGGCACCATCGACGGCGTCGCCTTCGCCGGCGGCACGGCCAACGACGCCGAGCTGGTGCTCGGTTCGGGTCAGTTCATCCCGGGCTTCGAAGAGCAACTGGTCGGCGCCAAGCCGGAAGACGTCGTCACCGTGAAGGTGAAGTTCCCGGAAGACTACCAGGCCGCCGAGCTGGCCGGTAAGGACGCCGAGTTCGCCACCACCGTGAAGGAAGTCCGCGCCCCGGTTGACGCCGAAGCCGACGACGAGCTGGCCAAGCGCCTGGGCCTGGCCGACCTGGCCGCCCTGAAGGACCTGATGAAGTCCAACCTGGAAGGCCGCTACACCAACAGCTCGCGCTTCAAGCTCAAGCGCGCCCTGCTGGACGTGCTGGACAGCAAGCACGACTTCGCCCTGCCGCCGCGCATGGTCGAAGCTGAGTTCGCCGGCATCTGGCAGCAGGTCCAGGCCGACAAGACCCAAGGCGGCCTGCCGCCGGAAGACGCCGACAAGACCGAAGAGCAACTGCAGGACGAGTACAAGAAGATCGCCGAGCGCCGCGTGCGCCTGGGTCTGGTGCTCGCCGAGATCGGCCGCAAGAACGACGTCGTCGTCACCGACCAGGAACTGAACGAAGCGATCGTCCGCGAAGCCCGCCAGTATGGCGCCCAGGCCCAGCAGGTGTTCGACATGTACCGCCAGCGCGCCGACCTGCAGGCCTCGCTGCGCGCCCCGATCTATGAAGACAAGGTCGTCGACCTGATCTTCGGCAAGGCCAAGATCGAGGAAAAGGCCGTCTCCAAGGAAGAGCTCCTTGAAGAAGACGACCTGCCGGAAGGCTACGGCGGCTAAGGCCATCGCTCCTTCGGGAAGCCGATAGAAAGGCGCGGATCGCAAGGTCCGCGCCTTTTCTTTTGCGCAGTTTCGTTTGGGGCCGGCGCCTTGCAACCTGTTAAGCGCCACGCGATATGCGTCAGGAGCGCTGGCGCGACGGTGATTCGCGCCCGCAAAGACATTTCGAGAAGGGCGAACCCCACATGATGTACGATCCGGTCGAGACGGCGATGAACCTGGTTCCGATGGTGGTCGAGCAGACCAGCCGCGGCGAACGCGCCTTCGACATCTTCTCGCGCCTGCTCAAGGAGCGGATCATCTTCCTGACCGGCCCGGTCGAGGATGGCATGGCCTCGCTGATCTGCGCACAGCTGCTCTTCCTGGAGTCCGAGAACCCCAAGAAGGAAATCGCCATGTACATCAACTCGCCGGGCGGCGTGGTGACCTCGGGCCTGGCGATCTACGACACCATGCAATACATCAAGAGCCCGGTGACGACGGTGTGCATGGGCATGGCCGCCTCGATGGGCAGCCTGCTGCTCTGCGCCGGCGCGCCCGGCCAGCGCATCGCCCTGCCGAACGCCCGCATCATGGTCCACCAGCCGTCGGGCGGCTTCCGCGGCCAGGCCTCGGACATCATGCGCCACGCCGAGGACATCTCGAAGACCAAGCGTCGCCTGAACGAGATCTACGTCAAGCACTGCGGCCGCACCTATGAGGAAGTCGAGCGCGACCTGGATCGCGACAACTTCATGAGCGCCGAGGAAGCCAAGGCCTGGGGCCTGATCGACCAGATCAACGAGAACCGCGAAACCTCGGAAGCCGGCGCGTAACGCTTCACGCGGGACGCAGGAACGAGCCGCCGGCCGAATGGTCGGCGGCTTTTTTTTGCCGTAGCGATGGTCCCGCTTTGGCCATGGGCGGGCGATTGGGTGAAACAAACCGGCCCCAGATCGGCCGGGCAGGGCGGCGACAAGGATCGCATGACGATCCTCATCCTCCGGAGCCCGGCCATGACCCTGCGTCGCCGTCTTTCGCTGTTCTCGGCCCTCGCGGCCTTCCTGGCCCTGGCTGGCGCGGCCGCCAACGCCCAGGGGCTGTCCGATCAGACCCCGCGCCACGGGATCGCCACCCTGCGCGTCGGCGTCAGCCCCGAGCAGGTGCAGCAGATCGTCTCCGACCGCCTGCTGCAGGACGGCGTGACCGCGGGCCTGGCCACGCTGCGCCAGAACCTCTCTCTGACGCCGGCCCAGCAGGCCCGCTGGCGCGAGTTCATCCTGGCCTCCACCGCCAGGCCCGCCGGCATGGTCCTGGCGGTGGCCGCGCCGGAGGACGAGACCCCCCTGGCCAAGGCCCGCGCGGGCCTTGCACTGCAACGCGAGCAACTGGCCGTCGAGCAGCGGCGGGTGAAGGTGATGGGGCGGTTCTACAGGGCCCTGGACGATGATCAGCGCGCCGTCTTCGACCAGGCCTATTCGGCGATCGGCAGCCTGTCGGTCAGCACCCAGGCCCCGGGGTTGGCGTCGGCCGGGGCCAGCGTGGAGTAGCGACGTCAGCAAGGATCCTCCCCCTGAAGGAGGAGGCAGCCCGAAGGGCCGGAGGGGGAAGTTACTGCTGACGTCGAGAGGGACTGCTGGCTCACGAGCCACATCCCCCCGTCGGCTTCGCCGACACCTCCCCCTTCCGGGGGGAGGATCTGTGTTCTAGACCGGCTTGCCCTTGAAGATGCGGTAGCCGCGCTCCTGGGCGATGGCCAGCATCTCGGTGTCGCCCGAGGTGTCGCCATAGGCGGCGGCCAGCTTCACGCGCTCGCCGAACGTCTCGCGCAGGCGCACCACCTTCTCGGGGCCCCGGCAATTGGGACCTGAAAGGCCGCCGATCACCTTGCCGTTCAGGTCGTAGGCCAGCTTGGTGCCGATCAGCAGATCCGCGCCGATGCCGCGCGCGAACGGAGCCACCACCACGTCGGGCGAGGCGGTGACGATCACCATCTTCGCGCCCTGCGCCCGCCAGCGCCGCCACACCGCCAGGGCGTCGGGGCGGAACAGGCTCTGGGCGTGGGTCTCGGCGAAGGTGCGGGCCTGGGCCTCAAGCCGCTCCTGCGGCACGCCCTTCAGGAACTCGCGGATCGCCGCGGCCTTGATGCGGCCGCGATCGCGGTGGAACAGGTAGGAGAGGGCGGCCGGCGCCAGGCGGATCATGCCCATGGTCCAGCGGCCGCTGCTCACGCGCCACTTCAGGAAGGCCGTGAAGCTGTCGCGCACCGTCAGGGTGCCGTCGAAGTCGAAGGCCACCAGCGGCGGGCTGGCTTCGGTGTGCGTCGGGGCGTGAGCGTCCTGCGGGCCCTCGGGCGACGTCTCGTGAATCTCGGCCATCTCGTCTCCGCCCATCGGGCGAACTCCTTCTTGCGGCGTCGCTTGCAGCACGATTCCGCACGCTTGCAGAAAGATTAGAGGCTGCGGCGATGTTCCGCAGCCCACGGAACGCTTGCTTTGGCCTACAGTCGTCCCATCTAGGGATGGAATCCCATGGTCAGAACCGAAACATCCACGAACTTGGCGCCGGAAACGGGCTCCAAGGCTTGTGCCGCGCGTTCGGATCGGGGAATGTCAAGGATTAGACAACTCCCCCTGGGTATCCTGTTGCTTCGGTGGCGGGATACGCGTTGGGAGTCGGCGGTAGCGGCTTTCGCCGTATCCGCCCTAGCGTGAGAAGCGACCATGACGAAAGCCGCCAGCGGCGACGCCAAGAGCACCCTGTACTGTTCTTTCTGCGGAAAGAGCCAACATGAAGTGCGCAAGCTCATCGCCGGACCTACCGTGTTCATCTGTGATGAATGCGTCGAGCTTTGCATGGATATCATCCGTGAAGAGCACAAGATCGCCTTCGTGAAGTCCAAGGACGGCGTTCCGACGCCTCGCGAGATCTGCGAAGTCCTGGACGACTACGTGATCGGCCAAGGTCACGCCAAGAAGGTGCTCGCGGTCGCGGTGCACAACCACTACAAGCGCCTGAACCACGCCTCGAAGAACAACGACGTGGAACTGGCCAAGTCGAACATCCTGCTGGTCGGTCCGACCGGTACGGGTAAGACGCTGCTGGCCCAGACGCTGGCCCGAATCATCGACGTGCCGTTCACGATGGCCGACGCCACGACCCTGACCGAAGCCGGTTATGTGGGCGAAGACGTCGAGAACATCGTGCTCAAGCTGCTGCAAGCCGCCGACTACAATGTCGAGCGCGCCCAGCGCGGCATCGTCTACATCGACGAAATCGACAAGATCAGCCGCAAGTCCGACAACCCGTCGATCACCCGCGACGTCTCGGGCGAGGGCGTGCAGCAGGCCCTGCTGAAGATCATGGAAGGCACTGTCGCCTCCGTGCCGCCGCAAGGCGGGCGCAAGCATCCGCAGCAGGAATTCCTGCAGGTCGACACGACGAACATCCTGTTCATCTGCGGCGGCGCGTTCGCCGGCCTCGAGCGCATCATCTCGGCGCGCGGCTCGGCCAAGTCGATCGGCTTCGGCGCCAAGGTGGCCGATCCGGAAGACCGTCGCACCGGCGAGATCCTGCGTGGCGTGGAGCCCGACGACCTGCAGCGCTTCGGCCTGATCCCGGAATTCATCGGCCGTCTGCCGGTGATCGCCACCCTGGAAGACCTCGACGAGGCTGCCCTGGTGAAGATCCTGACCGAGCCGAAGAACGCCTTCGTCAAGCAGTACCAGCGCCTGTTCGAGATGGAGAACATCGGCCTGACCTTCACCGAGGACGCCCTGCACCAGGTCGCCAAGAAAGCCATCGCCCGCAAGACCGGCGCCCGCGGCCTGCGTTCGATCATGGAAGGCATCCTGCTGGAGACCATGTTCGAACTGCCCAACTACGAGGGCGTCGAGGAAGTGGTGGTCAACGCCGAGGTCGTCGAAGGCCGCGCCCAGCCGCTGCTGATCTATGCTGAGAAGAAGGGCGGCGCCGCCTCGGCCTGACCGCCGACGACGCAAGCTGAAACGAGAACGGCGGGTTCGCAAGAACCCGCCGTTTTTGTTTTGATCCTCCCCTGAAGGGGGAGGCAGCCCGGAGGGCCGGAGGGGGAAGTTGCTACTGAGGCGCACCCCCACCCGCAAATCCCCGCGAAAGCGGGGACCCAGGTGTTTTATCGTCGAGCGCCCCGGGCTTCAGAAAAAGCCTGGGTCCCCGCTTTCGCGGGGATTGGACGGAGTTGTGGGCCGCACGGGGATAGACGCCGCTCCATCCACGGCGAGTTCGTCAAAGACCCCAACCAATCCAACGCCCTACAACTTTCTCACCCAAACTTATCAGACGCGCTCAGCCCTAGTGCATAATCACATAGTCCCCGCCATGGGGAGGGCTCTTGGTACCGGCCCAAGCGTGGCGAGGACCGCATCGAGCGGGGCCGCAAGGCGGGTATCGGGAAGGCGGGAGAGGGTCTGTCCGTGGATAGATCCGGGGCCCTGCGAAGCCTTCCTGGACAAGCTTGCGGGTCGACAGGGCCGGGATCGTCAAACCGGCCTAACAGGATCAGCCGAGGCCGCGCCGGATCACCGCGGGGCTATTGGTCCTGCCCGTCCGGGGGAAAGGCTGGCCCTTGGGTTGAAACATCACCCGCGCCTCTGGCCCCTCCGAGACAAATGATGCGGCGGAGCGGTCGACGAAGCCGAAACGCTAAACAAACACACGGTCTCCGGGCTCCGCCCGGCCGCTCCGCGCCTCCCCGAACTAACGCGCTATCGCGCGGGAGACTGCGAAGTCGCGCCCAAAGATCCTCCCCCTGAAGGGGGAGGTGGCCCGCAGGGCCGGAGGGGGAAGTGTCTGATGAGGTCAGCACATCCCCGACGCAGCTATCCCTTCCCCCTCAGTCGCTCCGCGACAGCTCCCCCTTCAGGGGGAGCATCTGGAGGAACGGGCCGGAGGGGCCTTGCGCCGCGCGCCAGCTCAAAGGTCCAGATCCGCCAACGCCCTCAGAATCCTTGACATAAACGCCCCCGCATGCGCCTTTCCGCGCCTTACAAATCAACGCGTTTCGAAGCCTTTCATGACCACGATGCACGCCTATCGCACCCATAACTGCGGCGCTCTTCGGGCCAGCGACACCAACGCCAATGTGCGTCTGTCGGGTTGGATCCACCGCAAGCGCGACCATGGCGGCCTGGTCTTCATCGACCTGCGCGACCACTACGGCCTGACCCAGCTGGTCCTGCATCCCGAAACCCCCGGCTTCGCCATCGTCGAGCGCCTGCGCGCCGAGAGCGTGATCCGCGTCGACGGCCAGGTCATCGCCCGCGACGCTGCCGTGGTGAACCCGAACCTGCCGACCGGCGAGATCGAGATCCGCGTCACCGACGTGGAAGTGCTGTCGACCGCCGACGAACTGCCGCTGCCGGTCTTCGGCGAGCCGGACTATCCCGAAGAGATCCGCCTCAAGCACCGCTATCTCGACCTGCGCCGTGAGACCCTGCACAAGAACATCGTGCTGCGCTCGCGCGTGATCCAGTCGATCCGCAACCGCATGTTCGCCCAGGGCTTCAACGAGTTCCAGACGCCGATCCTGACGGCGTCGTCGCCGGAAGGCGCGCGCGACTTCCTGGTGCCCTCGCGCCTGCATCCCGAGAAGTTCTACGCCCTGCCGCAGGCGCCCCAGCAGTTCAAGCAGCTGCTGATGGTCTCGGGCTTCGACCGCTACTTCCAGATCGCCCCGTGCTTCCGCGACGAAGACCTGCGCGCCGACCGTTCGCTGGAATTCTACCAGCTCGACGTCGAGATGAGCTTCGTGACGCAAGAGGACGTGTTCGCGGCCATCGAGCCGGTCATGCACGGCGTCTTCGAGGAGTTCTCGAACGGCAAGCCGGTGTCGCCGATCAGCGACACCCACACCTTCACCAACGACTTCGGCGCGACGCTCGAGCACAAGGGCTTCGAGCGCCTGACCTACGCCCAGTCGATGGCTTGGTACGGCAGCGACAAGCCGGACCTGCGCAACCCGATCAAGATGGCCGACGTCTCCGAACACTTCCGTGACGGCGGTTTCGGCCTGTTCGCCAAGATCCTCGGCGCCGACGCCAAGAACGCCATCTGGGCCATCCCGGCCCCGACCGGCGGTTCGCGCGCCTTCTGCGATCGCATGAACAGCTGGGCCCAGGGCGAAGGCCAGCCGGGCCTTGGCTACGTGTTCTGGTCGGAAGACCAGGGCGGCTGGGGCGGCCCGATCGCCAAGAACCTGGGCGAGCCGACCCAGGCGCTGATGGAAAGCCTGGGCCTTGGCCAGGGCGACGCCGCCTTCTTCGTGGCCGGCGATCCGGCCGTGTTCGCCAAGTTCGCGGGCCTGGCCCGCACCCGCGTGGGCACGGAGCTGAAGCTGGTCGCCGAAGAGCAGTTCAAGTTCTGCTGGATCGTCGACTTCCCGATGTTCGAGTGGAACGAGGACGAAAAGCGCGTCGACTTCTCGCACAACCCCTTCTCGATGCCGCAGGGCGGCCTGGAAGCCCTGGAAGGCCAGGATCCCCTGACCATCCGCGCCTACCAGTACGACATCGTCTGCAACGGCTACGAGCTGTGCTCGGGCGCGATCCGGAACCACAAGCCCGAGATCATGCTCAAGGCCTTCGAGATCGCCGGCTACGGCCCCGAAGTGGTCGAGGAGCAGTTTGGCGGCATGCTGAACGCCTTCCGCTTCGGCGCCCCGCCGCACGGCGGCCTGGCCCCCGGCATCGACCGCATCGTCATGCTGCTGGCCGAGCAGGTCGCCATCCGCGAAGTCATCGCCTTCCCGCTGAACCAGCAGGGCCAGGACCTGCTGATGAACGCGCCGGCGGGCGTGCTCGACAAGCAGCTCAAGGAACTGCACATCCGCACGGCTCCGCCTATCAAGGTGTAAGGATCCGGCGGCCAGCGCCTGAAAGGCAAAGCCCTCCGGCCATGCAGCTCGGAGGGCTTTTTCGCGTCATGATGCCGCCGACGGCTCGATGCGCCATCTGCGCGACGGGACCAGGCGCTGGGCCGATCAGCGGCAGCGGGGAATCGACAGGCCGCGCGGCAGCGTCGTCGACGGGTCGCCGCAAGCGCGGTTCAGCTGCGCCTGGGTCAGGCCGCTCGCGCGGTCCATTTCGGCGCCCGAGAAGTTGACGCCCGACAGGTTGGCGCCGGCGAAGCTGGCCCCCTCCAGATAGGCGCCGACGAAGGTGGCGTTGGTCAGGTCGGTCCTGGCGAAGCTGGCGCCGCCGAAGACGCCGCCATAGGCGTTGACGTCGCGCAGGTCGCCGCCGGTAAAGCGCGTCCGGCCCATCACCGCCAGCGACAGGTCCGATTGCCGAAGGCGGGCGCCGGACAGGTTCTTGGCCTTCAGGGTCAGGCCCGACAGGTCGGCCTGGAACAGGTTGCAGCGCGGGCAGTCGGCGCCACGACGGACGCTGGCGATCTGGCCGGCGTTCTGCGCCAGGGCGGGACCGGCGAGCATCAGGGCCGACAGTGCGGCGGCGGTGAGGAGGGCCAGAGGTTTCATTTCGGCACGCGTCCTGAGCGATGGAAAGGGCGACATACGGGACTTGTCGCGACCACAGCAAGTCCCGCGCCGGAAACTCAGCCGCGCGGAGAGGGCCGTTCGGCCTGGCCGTTGCAGCTTTCGCAGACCACCAGGCCGCCCTTGCGGCTCAGGGCCACGTCGCCGCAAGCCGGGCAGATGTCGGCCTGGTCGGCGGGCGCGCTGGCCTTGGCCGCGTCGTCCTTGCGGCGACCGAAGGCGGCGAACACCAGATTGTCGGGCGTGGCGCCGCGCGAGAAGCCCTTGGAGATGAACTTCGAGGCGGGCAGAGGCGCCGGTTCCTCGGCCTCGTCCTCGACGTCGGCGGACTTGCCGCGGCCCAGGCCGTCGGCGTTGAATTCCTGCGGGTCGCCGTTGGCCAGGTCGTCGCGGCCCAGATACGAAACCCCGAGCTCGCGGAAGATGTAGTCGAGGATCGACGTCGCCGACTTGATCGAGTCGTTGCCCGTCACCGGCCCGGCCGGCTCGAACTTGGTGAAGACGTAGGCGTCGACGAACTCGTCCAGCGGCACGCCGTATTGCAGGCCGATCGAGATCGCGATGGCGAAGTTGTTCATCAACGACCGGAAGGCGGCGCCTTCCTTGTGCATGTCGATGAAGATCTCGCCGACCTCGCCGTCCTCGTACTCGCCGGTGTGCAGATAGACCTTGTGGCCGCCCACGGCCGCCTTCTGGATGTAGCCCTTGCGGCGATCGGGCAGCTTGCGGCGCTCGCGCTGGCGCTCGATCACCTTCTCGACCACGCGTTCAGTGATGATCGGCTCGGGAGTCCTGGAGCGCGGCGCTTCGACCTGAGCTTCGGGCAGGTCGAGGGCGAAGTCGGCGGGCGCGGCGGCGCGCGACAGCTTCAGGGCGCGTACGCCCGCGCGTGCGGCCGAGGCCTGAAGACGCAGCAGGTCCGCAGGGCGCGCGTCGAACGGCGCGATCAGGGCCAGCGGCTGCGGCGCGCAGGCGAAGGCTTCCACGGCCGCCGTGAAGGCGATGCGATCGGCCTGGGCCGGGGCCTCGAAGGCGCGCAGCAGATCCTGGATCTCGGCGGGCAGGGCGGGGCAGTCGAACAGGCGGCCGGACCCCACCGCGTGCGCCTGGGCTTCGGCGACGGCTTCCGGCGCGAAGCCGGCGAAGGCCAGGGTGTCGAAGGCCGGATCGGCCAGGGCTTCGCGCGAGGCGCCCAGCACGTCGCCTATGAAGTCGGCGCCGACGATGGCCGGCGCGAAGGCCGCGCGCAGGTCGTGGCCGGCGCGCAAGGCGGCTTCGGCCAGGGCGATCTCGTGGGCGGTGAATCCGACGGCGGCCAGGGCGCGATGGTCGACGCCGGGGGCCTCTTCCAGCGAGCCGCTGCCCAGGGCGTTCAGGCGCACTGCGTCGAGGTCAATGTCGATCGATTGCAAGGCAGCCTGAGCGGCGGCGGAAAACTGCGGCACGGCGAAGCCGTCGCTGGTCTCCGAGGTCTGGATCAGGCTCCAGCCGGCGTCGAGGCCAGGGCGGGCGCCAAGGCGCAGGGCGGTCTCGGAGTCTTCGAAGGAGGCGACCACGCCCGTTCCGCGCAGGCCATGGGCCTGGGCAGCGGCAATGGAGGCCTTCAGCGTAGCCGCAGCCTCTGCGGCCAGCGGTCCCGTCAGCGCGGCGGCGGAGGCCGCGCGCTCGGCCAGGCCGGCGATGATCCGGTCGGCCTCGACGGTATAGGCTTCGGCCGGGCCCAGCGCCCCGGCGACCGCAGCGGAAGCGCTCAAGGCCTCGCCAGCGGTCAGCGCCCACAGCGCGGCGGCGGCGTCGCGTCCGGCGTCCTCGGCGGGAGACAGGCCCTGGGCCAGCAACCAGTCGCCGACGCCAGCGAGGCCAAGCGCGACGCCGCCGTCGGCGGGCCGTTCGAGTTCAAGGGCTGTGGTCCAGAGGCGCACGGCGTGGCGGAAGCCTGCAGAGTCGAAGCCGTCCTCGTCGAGGAAGGCGGCGGCGTTGACGGCCGCGCGGGCGCTCGTACCGGTAGCCAGGGCTTCGGCGTCGGTTGGCGACAGGGCCAGGACCACGCCGCCGGTTTCCCAGCTGACGCGGGCGGCAAGGGCGGCGAACTCGTCGCCGGCGGCCACGTCGGTGGATTCGGCCAGGGCCAGCAGCAGCGCGATCGGGGCGGGTTCGGCCGGGAAGGTGGAGAAGCCGGGGGCGCCGGCCAAGGCTACGGCGTCGGCGATGCTGGCGTCGCTGGCGCCGGCGGCCCGGGCCTTCTGGGCGGCGCGGGCCAGGGCGACGTTGCGGGCCGGATCGGCGCAGGCGCGGGCGTCGCCCTCGCAGCGCAGGACGGCGTCGGTGACGGCCGTCAGGGCCGTTTCCAGCTGAGCGGCGGATTCGCGAGCCAGGCGATCGGCGCGCGCCTTGCCGACATGCTGTGCGGCGGCGGCCCGGAACTCGATGGCTGAAACGTGCAGAGGCGAGGGCAGGGCGGGCGCCCCCACGGTCGGCGCGGCGATTCCGGCCATCAGGCTGTCGACGATATCGGCGGCGAAGGCCCGGGCGTCGGCTTCCGAGGCGAAGAGCCCCGCGTTGCGACCGGCGCTGGCCAGGCGGGCGGCGTAGCGCTCGGGCGCGCCGTCGAGAGCGGATTCGTTGTCGGCCGGGCCTGGCGCGGCGATCGCAGCCCAGTCCAGCCAGGCCTCGACGCGAGCGTCAGGCCAGCCGATCGGCGCAAGGATTTCCACGAAGCGGTCGGGCCGCTCGATCTCGCGCAGGTCGATTTCCGGCGCTCGGCCGGCGAAAAGTCGTTCAAAGCGCATGGGCCGATTCCGCGGCGGGTGCTTCGTCATGGTGTCAACCCTAAACCGCTGGTCGGTAACCATCAATAGATGTTGGGTCTGAGCGCGATGCTGTCCACAACATCTTGAAGCGGTGATCGGCGACGGCTTGGCTGGACGCTGAGGGCGCGGCGACCTATAGTCCGCCCGCTTCGCGCCGCGCTTTTTCGGTCGCGAAGGCCTTTGCTAGATTGGGTGCCGCGCAGTGCTGAAAGCGATCTTCACGTGGTGGAACGGAGCGACCCTGGGTCAGCGCTTCCACATTTCCCGCCGGGGCGTGTTCGTGGGTAAGGACGAGTACGGCAACCGCTACTTCGAAGCCCGCGACAACAAGGACAGCTATGACGACCGCAAGCGTCGCTGGGTGATCTATGACGGCTACGCCGAGGCTTCGAAGGTTCCGCCGGACTGGAGCGGCTGGCTGCACTACACCTTCGACGAGCCGCCGACCCAGGCGCCGCTGAAGCGTCGCGCATGGGAGAAGGACCACCTGCCGAACCTGACCGGCACGGTCCACGCCTGGCGTCCGAAAGGCGCCATCGGCCGCGGCGGCGAACGCGCCGTCGCCACCAGCGACTATCAGTCCTGGTCGCCGGAATAAGATGAGCTTCAAGCGGCGCAGCCTGCAGGGCGCGGCGATCCTGGTCGCCGCGGTTCCGTTCGCCGTCGGCGCCGCCTGGGCGCTGCAGGCCGCTCCGCAACAGGCGCGGCCCGTGCAGCAGGCTCCGGCCGCCGCAACGCCGCCAGCGGCCCAGCCCGCGCCGGTCGCCCCGGCGCCCAAGCCGGTCGTCCAGCAGCAAGCGCCGTCCAACGCCGCCCCGCCGCCCGAACCCGCGCCGCCGCCGGCGGCCGATCCCGTGCCCGCCAAGCCGGTCGCCACGACTCCAGCCAAGCCCGCCGAACCCGCCAAGCGCGGACGCTATGGCGTGGCCATCATCCAGGCGCTGGACAAGGTCACGACCGAGACCATGCGGTTCGAGGTGCCGGTGGGCCAGCCGATCCGCTACAAGACCCTGGTGTTCACCGCTCGGGCCTGCGAGGTCACGGCCGCCGACGAGCTGGCGCCCGACCAGATCGCCTACCTGACCATCGACACCCAGCCCAAGGCTCTGCCCGGTCGCGCTGCGCCGGCCGGACGCCAGGTGTTCAAGGGTTGGATGTACGCCAGCTCCCCGGGCCTGAACCCGCTGGAGCATCCGGTCTATGACGCCTGGCTGATCGCCTGCAAGACGTCGGCCCCGGTCGCAGCCGGCCCCAGCAAGTAGAAATCGGCCTGGGCCGTCAGGGCCTTGGCGAGCCGGCGCTTGTAGTCGGCGCGCGAGATCTCGACCGTGCCGAACTGCGCCAGGTGATCAGTGATGAACTGGGTGTCGAGCAGGCGGTAGCCGCCGACGTTCAGCCGGCCGACCAGATGCACCAGCGCCACCTTGCTGGCGTCGCGGGCGGTCGAGAACATGCTCTCGCCGAAGAAGGCCCCGCCCAGCGAGACGCCGTAGAGCCCGCCGACCAGCTCGCCGTCCTGCCAGCACTCGACGCTGTGGGCGCGGCCGGCGGCGTAGAGCATGCCGTACATCTTCTGGATCGGAGCATTGATCCAGGTCTCCAGGCGGCCCGGGCGCGACGAGGCGCAGGCCTCGACCACGGCGTCGAAGGCGGTGTCGACGCGCAGCTCGAAGGGTTCCGATCGCACGGTGCGGGCCAGGCGACGGGGAATGTGCATGGCGTCGAGCGGAAGCACGCCGCGCCATTGGGGATCGATGAGAAAGAGGCGTTCGTCATGGCGCGCGTCGGCCATGGGGAAGACGCCGCGTTCGTAGCAGGCGACGAGATCGTCGAGGCCGAAGGCGTCGTCCATGCGCGTCAGTGGGTTCCGATCGTCTCAGTCGGCCCCGGAGCACTCCGGGGCCGACCAAGATAAGGCCTTAGCCCTGCGACTTGATCCAGCGTTCCAGCCAGTGGATGTCGTAGTCGCCGGCCAGGATGTCGGGCTGCACCAGCAGGTCCTGGAACAGCGGGATCGTGGTCTCGACGCCGCCGACGACCATTTCGCCCAGGCAGCGCTTCAGGCGCGCGATGCACTCGGCGCGGTCGCGACCGTGGACGATCAGCTTGCCGATCAGGCTGTCGTAGTAGGGCGGGATCGCGTAGCCGGTGTAGATCGCCGAATCCAGGCGCACGCCCAGGCCGCCGGGCGCGTGGAAGTCCGTCACCGTGCCTGGCGAGGGCGTGAAGGTGCGGGCGTTCTCGGCGTTGATGCGGCATTCGATGGCGTGGCCCTCGAACACGACGTCTGCCTGGGTGAACGACAGCGGCAGGCCCGCGGCGATGCGGATCTGTTCGCGCACCAGGTCGATGCCGGTGATGGCTTCGGTGACCGGGTGCTCCACCTGCAGGCGGGTGTTCATCTCGATGAAGAAGAACTCGTCGTTCTCCCACAGGAACTCGATGGTGCCGACGCCGAGGTAGCCGATGGCCTTGACCGCATCGACGACGATCTTGCCGATCTTGGCGCGACCCTCGGCCGACAGGGCGGGCGAGGGGGCTTCTTCCAGGACCTTCTGGTGACGGCGCTGAAGCGAGCAGTCGCGTTCGCCCAGGTGAACCACGTTGCCGTGGCTGTCGGCGATGACCTGCAGCTCGATGTGGCGCGGCTTCTGGAGGTAGCGCTCCATGTAGACCGTGTCGTCGCCGAAGGCGGCGCGGGCCTCGGCGCGGGCGGTGGCGACCGCTTCGGCGAGGTCGTCACGTGTCTGGGCGACCTTCATGCCGCGACCGCCGCCGCCGGCGGCGGCCTTGATCAGCACCGGGAAGCCGATCTTGTCGGCGGCCGCGAAGGCCTCTTCCTCGGTTGATACGCCGCCGTCCGAGCCGGGAACGACCGGGATGCCGGCGTCCTTCACCGCCTGCTTGGCGGTGATCTTGTCGCCCATCATCCGGATGTGTTCCGGCTTGGGGCCGATGAAGGTGAAGCCATGCGCGCCGACGATCTCGGCGAAGCGGGCGTTCTCCGACAGGAAGCCGTAGCCGGGGTGGATGCCCTGGGCGCCGGTGATCTCGGCCGCAGCGATGATCGACGGGATGTTGAGATAGCTCTTGGCCGCCGGTGCGGGGCCGATGCACACGCTCTCGTCGGCCAGGCGCACCCACATCGAGTTGCGGTCGGCCTCGGAGTGGACCGCCACGGTGGCGATGCCCATTTCCTTGCAGGCGCGGTGAACCCGGAGCGCGATCTCGCCCCGGTTCGCGATGAGGATCTTGTCGAACATGGCGCTTACTCGATGACGACGAGCGGCTCGCCGAACTCGACGGGCTGGGCGTCGGCGACCAGGATCTCGACGATCTTGCCGGCCTTGGGGGCGGCGATCGGGTTCATGGTCTTCATGGCTTCGACGATCAGCAGGGTCTGGCCGGCCGAGACGGTGTCGCCCACCTTGATGAAGGCGTCGGCGCCGGGCTGCGGCGAGAGGTAGGCGGTGCCGACCATCGGCGACTTCACGGCGTCGCCGCGAATGGCGGCCGGGGCCGGCGCGGCCGCGGGGGCCTCGGCGGCGGGCGCGGCGGCCGGAGCCGGGG
>NZ_QDKQ01000051.1 GCF_003116815.1 Caulobacter endophyticus
GTCCACGACGTTGAGAAGCTCCTTCGGCGTCGACTTCGTCCCGGGCAGCACGCGGGTGCCCAAGCCGGCGACGGGAAGGACGGCCTTGCGGACGGGTTTCATGAGCACCTCCGAGCAAAATTGCCAGGTGCGAACGCGCAAAGGCCAAGCTTGTTCCAGGCGGACGATCGTATGTCTTCGGTGATGCAGCGCGACGCCTTGTCGCGGCGCAACGCGGTTCGACGACCACAATTCCGCTACCGGCGTAACAAACTTTGCCTTACTCACGCAACGCTATCGTCGACCCAGGATTTTCGCCTGAGGGGCGTAGGATCGAGGCGCGGTGAATGCCGAAGACCAAGGAGCGAACGGATCGATGGGTGGAGGTTGAAGCGCTGTGCCTTTGCGCCAGACTGGAGCGCCTTTATGGCGCGGCGGCTCCGGACCAACTGGTCGGGTTGGACGAGCACCCTGCTGTTCTCAGGCGAGCATCCTCCTTGTCGCGGCGCCGCCGAACATTTGGCCTGCTTGGCTTTTGCTCCGTGCTGATTGGTCTTGGCATCATCGAGAGCGCCCCCGCAGCTCGCCGGCCGATCGCTGCGAGCGCTGGCGCCGTGGTCGCGGCCTCGGCGATCTGGCGCTATGATCTCTCGGGCTGCTGCCCAGCCTAACCTCAACCGTCCGGCCGCAAAGGCTGGGTGAGGGCTTCATCGCCTCGGGCGTTGCTACCCTGACGCTGAGCTCGGTCGTCGAAGGGGCGGCTCTGCGAGCGGTGCCTCCGGTGGTCTTAGCTTGTTGGATAAACTCGTGATTTCGGCCGAGCGACCGTGACCAGTCAGGCTATAGCCGGCGTCGAACCCGCTTCCTGGCGTGACGAGGTCGAGCCTGATGGCGCCAAAGGGGCTGGCTTTATCCTGATCAGCAAGTCCGCCCACTTGATGGGCAAAAATGGCGAGCAGATCCCGAACCCAATATCGAGCCCTGTGCTCGGGCTCGTCAGGCGCGTTCGCAGTCAGTCGCACCTCCCCGTCACAGTTGCTTTGCTGGCCGTTTTTAGGCCGCAATGCAGTGGAGCTTGGGCGGTCGCATTATAGTGTTTCTTACTCACTTTTAGTTCGAGGGGGTCCTGCGCCAGGATCCGCGCCAAATTAGCTCTGCCGGTAATCGTCGGTTGCTGAGCTAAGGCTTCTGAGAAGGAGCTTTGAAATGGCCGAGCAGGTTAGTGGCATAGCGACGCGGCGGGGCTGGATCGAGCCGCTGCTGCGGCGCGGATCCAGGCCGCCGGGCCATTCCGTCGCCTGCTCCCCGACCACGCCTACGACGCCAGCCATTTACGCCAGTGCCTGGCCGAGCGCGGCGCTGACGCGGTCATTCCTTCAACCGCTTCACGCAAGGTCGCCATTCTCTACGACGTCGACGCCTACAGGCAGCACGACCTCGTTGAGCGCTTGTGGTGCAGGCTCAAAGACCCCGTCATATAGTCAACAGCTACGGAAAGCTGGCAGGAACTACCTCTTCGGCGCCCTCTGCGCTTACTGGCTCAACTGAAGCCAGGCCCTAACCGGCTAAGCCATCAGAAAAAAGAGCAGAGGTTGGAGGCCCGGCCCGGAATCGAACCGGGGTAAACGGATTTGCAGTCCGGCGCGTAACCACTCCGCCACCGGGCCACCGGTCGACACGCTTGCGTCGGCGAAGAGGGGGTCTGGCTATCAGAGGTCGGGCGGGCTCGCAATGGCCAACTTAGTGTATCCACAGCTAAGCTGGCGCCCTTCAGGGCGTGGCCCAATCTGTTTCAAGAAGCCGAGAAATGAACGCAGCCTTGTCGCCGGGCAGGAACCGGGAATAATGCCGAGCAACAGTCGCGGCGGTGTCTTGTATAGCGTAGCCGGCTTGCTCGAAAGAGCCAGTGCGTTTCAAAATATGTGTTGCCAATATATCGCGCACATTGTGCGGTCCGTGGGGTAATAAGCCCTTAATAGCGCCCTTACCTGTGTAAGGGTTAAAAACGCCGTAGCGTTGCACTACTTCTCTCCACGCCATATAAAATGTTGTGCTGTCATAGCTGGCATCCTTGGTTGTCAGCCTCTTCACGGTCTTTACAAAAAGAGTCCCTGGGTCGCTAGCGGTCGAAAGGAGTACCGCTCGATGTTTAGCTAGGTAAAGTTCAATATGCGTGTAGAGGCCGCCAGTGTCCGGCAAGCGTAGAATGTACGGCCGATCAGCGAAGTACGATGATCGACCATTCTTGAATGCCGCGGCGGGTATCCGAATTGTCCAGCCATTTTTATCTTCGTCCCAACCGAGTTCGCCGCATCGCAAGGACTCAAGCTGGGTCATCGGCGTCGGCTTCGCGCCTCGTTTGCTTGCCCGGAGTTCTCGGAGATTTCTCTGCCTCAAACCTGTATGCAGTCCAAGCTTTAGCATCAGGCAGGAACGTGTCGCCTCTGCCGCTGCAACGGGATAACGTCGGCGATCAGGCAGGGTGCGGAGGACTTCGGCAGGTATGCGCGCGTAGACTTGCACAGGGGTGTCGGATTCCAGGACGGGTAGGATCGCTTCAAATGGGTCCCTGTGAATTTTGGCCACACGCTTCACATCGCTCGCCCAGGCGCAAAGCTTAGCGCACGCCTGATCGCAATACGCTTCCCAATCCGCCTGCGCGCGACTGACATCTTCACGCGTAATAATATTCGGGACCTCCGGCATGCGGCCAGCGAGATGTGGCGACTGCCTTAGCCATCCCGTAGGCTCACGCGTCAGCGCTCCCCCGAGCAAAAGCATGTCCGCCTCCCACAACGTCAAGAAGCCTCGACGTGCTCGGCGCCATTGCAGGTACCATGCCCAGATGCCTGGATGCGCGAGCATGGCAAAGCTGATCTTTTCCAGGGGGACGCCCAGACCCTTAGCCGGCCCGTCTGGGTGGGCCGTTAGCGCCCCGAACAAGAGCCCAATGTGGGCGGCGCGTTGCTGAACACTGGCTTCCCCCCACACCCCGGAGCGATTGAGGCGGAGAGGGGTGATTTCAGAGGCTTTGAAGCGGAGCAGATCAGCCATTTCCGCGTCCAGCGCAGCTGGGGCCGGTACTCGATCCACCCCGACGGTGAAATGCGGCTCAAATTTTTTCGGCTTGAGCGAATACGGCATGCTCGTATCGCAAGCTTCGGCGGAAAAGCCGACGGCATATGCAAACGACTGTGCATTCCGCTGATAGCGCCGGTAAGGCGTTGACCCGCCTAGAATGACTGTTCGAACCCAACTGATGATCTGGTCCTGTTCGGTCACGGGGCGGTCATTAAAGTCTTCGGGCAAATGACTCGATATTCGGCGGCGCTCGCTCGCGGTTAAGCCTGGCAATTGGTGGCCGTAATAGCCTCGCCGCTGATACGGGAGCAGCCTCCGCAACTCTCCCTCTCCAAGGCCATAACGCCGCTCAATGAAAGCGATTGCCCTCATGGCCTTAACATCCCGAGGGCTTTGAGCTCCGCGCCACCACGAATAGATGCTAGACCGGCCGATAGCGTGTCCTGCTTGATTTAGCACGCGGTGCAGTTGTGCTCGGCTGTCGCCATGCCGCTCGGCGCATAGTTTTAGTGCAGAAGCGAAGCCACCGGCGCCAAAGTCTAACTTGGCTGCGGCTTCAGTCTGGTAAAGTTGCGAAGCAGGGAAGCGCTGTCGCTTCGACCCGTCTGGTGGCGTCCCGCCGCAATGGGATCGATGGGCCAAGCCGGCGTCCTCTCAGTCTCACAGTTTCAGAGAACGCGACTCTACCCATCAACGCGACGTGACGCTACCTATAGTCATCATTGGGGGCTAGATGCAGCGCGATCGGCATCATGTTCGTAGGCGCTTAAACGCTATTAGAAGGGCGTGTTTCTAGGCTATTGAGCCGCGCATTGGCGGTGACGCCTAACCGAAAGCGCGGGCCATTTCAGGTGAAGCGGATTTTTACAACCTTGGACGCGGCGGCGATAAGTGGGCTCGAACTGAAGATCGTCCAAAATTTGATAGATAAGAAGGTAGTGATTTTAGAGAGGTCTGGGGGTGGACGCCGATCGCCCCGGTTTCTGTCTCGTCATCATCTACTATGCCTGCGGCTCGACTACTATCTGACAAGTAACCTGTCAGTGCCTAAACGTGCTCGGCTTTATCGAGAGCTTGAAGAGCGCCCTGGGCTGGAGAATTACAGTGTGAACCCTGTTGTTCACTTGGATGTCGCGTGGGTGCGTCGTGATGTTGACGCCCGTATCGCCGATCTTGATGAGGCCATCAGCACGCTGGGAGCTAACCGGCAGGATCCAACATTCCCTCACACCCAAATAAAAGTCTACGATACGGTGAGGCTTCTTGAATTGGGCCTGGATCCTCAGGACATTATTTCGGAATACACATTGACCGAGCGCCAGTTATATCTAGCACGGCTTTGGGTCGTGGCGCATCCGCACAAAAATTGAAGCGCAATTTGCCTAGTGCTCCCTTTGTGTTGCCGCTCTGGTCACGTCAAGCAGCGGGGTGTTCCTGGCATCCAGGCGCAAATGCGCTGGGGTCAGCACCAATTGTAGGGCGCTTATGTCGGAGCTGTCTTCGTAAGAGGCTAATGTCAATGCCTCTAACCTGATGATCGACGCCCATTGAGCAGCGCTCTAGAAGCGTTGAATCTCTATTCGCATTCACGCAGCAGGCGCCAGGGCTCAACGCCCAAAGCTAGCGCTAGTCGCTCAACATTATCCAGTGACACGTTCCGTTCAGCGCGCTCAATCGCGCCGACATATGTTCGATGGAGTCCGCTATCGCTGGCTAAGCGTTCCTGGCTGATTTCGAGCGTCGTGCGCAGGCGACGTACATTCGCCGCCACCACGCGGCGCAGCTGAGAAGGCGGCGCTTTCATCTGAGGTGACGCTATGCGGAGAGCGTTCCACATTCGACAGACGATGAGTAGCATAGTAGGTGATGCCTATAAGTAGCCTGCGTGAGGAGCACCGGGAGCTTTGGAATGCCAAATCGGAAGCGGCGTCTAACTATTTATAAGGTCATTGAGAAGCGGATTGATGTTCGCCGCCGCCTACCCGTTCCCGAACGCGGGAGTGATGAAGCATTGGCAGAGTTGCGTTCCAGGCGCGAGGAAATCAGCTTCCATAAGGAACTGGCCCAGCAGATGGATGTTCACGGTGATACTTGCGCGGCACTTCAACTTGTTATCGAAAATGCCGGAATAAAGATTCATAGAGCGACGATCAGTGCTTGGCGCACCGGGCGAAGAGCCCCGGGAAGCGCGGAGGAGCGACGCGCACTCTCGGTTATCGAGGAGCACTATGGGATTGCGAGCGGCGTTTTGAGTGCATGCCTTCCTCGTGGTCGGCGAGGCATGTATTGGCGTCCCATGTGCTAAAGTTGACCGGATCTTTCGAGATGGCTGGTTATGCTATTCAGGACACGGCCGAAATGGTTGAAAGACATTACGCGCGCTTCCTGCCGCAAGAAAAGGCAGCGATAGCCGCTGCGGTATTGGATGACTGCTGGGCCTGATATCGTTGCTTCTCCCGTGCGCGCGCAACGAAGGGACCGCCTTACGAGCGGCGCATTTGCTGGTCAATCTGAGAGTCGCAGCAACGGGTGCTGGACCTGATCACGGCCCGCTCCGCAAATTCGGCGTTTTGCTTCGCGGCGCGCAATTTCCACGCTCGACCCGCTCAACTGGGGCTGCCGTCGGCCGGCAGCTGCTGGAATATGGTCAAGTTAAATGCCCGCGCAGGGGCGGCTTGGATCTAGTGGGTGAGTCTCCGAACTCTAGAGTTTTGGTCAGCCGAGTTCCGCTGCGCTGAACGTCCCGTTCTTGGAGCGGCGCTAAGGTCCGCATATGGCGCGACGCCGTCAGGTGTCGCGTTCGTATTGGGTGTTGATGGCGTGCGGGGGCTTTGATTGGATCGTGTCGATCGGACATGTCTTCTTCGCGGCTGTATCAAACCTGGGTCGAACGCCGCGCCTCAGCCTCGAGATAGGTCACCAGCCAGTCGATGAAGGCCCGAACGCACGCGTTCAGTCGTTTGGCGGGAGGATACAGCACCGAGATCGGGTCGGAGCCGTTGGTCCAATCGTCCAGCAACCGCACCAGCGCCTCGGATGCCAGGTGGGCGGCGACAGTGGACAGGTAGGTCTGACCCACGCCCAGGCCGTGAAGGATCATGTTCACCTGACCCGTGCTGTCGTTCGCCATGAGATCGCGGGCCTCGATGACGCTGCGCTGGCCGTTCTTCTCGAACACCATCGGCCTGACTTCGCTGGATGCGGCCGAGAAATAGCCGATACGCAGGTGGCCTTCGAGATCGGAGGGCTGAACGGGCGCGGGACGGCCCGAGAGATAGGCCGGACTCGCGCAGGTGACGATCGGATCCTCATAGATCGTCCGGGCGATCAATGAGGTAGCGGCGAGGCGCTTGGCTCGCCCGGCTCACGAATGTCGCGTTCTTGGAGGTCCGCCAAGTTCTGCTCCTGGCGCGGTTGAGCCTCATGGCTAGCCCTCTGCGGATCCGAAATCTGACGGCGTCCGTCGCACATCCGGGGACAGGTTCGCGAGCGCCTGGCGTACGCGGTCGAGCAGTTCGGCGCGCCGATAGGGCTTGCCGATGACGTTCTGAGACGGGCGTGCAGGCCCCTCGGCGAGCAGATCCTCATTGTAGCCGGTGGTCAGAAGAACGGGGATCTCCGGTCGTAGACGCCGTACATCTTCGGCCAGCACGATGCCATTGCGGCCGCCCGGCATGACGATGTCGCTGAAGAGCAGGTCGAAGGCGTCGGGTGCGGCGGCGAACACCGCTAGTCCCTCATCGCCCGAGGACGCCGTGGTCACGCTGTACCCGGCCGCGCTCAGAATCTCCCGACCCAGCGCCTGAACCTCGGGATTGTCCTCGACAAGGAGAACCCGCGCGCCGTCAGGAGAAGGCTGGTCTACTTGCGCGGGGAGGGCGGCCACGCTTGCTGGAGCCCGGATGGTGCGCGCTATCGCTTCGGGCGCGACCGGGAAGATCAGGCGGATCAGCGCGCCGTGATCAGGCTCGCTTTCGATCTCTAGGCGTCCGCGTGACTGCTGGACGAAGCCATGCGCCATGGCCAATCCAAGGCCCGTGCCCTTGCCGACGCCCTTGGTGGTGAAAAACGGCTCCATGGCCCGCTCGAGGACATGGTGGGGCATGCCCTCGCCCTCGTCCAGAACCTCGACGGCGACATAGTCGCCGCTGGGCAGCTGCCGTGCCTCGGCGTCGCCATTGAGATGAAAGCTCCGGGTCGTGATCGTCACGACGCCGCCGTTGGGCATGGCGTCGCGGGCGTTGATGACGATGTTGAGCAAGGCCATCTCAAAATGGTCGGCGTCGACCAGGACAGCCGGCAAGCGGCGGCGCAGGTTCAGCTGGACGTCGATCTGCGTGCCCAGCGTGCTCTCGATCAGCTCGCCGAAATTGGCGATCAGTTCGGACAGATTGACCGGGGTCGGTTCTAGGCGCGTTTTGCGGGCGAAAGCCAGGAGCTGTCGGGTGAGTTTGGCTCCGCGCTCGGCCGCCGAGCGGGCCGCATCGATGTAGCGCAGGCTTCGCTCGTCAAGCGGACGCGACGCCAGGAGCTCCAGGTTGCCGTTGACCACCTGCAGCAGGTTGTTGAAGTCGTGGGCCAGTCCCGCGGTCAGCTGCCCGATCGCCTCCATCTTCTGGGACTGACGATAGGCCTGCTCGCTGTCGCGCCGACGGCTCACATCCAGTTGGCTGGCGAAGAAGTAGAGGAGCTCGCCGGAGACGTCGTACACCGGACCGATGAAAACCGAGTTCCAAAACGGGGTGCCATCGCGCTTGTAGTTGAGGATTTCCACGGATACGGCGTCGACCTTTTCCACGGCCTCGCGAAGCTCGGCGACGACCTCGCGGTCCGAGCCGGGCCCCTGCAGGAACCGGCAATTGCGACCGAGTATCTCAGACTCTTCATAGCCCGTCAGATCCAGGAACGCCTTGTTGGCGAAGACCACCGGATTGTCCGGCTTGTTGGGGTCGGTCAGGATCATCGGCATCCGCGTCATCTCGACCGCGGCGAAGAACACACCGCCGCGTTCGTTCAGATCCGGACGGGTAATCGTGCTTTCGCGCCAATGGCGCATGCCAGACGTCCCAAGCGGTTCGGAAGGCCCATCATCCAAGGTCCCAGCGGCCGGCACGCCTCGGGCTTGGCCACCGCCCTCAATGTCCTCTTCATGGTGTCGCGGCGAATGATCATCATCGGCAGTCACGGCGGTCGTCCAAGCGGTGCTGTTAAGACTCACCCCAACGCGCGACGCATGCTCTTGGTTCGGCGATATGGAAAGCGCCTTGGAGCCTCGCCACCGAGTTTCTAACATCACTTTCCTGGAGGGTCGCAAGAGTCCGCTCCCGGCGCGACCGGGCGGCGATGCAGACCTCCGGACGGCCGAGATGGGCGGGAAGCTGACCTCGCGCGCTCATCATGCAGCCGGTCAATCGGCCGTCAGCAAGGCGGCGTCGCATCAACCGCCCAGGATAGCGATAAGCTCAGGATCAGACCCCAGGGATTAATGGCACGGGGCCTCGTATAGGGCTGAGTTTAGGGATAGGCGCCTTTGGTGGAACAACGGCGCTGAACTTCCTGCCGCGCTTCGAATTGCCCTCTCGGGTGCGATCTTAAGGCGGTTCAAAAGCGCTCGGTCGCCGCGGCGACGAACGGCGAACCGCGTGCCGCGCGCCAAAGGCGGTGGATCTCGATTAGCCGGGGTGGGGCGAGACCGTAGGACCGCAGGGCTAGGGTCCGTACTCAATAAGCGCTGGCGGTAATGTGTGGTTGCTGATTCAAGGCTTCTGAAAAGGAGCCGTGAGATGGCCAAGCATGTTCAGTGGCTTAGCGACGAGGAGTGGGCTCGGATCGAGCCGCTGCTGCCGCGCGGACGT
>NZ_QDKQ01000052.1 GCF_003116815.1 Caulobacter endophyticus
ATCGAATAGGGTCGAACCATCCAGGCTGGCCTCCCGCACCAGCCTCCATGTTGAATCACGATCCGCTCAAACCCGGAATCCCCGATTCAATCAAATCCAAGCGCGCTCTAGTTGCTGGCGAAACCATCCATTGACATGCAAGCTTCACCGATCAGTCGGGAAACTGTCATGCGTACGGAATTGAAGTTGCACTGGTGGCAGCGCCACCCCTTCGTCGGCCTGGCCGTCGGCTGGGTGGCGATCGCGATCGGGGCGGACCTGCTCGCCCTGCTGCTGCGGCATTGAAAAAGGGCGCGGACCAAGGTCCGCGCCCCTCTCATCTGAAGATCAGCGACAATCTCAGCAGTCGTGGCCGGCGCCCAGCGGGCGGCAGCGGCCGTCGATGGCCTTGGGGATCGGCACGCCGGTGACGGCGGCGATCGTCGGGGCGATGTCGACGGTCTCGATCGGCAGGATGCGCTCGCGGGCTTGCGCGTTCTTCCACCAGAACAAGATCGGCACGCGACGGTCGTAGTCCCAGGGCGTGCCGTGGGTGGCGACGTAGGTGGCGCTGGCGCTGGCCGGCACAAGGTTCGGCCTGAACGCCACCAGGATGTCGCCCGAGCGGCCGGGATAGGCGCTGCGGCGCAGGCGCTCCTTGACGCTGATGGTGTCGGGCGAGGTTCCCTTGGCGACCGGCGGCGTGGTCAGCAGGTCGTTGATCTCGTAGGCCTCGGCGACCTCGCCGCGCGAACGGACCAGGGCCAGGGCGGCCGAGGCGATGCGGGCGCGCTCGGTCGCGGGCGGGGTCTTCTTGTCGGCGCCGACGATCACCAGGGTGTCGATGCCGCCCGGGGCGACCAGCGGATCGTAGTCGAGCGACAGGTCGGCGCGCAGCTGCTGGTTCAGGCCCTTGAGCCAGGCCGAGGTGGCGATGCGCGAGACGTCGTAGCCTTCGTCATGCAGGCGCTCGGGGAAGTCCGAACCGCCGTGGTCGGCGCTCAGCACCACCAGCACCTCGCCCTTGGCCTTGCCGATGCGCGACAGGAAGGTGTCCAGGCGCGCGTCCAGGCGGCTGAGATGGTCGCACATCTCCGGACCACGGGTGCCGTAGCGGTGGCCGATGAAGTCGGTGGCCGACAGGCTGACGGTCAGGACGTCGACCTGCGGGCCGTCGCCCAGGCCGAACTCGTCGCGCAGGGCGGCGGCGGCCTCCAGGGTCACGGCGTCGGTATAGGGGCTGGCCGACAGGTCGCGCAGCGTCTCGGCGTTATTGGTCGGCAGCGGCCGCGGCAGCTTGGCGTCCCAGGTGCGATCACCGGTGGTCCAGGTCTTTTCGAGGGCGGCGCAGGCCTTGTTCTCGTAAGTCCACACGAAGGGCTTCTTCTTCTGCTCGGCGGCCAGGCGCGCGTTCAGGGCGGCGACGGGGGCCAGCTTGGTCGCGGCGTCCTCGCCCGGCTTGACATAGGTCGTGAAGCCGAAGCCCGCCTGGTACCAGAAGGCGCCGTCCGGATCGTGGCCGGCCATGGTGATCGCGCCGCGATCCTTGCCCGAGACGCCGTAGACGCGGCTCTTGGGCGACACGGCCTTCAGCCATTCACCGTAGGTGGGGACCATCAGGTTCCTGGGGCTGACCGGGTCCTGTTCGGACGGCGCGGCCAGGGTCACCGACTCGTCGAGCAGGCAGTAGGACTTCTTGCCGGTCGCCGCGTCGTACCAGTTGTTGCCGACGATGCCGGTGCGGTTGGGATAGGCGCCGGTGAGCAGGCTGGAGTGGCCCGGGCAGGTCTCGGTCATGCCGTGCGACTGGTAGCCGTTGGGATAGGCGACGCCCTCGCGGCCGAGCTTGCCGAGGCCGCCTTTCCACTGGCCGCGCCACTGTTCGAACAGGTTGGCGCTGAACTGGTCGATGGAGATCACCACCACCAGCTTGGGGTTGGGCTTCACCTGATCGGCCGCCTTGGCCGGGACGGAGGCGAAGAGGGCGACGCCGGCCAGCGCCGACAGCGCCGCCGTGTGGGTAAGCTTGCTCATGGCGCGCAACCTGCCCCAACGGCGGAGCGGCCGCAAACAAAGCTTCAGCGGACGAAGTTCATCGAGGCGCCACGGCCAGTTCTCGCGCGGCCGCGGCCGGCGACTGCTTGCCGCTGTCGCGATCGACGGCGTAGTTGGCCCTGCGCATGGCGTCGACCGTCAGCTTGTCCGACAACGCGGCGGCCAGGGCCTGGAGGTCTGGATCGCCGGCCCGTCTCGGCGAGACCAGCAGCACCGCGTCATAGGGCGGCAGCGCGCCCTTGGGGTCGGCCAGCACCACCAGGTCGTCGGCGGCGATGCGGCCGTCGCTGGAGAAGGCCGAGATCACGTCGGCCTCGCCCGAGGCCAGGGCGCGGTACATGAAGGTGGGCTGGAACTGGCGGCGGCTCTTGAACTTGAAACCGTAGGCTTTCTCGACCGCCGCCCATTCGGGCCGCGAGAAGAATTCGAGATCGCCGCCCATCACCAGGTTCGGCGCCTTGGCGGAGAGGTCGGCCAGGCTCTTCACGCCCAGTTCCTGCGCCCGCTTGCGCTTCATCGCGAAGGCGTAGGCGTTCTCGAAGCCCAGGGGCGCGGCCAGCACGACGCCGTCGCGACGGGCAAGCTCGGTCTTCAGCGTATCGAGCACCATCTGCCGGCCGGGATTGTCGGTGCGGTGCAGGACGTTGGCCCACAGGGTGCCGGTGTAGTCGACATAGGCGTCGATCTCGCCGGCGGCCAGGGCGCGATAGGCGACGGCCGAGCCGAGGTTGATGCGCCGCTCGACCCGCGCGCCCCGCCCTTCCAGCCGCTGCGCCATCAGTTCGGCCAGCACATATTGCTCGGAAAAGTTCTTGGCCCCGATCACATAGGCCTGGGGCCTCGGGGTCAGGGCCGGAGCCGCCAGCGGCGCCACGGCGGCGGCGAGGCCAAGGCCCAGCGCGGCCAGCGCCCCGCCCCAGAGGACGGGCCTGCGCTGCTCCAGCCCGCGGCCGACCACGCCCAGAAGCTGGTCGACGACGAGGGCCAGGCCCGCGGAGGCGGCGCAACCGACCAGCACCATGTCCCAGGCCTCGGTCTGGAGGCCCGAGAAGATGTAGTCGCCCAGCGAGGTCTGGCCGACGGGCGTGGCCAGGGTCGCGCCGCCGATGGTCCAGACGGCGGCGGTGCGCACGCCGGCCAGGATCACCGGCGCGGCCAGGGGCAGCTCGACCTTCAAGAGGCTCTGACCCGGTGTCATGCCGACGCCCCTCGCCGCTTCGGTGACGGCGGGGTCGACGCCGGCCAGGCCCGCGGCGGTGTTCCGCAGGATCGGCAGCATGGCGTAGAGCGACAGGGCCAGCAGGGCCGGCAGGAAGCCCAGAGCCGGAAAACCGAAACCCAGGCTCGCCTTCGTCAGGTTCGAGATCAGCAGCAGCAGCGGATAGAACAGCGCCAGCAGGGCGAGGCTGGGGATGGTCTGGACCAGGCCCGTGACCGCCAGGGCGATCCAGCGCAGGCCCGGCCGGCGCGCGGCGGCGAAGCCCAGCGGCAGGGCGACGGCGAGGCCGAGCGCCAGGGCGGCGGCCGACAAGGCCGCATGCCAGGCCAGGCGCTGGGGCAGCAGGGCGAGCAGTTCAGCCATCCAGCAGCGCCCTCACCCGCTCGGCCTGGCGACGCGGGGCGGCCATCAGAGCCTCGACGCGCGGATCGTCGTGACCGGCCATCAGCTCACGCGGCGCGGCGTCGGCGATGATCCGGCCCTGATCCAGCACGATCACCCGGTCGGCCAGCAACAGGGCCTCGGCCACGTCGTGGGTGACCATGACAGTGGTCAGGGACAGCGCCTGGTGCAGGCGGCGGACGTCGTCGCCCAGGGCCTGGCGGGTGATCGGGTCCAGCGCCCCGAACGGCTCGTCCATCAGCAGGATCGAGGGCCGGCCGGCCAGGGCGCGGGCCACGCCCACGCGCTGGCGCTGGCCGCCCGACAGGGCCGAAGGGCGGCGCCCCGCCACCGCGCGCGGCAGGTCGACGAGGTCGAGCAGTTCGTCGACCCGGGCGGCGATCTCGTCCCTGCCCCAGCCCAGCAGGGCCGGCACGACGCCGATGTTCTCGGCCACGGTCATGTGCGGGAAGAGACCGATTTCCTGGAAGACGTAGCCGATGCGGCGACGAAGAGCCGGACCGTCCAGAGCGTTCACCGCCTCGCCGTCGATCCGCACGAGGCCGGAGCTCGGCGGCGCCAGGGCGTTGATGGTCTTGAGCAGCGTGGTCTTGCCCGCCCCCGATCCGCCGACCAGGGCCACGAACTGACCCCTGCCGATCGACAGGTCGACGCCCTGCAGCGCTATGGCGCCGTCATGCGTCTTGCCGACCTGTTCGAGGGCGATGGCTGGGTTCATGCCGCCCCACCTTTCCCGCTACCGGGCGCTGCGACAAGCCGTCCCGCTTGCACCAGGCCAAATCAGACGCGTTAATAGTGATTAACGGGGGTAATTCAGGCTGGCGTGGAGCATTGACGATGGCCGCAACCCTGACCGCCTCCCCATCGACGGGGAGCTTCAAGGCCCGCAAGCGCCGCAAGGCCGTGCAGCGCCGCCTGCGCGTGGCCGTGGCCGTGATGCTGCTGCTGAACCTGACCGTCTGGGCCGGGGTGGTGGCCGCCCTGCGCGGCGTGGACGTGGCGGGACTGGTTCCGCTGTAGCTGACCAGCCGTCATTACCGCCCCTGTAGCTGGGGGACGTCCACCGCTGCAAACATCGCTCGGAAGCGGACAGATCTGGGTTCGGCTAGGGGTGGGGCTAGACGACGTTGCCGTCTCTGAGCCAGGGCAACTGAGCGATCATGTCACGCTCGGCTTCCGCTTGGGTAGCGTACAGGCCAGAGCAATGACTTGGCGCCATAAACACATACTCGCCGTCCCGCCCCTCGGTATACTCCTCGAAAATATAGAAGCCGCCGCGCGCCATTAGCTCAGCATAGCGCTTTCCGTCCGCGCTATCGATCCGTCTAAGGACTTTGGCTTCTTGGCTCATCCTCTCCGAATAGCAGACCTTACGAAGTTCGGGCATGGGTCGTGAACCGAATTTGGCGCCAGACCTGCTCGGACGTTCAGATCGATATTGCGAGTGGGTATCTGGTTGGATCGACACCCGCCCTTGTGGCAGGAAAATCGGGGCGGCGTGCTAGGCACGCCGCCTGCGCCGTCCGGGTGAATGCAACCAGGGGGATCCGGCCACCGGCGCGAGAATGACGGGCGTGGGAGCGGCCCTTTAGTCCTTGGCGTCTTTCGCTGCGGCCTTGAGGTCTTCGCCGGCCGATTTCACGCCGCCGACCACCTCGTCCTTCTTGCCTTCCTTCTGCAGATCCTTGTCGCCCGTGACGTCGCCGACGGCGGACTTGATCTCGCCTTGCGTCTTCTGGGCGTGGCCGGAATCCTTGTCGCCGCAGGCGGTCAGGGCGAGCGCGGCGGCGGCGATGGCGATGAGGGAGAGAGGACGCGTGAGGTTCATGCGGTGGAGCTCCGTTGTTCGAGCTCTCAACGCATCGCCTGCGGTTTAGGTTCGATCCGCGACGGTCAAGCCTTCAGATCGACATCCGCATGATCTCTTGATAGGCCGAGATCACCTGGTCGCGGATCGAGATCACGGTCTCGAGGCTGGCTTCGGCCGACGAGATGGCCGTGACGACGTCGATCAGTTCGGCCTTGCCGGCCGCCTGCTGGGCGATCTTGTGCTCGGCCTGGCGCGAGGCCTGGACCGTATCGGTCATTGCCGACTTCAGCATGTCGCCGAAGTCCATCTTCTTGGGCTCGCCGACGCTCTTGCCGAGCGAGAGCGGAGTAGCGCCGGTGGCGGCGTAGGCCTTGGAGGCGGCCAGAGCGGTGATCATCGCCTAAGCCCCCTTACTTCTTCAGGATGTCGAGCGTGCGCGACTGCATGCTGCGCGCGGTCTCGATCACGTTGAGGTTGGCCTCGTAGGCGCGCTGCGCCTCCTTCATGTCCAGCGCCTCGACCAGGGTGTCGACGTTGGGCAGCTTGACATAGCCCTTGGCGTCCGCGGCCGGGTTGCCGGGGTCGTACTCGGTCTTGAAGTCCTTCTGGTCGCCCTCGACGCGGGCCATCTGGACGCCCTCGGCGCCCTCGATCCTGGCCGGACGGAACACAGGCACCTGACGGCGATAGGGGTCGCCGCCGGCCGTGCGGGCCGTCGAATTGGCGTTGGCGATGTTCTCGGCGATGATGCGCATGCGGCCCTGCTGGGCCTTGAGCGCGCTGGCCGCCACGGCCATCGCCGCCGCCGACTGGGATCGGATCTCTGCCATCTAGGAGGTCCTCTAGCCGTTGGGGCGACGCGCGGCGGTGCGCAGCATCGACATGGAGCGTTGGTAGAAAGAGACCGCTGCGTCGTAGTTCATGCGCGCATCGGTCATCTTGAGCATCTGGTCCTCGAGCGTCACGGAATTGCCGTCGAGGGTGGTTTCGCTGTCGGGTCCCTGGGGCGAGCGGAACTGGCTCACCGGTTTGGACGGGGCCAGGTGGCCGGCGCTGGTGGCCAGCATCTGGACCGGCCGGCCCGCCGGGGCCGCGCCGTTGCCGCGATAGACCGGCGTGGTCGTCTGGGCGTCGAGCGAGGCCTGGAAGGAGAAAGGCTTGAGGTCCCGCGGCTGATAGCCGGGGGTGTCGCCGTTGGCGACGTTCTGGGCGACCACCTTCTGCCGCTCGGTCAGGTAACCGAGCCGGTTCTTCAGCATCGCGAAAAGAGGGATGTCGTCCGGACCCATGCGAGCATGGTGAAGAAACAGGGTTAATCAGGCTTTAATAACCGTAGGTCACACCAGGGATGCGGCGCCTCGCCGCGCCTCTTTCCTGTGGAATCCAGTCCGCGCATGGACGTCTTTCTCCTGATCCGCGCCGTGGCGGCGCTGGCCGTCACCCTGGGCCTGATCGGCCTGGCCGCCGTGATGCTGCGCAAGTTCGGCCCCGAAGCCCTCAACCGCCTCGTCTCCCACCGCCGCGAACGTCGGCTGCAGGTGGTCGAGACCCTGGTGCTGGACCCCGCGCGGCGCCTGGTGCTGTGCAGGCTGGACGGCGAGGAGCGCCTGGTGCTGCTGGGCGACGGCCGCCTGCTGGACTGGGTTCCCGCCGGAGCCCCCTCGCCTTCCCCCGTCGCCGAGACCCAGCCGGAGCCCGTGGTCTGATGCGCCTGCTCAAGAGCCTCACCGGCGCCACGCCGCAGGAACTGCGCCGCGCCGCCCTGATCGCCGTGCTGGCGGGCCTGGCGACGACGCTGGGACCCTCGCTGGCCCTGGCCCAGTCGGCGGTCAACGTCGATCTCGGCACGGGCGCGGGCCTGACCGAGCGGGTCGTCCAGCTGGTCGGCCTGCTGACGGTGCTGTCGCTGGCGCCGTCGATCGTGATCATGACGACCTCGTTCGTGCGCATCGTCGTGGTGCTGGGCCTGCTGCGCACGGCGATCGGCGTGCAGCAGAGCCCGCCCAACCCGGTAATCATCAGCCTGGCCCTCTTTCTGACCGCCATCGTCATGGGCCCGACCTTCGAGCAGTCCTACGACGCGGGCGTCAAACCCCTGCTCGACAAGCAGATGGAGCTGCCGCAGGCCTTCGAGGCCGCCGGCCAGCCGGTGAAGACCTTCATGCTGCGCCAGGTCGACGAGGACGACCTGGCCCTGTTCATCCGCCTTTCGAAGATCGAGAAGCCGAAGACCGCCCAGGAGACCCCGCTGAAGGTGGTGACGCCGGCCTTCATGATCTCGGAGCTGAAGCGCGCCTTCGAGATCGGCTTCCTGCTGTTCATCCCGTTCCTGGTCATCGACCTGGTCGTCGCCAGCGTGCTGATGAGCATGGGCATGATGATGCTGCCGCCCGCGACGGTGAGCTTGCCGTTCAAGCTGATATTCTTCGTGCTAGTGGATGGATGGCGACTCGTCTGCGGCAGCCTGGTGGAAAGCTTCCAGCGCGGCGCCGGCGGCGGGTAAGATCCGACCTTTAAGCACAAGAACTAGAACAGAAGACCAAGACCGATGGGCGTTTTCGTACTGGGCTCGATCAATCTGGACGCCGTGGCGCGGGTCGACGACCTGCCGCGGCCGGGCGAGACGGTGGCCGGCCTGTCGCTGGAGCTGTTCCTGGGCGGCAAGGGCGCCAACCAGGCCGTCGCCGCCGCTCGGATGGGCGCGCCCACCCGCCTGATGGGCGCGGTCGGCAAGGACGACAGCGGGGCCAGCCTGAAGGTCAAGCTGGCCGGCTACGGCGTGCAGGTGGCCGACGTGGCCGAACTGTCCGGCGCCCCCACGGGCCAGGCTCACGTCTGGGTGTCGAACGGCGGCGAGAACATGATCGTCGTCACCGGCGGCGCCAACATGATGATCACGCCGCAGCAGGTGGCGGCCACGGCGCTGGAAGGCCAGCGCGTGCTGCTGGCCCAGCTGGAGACCCCGGCGAGCGCCATCGAGGCGCTGTTCAAGGCCGGCGCGGCCAAGGGCGGCCTGCGGGTGCTGAACGCGGCCCCGGCCCTGCCGCAGGGCGCAGCCCTGTTCCCGCTGACCGACATTCTCATCCTGAACCAGACCGAGCTGGCGACCTACGCCCGCCTCGACCATGAGCCGGCCAAGCTGGAGGAGGTCTCCAAGGCCGCCCGCAAGCTGATGAGCCGCCCCGACCAGACGATCATCGTCACCCTGGGCAAGACGGGCGTGGCCGCCGTGCGCCGCGACGAGGCCTTCCTGGTCGAGGGCCGCAAGGTCAAGGCGGTGGACACCGTCGGCGCCGGCGACTGCTTCTGCGGGGCCCTGGCCGCGGGCCTGGCCGCCAACCTGGACCTGCGCGAGGCCGTCGAGCAGGCCAACGCCGCCGCCGCCCTGTCGGTGCAGAAGCCGGGCGCGGCTCCGTCGATGCCGAGCAAGCGCGAAGTCGAGGTCTTCCTGGAAGGTTGACCGCCGACGCCTTCGGAGATCACCTTTCACCCGGAGGCGCGCGATGGAAGACGCAATGGAGCCGGCGACCGAGGCGATGAAAAGTCATAGCCTCGTACCGCTTTGCGACTGGGGCCAGGGGATCGGGCTCAATCTGGCCGAGATGATCGCCGTCGTGATCCTCGGCTTGCTGCTGTCGTTGGCCTGGGTCGCCGTCAATGAGCGAGGCAAGCGGGGCTCGCGTCGGCGAACGCCCGCCCTCGGCCTCTGATCAGGCCGCGCGGATGCCGCTGAAGCCGCCCTCGGCCTGGGCGCCGACGATGGCGTCGTAGCCGAGGATCATGTCGACGTCCTTGCCGTTGCTGGCCAGCGGCAGGCGCAGCCACAGGATCGAGACGTGCGGCGCGCCGCGCCAGGCCAGGCTGTGGACGCCCACGCCCGGACGGCGCTCGTCGACGACCTTGTCCAACTCCTTGCGCCAGTAGTCGGCGGCGGCGGTGTTGTAGACCTCGCTCAGCGCCTTGCCGGTGATCTCGCGGCCATAGACGCTGTAGAGGCCGGTGCCGGCCAGGCGCAGGCGGTAGTCGCGAGGCTCGCGCACGACGTCGATCAGGCTGACCGTCGGCAGCAGCCGCTTGATGCCCGAAGGGTGAAGATCACCACGCGCAGGCAGGCTCGCCCCGCGGCGCAGGGACGCCCAGTATGCGAACATTTCCTGATGAGCGCGGGCCGCGGTCGCGGATGCGCTCAGTTGCGCGGACATCTTCAGAGTCCTTAACAAGCCTTTGGAATCACGGTGATTCACCGCTCGTTCACTATGTCTTAAGCACCGAATCGGCGGAAGCGAAAAATGGCGATCGCCAACAAAGATTCCGCTGGAGAGTCAATCTGGAAGCACAACGCCCGGGCGCTGAAACAGCCCCGGGCGTTTGAATTTTCCGGCCAGCTTAACCACAACCGCTTGATTGGATTAGGGTAAATGAACGCTCAGACTCAGCCCTTACGGCCCTTTCCGGCGCCCCGGCCGGTCTGACCAAGCCCCATCTGGCGGGCAAGTTCCGAGCGCGCCTTGGCGTAGTTCGGCGCAACCATGGGGTAGTCCGAAGGCAGGCCCCACTTCTCACGGTAGTCCTCGGGGCTCATGTCGTACTGCGTACGCAGGTGGCGCTTCAGCGATTTGAACCGCCGGCCGTCCTCCAGGCAGATAATGTAGTCGGGCGTGACCGAACGGCGGACCGGCACCGCCGGCTCCTTGGGCTCGGGCGCGGCGGCCTCGGGCGAGCCGACCGACTTGAGGGCGTCGTGCACGCTGCGGATCAGGGCCGGCATCTCGGAGGCCGGCACGGCGTTGCCGCCGACAAAGGCCGCGACGATGCCCGCGGTAAGTTCGACGAGTGGGATCTCTTCTTCCATGACGCCTCTCCCGTTCCTTTTTATCTTTACTCGGCGCACGCGCGCTTCTGGCGTGCGAAGTTGCATCATGGATAAACGCGTCAGTAAAACCGGGCAATAGATGCCGTCGCGGAATATTGACTGTCGATCGATGCGATCATTCGCAACGTCAACTTAAGGTCGCGAGATAAAAATTCAGATTTTCTGGATTTTGACTGAACGCGTTCGGCGAACTTGACCGGTTGGGTCCGGATCAAACCCCGCCAAGCAGCGCCTAGCGTCCGAAATCCCGCGACAGGGCCAGCATCGCGGCGCGCTGCGGCACCGAGTATTCGTCGATGGCGTCGGTGTCGCCGTCGCGGATGGCCTTCAGCAGCGCCGGCGTCAGGGCCGACGACAGCGACCAGTTCCAGTAACGCAGCACGGTCTGGGCGCGATCGACGGCAATGGCGTCGAACACCGCCAGCACCCGCTCCAGCCCCGGCGACGGCGCGCCCTGCGGATCGGTTTCCGGCCGGCGCAGGCCACGCCACAAGGCCCGCACCGCCGCGCGCGGCAGGCCGGTGGCCTTGCACAGGATGGCGATCGGCTCGCCGCCGGCGTCGGTGAAGATCTTTGCGCCGGTCATCGGCTTGAGGCCGGCGAGATACGAGATTTCCTCGGCGGTCTCGCGGGTCAGGCCGGTCTGGGCGGCCGCGACGGCGTCCTCCAGGCTGTCGAACGGGCTCTTGGCGATGGCGGCGCGGTTGCGCTGGCGGCGCTCGATGAACTGCAAGGCCTTGCGCGACAGCGGGTCCTGCCAGCCCTCCTCCGAAGCCACGGCGAAGACGTCGCCGACGGCCTCCTGCAGGATCTCGCGCGAGACGGCGAAGCGCTGGAGGATGGTGCGGCGGGCCTCGGCGTCGGCCCACCAGAACATCACATAGGCGTGGCTGGGGCGCAGTTCGGCCCGCTTGAGCAGCAGGGCGATCAGGCCGGGATTGTCGCGCGTCAGGGCCACGACGTTCTCGACGCCCTGATGGCTGAACCGGGCCAGCTCGTTGCGCAGCAGCGCCTCGACCACGGAGATCTCGCCCATATCGACAAGGGCGTCGGCCACCACCTCGCCCACGCCGCGGCGGATGGCGATCAGGCGGCGGTGCTCCTGGGTGGCCTGGTACAGGCAGTCGATCAGGTCGGCGTCGGAAAGATTGGGCGAGTTCTCGAGCAGGGCCCGGGCCACCACGACCTCGTCGCGCAGCAGCAGGCGGACCAGCGAGCCGGGCATGTCCGACAGGTTGGCCAGGCGCCGGGCGACCTTCTCGCGCTCCTCGACCACCGCCTCGCGCAGCATCTCGACCAGCAGGTCGGCGCACATCGCCCGCTCGAAGGCGTTGATGCGGCTGGCCGGCAGGCAAACCACGTCAGCGAGGCGCTTCAGGAGGGCGGCGCGCGACTTGGGCGGAACGGCGATCGGCTTGGCGAAGGGCGAAATCGGGTCGGTCATGATCTTCCTGGCGGCGAAGCCCCCGTCGCCAACTTACGAACCTAGACGGTAACGCCCTTAAGTTCGAATTAGCGCCAGGGATTCTCCCGCCAGGGGAATTTGCGGCCTTGAGCCCTTCTCCGCCAGAGCTTCAGCGAAATTGTCGCGGTTCCCACTCCGGCCAGATGTCGGGCAGGTCGGTGGAGACGCGGTTGGGATAGACCGGCGCGCGCTTCTCCAGGAACGAGGTCACGCCCTCCTTGGCGTCGCCCGAGGCGCCGCGCGACTGGATGGCGCGGCTGTCGGCCTTGTGGGCCTCCATCGGATGGTCGGCGCCGGCCATCCGCCAGAGCAGCTGGCGGGTCAGGGCGACCGAGACGGGGGCGGCGTTGTCGGCGATCTCTCGCGCCAGGGCGCGGGCGGCCGGCAGCAGGTCTTCGGGCGCATGCAGCGAGCGGACGAAGCCGCGCTCCCTGGCCTCGGTCGCCGGGAAGACGCGACCGGTATAGCACCATTCCAGCGCCGTCTGGAGGCCTACAAGGCGCGGCAGGAACCAGGACGAGCAGGCCTCTGGCGTGATGCCCCGGCGAGCAAAGACGAAGCCGAACTTGGCGTCTTCGCTGGCCAGGCGAATATCCATGGCCAGTTGCATGGTCGCGCCGACGCCGACGGCCGGGCCGTTCACCGCGGCGATCACCGGCTTGAGGCTGTCGTAGATGCGCAAGGTGACCCGGCCGCCGCCGTCGCGATAGACGTCGCCGACCTTGCCCTCTTCGCGCTCCAGGGCTTGCGGAGACGTGCGGTCGAAAGTGGCCCCGCCGCTCGAAAGGTCGGCCCCGGCGCAGAAGGCCCGGCCCGCGCCGGTGACGATCACCACCTTCACCGCGTCATCGGCGTCGGTGATGTCGAAGACCTCGATCAGCTCCTTCATCATCCGGGCGGTGAAGGCGTTGAGCTTGTCGGGCCGGTTCAGGGTGATCGTCGCGACGCCGTCCTCGACGGCGTAGAGCAGGGTCTCGAAGGTCGGCTGCGACATTTGGCGGGCTCCCTGGGGCAATTTTAAACAATCGTATGATCGCTTGCCGCATGTGCACAACCCCTCCCCCTCGATGGGGGAGGGGCAGGGGTGGGGGTGAGTACGGCGGTCGAAGCCGCGCAAAGCCGCCAACTCAGCAACCACCCCCATCCGCGGCCCTTCCCCCATCAAGGGGGAAGGGAGATCAGGCCCGCCTCACCCCCAGCTTGCTGATGGCGTGGACGAAGTTGTTGGCCGCGATCTCCGTGCTCCCCGTCCATTCCAGGTCGGGGAACCGCGCCAGGATCTGGCGGTAGGCCTCCTCCAGCTGGATTTGGGCGACGCGCTTGCCCAGGCAGGTGTGCGGGCCGTAACCGAAGGCCACGTGCTTGCCAGCGTTGGCGCGGGTCACGTCCAGGCGGTCGGGATCGGCGAAGACCTCAGGGTCGCGGTTGGCCGCGCCGTAGTACATGACCACCTTCTCGCCCTCGGCGATCTGCTGGCCGGCCACCTCGACGTCGCGCGTGGCGGTGCGGCGCATGTAGATCACCGGGCTGACCATGCGGATGAACTCGTCCACCGCGCCGGGCAGCAGCGAGGGATCTTCGATCAGCCGCTGCTTCTGTTCGGGGAACTCGGTCAGCAGCCGCATGGCGCCCGACAGGGTGTTTCGCGTCGTGTCGTTGCCGGCGAAGACGATCAGCAGCCACGACCCGTCAAGATACTCGTCGGCCAGCAGGTCTCCGTCGACCTGGGCGCGGGCGATGGCCGTCATCAGGTCCTGCCTGGGATCCTCCCGGCGCTTGAGCAGCATGGTGCGGCCGTAGTCGAACATCGCCTCGACGTTCTCGTTGAAGTCGGCCACGAACTGCATGAGCTCGAGAGTGGGCGTGATCGGCGCCATGGCCTGCTGCACGGCCAGATCCTGGGCGCGCTCCAGATAGTGCATCCAGGTCAGGAACTTGGCCCGGTCCTCGGGCGGCACGCCCAGGATTTCGCACAGGGTGAACAGCGGCAGGATCGAGGAAAAGTGCTCGACCATGTCGATCTCGGCGCCGCCGGCCAGCAGCGGCTCCATCTCGTCGAGCAGGCGCGTGACCTCGCCCCTTACCTTGTCGGTCAGCCCGCGCAGGTAAGACGCGGTGAAATAGGGCATGTGCTCACGGCGCAGCTGCAGGTGATGCGGCGCGTCGAGATTGATCATGGTGTCCATGGTCGCCCGAAACAGCAGGGCGTGGCGCCGGTCGGGCGGTCCCATCGACATCAGGATCCCGCCCTTCTGCGAGGAGAAGGTCTCCGGATCGCCGTTGACCCGCATGACGTCCTCGTAGCGCGTGACAGCCCAGAAGCCCGGCCCGCCGAACGGCTCGCCGTGCCACATCACCGGAGCCTCCCGCCGCATCCGCGCGAAGTCGGCGAAGGGCTGGCCCTGGGTGAAACGGAAGATGTCGGCCAGGTCGACGCCGTCGAGGGTGGGATAGACCTTGGGGGCCCCAGGCCCCGGCCGGCCGTCGACCACCGTCTTGCTGATCAGTTCCATGCGCTCGCCTCCCGCGAAACGTCGTTATGGAACGCACGATCACCCAGGATTGCGCGGCCGCCAACGGCGCCCCTACGGCAACTTGCGCGAGCGTCCGGCCTTGGGCCATGCTCCTGACTGAACGCCGATCACGCGGGCCACACGCGGACGGCGCCTGGGAGAGAAACGGCCGGCCTCGCCTGGGCGAGCGGCCCAGGAGGTCGCATGCATCCGAGCGTCCACGCCCGCAGCCAACCCGACAAGCCGGCCTTCGTGATGGCCGGCTCCGGCGAGACCGTCACCTACAAGGAACTGGACGACCGCTCGAACCAGGCCGCGCAGCTGTTCCGCACGATGGGGCTGCAGGTCGGCGACGTGGTGGCGATCCTGCTCGACAACCATCCGCGCTATCTGGAGATCGCCTGGGCGGCGCAGCGGGCGGGGCTCTACTACACCTGCATCTCGACCAAGCTGACCGCGCCCGAGGTCGAGTACATCGTGCGCGACTGCGGGGCCAAGGCGCTGATCACCGGCCCGGCGCTGGACGGCGTCGCCCAGGCGCTGGCGCCGCTGCTCTCGGGCGTAGCCCTGCTGCGGGTGGACGGGGCGGCCGGCCCCTACGCCGACTTCGACGCCGCCCGCGCGGCCATGCCCGCCACGCCCATCGCTGATGAGACCTCGGGCTCGGACATGCTCTATTCCTCGGGCACCACCGGGCGGCCAAAGGGCGTCAAGCCCGCACTGAACGGCGCGCCGATCGATGCGCCCCACGCCCTGCAGATGATGGCCCAGCACCTGTTCAAGCTGGATGGCGACAGCGTCTATCTCTCGCCCGCGCCGCTCTATCACGCAGCCCCGCTTCGCTGGTGCATGAGCGTGCACAAGCTGGGCGGCACGGTGGTCGTGATCGAGAAGTTCGATCCCGAGACAGCCCTGGCCCTGATCGAGGAGCACAGGGCCACCTGCGGCCAGTTCGTGCCCACACACTTCGTACGGATGCTGAAGCTGCCGCAGGAGACACGGGACAGGTACGACGTCTCGACCATGCGCTCGGCGATCCATGCGGCCGCCCCCTGCCCCGTGCCGGTCAAGGAACAGATGATCGCCTGGTGGGGGCCGGTGATCTACGAATACTACGCCGGCACCGAGGGCAACGGCTTCTGCTGGATCGACAGCAAGAGCTGGCTGGAGCGGCGCGGCTCGGTGGGCCAGGCGGCCCTGGGCGAACTGCGCATCTGCGACGAGGACGGCGATCCCCTGCCCGCCCGCAGCGAAGGCGTCGTCTACTTCGCCAACGGCCCGGCGGTGACCTATCACAACGCCCCTGAGAAGACCGCCGAAAGCTACAACAAGCACGGCTGGACGACGCTGGGCGACGTGGGCTGGGCCGACGAGGACGGCTATCTCTACCTCACCGACCGCAAGAGCTTCATGATCATCTCCGGCGGGGTGAACATCTATCCGCAGGAGATCGAGAACCTGCTGATCACCCACCCCAGGGTGGCCGACGCCGCCGTGGTCGGCGCCCCCGACGAGGAGATGGGCGAGAAGGTGGTGGCGGTGATCCAGCCGCTGGACTGGGATGACGCGGGCGAAGCCCTGGCCGCCGAACTCCTGGCCTTTACCCGCGACAACCTCAGCCACGTGAAGGCCCCGCGGCAGGTCGACTTCGTGCGCGAACTGCCGAGGCACCCCACGGGCAAGCTCTACAAGCGGCTGGTGCGGGATACGTACTGGGGCAAAGGCGAGGGGCGGATCGTTTGAGCCGAAATCACTAGAAAGTTGATTTTTTTAATTTTTGCCACCACTTTCCCAAAAGTGGTGGCAAGGATCAATTCCGTGACCCTCCAGCGACTTCCTTTAGCGATCCACACGAACGTCGCCGACCTGATCGACCAGCTTCGCGCGACCCAGATCAGCGAGTTCGGCGATGGGGCCAGCTTCCTGCGGCGCGAGCGCGGCGGTCGCCCATACTGGTATGTGCGTTCGCGGCAGGTCCGAGGCGAGCGTTTGGAACGCTATCTTGGCCCCGAAACGCCGGAGCTGCTGGCGGCCATGGAAGCGGCGAAGACCATCAACGGCGCCGCCGATGGACGCAGGCAAATCGTGCGGGCGCTGCGCGCGGCGGGACTGCACACGCCAGACCAGCGCACTGGCCGTGTCCTGCAAGCATTGAACAAGGCTGGGGTGTTTCGATTGCGCGCCGCCGTCGTGGGCACAGTGGCCTTCCAGGCCTATGGCGCCCTGCTGGGCTTCACCTTGCCCGCACAGGCCGTGCGCACAGGCGATCTCGACATCGCCCAGGATTACGGGATCTCGATGGCCGTCGACGATAGACTGGACCGGCCCTTCATCGACGTGCTGCGCGCCGCCGACCCGAGCTTCTCACCCATCCCCAAGCTCGATCCGGGCAAGAGCGCCGCCTACCGGACGCCCGATGGCTATGCGGTCGACGTGCTGACGACCAGCCGGCATGCGGCCGACGACGAGACCTCTCGCCTCGTCGCGCTGAACACCGACGCAACGCCCTTGCGCTTTCTCGATTTCCTGCTGCGAGACACGGTGGAAGCCGCCGTGCTGCACGATGATGGCGTACTCGTGCGCGTCCCGGCCCCGACGCGATACGCCGTGCACAAGCTGATCATCTCGCGCAAGCGCAGCCAGGCTAACCCCAAGCGCCGCAAGGATTTGGAGCAGGCGCAGGCCCTGATCCGCGCCCTGGCCGAAGATGACCCCTTCGCCCTGCGTGACGCCTATGCCGAGGCCCGCGGGCGGGGCGAGGCGTGGCGCAAGTTGCTGGACGAAGCGGTCAGCCTGCTGCCCGGAGATGCAAGGGCGGTGCTGGAGGGCTGAAGCAACGCACGTTGTTTCTATACGGCGCGGGATTCCCGCCATACCGACGACAAGGCGCTGAGGGGGCCGTTCGCCAACGGCTGGATCACCCGCCTCGTCGCGTTGGGGCTGTTCGTTGCGATCTCGGCGGCGAACGTCTGGCTGGTGGTTTCGACGCTCGCCCGAGCCAAGGGAGTTGCAGGCCGTCCGCCCGCGTGATCTCTTCCAAACAAACGTTTGGGAGAACGTCGCATGAAAGAGATCGCCTTCGCCGACATCGCCAGCCTGGTCGGGCAGGAGGTCGGGGTGTCCGACTGGGTCGAGATCAGCCAGGAGCGGGTCAATCAGTTCGCGCAGGCGACCGGCGACCACCAGTGGATCCATATCGACGTCGAGCGGGCGACGCGCGAGATCGGCGGACCGATCGCCCACGGCTACCTGACGCTGTCGCTGATCCCCATGCTGGGCGCGGACATACTGCACGTCACCGGGGTGACGCGCGGCATCAACTACGGCTGCGACAAGGTGCGGTTCACCAACATGGTCCGCGTGGGCAAGCGGGTGCGCATGCGCCAGAAGCTGCTCTCGGTGGAGCCCAAGGCCGGCGGCCTGCAGATGAAGAACGAATGCACCATCGAGATCGAGGGCGAGGAGCGCCCGGCCTGCGTGGCCGAGACGATCTCGATCATCTACGGGGGCTAGATGCTCCCCTGAAGGGGGAGCTGTCGCCAAGCGACTGAGGGGGAAGTCCGCCAGCTCATAGTCGGCTGAAAACGTCCGCCCTCCGGCCTTTTGGGCCACCTCCCCAGAGGGAGGATCTTCGAAAGACAAAGGCCCCGGGATCGCTCCTGGGGCCTTTGTTCATGGGACTTGGACCAAGCCTAGTGCTTGATCGCGTCGCCGATCTTGTCCTGGGCCTGGCCGACCTTGTTCTGGACGTCGCCCTTGACCTTCTGGGCCTTGCCCTCGGCTTCGAGACGTTCATTGTCGGTGGCCTTGCCCACGGCTTCCTTGACGGCGCCCACGCCCTTGTCGACGGCGCCTTCCACACGATTGGTGCTCATTGGCTTGCTCCTGCTAGCGTTGAACTCCCTTTTCGAACGGAGCCGCGGGAGCAATGGTTCCTAGCGTGGCCGCAAGGGATTTTGCCGAATTCAGCGATTGAAGCCGGGCGCGGCGACGGCCTGGACGGCGACCACGTCCTGCGCCGCCGCGACGCTGGGCGACTTGGCCGGAGCGGCCTGGATCAGTGGCGGTCCCGACGGCTTGTCGAGCTGGGCCACCGTCTCGCGGATATATTTGGCGTGGGTGACGATGCCGATCTCGAGGCGCTCGCCCGACAGCTCGACCTGCTGGGTCAGCATGCCGGCCACGAACTGCACCTCCTGGCTTTCGGTCGAGCCCGGCCGGCGGCGCGCGCCCTCGGCCATGAACACGGGCCCGCCCGAATTGCCGGGGAACACCGAGAAATCCATCAGGAAGGTCGGAAACACGCTCGCGGGAGCCAGCGGATACGACGCCACCCGGCCCGAGCGCAGGATCGGGAAGCCCGCGGTGTTGGCCGACAGGCCGCGCGGGAAGCCCAGCGCCATCATCTCGTCGCCGGGACCCAGGCTGTACTTGTTGAAGGTGTCGTCCTGGGCCAGCCAGGCCAGCGGGATCGCCGCCTTGGCGAATTCAGGCGGGGCCTCGACGACGATGGCGGCGACGTCGCGGCTGGGATGCTTGACCCACAGCGGATGGTCGCCGTCGCGGATCTTCAGGGTGCGGGGGTCGTAGCGCCACACCCCCTCCTTGCTTTGCACGCGATAGCCGATCTTGGCCGAGACCGAGGGCATGCGGTCGAACACGTGGGCGGCCGTGACCAAGATGGTGCGCGGACGGCCGTCCGGCGTGGGATCCTCGATCAGGAAACCCGTGCCGACCGTACGCGAACCGTCGGCGAGCGGCTGCTCCAGCTGCACCGTCGCCTGGATCAGATCGACCGACAGGTCCCAAGCCATGTACGCCCTCGTCTCCGATTCAGTTCTAGACGTCGTATGAGTTTGACCAGACGCCCTTGCCGCAACAAGTTGGCGTTCTGACGCATCCGAGGGGGAATCTGTCCATGAACCGGCGCGAAATGATGACGAGCGTAGCCGCCGTCGCCGCCACGTCCTCCGCCCTCATTCCCGGGAGTTCCATGTCCGCCACCGCCAAGCCCGTCCCGCCCGTCGCCAAGAAGGTCCCAAAGCGCATCGAGCAGCTGGGCCGGGTGCGCGTCGACGACTATGCCTGGATGAAGGACGACAACTGGCAGAAGGTCCTGCGCGACCCGAGCCTGATCAAGGCCGATGTGAAGGAGCACCTGACCGCCGAGAACGCCTATGTGAAGGCGATGCTGGCTCCGACGCAGGACCTGCAGAAGGCGATGTTCGAGGAGATGAAGGGCCGTATCAAGGAGGACGACTCCTCGGTGCCCTCGCCCGACGGCCCCTACGACTACTATTCGCGGTTCGCCATCGGCGGCCAGCACCCGATCTACGCGCGTCGCCCGCGCGGCAAGACGGACGGCGAGGAAGTGCTGCTCGACAGCGACGCCCTGGCCAAGGGCAAGGCCTACAGCCAGGTCAGCGCCGCCGACCACAGCCCCGACCACAAGCTGTTCGCCTATGCCGAGGACGCGCAAGGGTCCGAAGTCCACAAGATCTATGTCAAGGATCTCTCCACCGGCGAGGTCCTGCCCGAACCGGTCGACAGCAGCACCGGCGACTTCACCTGGTCTCCCGACTCCAAGTGGCTGTTCTGGACCCACCGCGACGACAACGGCCGTTCCGACAAGATCTATCGCCGCCCCGCGCGCGGCGGGCTGAAGGACGACGTGCTGGTCTATGAAGAGCCCGACGACGGCTTCTTCGTCAGCGTCAGCGTCACCGGCTCGGACGCCTTCATCGTGATCAGCGCCGGCGACCACGAGACCTCGGAGACCCTGCTGATCCCGGCTGGCGACGTGAACGCCAAGCCCAAGGCCGTGGAGCCGCGCACGCCGGGCCTGCGCTATTCGGTCGAGCACTGGGACGGCAAGTTCGTCATCCTGACCAACGCCGACGACGCCATCGACTTCAAGCTGGTCGAGGCCCCGGTCGACAATCCGGGCCGCGCGAACTGGAAGGACTTCGTGCCCCACAAGCCGGGGACCTTCATCACCGGCCACGCCGCCTACAAGGACCACCTGGTCCGCGTCGAGCGCGTCAACGCCAACACCCGCATCGTCATCACCGACCGCGCCACCAAGGCCGAAAAGCCGATCGTGGTCGACGAGCAGGCCTATGTGCTGAGCGTCGAGGGCGGCTACGAGTTCGACACGCCGACCCTGCGCTACGTCTACCAGTCGCCGACCACGCCGCGTCAGTGGTTCGACTACGACATGCGCAGCGGCGACAAGGTGCTGCGCAAGACCCAGGAGATCCCGTCGGGTCACGACCCTTCGCGGTACGTGACCAAGCGCCTTTATGCGAAGGCGCCCGACGGCGCCGAGGTGCCGGTGACCGTGCTGATGAAGAAGGACGTCAAGCTGGACGGCAAGGCGCCGCTGCTGCTGTACGGCTACGGCAGCTACGGCATGTCGATGGACCCGTCGTTCTCGATCCGCAACTTCAGCCTGGTCGACCGCGGCTGGATCTGGGCCACGGCCCACATCCGCGGCGGCTCGGAAAAGGGCTATGGCTGGTTCCTGGACGGCAAGAAGTTCAAGAAGAAGAACACCTTCACCGACTTCATCGCCTGCGCCGAGCACCTGCACGCCAATGGCTACGGCGCCAAGGGCCGCACGGTGGCCTATGGCGGCTCGGCCGGCGGCATGCTGATGGGCGCGATCACCAACCTGCGGCCGGACCTGTGGTCGGGCATCATCGGGGCGGTGCCGTTCGTCGACGTGCTCAACACCATGAGCGACACTTCCCTGCCGCTGACCCCGCCGGAATGGCCCGAATGGGGCAATCCGCTGGAGGACAAGGAGGCCTACGACTACATCGCCAGCTATTCCCCGTACGACAACGTCACCGCCAAGGCCTATCCGGCGGTGCTGGCCACCGGCGGCCTGTCGGACCCCCGCGTCACCTACTGGGAGCCGGAGAAGTGGGCCGCCAAGCTGCGGGCCAACACCACCAGCGGCAACCCGATCCTCCTGAAGATCAACATGGAGGCCGGCCACGGCGGCGCCTCGGGCCGCTTCGACTTCCTCAAGGAGATCGCGCTCGACTACGCCTTCGCCGTGTGGGCCGTCGACAAGGGCTGGACGAAGGCTTAGGCCCCCTCCAGCCCTTCGGGCCACTCCCCCAAAAGGGGGAGGATCTGTCTTGCGTAGATGCTCCCCCTCTGGGGGAGCTGTCGGCAAAGCCGACTGAGGGGACTTTACCCACGTGACCGACCTGACCATCCGCCCCTCAACCGACGCCGACGTGGCGGCGATTACGGCCATATACGGCTGGAACGTGCTCAACGGCCTGGGCACCTTCGAGGAGGTTCCGCCCGACGAGGCCGAGATCGCCCGGCGGCGCGGGGCGTTCCTGGACCGCGGCCTGCCCTATCTGGTCGCCGAGCTGGACGGAAAGGTGCTGGGCTATGCCTATGCCGGCCCGTTCCGACTCAGGGCCGCCTATCGCTACACCGTCGAGGACAGCATCTATGTCGCCCCCGACGCGGCCGGAAAGGGCGTCGGCAAGGCGCTGCTGAAGGCCCTGATCGACGCCTGCGAGGCCCTGGGCCTGCGCCAGATGTGCGCGGTGATCGGCGACAGCGGCAACGCCGCCTCGATCGGCGTGCACGCCTCGCTCGGCTTTACGCACAAGGGCGTCTTTCCGGCCATGGGCTATAAGTTCGACCGCTGGGTGGACCTGGTGTGGATGCAGCGCCCCCTGAACGGCGGCGGCGACACCCCGCCCGACGCCCCCGGAATGTCGCTGAGCGGCGTCTGAACCTTGCGGGATGGTTGCGCCGCGTCGCGACCATCCCTAGTTTCCCGCCCATGCGCGGGCTTCGTGTCCTTCTTCTCGCCCTGATCGCGGTGGCCTTCGCCGCCGGCGGGATCCTGCGCGCCGCGCCGGCGCAAGCCTCGGCCATGCCGCCCTGCCACGAGATGGCGATGGCCGACATGGGCCACGCCGACGCTCCTGCCAACAGCCAGGCCGACCACAAGTCCAAGCCCGGGGCCATGGCGACCAGCTGCTGCGTCGGCTGCCTGCCGGCCGGCCAGAAGGTGGTGGCCGGAGACCTGGCCTCTCTCGTCGCCACCGATATCGAGTTCGCCGCACTGCACGCGCCGCTGGACGGCCTGGAGGCCGCGCCGGAGCCCCGCCCTCCGCGCGCCTGATCGCAAGACCGCGCGCCATCTGGAGCGCGCTTTTCAAAACGTCTTACGATCACAGTTTCCAAGAAAGGCAGTCCCATGACCGCCCTCTCCTTCCGTACGCGCCTGCTCGCCGGCGCGGGCTTCATCGCGAGCCTGACGCTCGCCGTCCCCGCCTTCGCCCAGGACCATGGCGACCACGCCGGCCACGCCATGCCGGCGCCCGCCGCACCGGCTCCGGCCGCCGACCCTGCCCCGCAGGCGAGCGACCCGCACGCGGACCACCACATGGCCATGCCCCAGAGCGAAGACGCCGCCGAGGCGTCCGAGGGCCACGGCGACATGGCGATGGCCATGCGCAGCCCGCTGGGCGTCTACTCGATGAACCGCGACGCCGGGGCCACCGGCTGGCAGCCCGACGCCTCGCCGATGTTCGGCGTGATGAAGCACAGCGGCGACTGGATGCTGATGGGCCACGTGCTGCTGAACGGCGTCTATGTCGACCAGGGCGGCCCGCGCGGCGGCTCCAAGGCGTTCGCGGCCGGCATGCTGATGGGCATGGCCCAGCGCCAGGTCGGCCCGGGCATGCTGGGCTTCAAGGCCATGGTCAGTCCCGACCCGTTCATGGGCAAGAGCGGCTATCCGCTTCTGCTGGCCACGGGCGAGACGGCCGACGGCGAACATCCCCTGATCGATCGCCAGCACCCCCATGACCTGATCATGGAGATGTCGGCCAGCTACAGCCTCAGCGTCGGCGAGAAGTCGGACGTCTATCTCTATGCCGGCCTGCCCGGCTCGCCCGCCTACGGCCCGCCGGCGTTCATGCACCGCCAGGCCTCGATGGACAGCCCCGAGGCGCCGATCAGCCACCACTGGTTCGACTCGACGCACATCACCTTCGGCGTGGTCACGGCCGGCTTCTCGCACGACAATTGGAAGATCGAGAGCAGCGCCTTCCGCGGCCGCGAGCCCGACCAGAAGCGCTACGACATCGAGACCGGCGAGCTGGACAGCGTCTCGGCCCGGCTGTCGTACAACCCGACCCCGAACTGGGCGCTGCAGACCAGCTGGGCCCGGATCAACAGCCCCGAGGCCCTGGATCCGGACAAGGACGAGGCCCGCGTCTCGGCCAGCGCGCTCTACGCCCGGCCGCTGGGCAAGGACGGCTCGGTCAGCGCCGCCTTCGCCTGGTCGCGCAAGGACCGCATCCCGGGCGATGCGCTGCAGGCCTGGCTGGCGGAAGGCTCGGTGAAGCCGAACGATCGCTGGACGGTCTTCGCCCGCGCCGAGCAGGTCGAGCAGGACGAGCTGGCCGACCACCACGGCTCGCATTCGGGGGAGGCCTATACGGTGCGCCGCGTCTCGCTGGGGGCGATCCGCGACTTCGTCGTGGCCCCGAAGGTGAAGTTCGGGATCGGCGGCCTGGTCAGCGCCTACGACGCTCCCGAGGCGCTGGGCTACGACGACCCGATGGGCGGCATGGCCTTCGTGCGCCTGCGGATCGGCTAGGTACAAAGCAAAAGCCCCGCCGGCGGACCGGCGGGGCTTTCGTGTTTCGGAGGATCTTCGAAGAAGACCCGATCAGGCCTTGCGGGCGCGGGTCTTGCCCGGCGCCTTGGCCTTGCGGCCGCCCTGGCCCAGGCCGAGAGCCTTGGCCATGGCCGAACGGGCCTCGCTGTAGGACGGCGCCGTGGTCGGGTAGTCGGCCGGCAGGCCCCACTTCGACTTGTATTCGGCGACAGTCATGCCGTGGGTGGTCAGGTGCCGCTTCAGCGTCTTGTAGGGCTTGCCGTCTTCGAAGCTGATCAGGGCGTCCGGCGTGATGCTCTTGCGGATCTGAGCCGGAGTAGCCTTGGTAACGGCTTCGGTCACCGGCGCTTCCGGCGAACCAAGACCGGCAAGGGCGTCGTGAGTGGCCCGAATCAGAGCCGGCAGGTCAGAGACCGAGGTCGTGTTGTTGGCCACATAGTTGGCCACGATTTCGGCGGTCAGCTCGATCAGGGTCGATTTGTCTTCCACGGCGTCACTCCACAATGACTTTAAATTTGGAAATACACCCGCCCTGTGGAATTACAAGTACACAAATACGCAATCGAACGAGCAACGCTCCGCGAAAACAGGCTTTATTTCGTGGAAACAATGTCGATGGCGGTTCTCTGAAGCCTTAGCCGTTACGGAAAGGGCTCGCGCTCAAGTTCAGTGCCAGACAGGGGCGTTTTCGCACTCGCGAACACCGAAAGACTCACGTGCAATTGCACCCTGCAACGCCACAGGCAGGTGCGATTGAGATTCGCCTCGCCTCTTCAGGTCCCGATCCAGATCGAACCGAACACTGTTCAAGCCACGCGCAAGCGCTGGAGCCCTTGAAGGAGCGAACCGGCAAAGCACAGCTTCCAGGTAGGCAAATGACCGCGATATAAACGCCGCCCCGAACGGGAGCCGCTGATCAGCGAGAGATTAGGGAGAGTGGCTGGGGAACTAGGACTCGAACCTAGAATGACGGTACCAAAAACCGCAGTGTTACCATTACACCATTCCCCAGCAGGAACGGCTGCCGACCCAGTGGGCCGCGGCGAGGCGGTGGAGATAGCTCAGGATTCGGACGGTGGCAACGCCCTCCAAATTCTTTTTTTGGGTCCATTTTCGCGCTTGCGACTCTCCCAACCGCCCCCTATAAGCCGCCTCCCAAGTCGAGCACAGCCAACCGGCGGCGCGGCTTCGGAAGTCGGAGTGTGGCTCAGTCTGGTAGAGCACTGCGTTCGGGACGCAGGGGTCGCAGGTTCAAATCCTGCCACTCCGACCATCTTCTCTCCCGAGAAAATTCCCTCATTTGCACCGCCTGGGCGTCAAGTTCGGCAGGTTGCGTGCTGTTCATTTGACCGCAACGCGACAGCCGCTAGCTTGCGAGCACATTGAAGCGTGACGGACGCACGACCACCTGTGCTTTTCCGCCGCCGCGCTTTGGCTATCGCAACGGGACCCCGATGAAGCAGTTTCTCATGACCGTGGCCGGCGTATTCGTCGGACTGGTGCTCTTTCTTGTCGGCGTCCCCTTCATATTGATCGTGCTGGCGGCGGGCGCCGCCCGCCCTGCCCCGGTCGCCGCCAATTCTGTGGTGCAGCTGGACCTGCGCGGCGGACTGTCGGACCAGGATTCGCAGAACCCCTTCGCGGCCTTCGGCGGCGGCGGACAGTCGGTGATGGGCGTCATCGAGGTGCTGCGCCGCGCGGAGACCGACGACAAGGTCAAGGCGGTGTTCGTGCGCCTGCCCGAGGGCGGCGTCGCCCCGGCTTCGGCCGACGAACTCTCCCAGGCCTTCAAGCACTTCCGCAGCGTCGGCAAGAAACCGATCATCGCCCATAGCCAGGGCCTCTATCCCTCGGGCATGTCCACCTCGACCTACCGCCTGGGCGCGGCCGCCAGCGAGTTCTGGATGCAGCCCGACAGCTCGCTGCAGGCCGTGGGCGTGGCCAGCGAGACGATGTTCTACAAGCGCCTGTTCGACAAGTACGGCGTTAAGGCCGACTTCGAGCAGCGCTACGAATACAAGAACGCGGTCAATCCTTACCTCAACAGCGACTTCACCCCGGCGCACCGCGAGGCGACGCTGTCGTGGATGGGCTCGGTTTATACGAGCGCCCTCATCGCCGCCGCCCAGGACCGCAAGCAGGATCCGGTCCGCCTGATCAAGGCCATCGAGGCCGGCCCCTACAGCGCTCAGCAGGCCCAGGGCCTGGGCCTGATCGACAAGGTCGGCCAGGTCAAGGAAGCGCAGGACGCCATGCTGGCCCGCGCCGGCAAGGGCGCCAAGCTGATCGACTTCTCCGACTACGCCTCGCGCTCGAAGAAGGACCTGCCCAAGACCGGTGCGGCCATCGCCGTGATCGGCGCCGAGGGTCCGATCGTGACGGGCACGTCGGGCCAGTCCTCGCCGTTCGCCGGCGACAGCACGATCCACTCCGACGAGACCGCCAAGGCGATCTACGACGCGATCGAGGACAAGGACGTCAAGGCGATCGTCCTGCGGGTTTCCTCGCCGGGCGGCTCCGACACCGCCTCCGAGCAGATCCTGGCCGCCGTACGGGCCGCCAAGGCGGCTGGAAAGCCCGTCGTGGTCAGCATGGGCACCTATGCGGCTTCGGGCGGCTATTGGATCAGCAGCCAGGCCTCGGCGATCGTGGCCCAGCCCTCGACCCTGACCGGCTCGATCGGCGTGTTCGGCGGCAAGTTCGCCCTGGGCGAGGCGCTGTCGCGCTTCGGCGTCGACACCCGCCAGGTGACCGTGGGCGGCGACTATGCCGGCGCCTTCGGCACGGGCCAGGGGTTCACGGCCGACCAGCGCGCCCGCTTCTCGGCCTGGATGGACACCATCTATGCCGGCTTCATCAATCGCGTGGCCGAAGGCCGCAAGCTGCCGGTCGAGCGGGTGCGCGAGATCGCCAAGGGCCGCGTCTGGACCGGCGCCCAGGCCAAGGAGCTGGGCCTGGTGGACCAGCTGGGCGGCTTCTATGACGCGGTCGACAAGGCCAAGGCCCTGGCCAACCTGAAGGGCGACGTGCGCCTCAAGAAGATCGGCGGGCCCAAGTCGCCCTTCGACGCCCTGGAGAAGGCCCTGGGCGTCAGCTCGACCTCGATGCGCACCGTCGCGGCCGCCGCCTGGATCCTGGGCGACCCGCGCTCCGAGGCGATCCTGGACGAGATGGCCAAGACCCGCCTGCGCTCGCAAGGCGCCAGCGTCCTGGCCGACACGCCGACCTACTGAGGCTTCGGCGAGGCTCACGAGAAAGGCCGCTCCGCAAGGGGCGGCCTTTTTTGTTGGGCGCGGCTGCGTGCTCGAGATGCTCCCCCTGAAGGGGGAGCTGTCGCGGAGCCGACTAAGGGGGAAGTGCTTGCTGCCGTTGCGGATGATCGGACTTCATCAGGAACTTCCCCCTCCGGTCCTTTCCTCAAGATGCTCCCCCTGAAGGGGGAGCTGTCGCGGAGCGACTGAGGGGGAAGGGATTGCTGCCTTTGGGGGTGAACTGACCTCATCAGGAACTTCCCCCTCCGGCCCTTCGGGCCACCTCCCCCTTCAGGGGGAGGATCTTTGAGGCACGGCTTTTCGTTCTCCCGCGCGATGGCGCGTTAGCTCGGGGAGGCGCGGAGCGGCCGGGCGGAGCCCGGAGACCGTGTGTTTGTTTAGCGTTTCGGCTTCGTCGACCGCTCCGCCGCATCATTTGTCTCGGAGGGGCCAGAGGCGCGGGTGATGTTTCAACCCAAGGGCCAGCCTTTCCCCCGGACGGGCAGGACCAAGAGCCCTCCCCATGGCGGGGACGGCTTTGATTATGCACTGGGGCTGAGCGCGTCTGATAAGTTTGGGTGAGAAAGTTGCAAGGGATTGAGTTCGTTCGGCTCTCTCGCAAACTCGCCGTGGATGGAGCGGCGTCTATCCCCGTCCGAACTCCACTTCCGTAAAATCCCGCTTTCGCGGGGATTTTACGGCTGAGGTACTGCGTAAGCCTCAGCGGCAGCTGAAAGCGCGCCCCCTCAGGCCCTCCGGGCCACTCCCCCAGTGAGGGAGGATCCTGAGCACGCAAACAAAAACGGCGGGTTCTTGCGGACCCGCCGTGATCGTTTTTCGCTCCCGGCGACCCGAGGGCCGCCGGGGTGAAGGTCGCTTCGACTAGAAGCGGGTCTTCAGCGAGACGTAGTAGCGGCGGCCGAGCACGTCGTAGGTCGACGGGTCGGTGTTGGCCTGGATGTTCGACGAGAAGACCGGCGGTTGCTTGTCGCCGACGTTGAAGACGCCAGCGCGCACTTCAACCATGTCCGTGACCTTCCAAGCGCCGTTCAGGTCGAAGTAGTTGAACGACTTGATCTTCTCCGAGCTGTCGCCGGCGTCGACCATCGAGTCGATGAAGCGCCAACGGACACCGATCTCTGCCGGGCCGATCGAGTAGGTGGCCGACGACATGACCTTCCACTCCGGCTTGGCCACGGCGACCGAGCTGACCGAGGTGTTGCCGATCGTGCCCTTCAGCTTGTCGATCGGTTCGCCCGGCAGGCTCTGGACGTCGAACTTGTCGAGGTAGTTACCCACGACGTTGAACGACAGCGAGCCGTAGTCATCGCTCAGGCCGATCGCGCCGAGACCGAAGCCCCAGTCGATCTGGAAGTCGACGCCCGCGGTCTCGTAGGTGGCGAGGTTCAGGTTCGTGAGCTGCAGGGTCAGGATTTCACCCGTCGCGCTGCTGCGGTTGAAGAGGCCGCAGTAGAACGAGGAACCGGCGCTGCCGTCATAGCACTTGGTGAGCGCCAGGCCGGCGTCGACGGTGCCGATCGCGTCCTTGATCTTGATCGAGTAGTAGTCGACCGAGGCCGACAGCCTTTCGAACAGCGGGTTGTCGAAGCGCGGGGTCCACACCACGCCGACCGAGTAGGTGTCGGCGGTTTCTTCCTTCAGGTCCGGGTTGCCGCCGATCAGGGCGTTCACCTGGGTGTTCGGGTAGGTGTAGGTGTCGATGATCGCCGACGGCACGCCTTGCGACAGGCAGAGCGAACGCACGGCGGCGGCATTGGCGCCGGTGCGGGCGCGGCTGTCGATGGCGCACGGATCATCGATGATCTGCGGGAAGCCCTGAGCCTGCGGCGAGTAGAGTTCGCCGATCGACGGGGCGCGAACGCCACGCGAGTAGCCGCCGCGGAAGCGGATGCCGTCGACGACTTCCCAGTCACCGTCGATCTTGTAGGCCGAGACCGAACCGACCGTGTTGTAGTCCGAGAAGCGGTAGCCGCCCGTAACGTTCAGGGCCTTGATGAACGGCAGGTCCTTGAGGACCGGCACGAGCACTTCGCCGTAGAAGTCGTAGACGTCGGCCGAGGCGACCATGGCGTCGTTGGCGTTGAAGCCGATGACGTCGCCGGTCGAGAGCAGCGAGTCCGGAACGTAGGTGTACTTGTCCGAACGGTAGCTGGTGCCCGCCGCGGCGCGCACTTCACCGGCCGGCAGGTCGAACAGGCCGCCCTGGAAGTTCAGTTCGACGGCGCGTTGCTCGTAACCGGTGTAGTTCTTGGTCACGCGGCCGATGTAGCTGGCGCATTCAGCCGACAGCGGCTGCAGGCCGAAGGGGTTGTAGCCGCCCGAGCAGATGCTCGCGCCGCCGTCAGCCGCGTCGAGCAGCGAGACGACCGCCGCACGGCTGACGTTGCCGCGCTGGATTTCGTTCTGCTCGGACTTGCCGTACGAACCGAACAGATCCCAGGTCCAGTCGCGGAAGCCGGTCTGACCGCGCAGGCCCGTGCTCAGTTGGAACACGTTGAACGTGGTTTCCGAGATACGCGGACCAAGGTCCGTGAAGCGCTTGCGGAACAGGAAGTCGGCCGTCGGATCCGGGCGGCTGGCCAGCAGGGTCGCCAGGTCGGCCGGGATGAACGGGTTGTTGTAGTTGACCGAGAAGCCGGTCGCGGCGGCGGCGGGCGACGGGGCCAGCACGGTGCGCGAGTCGTAGTGCGTGAAGTTGAACGAGCCGTAGGCTTCAACGTTCTCGGTGATGTTGTAGTCCATCGCGCCGAACGCCGAGTAGCGGGTCAGCGGCAGCTGGAGCAGGTTCAGCGGACCGGTGTTGTAGTTGCCGGTCGTCGGGATCGTCGAATAGTCGATCGCGGTCGAACCACGGTAGTTGGTGCCGTTGCGGAACAGCGTACCGTCGTTGTTGAAGCCGAGGTTGGAACCGTTGGCCACAGTGCCCGCGGCGATGCCGTACCGGGCGAACACGGTGTTCATGGCCGCCTGGGTGGGCAGGTTGGTGCCCGAGGCGTCGTAACGGCCGTACGGCGAGGTCGCCGAGGCGCCCGACACCGACGAGAACTCACGGGCGGCGTTGAGGATTTCGCCGCGCTGCGAGTAGCTCAGCGACATGATCGCGTGGCCCTTGTCGTCGGCGAACCGCGAACCACCCGTGATGCTGATCGAGCTTTCCTCGCCGTCCTTGGCGTCGGTGATGCCGTACTGGGCGTCGACCTGCAGGCCTTGGAAGCGGCTGTTGAGCTTGAAGTTGACCACGCCGGCCATGGCGTCGGAGCCGTAGGTCGCCGAGGCGCCGCCGGTGATCACTTCGATGTTCTGGATGATCGCGCTGGGGATCAGGTTGACGTCGACCGTGCCGTCCGAGTTCGACGGAACGATGCGGTGACCGTCCATCAGAACCAGGGTGCGGTTCGACCCCAGACCGCGCAGCTGGACGTTGGCCTGACCGCCGTTCGACGGGTTGTTCGAGGTGCCCGAGACGCCCGGCACGAACTGCGGCATCTGGTTGAGCAGGGTGTCGACGGTCACCGAGCCGGTCTTGGCCAGTTGCTCCTGGCCGACCGAGACGATCGGGCTGTTCGACACATAGTCCGGACGCGCGATGCGCGAACCGGTGACGACAACCGCTTCGATTTCGGTGCTGTCGCTTTCCGGCGCGGTCTGAGCGACCGCGGCGCCGGCCGAAGCCATGGCCAGACCACCGATGATCGTCGTCGCAAGCAGGCGCTTACGCGTCATCTGAATATTCAAGATGGAATCCCTCCGAGAATGGACGGCGGGCGGTCGGTTTCGCCGCCGCGTGTCCACGTCACAATCCCAGGCTGTCCAAAGCCCGGTTGGCGGGGACGTTAGGTGCGGCCGATGAACGCGGTCAATTCCGAGTTTCCTCAGGATATCGCGAAGTCTCACCCCTGTCGCAAAATCAACACACAATGACCCCCTGTGAGGCAAGTTCGTGCGCACTTCGTGCCCACTCCGTTACCAAGCTTGACCATGGATATCGACGTGATGCCAATCACTGCAAAAGATGACCATGTTTGAAGAACGTCGTTATCGAATATTTTTGCAGATTTGCAACAAATGCGCCACAGGTTTTGCCACACACCGACACAAAGCCGCCGCAATCGAGACACAATCAGAGGACGAACCCATCCTGATTGAGTTGCCAGGCCTTCTCGCTTAAGGAGAAAGTCTTTGAAAAAGCAGGAAATTCCAATGCGTCGCTTCGGATTGCCGCTCGCCCTGGCCCTTGCCGCCGCCGTGACGGCCCCACAGGCGCTGGCCCAGCCGGCGACGCCGTCCAAGGCCGCGCTAGACAAGCTTTCGGCCTGCCGCGCGCAGACGGATTCGGCCGCAAGACTGGCCTGCTACGACGAAACGGTGCCTGGACTGCTGGCGGCGGAGAAGTCCGGCGACCTGATCGTGGTCGATAAGGAGACCGTGACCAAGGTGCAACGCGAGTCGTTTGGGTTCAACCTGCCCAGCTTCTCGTTCGGCCAGAAGAAGGAACAGGCGATCGAGCAGGTCGAATCGACCCTCCGCGAGGCGCGCAAGACGCCGGCCGGCTGGCGCTTCGTACTCGAGGATGGCGCGCGCTGGGACCAGATCGACACCGAGACCCTGCCGCTGGCTCCCCGCCCCGGCGCCAAGGTGACCATCCGGCGCGCCGCCATGGGCAGCTACATACTGTCGGTGAGCGGCCGGGCCATCCGGGTGGCGCGCGTCAACTAGCGCGCCCTCGGCGTTCGACGGTCGGGGCTTGCCCTGGCCGCGCGGGCCGCGCATCTGAGAGGTCTCATAAAGAGATCTCTCAAGAGAGCCCGACGCCATGACCGATTTCCGCCGCGTGACCGACACCCTGTCGGTCAGCCCCCAGATCAGCACGCAGGATGTGGCCCGGGCCAAGGCCGAGGGTTTCTCGCTGATCATCAACAATCGCCCGGACGGCGAGGATCCCAGCCAGCCGACCAGCGCCGAGATCGAAGCGGCGGCTACGGCCGCGGGCCTGGCCTATCTGCACGTTCCGGTGCGCGGCGGGCCGACCCAGGAGCAGGTGGACGCGGTGCGCGAAGCGGTGGAAGCCGCCGAGGGTCCGGTTCTGGCCTTCTGCCGCTCGGGGACCCGCTCGATCGTCACCTGGTCGATCGGCCAGGCGCTTTCAGGCGCGGCCGATCGTGAAACGCTGGTGAAGCAGGGCTATGAGGCCGGCTACGACCTTTCCGGCGTCCTGCCGCACTAGGTCCGATCTCAGTAGCCGCCCAGCGTGCTGACGCGGGCGGCCATCGGGCTGGGTTCGGGCTCGCACGAGGCCAGCACGAACTGCGCCGCAATGAGACACAGGATGGCGAAGGCCGCACGCTGGAGCCGTTTTGAGACAAAAATCGCCGTATCGGCCGCCATGATCCGTACTCCGCAGGGTTTACGAGTCGTTAAGCGCAAGACCGGCGCCGCTCTGGATGGGCCGCGATGATCCCCTTCGTCCGCGAGATCGAGTTCGAGTACGGCCGCTGCGACCAGGTCTCGCCGCTGATCCGGCGGGTGATCGCCGACAACCCCGGCCCCTTCACCTACACCGGGACGGGGACCTACATCGTCGGGCGCGGAACCGTGGCGGTGATCGACCCCGGCCCCGACATTCCGGCGCACCTGGACGCGCTGCTGGCGGCGATCGACGGCGAGACCGTCAGCCATATCCTGGTGACCCACCACCACGCCGACCACTCTCCCCTCGCCGGCCCGCTGGCGCAGCGCACCGACGCGAAAATCTGGGGCAGGCCGGCGCCGACCGCCCTGGTCTCCGAGGAGACCAGCGTGCAGCTCGACGCCGAGGACGACGGCCATTTCCGGCCCGACATCGAGATCGCCGACGGCGACGTCTTCGAAGGCCCCGGCTGGACGCTGGAGGCGATCACCACGCCGGGCCACACCTCCAACCACGTCTGCTTTGCGCTGAGGGAAGAGAACGCCCTGTTCAGCGGCGACCACGTGATGGGCTGGTCGACGACGGTGATCACCCCGCCCGACGGCGACATGGGCGACTATTTCGAAAGCCTGGCCAAGATCCAGGCGCGGGACTTCCAGGCCCTGTGGCCGACCCACGGCTCGCCGGTGCGCGAGGTCGCCCCGTTCCTTTCGGCCTATGTCGACCACCGCCGGGCGCGGGAGGCCCAGGTGCTTGCGGCGCTGGCGAACGGCCCGGCGCGGATCAAGGCCATGGTGCCTGTGCTCTACGCGGCGGTGGACCCGCGCCTGCACCCGGCCGCGGCCCTGTCGATGCTGGCGCATCTGGTGCAACTGGTGCGGGAAGGTCGAGTGGTCTGCGACGGGCCGCCGGGGCTGGATAGCCAGTATCGGCTGGCGGGGTAGGGCCCAGCCCTCCTCGCTCTCTCCTTGACTTGCTTCCCTCGCCCGTGTGGCGAGGGCCCAGCTGCGACCGCTCAGACCTCGGTCAGGCGAGAAAGGTCTGAGCCGCGGAACGATGGGTCCTGGGCACGAGGCCCAGGAAAGCAAAGAAGGGAACCGCCCCCTACAGCCGCGCCTTGACGCTGGCCCGCACCGTCCGGGGCGCGCCGGGGAAGATCCACACCGGGCTGTAGGAGCTTTGAGCGTAGTGTTCGTCCAGGAGGTTGTCGACCTCCAGTCGAACGTCGATCTTCGGCGTCACGGCGTACTCGACCGCAGCCTTGGCCTTCCAGTAGGACGGCAAGATCAGGCCCGAGCCATCCAGCGCCCCGGCGCGGTCGCCCATGTAGCTCGCGCCGGCCGTCAGCTTCCAACGCTCGAAGGTCCCGATGGCGAAGACGGCGCCGGAGTGCTCGGGCACGTTCAGCACCGCGTCGGAGGCGAAGGCGGTGTCGTCGGCCTTCGCATCCGTCCAGGCGTAGTTGACCACCACGCGCCAGGCGGCGCTGACCTCGAACGAACCGTCGAACTCGACGCCCCGGCTGGTCAGCTGGCCGACGGGCGCCAGGAAGCTGGCGTCGACCGGATCGTTGGCCAGGATGTTCTGCTTTTCGATGTCGAACAGGGCCAGGGCGAGATCCACGCCCGGCCACCGGCCCGACAGGCCCAGCTCCCAGCCCTTGCCCTTCTCGGGCGCGAAGCCCGTGCCGGTGCGGCCTGTGCCTGAGTTCAGCAGGAACGAACGCCCCCAGCTGGCGTGGGCGACCACGGCGTCGGTCAGCTGGTAGCGGGCGCCCAGGCGGTAGTCGACCGGCGAGCCCTCGCCGCGTCCGACCGCGCCGGTGCGATTGTTGCGCACAGTCTGGCGGTAGTCGTCGACTCGCACCCCGGCCAGCAGGCTCAGGCGCTGCGTCGCCTGCCACAGGTCCTGGGCGTAGAGGGTGGTGACCCGGCGGGTCTCGCGGTTGTCGGTGAAGGGCAAGAGCGGCAGGGCCTGGCCGCCATAGACCGGGGCGTCGATCGAAATGGCGTGCGGCGCGTCGGCGGTCGGGTTCCGGCGCAGCAGGAACTCGCTGTAGTCGAGGGTGTAGCCCTTCACCCCGACATTGAGGTGGTGAGCGCCCAGGCGGCCGTCGAGCTCAATGCGGCCCGAGACGTCTTCCACCGCATAGTCCCGCTCGCGCCGCTGGCGCCACAGCTGGCGGCCGACCAGCCGCGACTGGTCGCTGGAAAAGCCGTGCATGTCGCCGGTGCGGTAGGCAAGCCCCGCCGTCAGCCGCCAGTCCGGCGAAAGCTCGTATTCGCCGGTCAGCTGGTGGCGCTCGTTGCGGAAGCGGGTCGTGCCGTCGCCCGGCTCGCCGAAGAAGCGCGAGCGCGGGATGGCCAAGGCGTCGCCGTTCACGGCCGGCACGCCGCGGTCGAACGGCGCGTCGAAGACGGTGAACTCGCCCACATAGGTCAGGCGCAGGGCGTCGGCAGGCCGCCAGGTCAAGGATGGAGCGATGGCGCGGCGGTGCAGGTCGACATGGTCGCGCCAGCCGTCGCTGCGCTCGTCGGCGATCACCAGCCGGGCGGCCAGGGTGTCGGACAGCGGCCCGGTGAAATCAAGCTCGCCACGGCGCAGGCCGAACGAGCCGACGGTGGCGGCCACGTGGCCGCCGCGCACGAACTGCGGGGTCTTGGAGACGATGTTGACGCGGCCGGCGGGATCGATATCGCCGAACAGGGCGCCGGCCGGGCCTTTCAGGATCTCGATGCGCTCGGCCGTGGCCGGATCGCGCGGCGGCGCCAGCCCCCGATTGGCCAGGAAGCCGTCGACATAATACTCGGCCCCGCCGTCGGGCGTGCCGAGAAAGCCGCGGATAGCGAGATTGTCGAGGAAGCCGCCGCGGTTGTTCTGTTGGGAGACGCCGCTGGTCAGTTCCAGGGCGTCGGCCAGGCGTCCGACGCCGACGGCGTCGAGCAGGTCGCGCTCGACCGAGCGGCTGGACGGCGAGGTGGCCTGGGTGATCTCGCCCGCGCCCAGGGTGACGTCGCGGGCCGCCCCGCGACGGCCCAGGATGACGATCTCGCCCACGGCGTGGGGTTCCGTCTCGGCGGCCGGGACGGTCTCCGGCGGCTCGGCGGCGGACAGGGCCAGCAGGCATGCGCTGACGCAGCTCCACGACAGGGGCAACAGATCAACTCTATTTGTAATGTTATTTCATATCAGCTATGCCGCTGGCGTGATGCTGTCAACCGCCCCTGTTTCCACCGCCCCGCCCACACCCTCCGCGGGCCGGATCGCCGCCATCGACGCCCTGCGCGGCCTGGTCATGCTGCTGATGATGGTCGACCATGTGCGGGAGTTCTTCTTCATCCACGCCCAGGTTTCGGACCCGATGGACGTGGAGGCGACCGCCCCCGCCCTGTTCTTCACCCGGCTGGCCGCGCACCTGTGCGCGCCGGTGTTCGTGGCGCTGACCGGCCTTGCCGCCTGGCTCTATGGCCGCAAGGCCGGCGGGAACGATCCCGCCGCCATCGCCCGCGCCGCCTCGGGCTTCCTGTTCAAGCGGGGCCTGTTCCTGGTGTTCCTGGAGCTGACCTTCGTCAGCTTCGCCTGGAGCTTCGACCTGACGCCCAGGACATATTACCTGCAGGTGATCTGGGCGATCGGCCTGTCGATGATCGCGCTTTCGGCCCTCGTCCACCTGCCGCGCGCGGCGCTGGTCGCGGTCGGCCTCGTGATCGTGCTGGGCCACAACCTGCTCGATCCGATCAGCATAGCCCAGGGCCAGCCTGGCCACGCCGTCTGGGCGATCCTGCACGACCGGGGCTTCCTCGACCTGCCGTGGGGCGCGCGGGTCCGGACATCGTATCCGCTGCTGCCGTGGATCGGCGTGGCGGCCCTGGGTTTCGGCGTCGGGCCTTGGTTCGTCGCGACCTGGCGCGATCGCCGCAACCGGCTGCTGCTGACTAGCGTCGCGGCCCTGACGCTGCTGGTGATCCTGCGCAGCCTGAACGGCTATGGCGAGACGCCATGGGTCGCGGGCTCCAGCCCGATCCGCACGGTGATGAGCTGGCTGAACGTCACCAAGTACCCGCCCTCGGCCGACTTCCTGCTGCTGACCCTGGGCGTCGGCGCCCTCTTGCTGGCGGCGTTGGAAAAGGCGCCGGGACGGCTCGTCTCGTGGCTGGCGGTGCTGGGCGGCGCGCCGCTGTTCTTCTACCTGATCCATCTCTACGGCCTGCACCTGCTGCAGTTGGCGGCGGTCACGGTGCTGGGTCCCAACCAGGGCGAGGTCTGGAGCGTGCCGGGCGTGGCCTGGATCTGGCTGCTGGCGGCGCTGGCGGCGGTTCCCTGCTGGTGGGCCTGCCGCTGGTTCGGCCCCGTCAAGCGGGCCAGCCGGCAGCCGTGGATGAAGTATCTCTGACCGCGCCCTTCCCCCTTGATGGAAATCCGTCCGGTACTCGACAGAACGCCTGGCCCAAGTTGAAATGGCGGTTCGGCGTCTCCCCTCGCCGGCAGTATCACAGGACCCGATGTTCACCAGCGACGAGACGGCCCGGCTGGCGGCCCTGCGCGAGTACGGCCTGGTCGACACCCCGCCCGAGGCGGCCTTCGACCGGATCACGGCCCTGGCCGCCGAGCTGTTCGACACCCCGATCGCCGCCGTCACCCTGATCGACGCCGACCGACAGTGGATCAAGTCGATCGTCGGGCTGGAGCCGGGCGGCACGCCGCGCGATGACGCCTTCTGCCACTACACCATCGAGTCCGACGAGGTGATGGAGGTGCTTGACCCCGAGGGCGACGACCGCTTCCGCGACAATCCCTTCGTCACCGACGATCCCAACATCCGCTTCTATGCCGGCGCACCGCTGCGGCTGCAGAGCGGCCATCGGCTGGGCGCGCTGTGCGTCATAGACAAGCGCCAGCGTCCGCCGCTGACCGACGAGGAAAAGCGCCGGCTGAAGGCCCTGGCCCAGATCGTGGTCACCGAGATGGACCTGCGGCTGCTCAACGCCCGCAACGAACTGCTGACCCGGCGGGCCGAAGCGGCCACCGAGGCCAAGAGCGAGTTCCTGGCCAACATGACCCACGAGCTGCGCACGCCCCTGACCAGCGTGATCGGCTTCAACGGCCTGCTGGCCGCCTCGCCCAACCTGCCCGAGCGCGAGCGGATGCTGGCGACCAAGGCCAAGTCGGCCGGCGAGAAGCTGCTGACCATCGTCAACGACGTGCTGGACCTGGCGCGGCTGGAAGCCGGCGTGATCAGCGAGACCGAAGAGCCGATCGACGTGGCCGAGGTGGCGCGTTCGGCCGTCGAGCTGTTCGCCGAGCGGGCGCAGACCAAGGAGATCGGCCTGACCGCCGAGATCGCGAGCGCCCTGCCGACGGTGCGCGGCGACGCCTCGCGCCTGCGCCAGATCCTGGTCAACCTGCTGGGCAACGCCCTGAAGTTCACTGAACTGGGCCAGATCTCCCTGCGCATTGCGGCAAGCGACGGACAGCTGGTCATGACCGTCACCGACACCGGCGTGGGCGTTCCCGCCGATCAGTTGGAGCGGATCTTCGAGCGCTTCGAGCAGGCGCCGGGCGCGGCCAGCCGCTTCGGCGGCACGGGCCTGGGCCTGGCGATCTCGCGCCGGCTGGCGCGGCAGATGGGCGGCGATATCACCGTCAGGAGCCAGGTCGGCGAAGGCTCGGTGTTTACCGTGACCCTGCCCGGAAGCTGACCCAAGGGGCCAACAACTTTACATAGAACGAAAACCGCTGCTCCATGCTCCTGAGGGGGGCGCTGACGATGGCCGGCTGCTCGATTGTCCAGGGAGAGCGGCCGTGCTGGCGAACGGAACCCAGATCGCGATCAGCGCGACGGAAACGAAGTCCATCGAAGACTTGCGAGCTGGCGACACGATTTGGGCGGCAGGACTTGGCCGGGACTGGAAAGCCGCCACCGTCCAGTTTTCCAGCGGGACGGGACCCGACTCGGCGTTCCAGGCCGTGCAGTGCATCCTCGACGGCGGCCGCGAGCTGATCTGCGTTCGACGTCAGAAGCTTCTCACCACGAGGGGGCTGCTGAGCACGGAAAATATCTGGCCCGGCGACAAGCTGATCCAGGCCGACGGCCAGACCGTCCAGATCGTCGCCTTGGCCCTAGGGACGTCCACTCGGGGAGAACACGCCGTCGCGACCTCGACCAGGCCGACTTCGAATCCAGAGGGACACCTGATCGTCGCGCAAGGCGTCATCGTTGCTGACTACATGCTCAGCGTCGGCTCTTGGTCGGCGCACCAGGAGGCGCCGGTCTCCTAGGTCGACGAGATCGCCTCGGCCCAGCCGCCTGAAACCTGTTCGCTGCGCAGGAAGGATCGCTAAGGCGACCCCATCCGGCCCATCAGGTGCTCGGCCAGCCGGATCGACAGGGTGATGATCGTGAAGGTCGGGTTGGAAATCCCCGTCGAGGCGAACACCGACGAGCCGGCGACATAGAGATTGTCGAGGCCATGGACCTTGAGGTTGGCGTCGACCACCCCCTGCGTCGGGTCGGCCGACATGCGAGTGGTGCCGATGTGGTGGCCGTTGACGGTCAGCCCTTCCTTCACGCTGGCCCAGGACTGGCAATAGACGTCGGCGCCCAGCTCGCCCACGGCGGTTTTGAACAGCTGGGTCGTCTGGTTGTAGGTCGCCTCGTCGCGGTCGCTGAGCAGCCAGGTGATGTGGGTCTGGCGCTGGCCGAACACCGGGTCGACCGTGTCGGCCAGGGTGACCCGGCTGTCGGGATTGGGGGCCATCTCGAAATAGTACTGGCCGTAGTTGGCCCAGAACCAGCAGTTGCCGATGCCCAGGCGCTTCTGCTCGTCGGCCGTGGGCGAGAAGCGGCCCGACACCCGCACGCCATTCTCGTCCTGCCAGGCGACGGGACGGTTGCCCACCAGGGCCTGGCCGCCCATGAGCCGGGTCTGGGGATCGGTGAGATAGGAGCCGCCGACGCCGATCACCTGGCCGTTCGACAGCGGGTGGCACATGAAATAGCGCCCGACCTGGTCGTGGTCGTTGCCGACGTCGGAAAGCAGCAGCTGACGGGCGTTCTCGACCGCGCCGCACGCCAGCACCACCATGTCGGCCTTGATGGTGAACTCGGTGGCCTTCCTGGGCGGACTGGCGCCGTCCATGCTGGCGACCTTCAGGCCGCGCACACTGCCCTGGTCCTGGTCGATTTCGAGCAGGGTGGCGTTGACGATCACGTCGGCGTCGCTGTCGCCGATCGTCACCCCGTCGAACGTGCGAGTGGCGAAGTTCAGGTAGTTCTTGCCGAGATACTGGTAGATCGTGGTGTCGAAGCCGGTCAGCTCGGGGACCTCGGCGTCGAGGATCGCGGCCCAGGTCTGCGGGCTGAAGTCGTCGCCATGCAGCAGGCACAGCTGCGCGGCCTTGGCGTAGTAGGGCTCCAGCTCGGCGCGATCGATCGGCCAGCCGGGGAAGCCCGGCCGGGCCTCGAAGTCGATGGGATCGAGGGGCCGCGACTGCCCTCCCCAGTGAGCCGAGGTTCCGCCGAACATCCGCTCGCGCTCCCACGGGCCGCCCGCGCGGTTGTAGGGCCGGATCAGGAAGTCGGGCTCGGTCTCGGCGAACTGGCCGTCGGCCTTGCCGGCGTACAGCAGGCTCTTGGCCGGCCAGGTCGGATCCAGGGCGCCGCCGGGGCTATCGGGGCCGCCCTCTATCAGCGTGACCTTCACCCCCGCCTTCTGCAACAGCCAGGCGGCCGTGATCCCGGCCGGGCCGGAACCGACGATACAGACCTGCGTGGCGATCACCGCGCCGTCGGCGATGTCCTTGCCATTGCGGAGCATGAGAGCCTCCCCCGTTCACTCCCATGCAACTTGCGGCACAAAACGCCCAAAGGTTGTATCAAATCACACACCCGGATGGGTGGACCTGCGATCTAGCCCTGGATCGCCTTCAGCAGGCCTGCGACACGGCCGCAGTTGCGGCCCAGGTCGCCGCCCTCGTCGCGGGCGATCGAGCGGACGTCCACGCGGGCGCCGCCAGCGTCGGGACGGACGCGCACCACCACGTCATCCTGCAGGCCGTACCAGAAGCTGGCGCCAGCGGCCTCGATGCGGCCCTCGCCGGGATCGTCGGTGACCAGCTTCAGCCCCTTGGCCTGGACCGCGGCCTTGGCGGCCTCGTAGGCGTCGGCGGGCGAGCGGGTCAGCACCAGGGTCTTGGCGGCCGGGCAGGTCTCGGCGTTGACCTCGGCCACGCGGCGGCCGGCGAACAGCTCCGAACCGACCGGCAGGCTGGGCTCGTCGAGCACCGGAGCGGCGGCCTCGCCACGCTGGGCCATGACGTTGTCCGAAAAGCCCAGCGGAGCCTTCCAGTCGGTGGCCACGTCGCCGACCGGGGCGGCGCGGGCGCTCGTGCCGGTGGCCAGGAAGAAGACGCCGAGCGTGGCGACGGTGATCGCCAGGGCCAGCAGGGCGCGGCGCCAGTGACGCTGGACGCCGCCGATCATGGCGACGATCACGCCCAGCGCGCCAGTGCCCAGGCTCAGCCAGGCGATCGTCGGCGCCAGGTCGCGGGTCAGGAAGTCGTAGGCCACGGCCTTGTCGAGCAGGCCGGCCTTGCCGCCGAGCGCACCGACCACGACCAGCGCGGCCGGGGCCAGGGCGATGACCACCGCGCCGGTCAGGATCGGCGCGGCCCAGCCGCCCTTGCCGTCTGGCGAAGCCGTCTTGGCGGCCTTGGTCTTGCGCGGCCTGGCGCCGGAGAGCGGCATGGCCAGCGGCGCTTCCTCGGCGACGAACACCGGCGGGGCGTCGAAGGCGGCTTCCGGCGTCGGATCCAACGGCTTGTGCGCAGGCTCGACCAGCGGCGCGTGGGGGAAGACGTCTTCCGGCTCCGGCGGGGCGATCTCGGCCAGGTGAGCAACGGGAGCGGGCTCGGGATCGGGCAGCGAGGCGGCCAGGGCCTCGACGCTGAGCGGCGCCGGCTCGGGTTCAGGCGCCGCAGCCAGGGCGGCGACCACCTCCGGCTCGTGGACGGGTTCGACCGGGGCCTGGGGCGCCTCGTCGGCGACCTCTTCCGGCGCTTCGACCGGTTCGGGCGCATAAAGCACCTCGGCCTGGGCGCCGTCGGCGGCGGCCAGGGTGGCCGAGCCCGTCGCGGCCGAACCGATGGTCGGCAGGACATAGTCCTTCATCCGCTGGCGGATCAGCTTCTTGTCGATCTTGCCGGTGGCGCCCAGCGGGATCTCGTCGACGAACACGACGTCGTCGGGCATCCACCACTTGGCGATCTTGCCCTGCAGGAAGTCGATGAACTCTTCCTTCGTGGCGGTCTCCCCCTCCTTCAGCTTGACCAGCAGGATCGGCCGCTCGTCCCACTTGGGGTGCGCCACGCCGATGACGGCGGCCAGGGCGGCCTTGGGATGGCCGACGGCGATGTTCTCGATCTCGATCGTGCTGATCCACTCGCCGCCGGACTTCACGACGTCCTTGGCGCGGTCGGTGATCTGCATGAAGCCCATCTCGTCGATGGTCGCCACGTCGCCGGTGTCGAAGAAGCCGTCGGCGTCGAGGATCTTGCCGCCGGCGCCGCGGAAATACTCGGCGGCGATGATGGGGCCGCGGATCTTCAGGTGGCCGAAGGCCTTGCCGTCGTGCGGCAGCGGCTTGCCGTCGTCGTCGGTCAGCTTCAGCTCGACGCCCATGGGCGGGCGGCCCTGCTTGAGGCGGTAGGGGATCTGCTCGTCGTAGGACAGCTTCTCCAGCTGGTCGGTCATGGTCGACAGCGTGCCGACCGGCGAGGTCTCGGTCATGCCCCAGGCATGGACCACCTCGACGCCGTACTTGTCGTGGAAGGCGCGGATGATGCTTTCCGGGCAGGCCGCGCCGCCGATCACCACCTTCTTCAGGGTGGTGATCTTCGAACCGGTGCTCTCCAGGTGCTGCAGCAGCATCTGCCAGACGGTGGGCACGGCGGCCGAGAAGGTGACGCCCTCGGTCTCGAGCAGTTCGTGGATCGAGGCCCCGTCCATCTTCGCGCCCGGCATGACGATCTTGGCGCCGGTGGCCGGGGCCGAGAACGCTACGCCCCACGCATTGGCGTGGAACATCGGCACCACCGGCAGGATCACGTCGCGCTGCGACAGGCCCATGACGTCGGGCTGCATGGTGATGAAGGTGTGCAGGAAGTTCGAGCGGTGCGAGTACATCACCCCCTTGGGGTCGCCCGTCGTGCCCGAGGTGTAGCAGAGGCCCGCGGCCGTGCCCTCGTCGAACCCGCCCCAGACGCAGTCGGCCGACTGCTCGGCGACCAGGTCCTCGTAACACAGCAGGCCCTTGAAGTGCGGCGCCTCGCCGGCGAGCTTGAAGTCGGCCGGCATGTGGTCGCGGTCGGTGAAGACCACCACATGCTCGACATTGGGCAGGCGCGGAATGATCCCGGCGATGATCGGCAGGAAGGTCAGGTCGGTGAAGATCACCCGATCGCCGCCGTGATCGGCGATCCAGGCGATCTGCTCGGGGAACAGGCGCGGGTTCAGGGTGTGGCAGACCGCCCCGATGCCCATGATCCCGTACCAGGTCTCGATGTGGCGGGCGGTGTTCCAGGCCAGGGTGCCGACCCGGTCGCCCGGCTTGATCCCGAGGTTCAGCAGCAGGTTCGACACCCGCTTGGCGCGGTTGTGGATTTCGGCATAGGTCGTGCGGACGACGGGCCCCTCGACCGAGCGCGTGACCACCTCACGACCGCCGTGCCACTGGGCGGCGTGATCGATGATCTTGTCGAGCGTCAGAGCGCCGTGCTGCATCAAACCTTGCATCGAAACCGCTCTCCCGCGTCCTGCTTATCGTTGTTCAGGAGAGGCTAGCCGCGCCCGCCGGGCGGCGCAACGCATGGCGCGCCCCAGGCGAGCAAAGGTTTCCCCGCCGACTTTGCGCGCATCTGCACGGAGGCGTAGAGTGCGCGCCTGTATACACGGCCGCGCTGATCGGCCGCACGGTCCGTTCACTCCCAGAACGACGTTTTGCGGTTAGCTTCAGCACGGCCTGGTTCGCTCCAGGTGCGGGACGGGGTGCACGGCCATGCAATGGCTCGATGCTCTAGGCGCCGACGAACGGCTGGACGAGGTGGCGAACGACACGCGCCGCCTGACGGTGTCGCGCCTGGTCTCCGCCGCCCTGGTGGCCATGGTCGTCGGGATCGCTCTGGGTCCAGCCATGGCCGCCGGCTGGTTCGCCGCCCTGGCGGCGGGCGAGGCCCTGGCCTCGCTGGTCATCCGCCGCTTCACCGGCCCGACCACCGACCGCCTGCGGGCGCTGTTCGTGCTGGCCTCGATCCCGATCAACATCGTCTGGTCCTGGCTGGCCGTGGCGCTGTGGATGTTCCCGGGCCAAGACCTGCGGCTGGCGGCCCTGGGCGTCTGCGCGGGCCAGATCATCTTCACCCAGAACTTCCGGCACCAGCCGATAAGCCTGCTGGCGATCACCACCGCCCCGCCGCTGGTCTGCCTGATGGTGTTTCCGTTCGTGACCGTCGCGCCGCACGACATGGGCTCGCTGACCAACCGCTGGGCGATGCTGATGCTCGTGGCGACCACGATCAACGCCATGCTGCTGAACCGCGCCGCCGCCCGGAAGATGGACGAACTGACCCGCGGCCTGCGGCAGGAAAAGGAACGGGCCCTGGCCGCCTCGCGCGTCAAGTCGGTGTTCGTGGCGACCATGAGCCACGAGATGCGCACGCCGATGAACGGCCTGCTGGGCCTGGCCCACGCCCTGAAAGGCACGAACCTGGACGAGCGCCAGCGCGACTATGTGGAGTTGATGATCCATTCGGGCGACAGCCTGATGCAACTGCTCAACGACGTGCTCGACATCGCCCGCCTCGACGCCGGCGACGCCGAGCTGACCCCCTGCGACTTCGACCTGCACGACCTCGTCCACGCGGTGGCCGACACCTGGCGCGACATGGCCATGGTGCGGGGCCTGTCGGTGGACGTGCGCATCGACGCCACCGCCCCACAGCGGCTGCACGCCGATCCGGCGCGCATCCGGCAGGTGCTGGGCGGCCTGCTGTCGAACGCCCTGAAATTCACCCGCGTCGGCGGGGTGACCATCGAGGTCTCCAGCCAGGGCGACGCGCCAGACGGCCTGGAGACCGTGGCCATCCGCATCACCGACACCGGCCCAGGCATCGACCCCGCCTTCGCCGAGCGCATCTTCGAAAGCTTCACCCAGGCCGACGAAAGCGTGTCGCGGGCCTATGGCGGCATGGGCCTTGGCCTGACCATCGCCCGGGCGCTGGCCCGCCGGATGGGCGGCGACCTCAGCCTGGAGCCGGCCGAACGCGGCGCGCGGTTCCTGCTGCTGCTGCGCGCGCCCCGCCCCGAGGCTCCGCCCCTGCCTGCTCAGGCGCCCGAGATCACCGAGGACGACGGCGCGGTTCCTCGTGTGCTGATGGCCGAGGACAATCCGATGAACCAGATGGTCGTGCGGCTGATGCTGGAGGCCGCCGGCGTCGACCTGACGGTGGTCGAGGACGGCCGCCAGGCGCTGGACGCGCTGAAGGCCTCGCACTTCGACTGCGTGCTGATGGATATCAACATGCCGGTGATGGACGGGGTGACGGCGCTTTCCGAGATCCGCTCGGGCTCGGCCGGCGCGGCCGACACGCCGGTGATCGCCCTGACCGCCTCGGCCATGGCCGGCGACCGCGAGCGCTTTCTGAAGCTGGGCTTCGACGAGCACCTGGGCAAGCCGGTCAAGCCGCTGGACCTGATCTCGGCCATCGCCATGGCCGTGGACCGCACGCCTCCGCCGAGGGCGGCGGTGGGGTAGCGCCCGAAGATCCTCCCCCTGAAGGGGAGGTGTCGGCGAAGCCGACGGAGGGGGATGTGACTTCCCACCTCCCAAGCTCCCTCAGCTTCAGAAGGGACTTCCCCCTCCGGCCCTTCGGGCCACCTCCCCCTTCAGGGGGAGGATTTGGAGGTTCACCCCATCTGCTCGGCGAGCGCCCTGGCCTCGTCCTCGAAGGCGCTGACCGTGTCCACCCGGCGCCAGTCGATCTCGCCGGTGTCGCGCGTGAGCTGGCTTTCCAGCACGGCGACGTCAGCGTCGGAGGCGTCGTTGACGCGGGCGGCGACGCGGGCGCGCAGGACCTCGGCGGGGGCTTCCAGCCAGACGCCCTGGAAGGCGACGTCGAGCTTGGTGGCCAGGGCCTCGGCGCGGGCGCGCTGCTCGGGCTTGATGAACACGGCGTCGACCACAACCGAGCGGCCGGCCTTCAGCACGAGCTCGGCGTCGCGGAACAGTTCGTCATAGACCCTGTCGCTGACCTCGGGGGTGTAGGCCTCCTTGGGCAGGCGCTCCAGCGAGGGCACGTTCCACAGGCGCTTGCGGATCTCGTCGGTGCGCAGCACCACCGCGCCGGGGGCGGCGCCCAGGCCCGGCGCGCAGACGCGGGCGAAGGTCGACTTGCCAGAGCCCGACAGGCCGCCGGTGGCCACCAGGCTGACCGGCTTGGGGGCCAGGTGCTCGATGGCGGTGGCCAGATAGGCGCGGGCGGCCTCGTCGTCGCCGGTATAGGCCCAGACGTGGGTGCGCACGGCGGCTCGGACGCTGAGCATGAGCGGCAGGGCGGCCAGGCCCGTCCACAATCCCTCGCCGAAGGTGCGGGCGGCTTCGTCGAGATAGGCGTTCAGCACCCGGCCGGCGGCGTCGCGGCGACGGCGGAAGTCCAGGTCCATCAGCAGGAAGGCAAGGTCGTACTGCACGTCGATGTCCGACAGGGCGTCGTTGAACTCGATGCAGTCGAAGAGGATCGGCTTGCCGTCCTCGATCAGGATGTTCCCAAGGTGCAGGTCGCCGTGGCAGTGGCGGGCGAAGCCCTCGGCGGCGCGGGCGTCGAGCTGCGGACCCAGGCGCTTGAGGGCCAGGTCCGTCTCCTCGACCAGCCGCTCGACGGCCTGGGCGCCCAGCCGCGAGGCCAGGCCCCGCAGCAGGTTTGCGTTGGAGGCGATGGTGTAGCCCAGCGCCGAGACGCCGCCGCCCTGCGGGCGCAGCGCCGCGCCAGCGTGGAACTGGGCGATGGTGCGGCCCAGCGAGTCTTCCAGGGCGTCGTCGATGGCCCACGGCTGCGAGGCCAGCACGGATTCGCCGTCGAACCGGCGCATCTCCAGCAGATACTCGACCACCTCGCCGGCCCCGTCGATCTCGATGCCGCCGTCGGCGGTCCGGGTCAGCTGGCGCACGGCGCGATAGATATCGGGGGCCGCGGCGCGGTTGAACGACAGCTCGCGCTGCAACGACCAGCGGCGCAACTCCAGGGTCGAATAATCCAAGAAGCCGAAGTCGACCGGGCGCTTAACCTTGAAGGCGGACTCGCCCACCAGGAACACCCGCGCGCAGGAGGTCTCGATGGTCTGATCGGCTCTCGTACCAAGCCAAGCCGCCACTTCCTGTTCGCGCGCCGCTTCCGCGTCCTTGATCACGCCTTCAACCTTCGTCTTCGCCCGCCCGATCGGCGGCGCCCGGGCGTCCCATAGCGCAAAGTTCGGTGCAAGTCCTCGCGGACGCTTGCGCGATCTACTTACGCGATAGTAGCGTTTGACCATCACAGTCTGATGTTGAGGAACCCCATGCTTATCGGCGCCGGACTGAAACGGTCCGAGCACAAGAAGGCGGAGATCCTGGCCGCGGCTCGCGACATCTTCCTCAAGGAAGGCTACGCGGACGCCGGCATGGAGGCGGTGGCCCGCGCGGCGGGCGTCTCGACCGCCACCTTGTATGCTTACTTTCCAAGCAAGGCCGAGCTGTTCCGCACCGTTGTCGTCGACAGCGTGCGGACGATGGCCCAGCCGGTGCGCGAAAGCGCCAAGGCCGGCGGCGACGCCCGCGCCCGGCTGACCGCCCTGTCGCGGGCCTATGCCGAGTTCTTCGCCACCCCGGCCACGCGGGCGATGTTTCGGATGGTCACCGCCGAGCGGCGGCGCTTCGAGGGGGTGGCCGATCATTTCCTGGGGGCGGCCCGCGAGTCGCTGGGCGGGGCCGCGATCCAGGTGGTGCAGGAGCTGAAGGCCTCGGGCGAACTGAAGGTCGACAAGCCCTCGTGGGCGGCGGGCCAGCTGATGGGCATGCTCGACCACGCCACCCTGGTGCTGGGCCTGTCGGCCGGCGACGAGGTGCAGCCCGACCGCCCGGTCACCCAGATCGCCGAGGACGCGGTGGAGACGTTCCTGGCGCGCTACGGGCCGGGGTAAGGGCGGATCGGCTCTCCCTGGCTCTAGAATGTCGCCCCCTCACGCTCCGAGGCGCGGCCTTCATGAAGGTCTGACATGGGTGGTTAGCCGACCTTCCCAGTGCCACACTGCATCGGTGTGGTGGAGGGCAGAGGAGGCCCGAAAGGGCACCAGAGGGTAATGCTGACTGCGCCCAGGGACTTGGGCACCGCCCGCGTTAAGCCTATGCGCGGGCCTTAGCTCCACCGCACACCAATTGCCGCTAAGGGTCGTATGCGGTCATCGGGGCGCCCCGGGAAAGCGCCCCTTAGGGGAATAGCCGCTTCGTCGTCCAGGCGCCGTCGACGCGCTCGTAGACCAGGCGTTCGTGCAGGCGGAACGGACGGTCGCGCCAGAATTCGATGACCTGGGGGACGATGCGGAAACCTGACCAGTGCGGCGGGCGCGGCACCTTGCCGATCAGGCCGTACTTCAAGCCGGCCTCGGCGACGCGGCGTTCCAGCGCCAGGCGATCGGGCAGCGGACGCGACTGGTCGCTGGCCCAGGCGCCCAGCTGGCTGTGGCGCGCGCGGCTGGCGAAATAGGCGTCGGCCTCGGCCTCGCTGACCGGCTCGACGAGCCCGCGCACCCGCACCTGGCGGCGCAGCGACTTCCAGTGGAACAGCAGGGCCGCCTTGGGATTGGCCGCCAGCTCCTGGCCCTTGGCGCTCTGCAGGTTGGTGTAGAAGACGAAGCCGCGGCTATCGACGTCCTTCAGCAGCACCATCCGCGAATCCGGCATGCCGTGCTCGTCCACCGTCGAGACGGACATGGCGTTGGGATCGTTGGGCTCGGACTTGCCGGCCTCGGCCAGCCACTCGCCGAACAGATGGATCGGATCGCCCTCAGGCAGCAGCGGCGGCGGGGTGGCGGAAGCCACCTGGGCGACATAGTCGTCCTCGCTGGGCGAGGCGGGGATCAGCGGGGCGTCGGTCATGGCCTGGATATAGGCCCGTCCGCCCCCGGGGGCCATGCTTGACCGCTACCTACGCGCATCGACGCCGATCGCCGCACACGGCTCGCGAAGAAGTTAACTTAACGCCCCGTTGACCAAGTCGGCGCAGGGTCGCGGCATGACCGCCGCCTCGGCCCCTTCCCTGTCTCTTTCCGCCGCCCGTGCGATACTGGGCGTCGCGCCCGGCGCCGACGAGCGCGAGCTGCGCGCGGCCTATCGCGAGGCCGCCAAGCGCGCCCATCCTGATCGTCCCGGCGGCGACGCGGCCCTCTTCCGCGACGTGCTGACCGCCTACCGCATGCTGCAGGGCGTCGAGCCGCCGGCGGGCCTGGGCTTTCCGCCCGCCACCGTCCAGACCCCCGCCATGCCGAGCCAGGCGGTGCTGGAGATCGAGCCGGCCTTCGCCTTTTCCGGCGGCGCGCTGGAAGCCGACATCGCCGACCGCCGCCTGCGCCTGACCCTGCCTGCCGGCCTGCGCCACGGCGACACCGTACGCGTCGGCGAGACCCTCCTGATCGTCCGCATCAAGGCCGACCCGGCCGCCATGGTTCGCGGTCACGACCTGTGGCTGACCGTCCGCCTCGACGCCCAGGTGCTGGCCGAGGGCGGCCGCGTGGAGCTGGACACCATCATCGGCCCGCGCACCGTGTGGATCTCGACCAAGGCCGCCGAGCGAGGCCTCGTACGGCTGAACGGCCAGGGCCTGCCGGCCCGCGCCGCCCACGCCGCCGGCGACCTCTTCCTGCGCCTGGAGCGCACCGGCGCCGTGCACGAAAGCGCCGCCCGCTCGCAACTGAAGCGCTTCGCGGCCGCCTGGGCGGCGTGATCCCTCAGGAGGCGTCGGCGAAGCCCTTCGCCCGCAGCACCAGCCTGCCCGCCCGCGGATCGTGCTCGAAGACGAGACCGCCCTCGGCCCGCGAGCGTTCGGGGATGTAGTCCAGCGTCGCCTGGGCCGTCTCGGCCTCGCCCTGCCCGCTCAGCACGCCCTCGATCACCACCTGGGCGGCCGGAGAGCCGCCGTGGTTGATCGCATCGACCTCGGCGACGAAGCCGTGGGGGGTGGGCGTCACCGCCGTCAGCCGCACCTCGATGGCCGGCGGCGAGCGCTCGCCCAGCAAAGCATCCCAGCCGACGAAGCCGATGGCGACCAGGGCGCAAACCAGGCCAATGGCCGCCGAGATCCATTCCAGCGGCGGAATATCGTCGCTGGGCGGCTTGGCCTTGGCCGGCGGCTTGCGCTTTGCCGGGGCCGACTTGGTCGCTGGGCGGGATCTGGCCGTCGTCGCCATCAGACCACCAGCCGCGCAGTGGCCGCGCCCAGGGCGGCGGGAAAGGCCAGGACGATGGTCATGGTGGCGATCTCGTGCGGGGCGACGCCGTCCGTGCGTCCGAAGGTCCAGAGCAGGTAGAGGCTGACGATCAGCGCCACGCCGTAGCCCGGCGCGGTGAAGCCGACGAAAGTGCGCAAAAAGCCGCCTGCCTCGCGTCGCCGGCTCTCGCCCGGAAAGCCCAGACGGTAGACGAAGGCGTGCAGCAGCAGCACCGAAAGCGCCATCAGCAGCAGGGCCTGCAGCGGCCCCATCTGGTAGGCGATCAGGATCATCTCCTCGGTGGGAGCGACATTGAAGGCCAGGAACAGTGCGCCGACGGCCATCAGGAAGGTCTCGCCGAGGGTTCCGGCCTCGGATTTCTCGCGGCTGGAAGGCGATCCCTCGCCCAGCTGCTTTCCGGCCACCAGGGCGCCGATCGCGCCGGGCACGGCGCACAGGGCGACCTTGCCCAGATCGGCCTGCGAGAACAGGCCGTGGCGCCCCAGCACCCCGAACGTGGCCAGGAGCGCCGCCGACAGCAGGAAGCCGACGCCGAAGGCGGCCAGGGCGTCGAGCACCTCGTCCTTCAGGCGGAAGGTCGGCTCGAACCCGGCGTAGTACGACAGGCCCAGAAGCATCGGCAGCGACAGCAGCAGGAAGACGAGCAGCCGCGCCCGCTCCACCGCCATGCCCAGCGACCACATCTCCATGGTCATCAAGAGCGGGAACGAGAACAGCAGCGCGCCGCCGAACGCGCGGGCCAGGGCCCGGCCATAGACGGCGTTGGCGTGCAAGGCGGCTCCTCCGTGATCGCCCCAGATTCGCCGTTGCAACGGTCAGGCTTTTGAGGCGGTTCCCGATCGCCTTGGCCGCTCACGTGCGGATTTTCACAGCCTCGCTTACGACTTGAGATTGTTCTGCGCGTCCATGTCGCCCAAAAGGGATGACGGGCCGACCAAGGAGTAAGCTTATGGCGACGGCGCGCACCGCGCAGGTGTTCATCACCAACACGACCGATGGCGACGCATCGATCACCCTGTTCCACAATAATTCGGACTACGGCACCGAAAAGGCGGTCTGGACGGCGAAGCCGGGCCAGACGGTCGGGCCGATGACGGTGCACTTCAACACCGGGTTCGGATCGTTCACCGTCCTCGACTACTGGGCGTGCGAGATCAACGTTCTCAACGGCTCGACCCCGGGCCTGTATGAGAGCAGCGGCGTCCTTAACTACAGCAACTGGAAGGAATGCCAGCTGCAGTCGGCAGACGCTGGCCAGAACCTGACCTTCACGGTCGACACCCAGGGCTTCCGCATCAACCTGCGCTCGGGCGGCGAGTTCGCGAAGATGAACCCGGCCGAGCGCCGGACGGCCAAGGTCTGGGTGCGCAACGACACCGGCTCGGCCGCCACCATCACCCTGTTCCACAACAACAGCACCGACGGCACCCAGAGCGACACCTGGTACGCCCAGGCGGGCGAAAGCGTGGGTCCGCTGACCGTCTTCTTCCGCACCGGCCTGAACGTCGGGATGGTGCTGGACTACTGGTCGGTGAAGGTCGCGGTCGAGGGCGGCGCCTCGGCGGGCATCTACCAGAACGACGGCGCGCCGATCATCGGCATCCTGGATTCCTGGGCGCACTGGAAGGAGTGCCAGCTGCAGTCGGCCGACGTCGACAAGAACATCACCCTGTCGGCCAGCCTCAGCACATTCGCGATCAACCTGCCCTCGGGCGGCGATCAGGCGGCCATGCGCAAGGTCGCGCCGTACACCCCGATCGACAACGTCTTCGTGCTGATGCTGGAGAACCACTCGTTCGACAACGTCTTCGCCTTCTCGGGGATTCCGGGCCTGCGCGTCGCCACGCCCGCGAACGCCAACAGCTTCGAAGGCAAGAGCTACCCTGCCGGGTCGAACGCCCCGGTGGCCATGCCCACCGACCCCGGCCACGAGTTCAAGGACGTGGTCGAGCAACTGTGCGGACCAGGCGCGGCCCTGCCGAACGGCGGCCCCTACGGCCACATCGACAACTCCGGCTTCGTGGCCAACTACGCCACCAGCGCCTCGGAAGGCGGCCCGCCGCCGACGTCCGAGCACTGGGGCAAGATCATGCTGGGCTTCGACACCAAAAACCAGCTGCCGGTCACCTACCAACTGGCCACCAACTTCGCCGTCTGCGACACGTGGCACTCGTCCCTGCCCGGTCCCACCTGGCCCAACCGCTTCTTCGTGCACGGCGCCTCGTCGGGCGGCTGGACCAATTCGCCCGGCAAGGCCGACATGGCCGCATGGATGACGGTCGCGGGCTTCACCTATCCCAGCGGCGCCTCGATCTTCGACCGGCTGAACGGCGCGAACCTGGGCTGGCGGATCTATGCCGACGAGTACGGCACCCTGGCCGGCTCCATCCCCCAGGTCGCCTCGCTGAAGGGCGTGAAGTACAAGATCAACACCAGCGGCTTCTCGAACTTCGCCAACGACCTGCAGGGCCCCTACCCCTACGCCTACACTTTCATCGAGCCGAACTACGGCGACGTGACCGGCAACACCTACACCGGCGGGTCCTCGCAGCACCCGATGGACTCGATGGCGCGCGGCGAGGCCCTGATCAAGGCGACCTACGAGGCGATCCGCAACTCGCCGGTCTGGGAACGCAGCCTGCTGATCGTCACCTATGACGAACACGGCGGCTTCTACGACAGCGTCGAGCCGCCGGCCGCACCGCCTCCGAATGACGGCAGCCCCCTTGATTCAAGGATCAACACGGGCGGCTTCATGTTCGACCGCTACGGCGTTCGGGTGCCGGCCATCGTGATCTCGCCCCGCATCGGCAAGGGCGTGGTCGACCACACCCTCTATGACCACGCCTCGGTGCCGGCGACGCTGGAACGCCTCTATGGCCTGCAGCCGATGACCGACCGCGACCGCCTGGCCAAGGACGTTCTGCACCTGCTGACCCTGCCCGCCCCACGCACCGACTGCCCGACCGTGCTGGCCTCGCCGGCGCCGGAAGCGGTGGCCTTCGCCGCCGCCAAGGCCCAGGAGCCCCGCCCGGCCCCGAACCAGCCGATCCCGGACAGCGGCAATCTGCAGGGCTTCCTGCAGGTTCTGGCCAAGACCGACATCGAACTGGCGCGCGGCGATCCGGCGGCGGTCCAGGCCATCCAGGCCCAGGTCGCCCGGATCGACACCGTGGGCGAGGCCGAGGCCTATGCCCGGGCCGTTACGACGCGGGCCGAACTGGCGCGCGCCGCCCGCGAGGCCGCCTCGCATCCGCCGCCCCCGTCGGGTAGCTGATCGCTCGATCCCCCGAGAGACCAGAAGGCCCGGCGATCCCTCGCCGGGCCTTCGCATTTTCGGTGAAGGAAAAATCGCAGGGTTGGCCTTGAATTAATATCGCGCACGATTAAATCGCTCTCACCAATTCAATCGCAGGAGCGAACCCGATGAGCACTCTCTACCAAACCCGCGCCACGGCCACCGGCGGCCGCGAAGGCGGCGTCCGCAGCAGCGACGGCCTGCTGGACGTGCGCTTGGCCATGCCCAAGGCCCTGGGCGGCAAGGAAGACGGCACCAATCCCGAGCAGCTGTTCGCGGCGGGCTACGCCGCCTGCTTCCAGAGCGCCATGGCCTTCGTGGCCCGCCAGCAGAAGATCCCGCTGACCGCCTCGACCGTCACCGGCGTGGTGGGCCTGGCCGCGCAGGAAGTCGGCTTCAAGCTTGAGGTGGCGCTGGACGTTGAAACCCAGGGCCTTTCGCAGGAAGAGGCCGAAGCCCTGGTTGCAACCGCGCACCAGGTCTGCCCCTATTCCAACGCCACCCGCGGCAACATCGATGTCGCCCTCAACGTAAAGGCTGCATGACCTCGGACGCCGACAAAGCCCTGGACAAAGCGGTCGAGGTCTTGCGCCTCGACCGCCAGCTCTGCTTCGCCCTCTACAGCGCGGCCAATCGGGTCACGCGCCTGTACCGGCCGTTGCTGGACGCCCTGGGCCTGACCTACCCGCAGTACCTGGCCATGCTGGTGCTATGGGAGCACAGCCCGCGCACCGTGGGCGAGATGGGCCAGGCCCTGGACCTCGAATCCAGCACCCTGACCCCTCTGCTGAAGCGGCTGGAAGGCGCGGGCCTGATCGCCCGCAGCCGCGATCCCGACGACGAGCGGCGAGTGATCATCTCGCTGACCGACGCCGGCGACGCCATGCGCGACCAGGCCCTGGGCGTCGCCGAGCAGTTCTTCTGCAAGCTGGACACGCCGCTGCCGGAACTGGTGGACCTGCGCGAGCGGCTTAAGCGGCTGGCGGTCTGACCTATCGCCCCCTTCCCCTCGATGGGGGAAGGGCGCCCAATCCTGAAAGGTCTACGAAGACCTCTCCCCATGGCGCACGCGCTTCCAACCCGCTAAACCCGCGCCATGCTGCGTCTTTCCGAACTTAAGCTGCCCCTGGACCATCCGCCGGAGGCCATGGCTCCGGCCATTTGCGCGCGCCTGGGGATCGACCCGGCCGACCTGCTGGAGGTCAAGCTCTGGCGGCGCGCCCACGACGCGCGCAGGAAGTCGGCGATCCTGATGGTCTACACGGTGGACGTGGCTCTGCGTGACGAGGCCGCCGTGCTGGAGCGCTTCAAGGCCGACAGCCAGGTGCGCCCGACGCCCGACACCGACTACCGCTTCACCGCCCGCGCACCCGAAGGCTTCGACGGCCCGCGCCCGGTAGTGATCGGCGCTGGTCCCTGCGGCCTGTTCGCGGGCCTGATCCTGGCGCAGATGGGCTTCAAGCCCATCATCCTCGACCGCGGCAAGGTGGTGCGCGAGCGGACCAAGGATACCTGGGCCCTGTGGCGCAAGAGCGAGCTGAATCCGGAGTCGAACGTCCAGTTCGGCGAAGGCGGCGCAGGCACCTTCTCGGACGGCAAGCTCTACAGCCAGATCAAGGATTCCCGTTTCCTGGGCCGCAAGGTGCTGGAGGAGTTCGTCGCGGCCGGCGCGCCCGAGGAGATCCTCACCGAGGCCCACCCGCACATCGGCACCTTCCGCCTGGTGCACATGGTCGAGAACATCCGCGCCCTGATCGAGGGCCTGGGCGGCGAGTACCGCTGGCAGCACCGGGTGACCGACTTCGAGATCGAGGCGGGCGAGGACGGCCAGCGCAGGCTCAAGGGCCTGCACCTGTCGACCGGCGAGTATCTGGAGACCGAGCACGTGGTGCTGGCCGTCGGCCACTCCTCGCGCGACACCTTCCAGACCCTCTATGATCGCGGCGTCCACATCGAGGCCAAGCCGTTTTCGATCGGCGTGCGCATCGAGCATCCGCAGTCGTGGATGGACAAGGCCCGCTTCGGCGCCTGCGCCGGCCATCCGGACCTGGGGGCCGCCGACTACAGCCTGTCGCATCACTGCGCCAACGGCCGCACGGTCTACAGCTTCTGCATGTGCCCGGGCGGCACGGTGGTGGCGGCGACCTCGGAGCCGAACCGGGTGGTGACCAACGGCATGAGCCAGTATTCGCGCAACGAGCGCAACGCCAACTCCGGCTTCGTCGTGGCCATCGATCCCGAGCGCGACTATCCGGGCCACCCGCTGGCCGGCATCGAATTCCAGCGCAAGTGGGAGAGCCTGGCCTTCACCGCCGGCGGCGGCGACTACAAGGCTCCTGCCCAGAAGGTCGGCGACTTCCTGGCCGGCCGTCCATCGGAAGCCCTGGGCGAGGTCTCGCCCTCGTACAAGCCGGGCATCAGGATGACGGATCTGGCCGAATGCCTTCCGCCGTTCGTGCTGGAGGCCATGCGCGAGGCCCTGCCGATGTTCGGCCGCCAGATCGCCGGCTATGACCACCCCGACGTGCTGATGACGGGCGTCGAGACCCGCACCTCCTCGCCGATCCGCATTACGCGCGGCAAGGACGGCCAGAGCCTCAACACCGCTGGCCTGTTCCCGGCCGGCGAAGGCGCGGGCTATGCCGGCGGCATCCTCTCGGCAGGCGTTGACGGCATCAAGGTGGCCGAGGCGGTGGCGGCGGCCTATGTGGCCAGGGGCTGGGCGAAGGCGATCTGATCCCGCCTCGCTCTTTCCCAGCCTTGCGACGCATACTCGGCCCGAACAACGCCTGGAATATCGAAATTCAATTCAGCTATCGCAAAAAGAGCATCGCGAATTCAAGGCCCGTTCACGCGACTAAATATGCAATGGATTGCTGATATTGGAATTTAACCTTGATGCGCTAGGCTGAAGTCTAGTCGGCGCTTCGGGGGACTTGGATCAATGGCTCAGGCGGTCGCCAAGGACGCCCTGCTCGTCAACGCCAGTTCGTTCTTCGAGGTCTCGCTCGACCTGCTGATCATTCGCGACCTGGCGGGCGTGGTGCTGAAGGCCAGCCGCTCGTGGGAGACGCAGCTGGGCCACCGGCCCGAGGAGATGGAGGGCCGACCGCTGCTGCGCCTGGTGCATCCCGACGACATGCCGGGCACGCGCGACAGCGTCGTCGAGGTCGAGAACCGCAGGGACGGCGACCCCGTCCTGGGCTTCATCAACCGCTATCGCCATGCCGACGGCCACTACCGCACGCTGGAATGGCGGGCCCAGCGCTCGGGCGACCGCATCTATGGCGTGGCCCGCGACGTCACCGACCGCGTTGCGGCCGAACGCCAGCTGATCGAGGCCAAGGCCGCGGCCGAGGCGGCCAACCGCGCCAAGAGCGACTTCCTGGCCAATATCAGCCACGAGATCCGTACGCCGTTGAACGGCGTCATCGGCATCGTCGACGCCCTGTCGCGCACCGCGCTGACGCCCGAACAGGTCGAGATGATCGAGCTCGTGCGCGACTCCGGCGCGACGCTGGAGCGGCTGGTGTCCGACTTCCTCGACGTCTCCAAGATCGAAGCCGGCCAGTTGCAGCTGGAGAACCGCTCGTTCAACCTCGACCAGGCGCTTCGACCCGGGGTCGAGGTCATGCGCCGCCGGGCGCAGGAGAAGGGCCTCTCCTTCACCGTCGAGCGCCCGCCGATGACTGGTGGCCGCCACCTGGGCGACGGCATGCGGCTGAGCCAGGTGATCGGCAACCTTCTGTCGAACGCCATCAAGTTCACCGACCACGGCGGGATCGTCCTGCGCGTCGTCTCAAGCGAGGCCGACGGCCGCACGCACCTGACCTTCGAAATCGAGGATACCGGCATCGGCTTCGACGCCGACCAGGCCGCGACGCTGTTCACCCGCTTTGGCCAGGCCGACGAGTCGATCAGCCGCCGCTTCGGCGGCACGGGCCTGGGGCTGGCGATCTGTCGGTCGTTGGTCGAGATGATGGGCGGCGAGATCTCGGCGACGTCGCGGCCCGGCGTCGGCAGCCGCTTCACGGTCTCGGTCAGCCTGCCCCGCCTGCAGGACGCCGTCGGGGTGGACGCCGCGGCCGTGCCGCCTCCCGAGCCCGTCGACCTGTCCGACCATCCCCTGCGCGTGCTGCTGGTCGAGGACCATCCGACCAACCAGCGGGTGGCCCAATTGATCCTGGCCAGCCAGGGCGCAGATGTCGTCACCGTGGGCGACGGCTTCGAGGCGATCGCCGCCTTCGGCGAAAGCTCTTTCGACATCGTGCTGATGGATATGCAGATGCCGCGCATGGACGGCCTGACCGCCACGCGCGCCATCCGCGCCCTGGAGATCGAGCGTGGAGCCGCACGCACGCCGATCATCATGCTCAGCGCCAACGCGCTGATGAAGCACCGCAACGAGGCCCTGACCGCCGGCGCCGACCTGCACGTGGCCAAGCCGATCACGGCCGCCAACCTGCTGGCGGGGATCCAGGCGGCGGTGGCCTGAAGCCAAGCAAAAGGCCCGGACGATCGCTCGCCCGGGCCTTCGCTTTTTCAGTCTCTAAAGCCGATCAGGCCGCTTCGGCCTGCTCCGTGGGAAGGCGGATCAGGTAGTCGAAGGCCGACAGCGAGGCCTTGGCGCCCTCGCCCATGGCGATGATGATCTGCTTGTACGGCGTGGTGGTCGCATCGCCCGCCGCGAAGACCCCCGGCATGGTCGTCTCGCCGCGATAGTCGACTTCGATCTCGCCGCGGTTGGAGAGGGCCACGCCCGAGTCCTTCAGCCACTCGGTGTTGGGCACCAGGCCGATCTGCACGAACACGCCTTCCAGGTCGACGCGGTGGGCCACGTCGTGGTTGCGGTCCTTGTAGGTCAGGCCGTTCACCTTCGAACCATCGCCATGGATCTCGGTGGTCATGGCCGAGGTGACGATGGTGACGTTGGGCAGGCTGGCGAGCTTACGCTGCAGGACGGCGTCGGCGCGCAGCTGGCTGTCGTACTCGATCAGGGTGACGTGGGCGACGATGCCGGCCAGGTCGATGGCCGCCTCGACGCCGCTGTTGCCGCCGCCGATCACCGCCACGCGCTTGCCCTTGAACAGCGGGCCGTCGCAGTGCGGGCAATAGGCCACGCCCTTGTTCTTGTATTCGGCCTCGCCGGGCACGTTGACGTTCCGCCAGCGGGCGCCGGTGGACAGGATCACGGTGCGCGACTTCAGGCTGGCGCCGTTCTCGAGCTTGACCTCGATCAGGCCGCCCGGGGCCTTGGGGGCCACCAGGCCGACGGCCTTCTGCAGGTTCATCACGTCGACGTCGTACTGCTTGACGTGCTGCTCCAGCGCCGTGGCCAGCTTGGGGCCTTCGGTGTGCTGCACCGAGATGAAGTTCTCGATGGCCATGGTGTCGAGCACCTGGCCGCCGAAGCGCTCGGCGGCGACACCGGTGCGAATGCCCTTGCGGGCGGCGTAGACGGCCGCGGCCGCGCCGGCGGGACCACCGCCGATGACCAGCACCTCGAAGGCGTCCTTGGTCTTGATCTTTTCGGCCATGCGGGCTTCGGCGCCGGTGTCGAGCTTGGCCAGGATCTGCTCGACGTCCATGCGGCCCTGACCGAACGGCTGGCCGTTCAGCAGGATGGTCGGCACGGCCATGACCTGGCGCTCTTCGACTTCAGCCTGGAACAGGGCGCCGTCGATGGCGACGTGACGGATGCGGGGGTTCAGCGCGCTCATGGTGTTGAGCGCCTGCACCACGTCGGGGCAGTTCTGGCAGGACTGCGAGAAATAGGTTTCGAAGCTGTAGTCGCCGTCCAGGGCCTTGATGCGCTCGATCACCTCGGCGTCGAGGCGCGGCGGGTGGCCGCCGACATGCAGCAGCGCCAGCACCAGCGAGGTGAACTCGTGGCCCAGCGGCAGGCCGGCGAAGCGCACATCGGCGTCGCCCGCCGCACGGGTGATGGCGAAGGAGGGCTTGCGGGCGTCGGCGCCGGCGAGGTTGAGGCTGACCTTGTCGGACGTCGCGGCGACGTCTTCCAGCAGGGCCAGCATGTCCTTGGAACCCTTGTCGTCGCCGAGCGACGCGACCAGTTCGATCGGCTGGCGCAGGTTCTGCAGGTAGGTGCTCAGTTGGGTCTTCAGACCAGCGTCCAGCATGACGGGCTCCCAGAAAACGAGGGGGAGGAGGAAGTGCGTTCGATTTTCGGGGGAGGATCGAACGCGGCGAACGATCGGAGGGTTGCGCCGCCGCTGTTCAGCGGCGGCGCGGTAGCTCAAGTAGTCTTAGATCTTGCCGACGAGGTCGAGCGAGGGGGCCAGGGTCTTTTCACCCTCTTCCCACTTGGCCGGGCAGACTTCGCCCGGGTGCGAGGCCACGTACTGGGCGGCCTTGATCTTGCGCAGCAGCTCGATGGCGTTGCGGCCGATGCCTTCGGCGGTCACTTCCATGAACTGGATCACGCCTTCCGGGTCGACCAGGAAGGTGCCGCGGTCGGCCAGGCCGACGCCCGGACGCATGATCTCGAAGTTGTTGGTGATCGCGCCCGAGGGGTCGCCGACCATGTGGTACTTGATCTTGCCGATGGCCGGCGAGCTGTCGTGCCAGGCCTTGTGCGAGAAGTGGGTGTCGGTCGACACGGCGTAGATCTCGACGCCCAGGCGGGTGAAGACGTCGTAGTTGTCGGCCAGGTCTTCCAGTTCGGTCGGGCACACGAAGGTGAAGTCGGCCGGGTAGAAGAAGAAGACCGACCACTTGCCCTTGGTGTCGGCGTCGCTGACCGTGACGAACTTGCCGTCCTTGTACGACTGGGCGGTGAAGGATTTGATCGTGGTGTTGATCAGCGACATGGGACGCTCCGTTGGAAAAGGATGCGTCGTAGGTATCGCGATGCAGCAAATAGGTCCAATCGATAAAATCAGTTCCGAAGATAGATCCTGCCTATTCGGCTTTCAGGAGGCCTTCTGCTCAAGCTTTGCCGTGGCCGGCGCTTGCGGCGCATAGGGTTCGGCGTCGGGCAGGCAGCGCACCAGGACCTCTACGGTGAGCTCTCGGTCGGTGATGATCGGCGGCGCCTCGCCGAACACCGCTCGCCAAAGTTCGGCCAGTTCTTCGCAGGTGCGGTCGGTCACGTGAAATCCTCGTTTCCGAGCAAAGAAAGCCTTATGCGGCAAGGGGTTGCTGGTTAACGAGCGTGGCTGGAAGCGTTTTTTCCCCTCATCGAGAGGGGGCTTGGAGAGGCAGCTCGAACGGCGTCGCAGGCAGACGGTTCTGGCCATAGAGGTTGAGGACCGGACTGTCGGCCCAGGCGAAGCGGACCTTCACCGCGGCGTAGCCCGCCGGAACCGCGAGACGTACCTTGTCGCCGTACACGGTCGCATCGACGAAGCGGCACGACTCGGCGGCGTCGCAAAGTTCGAATCCTGCAGGGCGCGCCGATCCGTAGACGAAAGCCGGCTGATCCAGCGTCACGACGACGTCGCCGCCCTCGCGCACGGCCGAGATCGGCGCGGGACCGGAAGCGTTCAGGCCTTCGCCATAGGCCAGCTTGCGGGCCAAGCCGCCCAGGCGCAGGCCCACCTGCAACTTGTCGGCCGGGTGAATGTCGTAGGGCGAGCCCAGATCGACGGCCGAGGCCAGGCCGGTGTACGGGTCGGCGGCGACCGTGCGACGCTGGACATCGCGCAGCTCGGCCCAGCGCGAGACGCCGGGCTTGTCGACCTGCGGCCCGAAGGCGGCCAGTTGCACCATCAGGAACGGCGCGTCCGGCGCGGCGAAGGCCCGGCGCCAGTCGGCGATCAGGGCCGGCATCAGCCGGGCGTATTCCTTGGCCTCGGTGACATTGGCCTCGCCCTGGTACCAGGCGAAGCCCTTGACGCCGTAGGGGGCCAGCGGGGCGATCATGCCGTTGTGCAGCGTCGACAGGCCCGAGGTTCCCAGCCACGGGGCGTGCGGCGGCAGGCCCGTGTCGGAAAGCTTCGTCGAGACCTTATAGCGCCAGCTTCCGCCCAGCGGGACAAACGATCCGTCGGCCAGTTTCAGCCCCTTGTCCTTGGCCGGTCCCCAGGCCCCGCCCCCGCCGCCCACGTCGATGGCGCGCACGGCGATGACGTTGCGGCCGGCCTTCAGGGTTCCGGCCGGCACCGCGTAGGCGCGCTTGAAGTCCCACCCCTCCTGCGAGCCGACCTGGCGGCCATTGACGAAGCTGGTGTCGATGTCGTCGACCGGCCCCAGCACCAGGGTCGCGGCCAGCGCGGCCTGGGCCTTGGTCAGGGTGATCTCGGCGCGCAGCCAGATCGTGCCGTCGAAGGTTTCGAGGCCTGGATTGGTCTCCCAGAACTGCTCGGCCGGCATGGTCGCCCAGGCGCGGTCGTCGAAGTCGGGCTTGGCCCAGTTCGCGGCATGGGGCTCGACCCTGGCCGCCCAGCGGTCGAGCATCGCGCCCCAGCGGGCCATGCCCTTGGCCGGGTCATTGGCGTAGTCGGCCAGCACCGACAGGCCCTCGTCATAGCCGCCCAGCGCCTTCAGGCCCTGGCCGCTGATCCAGTCCTGGATGATCGAGCCGCCCCACGTGGCGTCGATCAGGCCGATCGGCGCATGGGTGCTGTTGCGGATGTCGCGGCCCATGAAATAGCAGGCGGCCGAGAAGTTGTTGGCGCTCTCGTAGGCCGAGACCTTCCAGGCGGCCTGGGCGGGCAGCGTGTCGGTCGGGTTGGGCAGGCTGGTGCGGCCGGTCTGCAGCAGGCGCACGTGCGGGTCGGTGGCGGCGGCCGCCTCGGCCTCGCCGTTGAGGGCGCGGCGCAGCGGATACTCCATGTTCGACTGGCCCGAGCACAGCCAGACGTCGCCCATCAGGAGGTCGGAGACGGTCTGCGTTTCGGCGCCAGCCTTGACCGTCAGGGTCAGGGGCTCGCCCGACGCGGGACGCGCGTTCAGCAGGGCGACCCAGCGGCCCTTGGCGTCGGCGGTGGCCAGGCCCTGCTCGCCGGAAAGATCAAGGGCGACCACGGCGTTGGGCGCGGCCACGCCCCAAATCCGGATCGGCTGGTCGCGCTGCAGTACGGCATGGTCGGTGAACACCGAGGCCAGCAGCGGAGCGGCGGTCGCCGGAGCGGCGAAGGCCAGGGCGGCCCCGGCGAGCAGGTGACGGGTCAGGCGCACGCGAGGTCTCCGCTGCTTCAAGCTTACAATACCCCCTCCCTCGACGTCATCGCCCGGCTTGTCCGGGCGACCCAAGCGACATCGGCGGATCCAGCTTGGGTCGCCCGCATGAAGCGGGCGATGACTTTCTTATGGGGGGAGCGAGAGTGAGTCAGTCCGCCTTGGCCGGGCAGGTCGTGCCGGTCGGGTCGGTGGTCAGCTTCACGCCGCTGATCGAGACCGCCAGGGTTCCGGCCGTGGCCAGCGAGAACGGGGCCTCGACCTTGGTCACGTCCGTGCCGGCCGATTGGAAGCACTTCAGCGGCACCTTCAGGCTGGTCCACTCGCCGACCTTGGCGCCCGACAGCACCGAAGTGACGTCGAGCCTGCCGGCGCCGATGCCGAGGGTGGTCTTTGCCGAAGGCGCGGCGTCGACGCGCCAGTTCACCTGCAGGGCGATCTCGGCGTTGGTCTGGAAGGTCAGGTCGAAGGCCTTGTCGGCGGCGATCTCGGCGGCGGCCGGAACTCCGCCGGCGAAGGTCAGCTGGCGGCCGGCCTCCTGCACGTTGCCGGCGTCGACCGGCTTGATGTGCACCGAGGTGGTCGGCAGCAGGCGGAACTCGAACGGCGCCGGGGTCTTGCCGCCGACGAAGTAGTTGCTGTCGTTGGCCGCGATGGCGGTCACGCCCGAGACTTCCGACAGCTTGGGAACGGTGCGGCCGGCCTTGTAGGTCAGGCCGTAGCCGTAGGCGAACAGCGGCGCGTAGTTCTTGTCGCCCTTGTTCAGCGCAAACTGGGCGGCGGTTTTGGGCCAGCTGAACGACAGCCTGCCGTTGAAGTCGCGGCGCGGCTTGCCGGCGGCGTCGCCGACCAGGACGTCGGCGATCCCGCCGCCTTCCGAGCCCGGCAGCCAGGCGGCGACGAAGGCGTCAGAGGCGTTGATCTCGGGGTTCACCCACAGCGGGCGGCCCGACAGGAACACGGCCACCACGGGCACGCCAGCGGCCTTGAGCTTCTTCAGCAGCGCAAGGTCGGTCTTGTCGCCTTGCTGGTACTCGAGGGTCTTCAGGTCGCCCACGCCCTCGGCATAGGGCTGCTCGCCGAACACCACGACGGCGACGTCAGGCTTGTCGGCGAAGCTGCCGTCGACGCTGAGCGCAGCGCTGCCGCCCGAGGCCTCGACCGCCTCCTTGAAGCCCGAATAGATCGACTGGGCGTTGGGGAAGTCGCTGTTCTTGTTGTCGGTCCCCTGCCACGACAGGGTCCAGCCGCCCGTCTGCTGGCCGACGTCGTCGGCGCCCGAGCCGGCGACCAGCACCTTGGCGCTGGCCTTGATCGGCAGCACGCCGCCGTTGTTCTTCAGCAGCACCAGCGACTTGGCCACGGCCTCGCGGGCGATGGCGCGGTGGTCGGCGTTACCGAGCACGCCCTCGCGGCCTTCCCACGGACGGTCGGCGCGGAAGAGACCGAGCTTGGCCTTCACGCGCAGGATGCGGCGCACGGCGTCGTCGATGCGGGCCATCGGCACCTCGCCCGACTTGGCCTGGGCCAGCAGGCTGTCATAGAGGCCCTTCCAGCTGTCGGGGGCCATGTACATGTCCAGGCCCGCATTGGCGGCCTGGGCGCAGTTGGTCGGCGTGCAGCCCTCGACCTGACCGTGGCCGTTCCAGTCGCCGACGATAAAGCCGTCGAAGCCCATGCGCCCTTTCAGCACGTCGGTCAGCAGCGACTTGTTGCCGTGCATCTTCTGGCCGTTCCAGCTGTTGAACGAGGCCATGATGGTCATGGTCCCGGCGTTGATGGCCGGGACGTAGCCCTGGGCGTGCAGGCGGATCAGCTCGGCTTCCGAAACCTGGGTGTCGCCCTGGTCCTTGCCGTTGGTGGTGCCGCCGTCGCCCAGGAAGTGCTTGGCGCTGGCCGCCACATGGCCCTTCTGCAGAGCCTGGCCCTCGCTGACGGCGCCCTGCAGGCCCAGGATCATCTCGCGGGCGTACTGGCGGACGATCGCAGGGTCTTCCGAATAGCCCTCGTAGCTGCGGCCCCAGCGGTCGTCGCGCGGCACGGCCAGGGTCGGACCGAAGGCCCAGTCGAAGCCTGACACCGCTGTCTCCTGGCCCGTGGCGGCGCCGATCTTGCGGATCAGTTCAGGGTCATGGGCCGCGCCCAGGGCGATGTTGTGCGGGAAGAGCGTCGCGCCGACGAGGTTGTTGTTGCCGTGCACCGCGTCGATGCCGAACATCAGCGGGATGTTCGTCCCGCCGCGCTGGGCCGCCGCGTCGCGGAAAGCCTTGACGGTGTCGACCCAGGGGCCGATCGGCGAGCGGTCGGGCGCGCCCAGGGGCGGAGAGCTGCCGCCGGCCAGGATCGAGCCCAGCGGATAGGTCTTGAGGTCCTCGGCCTTGATCGAGGCGGTGTCGGCCTGGATCATCTGGCCGATCTTCTCCTCCAGCGTCATCTTGGCCAGCAGGCCGTCGACGAAGGCTTCAGTGGCCGGATCGACCAGGCCCTGGCTCTTGGCCGCGGGCCACAGGGCCGGATGGGCGGTGCTCTTGGGACCGTCGGCGGCGAAGGCCGGAGCCGACAGAAGGGTGGTCGCCATCAGGGCGATGGTCAGGGTCCTGGTGTTCATGCTCCCCCGCTCTTCCTTGCTTTGGGCGGTCTGGAAGCCGCCTGGATGTTACCGGTATCGAAAGCTCGACGCCGATGCATACACGGTCTAATTAATACGACAAACACTGAGACAACGAATTTTAGGGAGACGTTGCATGGGGGTCGTTCGGAGCGCCTTTCTGGCTGGAGCCGCATTGACAGCGCTGTATGGCGCGAAAGCCTCCGCCGAAACCCGCACCCTTTCCTCCCCAGATGGCGCTGTCTCGATCCAAGTCTCCGACGAGTCGGGACAGGCGCGCTATGCAGTCGCTTACCGGGGCAAGACCCTGATCGCCCCCTCGGGCCTGGGCCTTGAGCTCTCCAAGGGTGGTCGCTTTTCATACGGCGTGAAGATCGTCGGCGCGCAGACGTCGAGCGGCGAGGACGCCTACGACCTGCCGGCCGCCAAGGTCAGCCACGTGGCTCAAAAACGAAACGAACTGGCCGTCGACTTCCAGGAGGAAGGCGGCCGCAAGCTGCGGGTGATCTTCCGGGCCTACGACCAGGGGGCAGCCTTCCGCTATGTGCTGCCCGAGCAGGAGACGACCGCCGCCACGAACATCAACGACGAAGTGACCGGCTTTTCCTTCCCCAGGGACTACGGCTGCTGGGGGCTCAATCTCGGCAAGTTCGGCACCAGCCATGAAGGCGAGTTCGACGCCGTGCAGGCCTCGAAATTCCGCGAGCACAACCTGTTCGACGCTCCGCTGGTCTGCCAGGGCGACAACGCCGCCTTCGCCATCGCCGAGGCCGATCTGAAGGACTGGGCCGGCATGTACCTGACCGGCCGCGGCGACGGGCGCCTGGGCCTGTCGGTCAAGCTGTCGCCGCGCCTCGACGGTTCGGGCACGGCGGTGAAGACCCGGCTGGGCGCCGACGTGATCTCGCCCTGGCGGGTGATCATGATCGCGCCCAAGGCCGGCCAGCTGGTCGAGAACACGCTGCTGACCACGCTGAGCGCGCCGTCGGTGGTCGAGGACACAAGCTGGATCAAGCCGGGCAAGGCCGCCTGGGACTGGTGGAACGGCCCGGCGCTGAAGGCCGTGCCCGACGCCGGCATGAACCCACAGACCATCAAGGCCTATATCGACTTCGCCGCCGCCAACGGCCTGGAATACATGCTGATCGACGAGGGCTGGAACGTCGGGGCCGGCGGCGCCTCGGTGGTGCGTCCGGGCGTCGACGTCACCCGCCCCAAGCCCGAACTCGACCTGCCCGGCCTGATCGCCTACGGCCAGGACAGAAAGGTCGGCGTCTGGCTGTGGCTGAACTGGAAGGCCCTGGACGCCCAGATGGACGAGGCCCTGGCCCTCTACGAGCGGTGGGGCGTCAAGGGGATCAAGGTCGACTTCATGGACCGTGACGACCAGCAGATGGTCGACTTCTACCATCGCCTGCTGAAGAAGGCCGCCCAGCACCACCTGATGGTCGACCTGCACGGGGCCTATCACCCAACCGGCCTGATCCGCACCTATCCCCACTACCTGACCCAGGAAGGCGTGCTGGGGGCCGAATACAACAAGTGGAGCGCGCGGATCACCGCGAGCCACAACGTGATGCTGGCCTATACGCGGATGCTGCTGGGGCCGATGGACTACACGCCGGGCGGCTTCCGAAACGTGACGCCCGAGGCGTTCGAGCCGCGCGACCGCCTGCCGTTCGTGCAGACGACCCGCGGCCAGGCCCTGGCGATGTTCGTGGTCTACGACAGCCCCTTCACCATCGTCGCCGACAGCCCCGACACCTATGCCGAAAGCCCGGCGGGCCTGGACTTCGCCGCCGCCGTGCCGACTGCGTGGGACGAGGTGCGCTATGTGACCGGCGAGATCGGCCAGTCGATCGTGATCGCCCGCCGCAAGGGCTCTGAATGGTGGATCGGCGCGCTCAACAACGAGACCGCCCGGACGTTGAAGGTCCCGCTCGGCTTCCTGGGCAAGGGCGCGTGGAAGGCCGACGTCCGCCAGGACGGGGCGACGCCGACCTCTATCGAGGGTTCGACTCCATCCGTCTCCGCCACCTCGACCCTGACCCTGAAACTCGCCGCCAGCGGCGGCGCGGCCGTGCGCCTGACGCCGGTCCAGTAGAATGAGCCTGTCCATGCCCTTCACCCGCCGCGCCCTTCTGGGCGCGACCGCCGGCCTCGCCGCCTCGCCCGCCCTGGCCGCGCCCCAAAGCGGAACGGGACGCGGTCCCTTCAAGGCTTCCTGGGAGTCGCTGGCGGCCGGCTACAGGACGCCGGACTGGTTCCGCGACGCCAAGCTCGGCATCTGGTCGCACTGGGGTCCGCAGTGCGTGCCAGAATACGGCGACTGGTACGGCCGCCAGATGTACCAGCAGGGCAACCCCTTCTACGAACACCACGTGAAGACCTACGGGCACCCGACGCAGTTCGGCTTCATGGAGTTCATTCCACGCTGGAAGGCCGACGCCTGGGATTCCGAAGCCCTGATGAAGTCCTATGTCGCCGCCGGCGCGAAGTTCTTCATGTCGATGGCCAACCACCACGACAATCTCGACCTGTTCGACAGCCGCCACCACGCCTGGAACTCGACGCGGGTGGGGCCCAGGCGCGACATCGTCGGGACCTGGGAAAAGGTCGCTCGCCGTCACGGGATGAAGTTCGCCGTCTCCAACCACGCCGCCCACGCCTGGCACTGGTGGCAGACCGCCTATGGCTATGATGCAGAAGGCCCGCTGAAGGGCCAGCGCTACGACGCCTTCCGCCTGAAGAAGGCCGACGGCAAGGGCAAGTGGTGGGAGGGCCTGGATCCGCAGGAGCTCTATACCGGCCCGAACATGGTGATCCCCGATGGGATCAATTCCATCGCGCAGGCCAACGCCTGGCACGACAAGCACGACGGCGAGTGGATCGAGACCCCGCCGCCCAACAACCCCGCATTCGTGCGCAACTGGCTGCTGCGTCAGAACGACCTCGTCGACCGCTACAGGCCCGACATGGTCTATTTCGACAACTACGCCCTGCCGCTGGGCCAGGCGGGGCTGGAGGCGACTGCGCACTTCTACAACAACGCCATGCGCCAGTTCGGCAGGACAGACGTGGTGGTGACCGGCAAGAAGCTGACGCCTTTCCAGCGCAAGGCCATCGTGGAAGACGTCGAGCGCGGCTTCTCCGACCGCCTGCGCGACGAGCCCTGGCAGACCGACACCTGCATCGGCAACTGGCACTACGATCGCGGGCTCTACGAGCGCAACGGCTACAAGACCGCCAAGGACGTGATCCAGCGCCTGACCGACGTGGTCAGCAAGAACGGCACGCTGATGCTGTCGATCCCCCAGCGCGGCGACGGCTCGATCGACGACAAGGAGGCCAAGGTGCTGGCCGACATGGCCGGCTGGATCGCCGTCAACGGCGAGGCGATCTACTCGACCCGTCCGTGGAAGATCTACGGCGAGGGCCCGACGCGTCTCGTCGAGGGCATGCAGAACGAGGGCGACGCCAAGCCGTTCGAGGCTCGCGACATCCGCTTCACCACCAAGGCCGGCGCGCTCTACGCCCTGCCGCTGGTCGAGCCGGGCCGCGAGATGGTGATCGAGAGCCTGGCCGTGGGCGCGCCGCATGCGAGCGGCGAGGTGCGCAGGGTCTCGCTGCTGGGCGGCGATCCCCTCCCCTTCACCCGAGACGCCAAGGGCCTGCGCATCACCCTGCCCGAACGCCGCCCGGCCTTCACCCCGGTGGTGAAGATCGAAGGACCGGGGCTGGCCTAAGTCTTTCAAACGCCCGTATGCTCCCTCCGGAACGAGGGAGCATAAGCCATGACCGATCTTTCCGGCCGCACCGTGCTGATCACCGGAGCCTCATCGGGCATCGGCGCGAACCTGGCGCTCGCCGCCGCCAAGGCCGGCGCGCGGGTGGCGGTCGCGGCGCGGCGGGCCGACCGGCTGGCGGCGCTGGTCGGCGAGATCGAGGCGGCCGGCGGCGCGGCCCTCGCCGTCTCCATGGACGTCGAGGACGAGGCCTCGGTGATCTCCGCCTACGACGCTTTGGAAGCCGCCTGGGGCCCGCCCAACTCGGTAATCGCCAACGCCGGGATCAACGTCCGGGCCTCGGCTCTGGATATCGCCATCGAGGACTTCGACAAGATCCTCGGGGTCAACACCCGCGGCGTGTTCCTGACCGCACGCGAGGGCGCGCGGCGGATGATCAAGGCCGGCGTCGAGGCGCGCGGCCGGGTGCTGCTGGTGGCCTCGATCGGGGCGCACAAGGTCCTGCCGGGCATCACCGCCTATTGCGCGTCCAAGGCCGCCACGGCCCACATGGGCAAGAGTCTGGCTCGCGAGTGGGCGAAGGCGGGCATCAACGTCAACGTCCTGTGCCCCGGCTACATCCGCACCGAACTCAACGACGAATGGTTCGACAGCGAGGGCGGTAAGAAGCTGGTCTCGGGCTTCCCGAGGAAGCGGCTGATGGACACCTCCGACCTGGAGGCGACGGCGCTGTACCTGTCCTCGGACGCCTCGCGCTCGGTGACGGGGTCGGTATTCACCGTGGACGACGGGCAGTCGCTATAAAGACCCCCCCTGAAGGGGGAGGAGATCGCGTAGCGATCGGTGGGGGGAGTTGGTGCGAAGCCGGCCAACGCAGCGGCAGCTGAAAACGTCCCCCACCGGCCTTCGGCCGCCTCCCCCACAGGGGGAGGTTCCAAGAAAAACGCCCCCCGAACCGAAGTTCGGAGGGCGCTCTTTCAGTTCAGAAGCTCAAGATCAACGCAGTTTGGCGCTGAGCGAGATCCCGACGATGCGCGGCTCGTTGTAGACGGCCGCCATGTAGTTCTCGATCACGCCCTTGAGGTTCTTCTCGTTGGTGATGTTGCGACCGAAGAGAGCGATCTCGTAGGCGCCGTCGCCGCCTTCGTAGCCGAGCTTCAGCCCGCCTTCGAAGTTGCCCTTCGAGTAGAACTCGGCCGTGTCGTACAGCACGAAGTTCGTATAGCCCTGCTTGTTCCAGTCGGTGGCGGCGAACAGCTTGCCGTCGGCGCCCACCGGCAGCTCATAGCGCGCCGTGAAGCTGAGGTTGTACTCGGGCGCGTTGGGCAGCGGCTGGCCGTCGATCTGGGTGAAGTAGTTCGTGCCGAAGGCGCCCGGGATCGCGATCGTCGGCGTCTTGACGGTGCAGACCACCACGCTGTTGAGCGCGCAGACCTGGGCGTAGACCCGCTTGTCGTTGATCTCGCTGTGCAGCAGGCTCAGGCCCGCCGTCAGGGTCAGGTTGGCGATCGGGCGCCACTCGGCGTCGGCTTCCATGCCATAGGCCTTGGCCTCGTCGGCGTTGAACAGCACGCCGTTGCCGTTGGCGTCGTTGCCGTTCAGCTGGATGTCGCTGACCTTGTAGGTGAAGGCCGAGGCGTTCAGGCGCAGGCTGTTGTCGAGCAGGACGCTCTTGAAGCCGGCTTCCCACGACAGGATCGTCTCGGAGTCGGCGGTCGTGAAGTCGGAGTTGAACACCGCCGAACGGCCCTGGATGGTCGGACCGCGGAAGCCCTTGGCCACCCGCGCATAGACGCTGAGGTCGGGGTTCACTTCATAGAGGGCGCTCAGGTCCCAGCTGGGCTGCTCGTCCGACAGGCGCACGAAGCGACGACCCGTATAGGTGTCGGCGCCGGCGGCGGTCAGCGAGGTCTTGGCCAGGCGGGTCTTCTTGGCGTCGTAGGTGTCGCGCGCACCGGCCGTGATGGTCAGGGCGTCGGTCACCTTGTAACTGACCTGGCCGAACAGGGCCCACGAGGTGTTGAGGTTGTCTAGGCGCACCCAGTTGTTGGGATTGCGCGCCGCCACGCCGGTGTTGAGGAAGTAGCCGCGCTGGTAGAAGTCGGTGGTGTCGCGCGAGTCGAAGTACAGCGCGCCGACCTGCCATTTCAGGCGGTCCTCGCCATTGCTGGCCAGGCGGATTTCCTGGGTCAGCTGGTCAAGGTCGCGGATCTGGCCCATCGACTGGCCAAAGCCGTTGGCCACGCCGCCGACCGGGAAGTTGGCGCCGGCGCCGCCGTCGGTGTCGCCGCGGCTGTAGCCGCTGGTCGTCTCGTAGGCGCTGATCGAGGTCAGGGTCATGCCGCCGAAGTCGTAGGCGACGTTCAGCGAGGCGCCTTTGGTGTCATAGGCCTGCGGATTGTCGTGCGCCTCGTCGTAGGCGACGCTGTCGCGCGGGGCGTTGACGACGTTCGAGCCCTTCTTGATGGCGTTGCGCAGGAAGAGGGTCGAGGTCCCCTCGTAGTTGCGCACGTGGGCCGCGGCCAGGACCGTCAGCTGCTCGGTCGGCTTGGCCAGGATCTGCAGACGCGCGTCCTTCTCGTCGAAGCCGCCCATGGCGTTCTTGCGCGGGGTGACGGTGCCGTCGAGACTCGTGCCGGCGAAGGTGTTGTCCACCCAATCGTCGCGGTGCTGGTACAGGGCCGAGACGCGGAACATCAGCTTGTCGCCGGCGATCGGGCCGCCGATGCCGCCGTCGAAGGTGGTCGTGCCGTAGGTGCCGTACGAGGCGCTGGCGCGGCCCTGGAAGGTCTCGCTGGGGCGGATGGTGTCGAACTTGACGATGCCGGCGGTGGTGTTGCGGCCGAACAGCGAGCCCTGCGGACCGCGCAGCACTTCAACCTGCTGGACGTCGAACACCGGGTTCGACTTCAGCACCACGTGCTCGAGGACGACGTCGTCTTGGATGATCGACACCGGCTGGGAAGCGCCGAGGTAGAAGTCGATATTGCCCAGGCCCCGGATGTAGAAGCGCGGGAAGATGCGGCCCGTGGTGGTCTCGGCGTAGAAGCTCGGAACCTTGCCCGACAGCGAGATGATATCGTCGCCGCCGCCCTGGATGGCGCGCAGCTGGTCGCCGGCGACCACGCCGACCGACACCGGCGTGTCCTGCAGGTTCACAGAGCGGCGCTCGGCGGTGACGATGATCTCTTCGAGGCTGGTGGAGTCGTTGGCTTCCTGGGCGTTGGCGGCGGCGGCGAACGCGAGCGCGCCGAGCGCGCTGGTCAGCATCAGCGCCGACCGGCCGAGGGTGGTCTTGAACACGAAGTAATCCCCTTTTTACGTGGAAGTGTCTGCGGTTGTTGATTATTTCCGCAACACGCCGTTCGGATAACAGCCGCTTGCAAAGCTGTCATGACACCCGCCGCGGACAGACGGGGATAAAGTCCGCCCGCGAACAATAAATCGGCAGAACGCCGTCAGATCTGCGACAGCCCCAGCCACAGCACGCCGGCCAGCACGAACACGAAGGCCAGCTGGGGGTGAACCAGACGATCGTGGTCTTCGCAGCGCGCCGAACAGGTTGGAGGCGTAGACGCGCACTTGGTCCCGGGCGGCGGCGCGGCATGGGCCGAGCGGTCGACGCGAGGCGCCTGAAAGACCGCGCCTCAGCGCGCCGGGCCGAACCGCGCGATCAGGTCGTAGGCTTCGCCGGGGAACAGCTGGCGCACGCGGGTGACCGGCTCGCCGGCCCTCCAGGTGCGGCGCTCGACGGCCAGCAGGGCCGCGCCGACGTCCAGGGCCAGCAGCTCGGCGACGGCGGGCTCGGCGCCGATGGCGCTGATGCGGCTTTCCGCTTCCGTCCACGGCACGTGGTGCAGCAGCCAGGCGCCGGGCGGCTCGGCGGCGAAGTCGGCGGCGGCGGCCTCGGGCACGGCCGCGAGGCTGATCAGCCGATCCTCCAGGGCAAACGGCCGGCCGCCGGCTACATGCAGGCCGCGCAGCGCGACCAGGTCGCCCTCCCCCGCCAGCTCGACCTCGTCGCCGTCATCAGGATCGGCGGGACGGCGCTCGGCCGCCAGCAGCACGAAGCCATAGGTCTCGCCCCGGGCGGTGATCTCGGCCTGGATGTCGGGAATGTCGAGGACGGTGGAGTGCACCCTTGGCCGGGCGACGAACGAGCCGGCCCGGCGGCGACGGACGATCAGCCCGGCCTCGGCCAGGGCCGACATCGCCTTGTTCACCGTCATCCGCGAACAGCCGTACTGGGCCATCAACTCGGTCTCGGAGGGCGCGCGATGACCCGGCGCCCAGGCGCCGGAACGGATCAGCCCCTCGATCTCGTCGCGAATGCGCTGGTGCAGCGGGATCACGACAGCAGGTCCTTCAGAACCCGGCGATAGCGCTCGGCGATGGCCTCGCGATGCCGGTGGCGACCGCCCGAAACCACGGGTCGACCCGCACGCCAGACGCTGTCGATCGCCCCGAAGCGACCGGCGAAGACGAGGCTGTCGATCAGGGCGTCGCCGTTGCGACCGACGATGGCCGGATGCTCGCGATCGAGGGTGACGAAGTCGGCCGGCGCGCCCCGGCGCAGGCCCGGTCGGCCAGCGCCCAGGGCCTGGCTGCCGCCCGCCACGGCCGCGCGCCACAGCTCGCCGCCGGTCGAGCGCCTGGGGCCGCCGGCCAGCACGTTGCGGGCCCGGCGGGTCAGGCGCTGGGAATATTCCAGCACCCGCAATTCCTCGGCCGCGTCGATCAGCACGTTGCTGTCCGAGCCGATCCCGAAGGCGCCGCCGGCGGCCTGGTAGTCGTGCGCCGGAAAGACGCCGTCGCCGAGATTGGCCTCGGTGATGGGGCAAAGACCCGCGACGGCGCCGCTCTTGGCCAGACGCTCGGTCTCCACCGCGTTCATATGGGTGGCGTGGACCAGGCACCACTGCTTGCCGACCTCGGCGTGGTTCATCAGCCAGCGCACCGGACGCTGACCGGTGGCGGCCAGGCAGTCGTCGACCTCCCTGGTCTGCTCGGCGATGTGGATGTGGATCGGTCCGCCGGCCGCCAACGGCGTGATGGCGGTCAGCTCGTCGGCGGTGATGGCGCGCAGGCTGTGCGGCGCGATCCCGACAACCGCGTCGGGCAAGCCGGCGATGGCGGCGCGGCTGGCCTCCATCAGGCGGGCATAGCCGTCGACATCGGTGACGAAGCGCTTCTGGCCCTCGCCGGGCGCGGCGCCGCCGAAGCTCGAGTGGGCGTAGAACACCGGCAGCAGGGTCAGGCCGATGCCCGTCTCCTGCGCCGCCGCAGCGATCTTCGCCCCCATCTCGGCCGGGTTGTCAAAGGTCGCGCCGTCCCTGTCGTGGTGCAGGTAGTGGAACTCGCCGACGCGGGTGAAGCCGCTTTCCAGCATCTCGACCTGACCCATGGCCGCGATGGCCTGCAGGGCGTCGGGATCCAGCCGCTCGACGAAGCGGTACATAAGCTCACGCCAGGTCCAGAAGCTGTCGCCCCCCTCTCCGCGCGCCTCGGTCAGGCCGGCCATGGCCCGCTGGAAGGCGTGGCTGTGCAGGTTGGGCATGCCCGGCAGGGCCGCGCCCAGGCGAGGTTCGCTGCCGGCCGCGACGTCGGTGTCGATGCGGGCGATGCGGCCCTCGGAGAGGGTCAGGCGCACACCCTTGGCCCAGCCGTCGGCCAGCAAGGCGCTTTCGCACCAGACGACGACGTCCTTTGGAGCGGCCTCGGTTGCGACGGGCTGCGGAGCCGGGTCGCAGGCGGTCTCGATGACGACCTCTTCCGGCGCGTCGTCGGGGCCTTCAAGATTCTCGGCGTCGCTCACTGGACAATCCTCGTCGCTCGCGAATATGTCTATACATATTGAACCGCGCCGCAAGGGTCGCGGAGCACGACTCAGGACGTCACGGGAGGCGCTGGCGATGCGGTGCGATCGGGTTTGGATCAAGGCCCGGCTTGCGACCCTGGCCGAAGGCGCGCCTGGACTGGGCATCGTCGAGGACGGGTTGATCGCCGCCATGGACGGCCGGATCGTCTATGCTGGCCCCGCCGATGAGGCCCCCGCCTTCGACGCGGCCGAGACTGTCGATTGCGAAGGCCGCTGGATCACGCCGGGCCTGATCGACCCCCACACCCACCTGGTCTTCGGCGGCGACCGCGCCCACGAGTTCGAACTGCGGCTGGCCGGCGCCAGCTACGAAGAGATCGCCCGGGCTGGCGGCGGCATCGTCTCGACCATGAAGGCCACCCGCGAAGCGAGCCAGGACCAGTTGGTCGCCGCCGCCTTGCCCCGCCTGGACGCCCTGATCGCCGAGGGCCTGACGACCATCGAGGTCAAATCCGGCTATGGCCTGTCGCTGGAGCACGAACTGAAGAGCCTGCGCGCCGCCCGGGCCCTGGCCACGGCCCGCCCGGTGTCGGTCAAAACCACCTTCCTCGGCGCCCACGCCCTGCCGCCGGAATTCAAGGGCGACGCCGACGGCTATATCGACCTGATCTGCAACGAGATGATCCCCGCCGTGGCCGCCGAGCGGCTGGCCGACGCGGTGGACGGCTTCTGCGAAGGCATCGGCTTCTCGCCCGCCCAGATCCGCCGCGTGTTTACGACCGCCCGCGCCCACGGCCTGCCAGTGAAGCTGCACGCCGAGCAGTTGTCGAACCTGCATGGCGCCGCGCTCGCAGCCGAGTTCGGAGCGCTGTCGGCCGATCACCTGGAGCATCTGGACGGGTCGGGCGTCGCCGCCATGGCCAAGGCCGGCACGACGGCGGTGCTGCTGCCCGGCGCCTACTACTTCGTCCGTGAGACCAAGCCGCCGCCCATCGACGCCCTGCGCGCGGCCGGCGTGCCGCTGGCCCTGGCGACCGACTGCAACCCCGGCACCTCGCCGCTGACCAGCCTGCTGCTGACCCTGAACATGGCCGCCACCCTCTTCCGCCTGACTGTGGACGAGTGCCTGGCCGGCGTCACCCGCGAGGCCGCCCGCGCTCTGGGCGTGCTCGCCGATCGCGGCACGCTGGAGGCCGGCAAGGCCTGCGACCTTTCCATCTGGGACGTCGAGCGTCCCGCCGAACTTGTCTACCGCATGGGCCTCAACCCGCTCCATGCGCGCGTCTGGAGCGCCCAATCGTGACCGAAGTCGTCGTCCTCAATCCCGGCGAGGTCAGCCTTGCCCAATGGAAGTCGGTCTATCGGGGCGCGGCCGCGCGGCTGTCGGATCAGGCCTGGCCGGTAATCGCCGAAAGCGCCGCGGCGGTGACCCGCATCCTGGCCAAGGGCGAGCCGGTCTACGGCATCAATACGGGCTTTGGAAAACTGGCCAGCGTGCGCATCGGCGACGAGGACCTGGCCACGCTCCAGCGCAATATCGTGCTGTCCCACGCCGCCGGCACGGGCGAGCCCTCGCCGGTCGCGGTGATCCGCCTGATGATGGCCCTGAAGCTGGCGAGCCTGGCTCAAGGCGCCTCGGGCGTGCGGGTCGAGACGGTGAAGCTCCTGGAGGCCATGCTGGCCCTGGGCCTGACGCCGGTAGTGCCCGGCCAGGGCTCGGTCGGCGCCTCGGGGGACCTCGCGCCGCTGTCGCACATGGCCGCGACCATGATCGGGGTCGGCGAGATCGACGTCGGCGGCGTCAGGAAACCGGCTCTCGAAGCGCTTAGCCGAGCCGGCCTCGCGCCCGTCGAGCTGGGTCCCAAGGAGGGCCTGGCCCTGTTGAACGGCACCCAGTTCTCGACCGCCAACGCCCTGGCCGGCCTGTTCGAGGCCGAGGTGCTGTTCCAGTCGGCCCTGGTCACCGGCGCGCTTTCGACCGAGGCCGCCAAGGGCTCGGACACCCCCTTCGACCCGCGCATCCACGCCCTGCGCCGCCACGCCGGCCAGATCGAGACCGCCGCCGCCCTGCGAAGCCTGATGGCGGCCTCAGACATCCGCGCCTCGCACCTGAAGCAGGACGAGCGGGTTCAGGACCCCTACTGCCTGCGCTGCCAGCCGCAGGTGATGGGCGCCGCGCTCGACGTCCTGCGCCAGGCGGCGTCGACACTGGCCACCGAGGCCAACGGCGTGTCGGACAATCCCCTGATCTTCCCGGAGGCGGACGAAGCCCTGTCCGGCGGCAACTTCCACGCCGAGCCCGTGGCCTTCGCCGCCGACATGATCGCCCTGGCGGTCTGCGAGATCGGCTCGATCGCCGAGCGCCGCATCGCCATGCTGGTCGACCCCGCGCTGTCGGGCCTGCCGGCGTTCCTGACGCCCAAGCCCGGCCTCAACTCCGGCTTCATGATCCCGCAGGTCACGGCCGCGGCCCTGGTCTCGGAGAACAAGCAGAAGGCCTATCCGGCCAGCGTCGACTCCATCCCGACCTCGGCCAACCAGGAAGACCACGTGTCGATGGCCGCCCACGGGGCGCGCCGCCTGCTGTCGATGGTGGAGAACGCGACGGCGGTGATCGGCATTGAACTCCTGGCCGCCGCGCAGGGCTGCGACTTCCACGCGCCGCTGACCTCCGGCATCGCTCTCGAGGCGGTGCGCAAGGCGGTGCGCGAGAAGGTGCCGCATCTGTCGGACGACCGCCACTTCCATCCCGACATGGAAGCGGCCAACATCCTTGTGCGGACCGGTGCGATCGTGAGCGCGGCGGCCGGCGTTCCCTTGCCCGGAGCGACCACATGAACGACTGGCTGGAAGTCTGGCGCGGCGACGCGCCCCTGATCGTCAGCATTCCCCACTCGGGATCGTACATCCCCGACGAGATCGAAAAGCGCCTGGTTTCGCCCTGGCTGGCCCGCAAGGACGCCGACTGGTGGGTGGAGCGGCTCTACAACTTCGCCGACGACCTGGGCGCGACGACGGTGCGCACCTGCCTGTCGCGCACGGTGATCGACGTCAATCGCGACCCGTCGGGCGCCTCGCTCTATCCCGGCATGGCGACCACCGCCCTTTGCCCCACCGACACCTTCGACGGCGAGCGGCTCTACGCCGAGGGCCAGGAGCCGGACGCAGCCGAGATCGCCGCCCGCCGCGAGCGCTGGTTTGTGCCCTATCATGACGCCCTGCGGACCGAGATCGATCGGCTGCTGGCGCAGCACGGCAAGGTCGTGCTCTACGACGCGCACTCGATCCGTTCACGGGCGCCCAGGCTGTTCCCCGGCGAGCTGCCGGTGTTCAACATCGGCACCAACAGCGGGGCCAGCTGCGACCCGGCGCTGGCGGCGGCGGTCGAAGCCGCCTGCGAAAGCTCCGGCCAGCCGTTAGTCACCAACGGCCGCTTCAAGGGCGGCTGGATCACCCGCCACTACGGCAAGCCGGAGCGCGGCATCCACGCCGTGCAGATGGAACTGGCCTGCCGAGGCTATATCGACGACCCCTCGCCCCGCATCACCCCGCAATCCTGGCCCTCGCCCTACCGCCCGCTGAAGGCCGCGCCGATGCGCAGCGTTCTGGGCGACGTGCTGAAGGCCTGCGTGGACTTCGCTTTCAAGGCCTGACGGCTGCGCCGAAAGATCTGAATGACCCGCCTCGACAACACCCGCGTCATCCGCCCGGCCACCGGTACGGAACTCACCGCCAGATCCTGGCTGACCGAAGCCCCGCTTCGGATGCTGATGAACAACCTGCATCCCGACGTCGCCGAACGGCCCGAGGAGCTGGTCGTCTATGGCGGCATCGGCCGCGCGGCGCGCGACTGGGAAAGCTACGACAAGATCGTCGAGACCCTGCGCCGGCTGGAAGACGACCAGACCCTGCTGGTCCAGTCGGGCAAGCCGGTCGGCGTGTTCCGCACCCATGCCGACGCGCCGCGCGTACTGATCGCCAACTCCAACCTAGTGCCGCGCTGGGCCAATTGGGAGCACTTCAACGAACTGGATAAGAAGGGTCTGGCCATGTACGGCCAGATGACCGCCGGCTCGTGGATCTATATCGGCGCCCAGGGCATCGTGCAGGGCACCTACGAGACCTTCGTCGAGATGGGGCGTCAGCACTATGCGGGCGACCTCTCCGGAAAATGGCTGCTGACGGCGGGCCTGGGCGGCATGGGCGGCGCCCAGCCGCTGGCCTCCGTGTTCGCCGGCGCCTCGTGCCTGGCCATCGAGTGCCAGCCGTCGCGGATCGAGATGCGGCTGCGCACCGGCTATCTCGACAGGTCGACAAACAGCCTGGACGAGGCCCTGGTCTGGATCGAGCAGTCGTGCGCGGCCAAGACCCCGATCTCGGTCGGCCTGCTGGGCAACGCCGCAGAACTGCTGCCGGAGATGTTCAAGCGCGGCATCCGTCCCGACCTCCTGACCGACCAGACCAGCGCCCACGACCCGATCAACGGCTACCTGCCGGCGGGCTGGAGCCTAGAGCAGTGGGCCGACGCCAGGGAGCGTGACCCGGCCAGCGTCAACAAGGCCGCCCGCGCCTCGATGGCCGTGCACGTCCAGGCCATGCTCGACTTCCAGGCCGCTGGCGTGCCCACCGTCGACTACGGCAACAACATCCGCCAGATGGCGCTGGAGGAAGGCGTGGCGAACGCCTTCGACTTCCCCGGCTTCGTGCCGGCCTATATCCGCCCGCTGTTCTGTCGCGGGATCGGCCCTTTCCGCTGGGCCGCGCTGTCGGGTGATCCGGAAGACATCGCCAGGACCGACGCCAAGGTCAAGGAACTGATCCCCGACGACCGACACCTGCACAACTGGCTCGACATGGCCGGGGCGCGGATCAAGTTCCAGGGCCTGCCGGCCCGCATCTGCTGGGTGGGCCTGGGCGATCGCCACCGTCTGGGCCTGGCGTTCAACGAGATGGTCGCCAAGGGCGAGTTGAAGGCGCCGGTCGTCATCGGCCGCGACCATCTCGACAGCGGCTCGGTCGCCTCGCCCAACCGCGAGACCGAGGCGATGATGGACGGCTCCGACGCCGTGTCGGACTGGCCGCTGCTGAACGCCCTGCTCAACACCGCCTCGGGCGCCACCTGGGTGTCGCTGCACCACGGCGGCGGGGTGGGCATGGGCTTCTCGCAGCACTCGGGCATGGTCATCGTCTGCGATGGCACCGACGCGGCCGCCAAGCGCATCGAGCGGGTGCTGTGGAACGACCCGGCCACGGGCGTGATGCGCCACGCCGATGCGGGCTACGACATCGCGTGGGACTGCGCGCGAGAGCACGGCCTGGACCTGCCGGGTATTCTCTAGTGCGCCACCTGCCCGCCGCCGATCGCACACCCGCGCAGTGGAAGAACGGCGGTGGGACGACCTGGGAGATCGCCGCCCAGCCGCCGGGGGCGGACCTATCCGCCTTCGACTGGCGGCTGAGCGTCGCGCAGGTCGCTAAGGCCGGTCCGTTCTCGGTCTTTCCCGGCGTCGACCGGGTGCTGACGGTGATCGCCGGAACCGGCCTGCGGCTGACCATCGAGGGACAGGGCGAGGTCGTGCTGGACGAGACCTCGCCCCCCATGCCCTTCCCCGGCGACGCGGCGGCGTCCGCAACGCTGGACGCGGGCCCGATCCGCGATCTGAACCTGATGGTCCGACGCGGCGCCTGGCGGGGCTCGGTCCGGCGCATCGACGGCGCAGCGACGGTCACCGCCGAAGCACAGATCACCGTGCTGGTGGCGCTGGCCCCGGCGCGGGTCGGCGACCAGATCCTGGAGGCCGAGGACGCGCTGATTGTCGATACCGATGCAACCTTGACCATGAACGGGCGTTTGCTGCTGATCGGCCTCGATCCGGCCTGACTCGCGGGCAGGCAGGATCGATCCGTTGCGGAGCCTAGAATGACCAGCAGTCTCTATGTGACCTTCCGCGCCGGCGCGCTGGAAGCGGCCCTGCCGCAGGCCGCGGTAGCCGAGATCCTGCCTGTGCCGGAGCTGGTCGCCGCGCCCGGCGCGCCGCGCGTGCTGGCGGGCTTCGTCAATCTGGGCGGCGAGGCCGTCGCGGCCCTGGCGCTCGACCGCCTTCTGGAGTCGGAGGGCGGCGACCCCGCCCCCGCCCTTTACCGCCACCTGATCCGTCTGCGCCCACTGGCAGGGGCGCCGGCCGTGACCCTGCTGGTCGACCGCGTCACCGACGCCGCCGCTCATGCGCCCGACACCCACCCCGTCGAGGAGGCCGACAGCCTGGGCGGCTGCGTAGCCGAAACCGCCCTGATCGACGGCCGCCTGACGCCGGTCCTGTCGCCTGAGCACCTGCTGCTGGCCGAAGAGAAGGCCCGCCTGGACGAGTTCGCCCGCCGCGCGCAGGAGCGCCTGGCCCAGTGGGAAAGCACCCCCGCGTGAAACCGCCACGGGCGGCGCCCCTCGCTCTCGCCGCCGACGAGCCGTTCCAGCGCCTGAAGCGAGCGGTGATCGCGCGCACCGGCCACCACTATTACGCCGACAAGGACGACGTGCTGTGGGACCGCGTACAGCGTCGTCTGCTGGCCAACCGCGACCGCGACGTCACGGCCTATCTGCGACGACTGGACGGCGACGACGGCGAGGCGGAGTGGGCCGCGCTCGAGACCGAGATCACGATCGGGGAAACGTTCTTCTTCCGCTACGCCGAGCAGTTCACGGCGCTGCGCGAAACGATCCTGCCCGACATCCTGGAGCGTAAGGCGCAGGACAGGCGGATCCGGATCTGGAGCGCCGGCTGCGCCACGGGCGCCGAACCCTATTCGATCGCCATCCTGCTGTCGCAGATGCTGGGCGAGGCGATCAGCGACTGGCGGATTTCGATCCTCGGCGGCGACATCAACGCCGCCTTCCTCGACACCGCGCGCAAGGGCCAGTTCGGCCGCTGGGCGCTGCGGGCGGTCAGCGACGCCGATCGCGGCAAGTGGTTCACCGAGACCGCCCGCAACACCTGGACGCTGAAGAGCGCCTATCGCGGCCTCGTCCGCTTCGAGCGCCAGAACCTGCTCGACCTCCTGGGCCCCGCCCCGCCGCTGGAGCTGACCGAGTTCGACCTGATCCTGTGCCGCAACGTGCTGATCTACTTCCACCACGATGTGGTCGAGCAGTTGGTGGGCGCGCTGGGCGGCCGGCTGGCGGCCGACGGCTGGCTGCTGCTGGGCCATGCCGAACCCAACCCAGCCTTCGGCAAGCTGCTGGACGTCACCCAGCTGCCGGGCACGGTGGCCTATCGCCCGCCAAATCCCGAACGACCGCTCCAGCCGGGCCCCAGCTTCGAGGCCTTCGCCGCGCCGGAGCCCGAGCCCGCGCAGCATCTCCCCCCGGCGGAGGCTCCGTTGCCCCCGTGGCGGCCCGCGCCGATCCCGACGTCCGTCCCTACGCCCGCCCCGCCGGCCACCGATCTGGTGGAAACCGTTCGACGCCTGGCCGACGGCGGCGACTATCCCGCCGCCGAAGCCGCCTGCCGCCAGGCCCTGGCGGTCGCGCCCGAGGATCCGGCCCTGCACCTGCACGACGGCCTGGTGCTGCGCGCGCTGGGACGTCCGGCTTCGGCCGAGGCGGCGTTCAAGCGGGCGATCTATCTCGATCGCGGCTTCGCCATGGCCCACTATCACCTGGGGCTGCTGCTGCTCGACCAAGGAAGGGCCAAGGCCGCCGCCCGCTCGCTGAAGACCGCCGCGCAGATCGCGGGAACCGTTCCTGCCGACACGCGTTTGGCCCACGGCGCAGGTCTGGACGCCGGCCAGCTGCGCAAGAGCGTCCGTCTGCTGCTGCAGTCGCTCGTGGGGGTTTGAAGAACGACATGAGTAAGGCCGACGCCTCAGGCGGCGACGGAACGGGGGGACTTTTGGACGATGCGCGCGCCCGGGCGATCCTGGCGGCGCGCACCCGTCGGCTTGCCGAACGCCGGACCGCGCCCGAACCCGAAACGGCCCTCGAAGACGTGATGCTGTGCCAGGCCGGAGCGGGCCTACTAGCGCTGCCCCTGGCCGCTATCGAGCGCGTCACCCCGTTCGAGCCCCGCCGCCTGACGCCGACCGGCGGCCGGCCCGGCCTGCTGGGCCTGGCCAGCGTCAACGGCCGCCTGCGCCGCGTGCTCGACCTTTCCCGCCTCACCGGCTCGGCGCCGGCCGCGCCAGACGCCCTGGGCTTCGTAGTCGCCCTGCGCGGCGCGGGGAACCTCGCCCTGCGCGTCGACGCCGCGCCCGGCGCCGCCAAGATCGCTCGCGAGGCCTCCGGCGACGCCTTCGAGGGCGGCGTGCGGGGCGTCGTCGCGCAAGGCCCCGGCGATCTCGCCGGGCGCACCGTCACCCTTCTCGATCTCGACGACCTCGTCGCCGACCACGTTTCCGCCGCCTTGGGGGCAAGAGCCTAGTGACCATCGCCAACCGCATCATCCTCGGCTTCGCGGCCGTCACCGTCCTGCTGCTGGGGGTGGGCCTGTTCGGCCTCGTCCAGATCGGCGTGGTCAAGGACACCACCGAGACCATCGTCACCCGCGACATGGCCGTGGTCCGTCAGATCGCCCAGATCCGCACCACCGCCAACGAGATGCGCGCGGCGAGCGACGCGGTGATCACCAGCTACCTGTCGCGCTCGGCCGGCGGCGTGGGCGGCAACGAGGAAGACCCCGTCACCCGCTGGCGTCAGCGCGGCGTCGACATGGACACGGCGCTGGAAAAGGCCGCCTCGGCCGCCCGCGACTATCGCCAGGGCGCCCTGTCGGCCGAGCGCGCCGACGCCTGGCGCCGGATCGAGGATTACCTGAACCAGACCGCCGCCTCTTCGCGCCAGGGTCGCACCGACACCGAGAACCTGTTCAGCGCCATTCGCCGCAACGACAGCGCCGGCGTGGCCGCCGCCCAGACCGCCCTCGTCCAGCGTCGCGGCGAGTTCGGCCGCGGCATCCAGGGCGCGGAAGACGTGCTGGACGACGCCATCCTGTCGGGCCAGCGCCGCATCAACGACGTCTACAAGGTCAGCCAGGTGTCGATCATCGTCGCCCTGATCGTGGCTTCGATCGTCGCGGGCGCCATCACCTGGGCCATCCGCGGCTCGATCGTCGGGCCGCTGGGCGCCTTCATGGGCTTCGTGGCCAAGGTGGGCGAAGGCGACCTGACCGGCCGCGCCGCCGCCGTCAGCACAGACGAGATCGGCAAGCTGGGCGGCACGCTGAACACCATGGTCGACGGCCTGATCGTGCTGGCCCGCCAGAGCCGCGAGGCCACCGAGAACCTCAACGCCGCCACCGCCGAGATCCGCGCCTCGACCCAGGAGCAAGCCGCCAGCGTCGAGGAGCAGTTGGCCGCCGTGCAGGAGACCGCCGCCACCGTCGACGAGATCACCCACTCCGGCGCCCAGATCGGCAAGCGCGCCCAGGAGGTCATCGCCTCGGCCCAGGCCACCGCCCACACCAGCAACGAGGGCCTGCGCGCCGTCGACGAGACCGCCAAGGCCATGGACGCCATCCGCGAGCAGGCCGAGGCCGTGGCCGAGAACATCGTCGCCCTGTCGGAGAAGACCCAGGCGATCGGCGACATCATCGCCACCGTCAACGATATCTCCGAGCGCTCGCACCTCCTGGCCCTGAACGCCGCCATCGAGGCCGCCTCGGCCGGCGAGAATGGGCGCAGCTTCGCGGTCGTGGCCTCGGAGATGAAGATGCTGGCCGACCAGGCCAAGGAAGCCACCACCCAGGTGCGCTCGATCCTCGGCGACATCCAGCGTGGCATCAACGCCTCGGTGATGCTGACCGAGGAGGCCGTCAAGCGCGTGGCCGCCGGCAAGGAGCGTACCGACACCACCCAGCGCACGATCACCGAGATCACCGGCCGGGTGCAGGAAAGCGTCCAGACCTTCCAGCAGATCGTCGCCTCGACCAACCAGCAGCAGCTGGGCATCGAGCAGGTGATGGGCGCGCTGCAGAACATCCGCCAGGCCAGCCAGCAGACCGCCGCGGGCACCCGTCAGCTTGACGAGGCCGCCGCCAATCTGTCGGACCTGTCGCGCCAGCTGCTCGCCCTGTCCGAGCGCTACCGGACCTGATCGCGACGTGCCCGACATCCGGCGACAGCTTCTGGCGGCGTTCGACCTCGAACACCGCGAGCACCTGCAGGCGATCCGCCAGGCCATAGCGGCCGGCGGCGAGGCAGACGCGCGCGAGATCTTTCGCCGCGCCCATAGCCTGAAGGGCGCGGCCCGGGCCGTCGACCTGCCGGTCGTCGAGGAGCAGGCCCACGCGCTGGAAAGCCTGTGCGCCGAACTTATGGACGGCGCGCGCATGCTCGACGCGGCCACGGCCGCGACGCTGGAAGGGCTGCTCGACGCGGTCGAGGACGCCGCCGCAGCAGCCTACGCCCCACCCGCGCCCAAGCCCGCCGAGACGACCGCCGCGGCTCCCGCGCCCGAGGAGGCGGTCGAGCTGGTGCGCATCGACGTCGAGGCCGTGGCCGGCCTGTCGCGCGCCATGCAGACCCTGTCGGGCGACGTGCTCGACCACGGGGCCATCGACGAGGACCTGCGCCGCCTGGCGTCCGACGCCCGCAAGCTGGAGCGTCGCTGGCGCGACGCCCGCTCCGCCGCCGGCCGCGTGCGCGAGGTCGAGCAAGGCCTGAAGGACCTGTCGCGCGCCCTCAACGAGCTGTCGGTGCGCCGGGTGAGGGCCGGCTGGGCGCTGGACCAGGGCCTGTCGGACCTGCGCGGCCGCGTGGAGGAGATCAGCCAGGCCCCGGCCGAGACCGTGTTCGGCGGCTTTTCCTCGATGGTCCGCGACATCGCCCGCGAGGCCGGGGTTCCCGTCGACGTGCGCGTCAGCGGCCTGGAGACCCGGGCCGATCGCCGGGTGCTGCAGGCGCTGAAGGACCCGGTGATGCACCTGCTGCGCAACGCCGTCAGCCATGGTCGCGAGGCGCCCGAAGCCCGCGCGGCGGCGGGCAAGCCCGATCGCCTGACCGTGGTCATGGCCGTCTCGGCCGCGTCGGGACGCCTGCGCATCGAGATCGCCGACGACGGCCCCGGCCCCGACCTCGCCCGGCTGGAAGCCGCCGCCGTCGACAAGGGCCTGATGCAGCCCCGCCCCGAAGGCGCGCCCGCGCCCACGCCCGAGGAACTTCTGGCCCACGCCTTCGCGCCGGGCGTCTCAACCGCACAAGGGATCGACCGCCTGGCTGGACGCGGCATGGGCCTGTCGGTTGTCGCCGAGGCCGTCCGCAAGCTGCGCGGCGAACTGCGCCTCACCGCCGGCCGCCCCTGGGGCGCGCGGGTGGTGCTGTCGACCCCACTGTCGGCGGCGCGACAGTCGCTGCTGTTCGTCGACATCCAGGGTCGCCAGGCCGCCCTGCCCTCGCTGGGCGTGCGCCGATTGTTGCGCCTGGACGCCACCACGCTGGAAACCGTGGAAGGACACCCGGCCGCACGGATCGCCATCGATGGGGACGACGTTATCGTCCCAATGGTTCCGCTTTCCGCTCTCCTGACCGGCGTCGCCGCCGAAGTTCCCGTTCACGCCGGCGCGGTGTCGGCCGTGCTGCTCAGCCACGGCCGCCGCCACGTGGCCATGGCTGTCGACGCCCTGTGCGACGTCCGCTCGGCCCTGGTCGAGGACCTGGACGCCGACGATCTCGACGCTGACTTGATCGCCGGCGCGGTGCAGCTCGACGACCAGGCCCCGGCCCTGGCGCTCGATCCTGACGCCCTGGTGCGCCGCTGGCTGCGCGACCAGCGCCATCTGGCCGCGGGGGGCCTCGGCTTCGCCGAGAGCGCCGACGACGCCGACGAGACGGCCCGCACCATCCTGGTGGTCGACGACTCCATCACCACCCGGACGCTGGAGAAGAGCATACTGGAGGCTCAGGGCTATCGCGTGCTGCTGGCCGTCGATGGCCTGGACGCCCTGAACCTGCTGCGCTCGGGCCAGGCGATTATCGACCTGGTGGTCGCCGACATCGAGATGCCGCGCATGGACGGCTTCTCGCTGCTGCAGGCGGTGAAGGCCGACGCGGCCCTGGCCGCCACGCCGGTGATCCTGATGACCTCGCGCGCCGACGCCGCCGACGTGCGCCGGGGCCTCGACCTGGGCGCCGAGGCCTACATCACCAAGCAGAAGTTCGACCAGCGCGAGCTGCTGGCCGCCATCGGGCAGTTGCTGTGAAGGCGTCGGGCAAGCCCGTGCGGGTGATGATCGTCGAGGATTCGACGGTGGTGCGCACCCTGCTGACCCACATCGTCGAGCGCGACCCGCGCCTGACCGTGGCCGCCGCCGTCGCCTCGGCCGAAGAGGCCCAGGCCTGCATCGGCCAGGTGAAGCCCGACGTCATCTCGATGGACATCCGCCTGCCCGGCATGGACGGGCTGGAGGCCACCGCGCGGATCATGTCGGACCACCCGACCCCGATCGTCGTTATCGCCGATGCGGTCGAGGACGCCTCGCTGAAGATCTCGATGAACGCGCTGCGGGCCGGCGCCTTGACGGTGGTGGAAAAGCCCGTGGGCCTGGCCACCGACGGCTATGAACGGCTGGCCGACACCATCTGCACCCAGCTCTTCATCATGAGCAGCGTGCCGGTGATACGCCGCCGGGCGATCGGCGGAGCCGCCCGCGCGCCGCGCGAAGCCACGCCGCCTTCGCCCTCCGCCGACTTCCAGGACCTAGGCTATCTGGCCCTGGCCGCCTCGACCGGTGGGCCGCCGGCCCTGGCCCGGGTGCTTGACGCCCTGCCGGCCGACTTCCCCGCCCCGATCCTGATCGTCCAGCACATGGGCGCGGCCTTCATGGAAGGGTTCGCCGGCTGGCTGGACGGGCTGTCGCCGATCCGCGTCGCCGTGGCCAGGGACGGCGAGCTGGCCTTGCCCGGCCGAGCCTATGTCGCGCCCGGCGACCGCCACCTGACCCTGACGCCAGGCGGCGTGCTGCGCCTGTCGGGGGCTACGCCGATCAGCGGCCAGCGGCCGTCGGCCACGGTGCTCTTTCAGTCGCTGGCGCGATCTGTGGGCTCGCGTACCGTCGCGGCCCTGCTGACCGGCATGGGCGAGGACGGCGCCAAGGGCCTGTCCGAACTGCGCGCGGCCGGCGGCTTCACCATCGCCGAGCATGAGAGCAGCGCCGTGGTCTACGGCATGCCCGCCGCCGCCGTGAAGCTGGGCGCGGCCCGCGCCGTGCTCGGCCTCGACCTGATCGGCCCGCGCATCGCTCAGTTGGCTCGGCGGAGGGAGGACGCATGAGCGCGTCGGTCCTGGTCGTCGAGGATTCCGAGACCCAGGCCCTGCGCCTGCGAGGCCTGCTGGAGGCGGAGGGCTTCTCGGTGTCGTGCGCGGCCAGCGGCGAGGCGGCGCTGGAGCATTTGAACGCCCACCTGCCCGATCTGATCGTCGCAGACTTCCACCTGCCCGGCATGGACGGCCGCGAGCTCTCGCGCCAGATCCGCCTCAACGGCCGCACCCGCGCCCTGCCGGTGCTGATGCTGACGGGTGCGCGCGAGAGCGACCTGGAACGCCAGGGCCTGGAGAGCGGTGCCGACGCCTACGTCGCCAAGTCGGCCGACCCCAAGGTGGTGATCGTGCGGTTGAAGGCGCTGCTGCGCCGGGCTCGTTCCGAAAGCGCCGCCCCCAAGGCGTCGGAACCTTTCCGTCGCGCCCGGGTGCTGGTCGCTCATCCCAGCGCCACCCTGCGCCTTCGCCTCGGCCACCTCCTCGAGCACGACGGCTACGAGGTGGCGGCGCTGGACCGGCTGGACCCCGACGCCCGCGCCCTCGACGGCGAGCTGGATGGCGTGGTGGTGGGCGTGCGCGGCGGCGATCGCGACGATCTGGCCCTGCTGGCCGCGCTGGACGCGCGCCGCGCGCGGCTGGGGGCGCCGTTCCAGCTGCTGGCCTTCGGCGGCGAGGAAAGCGACCGCGACCTGCTGACCGACGCGCTCGAGGCCGGCGCCGACGACGTGGTTCCCGCCTCGGCCAGCGACGAGGTGGTGCGGGCGCGCGTCCGCGCCCAGCTGCGCCGCAAGCTGATGGCCGACGAGGCCCGCCGCAGCGCCGGAGAGGCCCGCTCCCAGGAACTGGCGCTCGCGAGAGCCGAAGCCCGCGCCGCCGTCGCCGACGACCTGGCCAGCGCCAACCGCCAGCTGAAGGACGCGCAAGGCCAACTGGTCCAGGCCGCCAAGATGGCCTCGCTGGGCGAACTGGTCGCCGGCATCGCCCACGAGATCAACAACCCGCTGGCCTTCCTGCTGGGCCATCAGGACACCGTCGAGCGGCTGATCGCCACGGCCGCCGACGAGAGCCCCTCTCCAGGCCTGGACAAGGCCAAGGCGCGCCTGGCCTCGATGCGGGTGGGCATGAAGCGCATCCAGGATCTGGTTCTGAACCTGCGCAAGTTCTCGCGCCTCGACGAGGGCGACCGCCATGTGCTGGACGCCGCCGACTCCATCGAAACCGTGCTGGCCCTGCTGACCCACAAGCTGGGCGACGGCATCGAGGTGCGCCGCGACTACGCCGCCCGCAACACCCTGGAGGGCTCGCCGGCCCTCCTGAACCAGGTCGTCATGAACATCGTCGGCAACGCCGCCGACGCGCTGGGCGGTTCCAGCGGCGGCCAAGGCGTGATCGCCGTCTCCACCCGCGACGAGGGCGGCGACTTCGTCATCGTGGTCGAGGACTCCGGCCCCGGCGTGCCGCCCGATCTACGCGACCGCATCTTCGAGCCGTTCTTCACCACCAAGCCCGTGGGCGCGGGCACGGGCCTGGGCCTGGCTATCGCCTACAACGTGGTGCGCGCCCATGGCGGAGCCATCGCCATCGACCAGGGCGAACTGGGCGGCGCCCGCTTCACCATCACCATTCCGCCCCCTGTCACCGACGGAGAAGGCCGATGATCGCTTCCGGGAGCGAACGCCCGACGATCCTCGTCGTCGACGACGAGCCCGACATCCTCGTCGCCCTGGAGGACCTGCTGGAGGACCGCTACCGGGTCCTGACCAGCAACGCCCCGGGCAAGGCCCTGGACATACTGGCCCAGGAGCCTTCGGTCGCCCTGATCCTGTCGGACCAGCGTATGCCCGGCCTGACCGGCGACCAGTTCCTAGCCGCCGCCCGGTCGATCAGCGACGCCGACTCCATCCTGCTGACCGGCTACGCCGACCTGTCGGCCGTGGTCTCGGCCCTGAACCTGGGCGGCGTCAGCGGCTATGTCGCCAAGCCGTGGGAGCCCGAAGCCCTGCGTGCGGCCGTGGCCGCAGGGGTCGAGCGCACGCGGCTGCGCCGCGCCCTGCGCACCGAGCAGGCCCTGCTGCGGGGCCTCATGGACAGCATCCCCGCCGTCATCGCCTTTAAGGACGCCCAGGGCCGGGTTGTGCGCACCAACGCCTCGGCCGATCATCCCTTCGCCGACGCGCCCCAGGCCGCCGAAGCCCTGGCGGCCGGCCAGCCGGTGCAGGTGGTCGAGGAAGAGGCCACCCTGGCCGGCCCGGTCTGGACCGAGCGCCAGTACGTGCCGCTGCGCGACGAGGCCGGGCACCTGCTGGTCATCGAGCGCGACGTCACCGACCAGAAGATGGCCGAGATCCGCCTGCGCCAGGCCGACAAGCTGCAGGCGCTGGGCACCCTGGCCGGCGGCGTGGCCCACGACTTCAACAACCTGCTGACCGCCATCCTGGGCAGCCTGGAGCTGGCCGGTCGTCGCCTGCCCGACCCCGACAAGGTGCGGCGCTATCTCGACAACGCCAGCCTGGCGGCGCGCAAGGGCGCGGCCCTGACCCACCGCCTGCTCGGCTTCAGCCGCCAGCAGGAAAGCCAGCCCAAGGTCGTCGACGTGGCCGACACCCTGATGGGCATGGACGCCATCCTCGTGCGCACCCTGGGCGGCTCGGCCCGGATCACCTGGGACCTGCCCAAGGACCTGTGGTCGGCGCATGTCGAGCCCGACCAGCTGGAGCTGGCGGTGCTGAACCTGTCGGTCAACGCCCGCGACGCCATGCCCGACGGCGGGGTCATCACGATCAGCGCCCGCAACCTGGCCATGGCCGGCGCGACCTCGCGCCACGACCTGCCCGACGGCGACTACGTGCTGGTTACGGTGCGAGACACCGGCGAGGGCATTTCGCCCGAACTGATGGCCCGCATCTTCGAGCCGTTCTTCACCACCAAGCCTGTTGGCAAGGGCACGGGCCTGGGCCTGTCGATGGTCTACGGCTTCGCCCAGCGCTCGGGCGGGGCGATCGACATCGACAGCCAGCCCGGCGAAGGCACGGCCGTGAACCTCTACCTGCCCCGCGGCCTGGGCGACTGCGGGCCGAGCCAGGACTGCGCGCCGGTCGAGCAGGCCCTCGACAGGCAGCCCTCGCGCAGCGTGCTGGTGGTCGATGACGACCCCACCGTGCGCGCCGTCACCGTGGCCATGGTCCGCGACCTGGGCCACCGGGTGATCGAGGCCGAGGACGGCGAGCAGGCCCTGCGCAAGGTGGCCGACGTCCGCCCAGACCTGATGATCGCCGACTTCGCCATGCCCGGCATGACCGGCGTGGAACTGGCCCGCGCGGCCAAGGACCTGTCGCCCGGCATCCGGGTGATCCTGGTCACCGGCCACGCCGACGTCACGCCCGAGCGGACGGACCTTTCGCTGGTGCGCAAGCCCTTCGAGAACAGGGAACTGGCCGACCGTATCCGCTCAGTCCTGGCCGGCGCGTAGGCCTGCTTTCGATCAATGTTCGATTGAATCTCGAGTGCTTAGCTTGAGCATATCCAAGCACATGCGCGTCGTCCTGACGCAGTAGGCCTGCCTTTTCATCGCCTTATCTGAATGGTTAACGACGCCCGTGGCGCGCTGAACGCCCCACGACGTGAAACGATCCATAGGATGGCGAAATGCATTTTCCGGCGCTGAAGAAGCTTCCTCCCCAGGCGCGGATCGCCCTGGGTCTGACGGTGCTCTTCGCGCCGATGGCGGGTCTGGCGATGGAAAGCCCGCACGTGAACCGCGGCGCCCGGCCGGCGGTTCAGACCTTGCTCAACAAGCTGGACGAGGCGCCGCCGCAGCCCGTACGCATGGAGACGGTCTGGAAAGGCGCCGACGTCGACGGCGACGGCGCGCCAGACTTCGCCAACCCCACGGGCGCGGCCCCGCGTGAGCATGACGACTTCGGCGACGGCGCCTTCGGCGCCCGCCGCGACGGCGGCTCGCGAAAGCACGAGGGCGTCGACTACGTCGCTGTCGCCGGCCAGGCCGCCAAGGCCCCGATGTCGGGCTACGTGACCAAGATCGGTTACGCCTATGCCGACGCGCCGGACCTGCGCTTCGTCGAGATCACCAACCCGGCCCTGGGCTACGTCGCCCGCGCCTTCTACGTCGATCCCGACGTCGAGGTCGGCCAGACCATCCGCCTGGGCCAGGTGATCGGCCACGTGGCCAGCCTGCAGAAGCACTATCCAGGCATCACCGACCACGTGCACCTGGAAGTCATCAAGCCTGGCGGCCGGCGGATCAACGCCGCCGCGCTGATCCAGCCGAAGCTGGTGGCGGCGGCTTAAAAAATCCCCCCCCCGAAGAGGGAGGTGGCCGCGAAGCGGTCGGAGCGGGAAGTCATCCCCCTCGGCAGCCACTTCCCCCTCCGTCGCCTTTGGCGACACCTCCCCCTTCAGGGGGAGGATCACTTTCCCTCGTCCGCGTAGATCGCCGTGCCCCGGCCCTTGGCGCTGGCCCAGCCGCGGTACATGCCCGAGCTGTTCATCGGGAAGGCGACCTCGCCCCTGGCGTTCATGGTGATCATGCCGCCGTCGCCGCCGATATCGCCGATGGCCTTGATCGTCGCCTCGCCGGCGGTCTTGAGGTCCTCGCCCTTCCAGGCGATGCGGGCGCAGACCTGGTGGGCGGCGCTGGTGCGGATGAAGTATTCGCCAGAGCCCGTGGCCGAGACCGCGCAGACGCCGTCCTGGGCATAGGTTCCCGCGCCGATGATCGGGCTGTCGCCGATACGGCCCCACTTCTTGCCGACCATGCCGCCGGTCGAGGTGGCGGCCGCCAGATGGCCCTTGGCGTCGATCGCCACGGCGCCGACCGTGCCGTAGAGGTGGGTCGGGTCCAGCGCCGCCTTCTGCTTGGCGCGCCAGGACTCCAGTTGCTTCCACCGCTCCTCGGTTCGGAAGTAGGACGGATCGACCTGCTCCAGGCCCTGCTCGACCGAGAACTTGTCGGCGCCCTCGCGAGCCAGCATCACGTGCGGCGACTTCTCCATCACAGTCCGCGCCAGGCTGATCGGATGCTTCGTACGGGTCACGCCCGCCACCGCGCCGGCCTTCAGGGTCGCGCCGTCCATGATCGAGGCGTCCAGCTCGTTCCTGCCGTCGGCGGTGAAGACCGCGCCGCGGCCGGCGTTGAACAGCGGATTGTCCTCCAGCACCTTCACCGCCGCCTCGACCGCGTCGAGGCTGGAGCCGCCCTTTTCCAGCACTTCCGAGCCGGCCTTCAGCGCCGCGTCGAGACCGGCGCGATAGGCCGCGTCCTTCTCGGGCGTCAGGCTGCCGCGATTGATCACCCCCGCCCCGCCATGAATGGCCAGCGACCAGTCGCCCGCGAAGGCGGCGGGCGCGGCGGCGAGCGAAGCCGCGAGCGCGGCGGCGGCGATGAACTTGGACATGGAGCGGCCCTCTTCGGATTCGTCGCCGCCAAGGTGGACCGCCCTTCCCCGCAAAGCAAAGCCCCGGCGCTTGCGGCGCCGGGGCTCCACGATCGCAGGTGGAGACCGCCTACTTGCGGGTCAGCACCACCGGCTTGCCGTCGTACTCCACCGTCAGGTCGGCCGCAGCGTCGAAGTCGGTCGGCTTTGCGCCCTTGCCGATGAAGCGGACGTTGAAGGTGCGCTTTTCCACCAGGCCCTTGAAGCCGCCCGAGCGAGCGCCGATCGTCACCCGGCCAGTGGCGTCGTCATAGGAGATCGGCGTGCGGGCCCAGGCGCCGCGGGCGTAGCCGTTGGACAGGCCGTCGTCTTCGTAGAGCTCGTACCTGCCGTCCTTGCCGGTGAACACCAGCAGGGTGATCGGAGCGTCGGGCTTCTCGCCGACATACTGCTGGACGACCGTGGTCGGCACGATGGCGCCGGCCTTCACGAACAGCGGCATGCGGGCCAGCGGCGCGTCGGCCTTGACCGTCTGGCCGCCCTTGAAGGCCTTGCCCGTCTCGAAGTCGTACCAGGTTCCCGCCGGCAGGTAGACGCCGCGCGAGCGGGCCTTGAAGGCGGTGACCGGCGCGACCAGGAAGTCCTGGCCGAACAGGTACTGGTCGTCGACGTTCCGGGCCTTGGCGTCGGTCGGATAGTCCATCACCAGGCCGCGCATCATGCTGCCGTCGCGGTGATAGGTGTCGGCCGCCAGGGTGTAGACGTAGGGCATCAGCCGGTAGCGCAGCTCGTCGTACCAGGCCAGCGACTTGTAGATATCGCTGCCCTCGTCGGCGAGTTCGTAGATTTCGCGGAACGGCAGCTCGCCGTGGCTGCGGAACAGCGGGCTGAAGGCGCCGAACTGGAACCAGCGCAGGTTCAGTTCCTGCCACTCGGCCCAGTGGGCGGGGTCCTTGGTCTCGTAGCGCTTCTCGACGGAGAAGCCGCCGATGTCGGTGGTCCAGTTGGGAATGCCCGACATCGACAGGTTCACGCCCGCCGAGATCTGGTCGCGGAAGTCGTCCCAGCGCGCCACCACGTCGCCGCTCCAGACCGCCGAGGCGTTGCGCTGCAAGCCGCCGAAGCCCGAGCGGGTCAGGATGAACGGGCGAACGTCCGGATTGTCCTTGATCTCACCTTCATAGACGCCGCGGGTGTGCTCCAGCGCATAGCTGTTGAAATACTCCGCGCCCGGGCCCAGCGCCGTCGGGCTCATGCGCAGGGTGCGCTCTGGCACGTCGACGTTGGAGTGCAGGTCGGGCTCGGAGGCGTCCATCCACCAGGCGTCGACACCGTAAACCTTGAGGTCGCGCTTGACCTGCTTCCAGTAGATGTCACGGGCTTCTTGGCTGTAGGGATCGTAGAACGAGTTCAGGTAGCCCGGGCCGACCCAGTCAAGCGCGCCCTGCTCGATATTGCGCTTGTACATGTGGCCCTTGGCGTCCAGCTCCTTGAAGTTGTCCGTGGTCGGATAGAACTTCGGCCAGATCGAGATCATGAAGTGGGCGTTCATCCCGTGGATGTCGTCCACCATCTTCTGCGGGCTGGGGAAACGCGTTTCGTCGAACTTGTGCGTGCCCCACTCAGGGTCCTTCCAGTAGCGCCAGTCCATGACGATGTTGTCGAGCGGCAGGCCGCGCCTGCGGTACTCCTTCACCACGCCGACGATCTGGTCCTGGGTCTCGTAGCGCTGGCGCGACTGCCAGAAGCCGTAGGCCCAGCGCGGCATCATCACCGCCGAGCCGGTCAGGTCGCGGTAGCCCGAGACGACCTGATCGAGGTCCTCGCCGCCGATATAGTAGTAGTCGATGGCCTTGCCGACTTCCGACGTCAGTTGCAGCGAGTGACGGTCCAGCGCCGGCATCGGGTCGTTGTGCAGCAGGCCGATATAGCCGTCGTCGGGCGTCCACTCGACGCGCACCTTGTGCTTCTTGCCCGGCGTCAGCTTGGCGTCGAAGTTGTGATACCAGGGGTTCCAGTTCTGCCGCCAGCGGTCGATGACCAGCTGGCCGTCCAGCCAAACCTTGGCGTAGCCGCTGGAATAGAGCTTGAAGTTGTGCTCGCCGGCCTTGTCGGTCTGGACGAAGCCCTCCCATGTCACGGTCTGGCCCGGCAGGTTCTTCTTGGCCGCGTCCTGCAACTCTCTCGGCCAGTTCGGCAGGTCTTTCAGGAAGCGGTAGTCGATGTCCTTCTCGACCCGCGTAACCTTCAGCTGGCCGTTCTGGTAATATTTGGCTGTGAAGCCGCCAACCTTGCCGTCGGCGTCGAAGATCTTCAGGTCGCGCGAGGCGACGTCGTAGGGGATCGGATTGCCGAAGCGGGTGATCGAGTTGTTGTCCCACAAGAGGCCGTAGCCCTTGGACGACAGCAGCATCGGCACGGCGATGGCGCGGTTGTACTGCAGCAGCTCCACGTCGCGGCCATTGTAGTTCATCTGGCCGTTCTGGTGCTGGCCAAGGCCGTAGAAGGCCTCGTCCGTGCCCGGATTGAATTGCTGGCGGACGGCGTAGAAGTCCTGCCCCTCGACCTTGACCGGCGTGAAGGCGCCGCGGTCGCGCTCGGCCAGCACCTTGGCGCCCTTGGCGTCGAGGAAGTCGACCGTGCCGTCCTTCAGCGAGACTTGCGCCGTGGCCTTGGCGGTTTTCAGCGTCAGCACCCCGCCCTTCTCGTCGACCGTGAAGCCGGTCGACACCGGCCTGGCCGTGACCATCAGGCTGGGCGGCGCGTCGAAGCTGTCGGTCGGCGAGGCGGTGACGTGGATGATCCGCTCGCCCATCACCTGCAGCCGCACCTTCCTGGCCGGACCCGAGGCGGGGGTCACGACCACGCCGTCGGCGGTCTTCTCGAAGCCGCCGTCGAGGGCGAAGGCGCTGGTCGAGGCCAGCAGGGCCAGGGCGAGGCCGGCGTAAAGACTGCGCATGTCGTTCTTCTTCCCTGTTGTCTTTAGTTCTAGCCGCGGCCCTTGGACGGACCGACGTTACTCTTGAGAGTCTCGCGTCCCTCGTCCTCCGACACGCTCGGGACAAGGGGCGCGCGCGCCGCCGGCGACTTAGTAGGTCGCCAGTTTCACCTTCAGGATCTGGGGCAAGGTGGTCAGGTTCAGGCCGTAGTCGACCTGGTCGCCGTTCCACACCCGGTCGAACACCCACTGGCCCGCCTCATCGAAGTGGCCTTCCTCGACCCGCGAGACCATGAACCGCTCGCCCTTGGCCGAGCCGAAGGTCAGGCGCGCGCGATAGCCGGTGACCAGGAACTCGTCGGGCGACAGCTGGGCGATCAGGGCGCCGGCGTCGGGGATCTCGCGGTCGGGCTGCTTCTCGGCCTTGGCCATCCACGGGGCCTCGATCGAGCCGAACTGCCACTCGCCATAGGTGACGCGTACGTTCCAGCGGCCGCCCAGATCGATGGTCTCCGGCTTGCCACCCTCCTGCTCGCCCACGCCCCAGACCTTGCCCTCGTAGGACAGACGCGCCCACTCGCGGGCCATCGGCGACAGCAGGCGGTAGTGGACGGCGAAGTTCTCCAGCGTCTTGGCGTCGACCGTCTTGGCGCCCAGCGGGTAGTTGGAATAGCCGGTGAAATCGAGGCCGAACGGGGCGAAGCCGATGCCCTGATGGCCCAGCACGTCGTAGATGTAGCGGGCATAGGCCTTGTCGCTGCCGATCTCGGGCACGAACAGGGCGTTGTCGGGACGGCCGTACTGCTCCAGCGTTTTGCGGACCTTCTCGCTCTCGCGCATGTAGATGTCGGGCGCCAGGGCGTCGATCGACGGCGCGGCGGCCTTCCAGACGTCGAGCACGTTCCAGGTCGGGCCGCCCGACGAATAGGTGAACGGGTCCTGGTCGTTGAAGGGGTCGCGCAGAGCGGCGTTGACGTACATCGGCAGCGGCAGCACCTGCTTGCCGGCGGCGGCGATCTCGTCGACGTAGCGGCCGATCGACCAGGCGTAGAAGAACTCGTCGGCGTCCTTGCCGAACACATCCTTCCAGGTCCCCGGCTTCCTGTTCATCGCCTTGACGAGCTCTTTCGGAACCGGGCCGTTGAAGATCTTCTGGGCGGTCGGCGAATAGTCGCGGACGGCGCTGTAGGCGCCGACCTCGTTCTCGGGCTGGACCATGATCACGGTGTGGTCCGGATCGTTGGCCTTGATGAAGCGCATCAGCTCGACGAAGGCCTTCTTGTCGGCCTCCAGGGTCGCGCGGAAGTGCGGCGACAGCGAATTCTTGACCTCGCCCTTGCCGTTGATCAGGCGCGGGAAACGCTTGTTGTCGAGCTTGACCCATTCGGGCGCGTACTGCGGGCCGTTGTTCTTCCAGGTGGCGAACCACAGGATGACCAGCTTGGTGTCGTTCTCGCGGGCCTGCTTCAGCAGCAGGTCGAGATAGGAGAAGTCGAACTTGCCCTCGACCGGCTCGATCTGCTCCCAGGCGATCGGGATCTCCAGGGTGTTGGCGTGCAGGGCCTTCACGGCCGGCCACACCTTGGGCATCTGCGAGGGATAGTTGGCGGCGTTGTTGGCCTGGACGCCCAGCATCAGGAACGGCTTGCCGTCGACCATCAGGGCGTGCCTGCCGTCCTTGGTCACCAGCCTCGGCAGTTGGCCTTGCGCGAACGACGGCGCGGCGACGGCCAGGCTGAGGATCGCCCCCAGGGCGGCGAAGCCCTGCCGACCCCAGTTGGGCTTCCGAGAAGACGTCACGCGAGAACCTCCATGCTGGCGAACCGGTCGGAACCTATGCCTGCATCGATCGCCCTCGGCGGAAAGTAAGCGCTGTCAATCAGGATGGACATCCGTTCGCCTCCTCCCCATTCCGGCGGACGCGCGAGAGACTTCAGCCCCGCCAACTCGTTACCGCTACCATTCTTATAAATAGGACAATTAGCCGAGGCGGCCGCGATTGCAACCGGTTTTCACGGTGCGGCCTGGACGCATGAACGCCGGCAAACCTTTGTAACGATTGCGAAAAGGCAAAAAAAATCCGCGCATCGCCCGCAGGAGGCGATGCGCGGTTGAAAAGACTCGCGCGGAACCGGGGAGGTGGTTCGCGCGGCGCGCTGGCAAACCTCGCAAGAGGATCGCACGGCCGGACAGTCGCTTTCGCGACCCCGGCGCCACGGTCAGATATGTATAATCATACAAATGAATACGCAAGGGACTTGATAGCGTTGTCAGCCCATTTTTTGCGCCTTCCCGCCTCAGCGCGGCAATCTTGGGCGATGAAGCCCTCACCAGCGGGCATGGCCTCGGCGGAGGGGCGTCACTCCCCCTGCCCCGCCCGGCTCAGCCCAGCGGCGCGGCGGCGCAGTGGCGGGCGATGAAGGCCGCCTGCGTGGGCATGGACTGGGCCGTATGCCGGATCAGCGCCCGGCGATGCTCCATCAGGCGGCGCAGCTCGGCCTCGGGAATGCGGTCGGCCAGCGGGTCGTAGGCCTCGGGCACGACGCCCAGGCCGTTGTAGATCGAGATCCAGCTGGGCCGCGCGAAGCCATCGCCCTCCAGGATCGCCACATGGCCGCGGGCCTTGTAGAGCGCGATCTTGGCCTGCAGGCTGTCGGGCAGCTCGACCTCGCGCACCTGCCGCCACATCGGCTCGTCCCGCTGGTTGATGCAGTAGTGCAGGATGATGAAGTCGCGGATGCGCTCGTACTCCTGGGCCGAGACACGGTTGAATTCATCGGCCAGAAGCGGGTCGCAACGGCGGTCGGGGAAGAATTCCAGAAGCCGGGCTATGCCGTTCTGGATCAGGGCGATCGAGGTCGATTCCAGCGGCTCCAGGAAGCCGCCCGACAGGCCCACGGCCACGACGTTGCGGTCCCAGAACTTCCTGCGGCGTCCGGCCAGGAAGCGCAGCGGGCGCGGATCGTCCAGCGCCTCGCCGTCGAGGTTTTCCATCAGGGTGCGGGCGGCGCGCTCGTCGTCGACGAAGGCGCTTGAATAGACATAGCCGTTGCCGGTGCGGTGCTGCAGCGGAATGCGCCACTGCCAGCCGGCCTCGCGCGCGGTCGAGCGGGTGTAGGGCGTCAGGCCGTCGCCGCCCGTCCGGCACGGCACGGCCAGGGCGCGGTCGCAGGGCAGCCAGCGCGACCAGTCCTCGAAGCCGGCCTTCAGCGTCCCCTCGATCAGCAGGGCGCGGAAGCCCGAGCAGTCGACGAAGAGGTCGCCCTCCACGCGGCGACCGTCCTCCAGCACCACCGCCTCGACGAAGCCGTCCTGCCCGCGCACGGCGACGTCGACGATCTTGCCCTCGGTGCGCGTCACGCCCTGCGCCTCGGCATAGCGGCGCAGGAAGGCCGCGTAGAGCCCGGCGTCGAAATGGTAGGCGTAGGCGTAGTCGTGCAGCGGCGAGCGCGGGTCGGGGCTCGGCGGGATGAAGCGGTTCAGCATCGCCGCCGCCGTCGGCAGAGACCAGTCCTCCAGGCCGCCGGTCTCGCCCAGGGTCCGCAGGCGGCCCCACAGCTGATGCGCCTGGACGGCCGCGTGGTCGGCGCCGAAGTCGCCGAAGCCGTGGAAGTATCGATGGCCCACCCGCCCCCAGTCGCGGAAGTCGATGCCCAGCTTGAAGCTGGCCTGGGTGGCGCGGATGAACTCGACCTCGTCGAGGCCCAGCTTTTCGTTGAAGTTGCGGATGGTCGGGATGGTGGCCTCGCCGACGCCGACCGTACCGATGGCCTCGGACTCGACAACCTCGACGCTTACCGCGTCACTGACCAGCAGCCGGCTGAACGCCGCCGCCGTCATCCAGCCGGCGGAGCCGCCGCCCACGACTACGACCTTGCGAATGCGCTGGTCCACCACGTCCCTCCCCGGGGGCTTTTCGTATGCCGCCCCAAAAACAGAAAAGCCCTCCGACGGCCCGACCAGCCTGTGGTCGGATCGTCGGAGGGCCCTCGTCTTCGTCAGTCAGACCAGCTTAGAAGCTGGCGCGCAACGCCACGGCGACGCGACGGTCGGTCTCCACCCAGTTGTAGGGGGCGACGCGGTCGGGGTTGCCGACCTCGAGCACGGTGCGTTCCTTGAGGATGTTGGTCGCCTGGACGCCGACCTTGTACTGCTTGTTGATGCTGTAGAAGATCGAGCCGTCCAGCTGGCCGTAGTCACGCGACCAGACCGGGGCGTTGACGTTGGCGGCCGAGCTGGTCAGCAGGTAGCGCTGGCGCCAGTTGTAGGCCAGGCGGGCCGAGATGCCATACTTCTCGTACATCACGGCCACGTTGTAGCTGCGCGACGACATGCCTTCGAGCGGCAGGGCGGCGTTGTCGGCGCCCCCCGTCTGGTTGGTGTCGTCCACGTCGACGGCGGTGTTGCGGCCGCCCTCGTTGTCGATGAACGTGTAGTTGGCCTGCACGCCCAGGCCCGACAGCGCGCCCGGCAGGAAGTCGTAGAACTGCTGGTAGCCGATCTCGAAGCCCTGCACCGAACCCTTGTCACCGTTGTAGTAACGCATGACTTCGAAGTCGAAGGTCTGGCCGTTCGAGGTGTAACGCTCGGTGGCCGTGTCGGTGAAGATGTAGTCCTTGATGTTCTTGCGGAAGACCGCGAACGTCAGGCTGCCCGTGGGGGCGAAGTACCACTCTGCGCTGAGGTCGAACTGGTTGGCCTTGATCGGGCGCAGGTTCGGGTTGCCGCCGGTGCCGTTGGCGCCGTTGTAGACCGTGGTCGTGCCCGAGGTCGTGAAGTCGAAGCCCAGGGCCGTATACGGCTGCAACTGCGACAGGGTCGGACGGACGATGGCCTTCGACGCGGCGAAGCGCAGTTGCAGCTGCGGCGTGACGTGCAGGCGCAGGTTCAGGCTGGGCAGCACGTCGGTGTAGTCGGACTTGGTGCTGCCGGAGACGATCGTGCCGCCGGCGGCGAAGGCCTTGGCGGCCGCGCAGGTGGCGTTGGTGAGTTCATCGCAGGTAGGCGACGAAGGCACGATGCTGCCGCCGTCGGCCGAGGCCTCGGTCTTGACCACGCGGATGCCGATGTTGCCGTCCAGCGGCATGTCGCCGAACAGGTTGTCCGAGCCGAAGCGCAGCAGGCCGTAGCCGGCGTAGGTCTTCTCGTTCTGGGTGTTGTCGTTGGCGTCCAGGAACGAGGTCACCGGCGACCAGCCCCAGCCGGCCGTCTCGGTGTCCTTCAGCAGGTCGTAGGCGTGCTGCGAGCCGTTGGTGACCACCGCGGCGGTCGGGAACCAGGCCACGCCGGGCACGCGCACGTCGCCGCCGAAGAAGTTCTTGAAGGTATAGAGCTCGGTGAGGTTCGCCGTCTTGCTGTCAGTCAGGTAGACCGGCGTGCCGCCGCCCCAGTACTGGGCGCTCAGCAGGCTCCAGTTCCAACCGGACTCTCGGGTCTCGAAGTCCTTGTCGGTGGCGCGGACGCCGAAGCGGAAGCTCTTGAGCCAGCCATCCTCGGGGAACTCATAGGTCACGTCCAGGCGGGCGACCTTCTCGGTGGCTTCGCTCTGGTCGATGTGATCCATCGCCGCGCCCCAGTAGTACTGGTCCTTGACGTAGGTGTTGTTGGCGCCGATCGTCGTGACCGTGGGCACGCTGGTGCCAAGGTTCCAGTTGACGTCCGGCAGGTCGCCGTCGACGCCGGCGACGTCCTGCAGCTGGGTGAAGACCGTCAGGCTCGAGGTCTTCGAGGTCGACTTCACATATTGCAGGTCGCCCGAGATGGTCAGGGCGTCGTTGACGTACCACTTGCCGTTCAGGGCGATGTCGCCCGTCTTCTTGTGGCCTTCGCCGGCGCGGGTGTCGGCGGTGTACTGGGCGTCATAGACGGTGCCGCCGGTGAACACGCCGGCCGAGTTGTAGGTGTAGCCGTCGGCGTTCGACTGGTTCATCGTGTTTTCGACGAGGGCGGCGCGCTCCAGATCCTTGGGATCGGCCTTGGAGCCCATGGCCTGCAGCGAGAACTCGAACTTGTCGTTCGGACGCCATTGGGCGGCGAAGGCCAGCGACTGGCGCTTCTGCTCCCAGTCCACCGAACGCCAGCCCATGGCCTTGGGCACATAGACGGTCTTGCCGTTCACGGTCATCGGGTCGTAGCGGTCGACCGAGATGCTGTTGGTGCGGTTGCCGACGCTGCCGTAGCTGTAGGCGATCAGGGCGCCGAACTCGCCGAGCTTGGTGTCCCAGCGGTCGCTGGCGATCACGTTGCCCGAGTAATAGCCCTTCTTCTGCAGTTCGCCGTAGTTGTAGTCGCCCGAGAAGGCCAGCAGGCGCCCCTTCTGGTCGAACGGCAGGCGGGTGCGCAGGTTGACCGTGCCGCCGATGCCGCCTTCGATCATGTCCGACGACGGGTTCTTGTAGACGTCGACGCCGGCCAGCAGGTCGGCAGACACGTCTTCGAAGCTCAGGCCGCGGCCGTTCTTGGCCGAGAAGATGTCACGGCCATTGGTCTCGGAACGCACCCACGACAGGCCGCGAATGGCCACGCCGCCGCCTTCCGCGGCCATCCGGGCCGGGTCGCGCGCTTCGTTGGTGCGTTGCAGGGTGATGCCCGAGATGCGCTGCAGGGCCTCGGAAACCGAGCGGTCCGGCAGGGCGCCGATATCGACCGCGGTGATCGAGTCGACGATCACTTCGGCGCTCTGCTTGATCTTCTGCGCGGACTGGATCTGGGCCCGCTGACCGGTGACCACGACCTCTTCGACGGTCGTGTCGGCGGGCGCTTGAGCGCCCTGCGCCAGCGCTGTCAACGGAGCCACGGCGCAGAGCGCCAGGACCGAAGCGCCGAACATGAAACGATGTGAGTTATGAAGGCGTCGCATGCCTGTTTCCTTCCCCCGTGAGTGAAAACCGCCCCGGCGTTCTCATCGGCGCCGGTGACGTGCGGGACCAGGGCCCCACACAATCTGATTGGTAGCTATAGTCATATAATTGTGGTCATCAAGATAAAATTGATAGCGCTATCATTTCCGCTAATGGCCGCGCTTTTTCCGCCACAGGCGGGGTCTTGCAAACCCTAAACCCCTAGGCGAAACAATGGTCTGACCACACTTGCAAGAGGCTGGACCACCCTGTCGTTTGCACCGGTCATTATTATATTATAAATGCCTTGCGACCCGGTCTGGAGCCTCCGGCCGGGCGCGCGTTTAGGGACGAACATGACGCAGGCTGAAAGCTCCGGACGGCTTCACGTGGGAAGCGCTGGCGACGGAGGAACCTGCTGATGGTCGCGTCCGATCCCTCGATCACGATCTTCGGCGACTGGGGCACCTCGCGCCTTCGCCTCTACCTGCGCCAGGGCAAGAGCGTGCTGGACCGCCGCGACGGCCCCGGCATCGGTTCGCTGAGCGCCTCGCCCGAGCAGACCTTCCTCGATCTGGTGGGCGACTGGCGCGAGGCCGGTCCCGAGACGATCCTGCTGTGCGGCATGGTCGGCTCGCGCAACGGCTGGGTCGAAGCGCCCTACGCCCCCTGCCCCGCCGACGCCGCCGCGATCAGCGAACGGCTCGTGAAGGTCGAGGCCCGGGGCCTGACCGTCTCGATCGTGCCAGGCCTTTCCTGCACCAACCCCCTGGGCGGCCCCGACGTCATGCGCGGCGAAGAGACCCAGATTCTCGGCGCCCTGGCCTTGAACCCCGAACTGAAGACCGGCCGCCACCTGCTGGCCATGCCGGGCACCCACACCAAGTGGGTCGTGGTCGAGGACGGCGCGATCACGAGCTTCCTCACCGCCCCGGTCGGCGAGATCTTCGCGGTGCTGCGCGAGCATTCGATCCTGGCCAAGGCCGCAGCCGGCGACGCGCCGGCGACGCCCGAAGGCTTCGACCTGGGTCTCTCGCGGATCACCGAAAAGGGCGCGGCCCTGCTGCCCCACATGCTGTTCGAGACCCGCAGCCGCCAGCTGATCGACGACCTGCCCAAGGCCGACGCCATGGGCTTCCTGTCGGGCCTGCTGATCGGCGCCGACGCCGCCGGCGCTGCCGGGTGGTTTGGCCAGCTGGGCAAGGTCGCCCTGATCGGCGCCCCCGCCCTCAACGCCCTCTACGCCAAGGCCATCAAGGCCGCCGGCGGCGACAGCTTCGAGATCGACGGCGACGCCGCCGTGCTCGCCGGCCTGTCTTCCCTTTCCTCCTCAATCACGCGTGATGCCCATGTCCTTGCCTGACGCCCCGCCCATCGTCGCCATCCTGCGTGGCGTGAAGCCCGACGAGATCGTCGAAATCGCCGGCGCCCTCGTCGACGCCGGCATCGGCTACATCGAGATCCCGCTGAACTCGCCCGAGCCGCTGGTCAGCATCGGCAAGCTCTGCGAAGCCTACGGCGACAAGGCCCTGTGCGGCGCCGGCACCGTCCTGACCCCGCAAGCGGTCGACGACGTGGCCGCGGTCGGCGGCAAGCTGATCGTCACCCCCAATATCGATGCCGACGTCATCTCGCGCGCCGTCGAGCTGGGCCTGACCGTCATGCCCGGCTTCTCGACCCCGACCGAGGCGTTCGTCGCCGTGAAGGCGGGCGCCAAGGCCCTGAAGCTCTATCCGGCCGGCTCGTTCGGCCCGGGCCACCTGAAGGCCGTGCGCGACGTGCTGCCCAAGGACATCGCGATCTATGCCGTCGGCGGCGTCGGCGCGGCCAACCTCAAGCCCTGGCTCGATATCGGCGTGGCCGGCATCGGCGTGGGCGGCGAGCTCTACCGCCCCGGCTACACCGCCGCCGAAGTCGGCGAACGGGCCCGCGCCCTGGTCGCGGCCTGGACCGCGCAGACCGCCGGCTGAGCCGTCTTACCGTCATAACGAAGAGCAGCCCTAAAGGGGGGAAGCCCACGTGACACTAGCAACCATCGACCTCGCGATCCTAGCGATCTATGCCGTGGCGATCTTCGCCCTGGCGCAGTGGGTTTCCCGCGACAAGGGCGGACACAAGAAGAACTCGACCGACTACTTCCTCGCGTCGAAGGCCCTGCCCTGGTGGGCGATCGGCGCCTCGCTGATCGCCGCCAACATCTCGGCCGAGCAGATCATCGGCATGTCGGGTTCGGGTTATGCGATCGGCCTGGCCATCGCCTCCTACGAGTGGATGGCGGCCCTGACCCTGCTGATCGTCGGCAAGTTCTTCCTGCCGATCTTCCTCAAGAACGGCATCGTCACCATGCCGCAGTTCCTTGAGCAGCGGTACGGTTCGAGCGTTCGCACGCTGATGGCGCTGTTCTGGCTCGCGCTCTACGTCTTCGTGAACCTGACCTCGATCCTGTGGCTCGGCTCGATCGCCGTCCACACCGTGACGGGCATGGACCAGATGTGGGCCCTGGTCGCCATCGGCGTCTTCGCCCTGGCCTATCAGCTGTGGGGCGGCCTCAAGGCCGTGGCCCTGACCGACATCGTGCAGGTCACCCTGCTGGTGCTCGGCGGCCTGATCATCGTCTTCCTGTCGCTGAACAAGATCGGCGACGGCGGCGGCGTGGTCGCCGGCTTCAACCAGCTGACCACGAAGTTCCCCGAGCACTTCCACATGATCCTCGACAAGGCCAGCCCGCACTACAAGGAGCTGCCCGGCCTGTCCGTCCTGTTCGGCGGCCTGTGGGTCATGAACGTCAGCTACTGGGGCTTCAACCAGTACATCATCCAGCGCGCCCTCGGCGCCAAGGACCTGCCGGAAGCCCAGAAGGGCATCGCCTTCGCGGCCTACCTGAAGCTGCTGATGCCGGTCATCGTGGTGATCCCGGGCCTGGCCGCCCTGATCCTGGCGCCGAACCTCGCCAAGCCCGACCAGGCCTATCCGGAGATGATGAAGCTGCTGCCGCCCGGCCTGCTGGGCTTGGTGTTCGCCGCCCTCGTGGCCGCGATCGTCGCGTCGCTGGCGGCCAAGATCAACTCGATCGCCACCATCTTCACCCTCGATCTCTACGCCAAGGCCAAGCCGGGTTCGAGCGAGCAGCACCTGGTGCTGGTCGGCCGCATCACCGCCGTCCTGGCCGTGATCGTCGGCATCCTGACCGCCAAGCCGCTGCTGGGCGCCGCCGATCAGGTGTTCCAGCTGATCCAGGAATACACCGGCTTCTTCACCCCGGGCATCGTGGTGATCTTCATGCTGGGCCTGTTCTGGAAGCGCGCCACCACCGCCAGCGCCCTGGTCGCCACGGCCGGTTCGGTGATCCTGTCGCTGGCCCTCAAGTTCGCCCTGCCGGACATGCCGTTCATGAACCGCGTGGGCCTGGTCTTCGTCCTGGCGCTCGTCGCGGCGGTGATCGTCTCGCTGGTCTTCCCGCAGAAGAAGGAAGTGAACGTCGTCAGCCTCGAAGGAGTCAGCTACCAGACCAAGACCACCTTCAACATCGCCGGCCTGGGCGTGATCCTGATCCTGATCGCGCTGTACGCCACGTGGTGGTGATCGCAAACCAAACGCCGGCCGCGATCATCGCGGCCGGCGACGTGCTCGGCGAGGGGCCGGTGTGGGACGCCGGCCGCCTGCTGTGGACCGACATCCAGAGCCGCCGCCTGCGCGCCTTCGACCCCGCCAGCGGCGTGGTCGAGACCTTCGCCGCCCCCGAGCGCATCGGCTCGATCGCCCTGCTGCCCGATGAGAGCCGCCGCGTGATCGCCGCCTTCGAGACCGGCCTTGGCCTGTTCGACCTGGCCTCGGGCCAGGTCGAGTGGCTGCACCGCGTGGAAGCAGAGGCCAACGGCCGCCGCTTCAACGACGGCCGTGTCGACCGCGCCGGGCGCTTCTGGGCGGGCACCATGGTCGAGGACGAAGCCATCCGCCATCGCGCGGAAGCCAGCGTCTGGCGCCTGGACCACGCCGGCGGCTTCGCGCCCCACTTCGGCGGCGTGCAGATCGCCAACGGCCTGGCGTTCAGCCCCGACGGCAAGACCGCCTATTTCTCCGACAGCCCGCTGCAGACCATCTTCGCCTTCGACCTGGACGAGGACGGGACCCTGAGCAACCGCCGGGTCTTCGCCGAAGTGACCGAGGGCTATCCCGACGGCGCCACGGTGGATTCCGAAGGCTGCCTGTGGAGCGCCCGCTGGGCGGCCGGGACCGTGGTTCGCCACGCCCCCGACGGCGCGGTGCTGGAAACCCTGCGCGTTCCGGCCAGCCAGCCCACCTGCGTGGCGTTCGGCGGCGACGACCTGCGCACGCTTTACGTCACTTCGGCGCGCGACGAGCTCTCCGACGACGAATTGGTCAGACAACCACACGCAGGCGATGTATTCGCTTATGACGTGACCGTTCCGGGCATGCCCGAACCACGTTACACAGGGGTGATTCCCTCCGCGTCCGACGTATAGAAAAGAAGACTTGGCGATGCGCACCCAGCCCGGACTGAGTTTGACTTACGGCCTCGTGGAATCGCTTGGTCAGTCCATCGTCACGGGCGAGTACGCCGAAGTTGGCTTCCCCACAGAGGGCGAGCTGTCCAAGAAGTTCGGCGCCAGCCGCACGGTCACGCGCGAAGCGGTGAAGATGCTCACCGCCAAGGGCCTGCTCAGCGCCCGCCCCCGCCACGGCACGGTGGTCGAGCCGGAAGCCAACTGGAATCTGCTCGATCCCGACGTCCTGCGCTGGCTGCTGGAACGCAAGTTCTCGCTGAAGCTGCTATCGGACTTCACCGAGATGCGCCTGGGCATCGAGCCGGTGGCCGCGGCCCTGGCCGCCCGCAACGCCGACGAGGACGGCCTCAACGGCATCCGCAAGGGCCTGGCCCGCATGAAGGCCGCCGGTGAGGGCGAGGACGATCCGCTGGCAGCCGACATCGCCTTCCACATCGCCATCCTCAGCGCGACAAAGAACCCGTTCTACAGCGAGCTGCACGAGCTGGTGAACACCGCCCTGCGGATCTCGATCCGCTTCACCAACCGCATCAAGGGCCGCACCGCCTCGATCCCGTCGCACGAGGACGTGGCCAACGCGATCATCGCCCGCGACGCCGTAGCCGCCCAGAGCGCCATGCAGGCGATCATCGTCGACGTGCTGGAGCTGATCCGCGCGGCCTCGGCCAGCGACACGCAAGGCGTCCGCAAGGAGGCCTGACCCGCCTCTGCGCGCCTTACCCCGATTTAACTCGTCGAACCCCGTTTCTCGTCTAGAAGTCGCAGCTGGGAATCTGACGAAAAAGGGGCGATGTCGTGGGTTACGGGTTCAAGGGGTCCTTCGGGCGCACAACGGCGCTGGCCCTGGTTCTGACGGTCTCGGCCGCCGGTCTTTCCGCTTGCGGCAAGGACAAGAATGCGCAGGCCAAGGACAAGAAGCCCGTCGCCGCCCAGACCGTCAGCGTCGCCCCGGTCGCCGTGCTGCCGCTGCCGCGCGTGATCAACGCCTCGGGCACCATCTCGGCCTGGGAAGAGGTGCCGGTCGGCGCCGAGACCGGCGGCCTGACCGCCACGGCCGTCAACGCCGAGGAAGGCCAGTTCGTCCGCCAGGGCCAGGTGCTGGTCGCGCTGAACGACACCCTGCTGCGCGCCCAGCTGCGCCAGCAGGAGGCCTCGGTGACCAGCGCCCGCGCCACCCTCGCCGAGGCCGAGGCCTCGCTGAAGCGCTCGCGCGAACTGCTGGCCAAGGGGTTCCTGTCGCAGGCCTCGCTCGACACCGCCACCGCCCGCCAGGCCACCGCCGCCGCCCAGGTGGCCGCCGCCGAGGCCGCCCGGGGCGAGACCGCCGCCCGCGTGGCCCAGGCCTCGATCCGCGCGCCGGTCTCGGGCCTGATCGTCCGCCGCAGCGTCACCAAGGGCCAGATCGTCAGCGCCGGCAGCGAACTCTTCCGCATCGTCCGCGACGGCCGCATGGAACTGGACGCCGAACTGCCAGAGACCGACCTCGGCGTGGTCAAGGCCGGCATGCCCGCCAGCGTCACCTCCGAACAGGTCGGCCAGGCCGACGGCGCGGTCCGTATCGTAACCTCGGAGGTCGATCCGCAGACCCGCCTGGGCGTGGCCCGCATCGCCCTGACCTCGATGGGCGCCTTCCGCCCGGGGATGTTCGCCCGCGCCCAGATCAAGGCCGGCGACCAGGCCTCGCCCGTGGTGCCGAGCGCCGCGATCCTCTACCGCCAGAACCAGCCGGGCGTGTTCATGGTCGACCGCAATAGGAAGGCCCAGTTCCGCAAGATCGGCATCGTCGCCCGCACCGGCGACATCACCGCCGTCTCCGGCGTCTCGGCCGGCGAAGAAGTGGTCGTGGACGGCGCCGGCTTCCTGGGCGACGGCGACGCGGTCCGGGTGACGGTGCACAAGCCCGCTCCCACCCTGTCCTCCGCCAAGCGCTAGGCCCTGGCCATGGACACCAACAACATCTCGCGCTGGGCGATCAAGAACCCGATCCCCGTCCTCATGCTGTTCGTCATGCTGACCCTGGCCGGCATCGTCGGCTTCAACAGCATGCGGATCAACAACAACCCCGACGTCGACCTGCCCCTGGTGGTGGTGTCGGCCTCGCGTCCGGGCGCGGCCCCCAGCGAGCTGGAGACCCAGGTCACCCGCCTGATCGAGGACTCGATCGCGGGCCTTGGCCAGGTGCGCCACATCACCTCGACCGTGGGCGACGGCTTCTCCTCGACCTTCATCGAGTTCGAGCTGGGCGTCGACCACGAGCGCGTCACCAACGACGTGCGCAACGCCATGTCGAACCTGCAGTCCGCCCTGCCGCAGGACATGCAGATCCCCAACGTCACCCGCATCGACATCTCGGGCGACCCGCTGATCACCTATGTCGTCCAGGCGCCCGGCCTGACACCCGAGCAGCGCAGCTGGTTCGTCGACAACGACGTGGCCCGCACCCTGCTGGCGATCCGCGGCATCGGGGAGGTCAACCGCCTGGGCGGCGTCAGCCGCGAGATCCAGGTGGCCCTGGATCCCGACCGCCTGTCCTCGCGCGGCGTCACCGCCGCCTCCGTCAGCCAGGCCCTGGCCAGCACCAACGCCGACCTGCCCGGCGGCCGGGTGACGGTCTCGGGCTCCGAGCGCGCCATCCGCACCCTGGGCGCGGCCGGCTCGGTGGAGCAGTTGCGCGAGACCCGCATTCCGCTGCCTTCCGGCGGCGCCGTGCGCCTGGGCGACCTGGGCGAGGTCACCGACCGCTGGGCCGAGCCGCGCAACCGCGCCCGCTTCGACAACCAGGAAGTCGTCACCTTCAACATGGTCCGCTCGCGCGGGGCCAGCGAGGTCAAGGTCGCCGAGAAGGTTCGCCAGGCGATCGAGAAGCTCGACAAGGAGCACCCCGAGCTGACGATCCAGGAGATCACCTCCAACGTGAAGTACATCGAGGAGAGCTACTGGGCCTCGATGGAAGCGCTGATCCTGGGCGCCGTGCTGGCCGTGCTGGTGGTGCTGTTGTTCCTGCGCGACTGGCGGGCCACCTTCCTGGCGGCCGTGGCCATCCCGCTGTCGCTGCTGCCGACCTTCGCGATCATGGCGCCGCTGGGCCAGTCGCTGAACGGCGTCACCCTGCTGGCCCTGTCGCTGACCGTGGGCATCCTGGTCGACGACGCCATCGTCGAGATCGAGAACATCGTCCGCCACATGCGCGGCGGCAAGTCGCCCTACAATGCGGCGATGGAGGCCGCCGACGAGATCGGCCTGGCCGTGGTGGCCACCACCTTCACCATCGTGGCGGTGTTCGCGCCGACCGGCTTCATGCCCGGGATCATCGGCCAGTTCTTCAAGGCCTTCGCCCTGGCCGCCTGCGTCTCGGTGCTGTTCTCGCTGCTGGTCGCCCGCATGCTGACGCCGCTGATGGGCGCCTACATGCTCAAGCCCCACCACAAGCCCGACACCGACCCGTTCTGGATGGACGGCTATCTGAAGAGCTTGGGCTGGGCGCTGAACAACAGGTGGAAGGTCGCCCTGATGGCGATCCCGATCCTGGTCGGCTCGGTGCTGCTGGCCAAGAGCCTGCCGTTCGAGTTCCAGCCGGCGGCAGACCGCGGCCGCGCGCCGTTCTCGATCGAGCTGCCGCCCGGCGCCACGCTGGACGAGACCGACGCCATCGCCGAGCGCGTCACCCGCGAACTGAAGGCCCGTCCGGAGGTCAAGAGCGTCTACGCCTCGGTCGGCAACGACGGGGTCAACAAGGCGCGGATCACCGCCGACCTCGTGCCGAAGGGCGAGCGGATGAACCAGCAGCAGTTCAGCCGCCTGATGGTCGACCAGTTCAAGGCCATCCCCGGCGCGCGCATCGGCGCGGGCAACAACAGCGGCGGCGGCCCCGGCGACGGCGGCAGTTACACCCTGCGCCTAGTCGGCGACGACGGCCCAGAACTCGAAGCCGCCGCCCGCAAGGTCGAGGCGCAGATGCGGACGGTCCCGGGCCTGGCCAACGTGGTCAACACCGCCTCGATCGCCCGTCCGGAGATCATCGTCACCCCGCGTCCCGACCAGGCCGCACGCATGGGCGTCTCGGCCGGCGCGATCTCGCAGGCCGTGCGGGTGGCGACCATCGGCGACATCGACCAGTCCCTGCCCAAGTACAATCTGGGCGACCGCCAGGTGCCTATCCGCCTGCGCCTGACGCAGAACGCTCTCGAGGACCTGTCGGTGCTGGAGACCCTGAAGGTGCCGTCGGCCACCGGCGCCTCCGTGCCGCTGAACGCGGTGGCCGACATCCGCTTCGGCGCCGGCCCCTCGCAGATCAGCCGCCAGGACCGCTCGCGCGTGGCCGAGATCACCGCCGAACTCGACGGCATCGTGGTCGGCGAGGCGGGCAAGCGCGTCCACGCCCTGGACTCGGTCAAGAGCCTGCCCAACGGCGTCAAGGAAGTGGCCGCCGGCGACGCCGAGTTCATGGCTGAGATGGCCGCCGGCTTCGCCATGGCGCTCTTCACCGGCCTGCTGCTGATGTACGTCGTGCTGGTGCTGCTGTTCCGCAGCTTCGCCCATCCGGTGACCATCATGGCCGCCCTGCCGCTCGCCATCGGCGGCGCTTTCGCCCTGCTGAAGCTGGTCAACAGCAGCTTCTCGATGTCGAGCCTGATCGGCATCCTGATGCTGATGGGCATCGCCGCCAAGAACTCGATCCTGCTGGTCGAGTACGCGATCATGGCGATGAAGGACGGCAAGATGACCCGGCGCGAGGCCCTGCTCGACGCTGCTCACAAGCGGGCCCGCCCGATCCTGATGACCACCGTGGCCATGGGCGCGGGCATGGTGCCGGTGGCCGTCGGCTTCGGCGCCGACGTCGAGTTCCGGGCCCCGATGGCGATCACCGTCATCGGCGGCCTGATCACCTCGACCTTCCTGTCGCTGCTCTACATCCCGGTGGTGTTCGTGTTCATGGACCAGATCAAGAACTGGTCGACCAGAATGCTGGGAAAGGTCTTCGGCCACTCCCACCACCATCCGGGCCACGGAACGCAGCAGGACGAACCGGTGCTGGTCAGCCGGGACTAGAGATCGAGGGGCGGGCTTTCGGGTCCGCCCCTTTTTCTTGATCTCAGGCCAGCGAGGCCGCCACCCGCCGCAGGGCCGAGGCCAGCACGGCCCGCTTGCCCGGCGCCCCCAGCGACAACCTCGCGCCCTGCGCCGACACGCCCGGCGCGGCGAACAGGGACGCCGGCGCAAGCGACAGGCCCTCGGCCGAACCGCCGGCGGCGCACTCCAGCCAGACATGCAGGCAGCCCTCCGGTCCCAGCGCACGGGGCAGCAGTTCGGCGGCCAGCGCCCGACGGGCGGCCGCCTCGCCCCGGACCCCGGCCAGGATGGCCTGGGCCGTTCCATCGCGGATCCACGCCGCAGCCACGGCCGCCATCAGCGGCGCGGGCATCTGGCACAGGGCATGGCCTGCGGCGGCCAGGCTCTGGGCCGCTCCGGCGTCGGGCGCGGCGACATAGGCGATGCGCAGGCCAGGCGTCAGGGCCTTGGCCAGGGTCGCCACGTGCCAGGTCCGCTCGGGCGCGAGGCGGGCCAGTGCAGCGGGCGCAGGGTCGGGCAGCCGGCCATAGGCGTCGTCCTCGACGATGCGGGCGCCCGCCGCCGCGCAGGCCTCGACCACCGCCGCCCGGCGCGCCGGGCCCATGGTCGCCGTGGTCGGATTCTGCCAGGTGGGCGTGACCACCACCAGCCGCGCGCGGCTGGCCGCCAGACGCTCCGCCAGGGCTTCGGGGACGATCCCTTCCCCGTCCATCGGACAGGGCAGCGCGCGGAGGCCGCGTGCCGCCAGGGCCGCCAGCAGGCCGGGATAGGTCAGGGCCTCGACGATCACGGCGTCGCCAGGCTGGGTCTCGATCGCCAGGATCGCCGACAGCGCCGCCTGGGCGCCGGCGCAGACCGCCACGCGCTCGGGATTCACCGCGCCCAGCCCCGGCGCCAGCCAGGCCGCTCCCGCCGCCCGCTGCGCCAGGGATCCGGGGCCGGCATGATAGGCCATCAGCGTCGCCGGATCGGTGCGGGCCAGCACCCCGGCCGTCGCCTCGCGCAGCAGGGCGGCCAAAGACAGTCCCTCCGGCGGCGGCGGCAGGTTCATGGACAGGTCGATCAGCCCGGCCTCTTCCTCGCCCGCCCGCCGGCGCACGAAGGTGCCGCGCCCGGTCGCGCCCTCCACCAGCCCCTGCTCGCGGGCCAGGGCGTAGGCGCGGGTCACGGTGGTGAAGTCCACGCCCAGCAAAGCCGCCACCGTCCGCTGCGGCGGCAGCTGTTCGCCGGCCGACAGCTCGCCGTCGGCGATCGCCGCGCGCAGGGCCTCGAACACCCGGCGATAGATCGGACCTTCGCCCGCGGCCACCCGCCGCAGCCACCCAGCGCCCGCCGGAAGAACACCGTCTCTTGCGTCGCCCATCATTGATCCATACATTTGTCGATGAATGTATGGATCAGTTTTGGGATTGTAGGTAGGGGTCATGACGCCCGGACACGAGTTTTTCGATCCGCCCTCGCCCGTGGTCAGCGGCTTTCGCCAGCGCTGCCCGCGCTGCGGCCAGGGCAAGCTGTTCAAGGGCTTCCTGGCGCTGGCCCCCGCGTGTGACCAGTGCGGCCTCGACTACGGCTTCGCCGAGCCGGCCGACGGCCCGGCCTTCTTCGTGATGAGCGGCGTCGGCATCCTGGTGACCTTCGTCTTCGCCTGGGTCGAGGTGGTCTACCGCCCGCCGATCTGGGTGCACTTCGTCACCGTGTTCCCGGCCTTGATCCTCGGGTGCCTGGCCACCCTCCGGCCGGTGAAGGCGTGGCTGGTGGCCTCGCAGTTCGTCAACAAGGCCGAGGAAGGCAAGTTCGAGAGCCTGGGCCGCCACGACCACGATCCGCGGCGGCTCTAGAGGCTCCTCGCCTACTTCTTTTCGAGCAGCAGCGTGCCCTGCTTCTTGACCTGGCCGGTGATCTTGCCGGCGATCATGCCCAACAGGCCTGGCAGCACGACCTCGACGATCACCACGTTGGCGGCGACGTTCAGTTTGCCGGTGATGGTCTGGCCCATGACCAGGGCCGAGAAGTCCAGCACGTCGTCGCGCCAGGCCTTGGTGACGTTGGCGAGGCCACCGGGGATCTGCGCGCCCAGTTGCTCGAAGCCGTTCTCGATCCGTCGCTTGGCCTCGGCCGCGCCGAGTTCGTGCGGGATGTTGATGGTGACAGGCTTCGACATGGGAACTCCAAAGGCGTGTTGCGCCCCTGACATAAGGATGCGCGAGGCTTTCGGCTATACGTCCGGTTATGACGCACCCAAGGCGCAGGGTCGCAAGCGTCCACGGAGGAAGCCATGACCGACATCGCCATGACCCAGTTCTTCGACGCGCCCGTCCGCAGCGCCGCCGTCCGTCGGGCCCGTCCGGGCCGCCCGACCGGGGTCTGGGGTTCGATCAGCTACGCCGGCGTGCTGCTGGTCTGGGCCGGCCTGTTCGTGATCCGCCCGCGCCTGGCGCTGCGGGTCATGGCCGAGCGCCGCGCGGACTCGCCGATCCCGCGCCTGGGCAAGCGCTGATCCCCTCGCCAAATACCTCGAACGGCGCCAAGCCTGGGGCATGAGCCGCCTCATCGCCGTCCGCCCCGTCAGCTATCCGCTCGCAGCCCCATTCCGCATCTCGCGCGGGGTCAAGACCGCCGCCGACGTGGTGGTGGTCGAGATCGCCGACGGCGGCCACATCGGTCGCGGCGAAAGCGTGCCCTACGCCCGCTACGGCGAAACGGTCGCGGGCGTCGAGGCCCAGCTGGCCCCCGCCGCCCGCCTAATCGCCAGGGGCGGCGAGCTTTCAGAGGCTCTGGCTCTGCTGCCGGCCGGGGCCGCGCGCAACGCCCTGGACTGCGCCATCTGGGACCTGCGGGCCAAGACCTCCGGCGTCAGCGTTGCCGCCGCCACGGGCCTGGCCGTTCCGCCCTCGCTGGTCACCGCTGTCACCGTCAGCCTCGATACGCCCGACGCCATGGCCGATGCCGCCCGCAAGGTCGCCGACGCGCCGCTGATCAAGATCAAGCTCTCCTCGGAAGACCCCGCCGCCCGCCTGACCGCGGTTGCCGAAGCCGCCCCCGACGCCGCTCTGATCGTCGATCCCAACGAGGGCTGGACCTTCGACATCCTGCGCGGCCTGGAAGACCAGCTGTCGCGCCTGAACATCGCCCTGGTCGAACAGCCCCTGCCGGCCGGCGAGGACGCCGCGCTGGAGGGCTATACGCCGCCCTTCCCGATCTGCGCCGACGAGTCGGTGCACACCGCCGCCGACCTGCCGGCCCTGCGCGCGCGCTACCAGGCGGTGAACCTCAAGCTCGACAAGTCGGGCGGCCTGACCGAGGCCCTGGAAATGCTGCGCGCGGCCAAGGACCTGGGTTTCACCCTGATGACCGGCTGCATGGTCGCCTCGTCCCTCGCCATCGCCCCGGCCCTGCACCTGGCCGCCGAATGCGCCTTCGCCGACCTAGACGGCCCCTGGTGGCTGAAGGCCGACCACCCCGGCGGCCTGCGGGTGGAGTCGGGCCGCATCAGCCCGCCGGCGGCCGGATTCTGGGGCGATGGCGTCGACGCCGAGGGGCTGTGGCTCTGAGGGCTTGACCGACCTTGCATAACGCCGTGCTCTGAGCGGCATGACCGACGCCCTCGCCGACGCGCCGCCCCCGCCTCGCAAGAACCCGCTGCAGGTCTGGTTCGGCATCTCGCTGTGGAAACGCATCCTGGCCGCGCTCGTGCTCGGGGCCGTGGTCGGCTACTTGTGGGGCGAAGGCGCGACCAGCCTCAAATGGATGGGCGACATCTTCGTGCGGCTGATCCGCATGATGGTGGCCCCGCTGGTGTTCGTGATCATCGCCTCGGGCGTGGCCCAACTGGGCGACGCCAGGCGGCTGGGCGGCATCGGCGTCAAGACCATCGGCATGTACGTGCTGACCACGCTGGTGGCGGTCTGCATCGGCCTGGCCATCGCCACCGTGCTTGGCCCCGGCGTCGGCGCCGACCTGCACAATGCAGCGCCCCAGGCCGTGGCAACGCCCAAGTCGCCGGCCGAGCTCTTCATCGGCATCGTGCCGCTCAATCCGATCAAGGCGTTGGCCGAAGGCGAGACCCTGGCGATCATCTTCTTCGCGGTGCTGGTCGGGGCCGGGGTGATCGTGGCGGGCAAGGACGGCGAGCCGGTCGCGCGCCTGCTGGCCAGCGCCAGCGAGGTGATGCTGCGCATCGTCGGCTTCGTGATGGAGGCCGCGCCGTTCGGGGTGTTCGCCCTGATCGCCGTGGTCATGGGCACGAACGGCCCCGAGACCTTCCTGCATGTGGCCAAGCTGGGCGTGTGCGTGATCATCGGCGCAGCCATCCAGACCTTCGTCACCCACGCCGCCGTGGTGCGCCTTGGGGCCTGGCTGCCGCTGCTGCCGTTCTACCGGGGCTGCATGGACGCGATCCTGGTCGGCTTCTCCACCTCGTCCAGCTCAGCCACCCTCCCGGTGGCGATCCGGGTGGCGGAAGAGAACCTCGGCGTGAAGCCCTCGATCTCATCGACCGTCCTGCCCCTGGGAGCCACGATCGGCATGGACGGCACGGCGATGTACGTGGCCATGCTGACCCTGTTCGCCGCCCAGGCCTTCGGTGTGCCGCTGACGCTCGCCGACTACGTGCTGGTGGCGGTGACGACCACCATCGTGGCCATGGGCGTGGCGCCGGTGCCGTCAGGCTCGCTGTTCGTTCTGGCCGCGGTTCTGGCCACCATCGGCATCGGCCCGACCCAGACGGCGATCATCGTCGGCTTCATACTGCCCTTCGACCGCATCCTCGACATGATCCGCACCGTGCCGAACGTGACCTGCGACCTGTCGATCGCCACGGCCGTGGCGCGGTGGGAGAAGGAGATCGACGTGCAGGAGTATCTGTCGAAGAAGGATGTGTAGGCCCAGACCCTCTCCCTGAAGGGAGAGGTGTCGGCGAAGCCGACGGAGAGGGAAGTTTCGGCGAAACCGGCCGCATCAGCGAAAGCTGAAAACTTCCCCCCTCCGGCCCTATGGGCCACCTCCCCCAGAGGGGGAGGATTTAGGCCGTGCGCCCGATCCGCTTGATTTCCCAGTCCAGCTGGACGCCGGTCTTGGCCAGAACATCGGCGCGAACTGTGTCGCCCAGGCCTTCGAGGTCGGCCGCCGTGGCTTCGCCCGTATTGATCAGGAAGTTGCTGTGCAGCGGCGAGAACATTGCCCCGCCGAACAGCTTGCCGCGCCAGCCGGCCTCGTCGACCAGCTTCCACGACGAATGGCCCGGCGGGTTCTTGAAGGTCGAGCCGCCAGTCTTCTCGCGGATCGGCTGGGTGGTCTCCCGACGCGATGTGATCTCGGACATGCGGGCCTTGATCGCGGCCGGCTCGTCGGCAGTCCCCTCGTAGGTCGCGTCGAGCACGATCACCATCTCGCCGTCCTGCAGGGCGCTGTGGCGGTAGGTGTAGTGCAGGTCCTCGACGGCCAGTTCGCGCACCACGCCCGCGCGGTCCATGACGCGCACGGACTTCACGACATTGACGGTCTCGGAGCCGTAGCAGCCGGCGTTCATGATCACCGCGCCGCCGATCGTGCCGGGAATGCCGGCGTAGAACTCAAGGCCCGCGATGCCGGCCTCGGCCGCCTTGCGCGCCAGGATGGCGTCGGGCACGGCGCTGCCGGCCTTGATGCGATTGCCGCCCAGGGCTTCGACGGTGTTGAAACCCTTGCCCAGGCGGATGATCACCCCCTCGACGCCGCCGTCGCGGACCAGCAGGTTGGAGCCGACCCCAATGGCCATCACCGGCACGGCCGGGTCCAGGGCCTTCAGGAAGTCGGAAAGATCCTGCTCGTCGGCCGGCAGGAACACCACGTCGGCCGGCCCGCCGACGCGGAACCAGGTGAACGGGGCCAGCGCCTCGTCGATCAGCAGCTTGCCGCGCACGGCGGGGAGATTGGTCTTCCAGGTCATCGGTGCTACTTCGCCAGCGCTTCCAGCTGTCCCGGCAAGGCGTAGGCCCACGAGGTGATGTCCCCTGCGCCCAGCAGCACCACGAGATCGCCGCTGGTCGCCTCGGCCGCGATCAGCGCCGGCAGGGCCGCCGGGCTTTCCAGCGGCAGGGCGCGGCGGTGGCCGAACTTCTTGAGGCCCTCCACCAAGTGATCCCGGTCGACGCCCTCGATCGGCTGCTCGCCGGCCGTGTAGACGTCGGCGACGACCACGGTGTCGGCGTCGTTGAAGCAGCTGGAGAACTCGGTCATCAGGTCGCGCAGGCGGGTGTAGCGGTGCGGCTGCACCACGGCGATCACCTTGCCCTGGCTGACGGCGCGAGCGGCCTTGAGCACCGCGGCAATCTCCACCGGGTGGTGGCCGTAGTCGTCGACCACGCGGACGCCATTGGCCACGCCCGTGGTGGTGAAGCGGCGCTTGACGCCGCCGAAAGCCGCCAGGCCGGCGCGGATGGCCTCGGCGTCGACGCCCAGCTCGCGGGCCACGGCCACGGCGGCGGTGGCGTTGAGCACGTTGTGGTGGCCCGCCATCGGCATCTTCAGGCCTTCGTAGCGGATGATCTCGCCTTCCAGCGGCGAGATGGCGATGTCGAAGCTGGCGCCCTCGGGGCCCATCTCGACGTTCTGCACGCGCACCTCGGCCTGCGGATTGGTGCCGTAGGTCACCAGGCGGCGGTTCTCGATGCGAGAGGTCAGGGCCTGCACCTCGGGATGGTCGGTGCAGACGGCGGCGAAGCCGTAGAACGGAATGTTCTCGATGAAGTCCTGGAAGCCCTTCTTCACCGCGTCGAAGTCGCCCCAGTGGTCCAGGTGCTCGGCGTCGATGTTGGTGACGATGGCCACCGTCGACTTCAGCTTCAGGAACGAGCCGTCGCTTTCGTCGGCCTCGACGACGATCCAGTCGCCTTCGCCGACCTTGGCGTTGGTGCCGTAGGCGTTGATGATGCCGCCGTTGACCACCGTGGGGTCCAGGCCGCCGGCGTCCAGCAGGGCCGCGACCATCGAGGTGGTGGTGGTCTTGCCGTGGGTGCCGCCCACGGCGACCGAAAACTGCAGGCGCATCAGCTCGGCCAGCATCTCGGCGCGGCGCACCAGCGGCAGGCGCTTGTCACGGCCGGCGATCATCTCGGGGTTATCGGCCTTCACCGCCGTCGAATAGACGATGGCCGAGGCGCCTTCGACATTGGCCGCGTCGTGGCCCACGAAGATGCGCGCGCCCAGCTTCTCGAGCCGTTCGGTGTTGGCGCTGGCCTTCGCATCGCTGCCCTGCACGGTGTAGCCGATGCGGATCATGATCTCGGCGATGCCGGACATGCCGATGCCGCCGATGCCGATGAAGTGCACGGGGCCGAGTTCGAAGGGGACGGGTCGTCGACGCTGGATCATCGCGTCGGATTAGACGATTTGAGGCCCGTCGTGAACGGGGTCGATGACGCAAACCCGTCACGCCCCCTCGCGAAGCGGTTCAAATGTGATAGACGCACGCGCATGAGCTCTACGCCCCTGGATAAAATCCGCAATTTCTCGATCGTGGCCCACATCGACCACGGCAAGTCGACCCTGTCCGACCGCCTGATCCAGACCACGGGCGGCCTGACCGCGCGCGAGATGAGCGCCCAGGTCCTCGACAACATGGACATCGAGAAGGAGCGGGGCATCACCATCAAGGCGCAGACCGTGCGCCTGAACTACAAGGCCGCCGACGGTGAGACCTATGTTCTGAACCTGATGGACACCCCCGGGCACGTCGACTTCGCCTATGAGGTGTCGCGCTCGCTGGCCGCCTGCGAAGGCTCGATCCTGGTCGTGGACGCCTCGCAGGGCGTGGAAGCCCAGACCCTGGCCAACGTCTACCAGGCCATCGACAACAACCACGAGATCGTTCCGGTCCTCAACAAGGTCGACCTGCCGGCCGCCGACGTCGATCGGGTGAAGGCCCAGATCGAGGACGTCATCGGCCTGGACGCGTCGGACGCCGTCGAATGCTCGGCCAAGACCGGCATCGGCATCCCCGACGTGCTGGAAGCCATCGTCACCCGCCTGCCCGCCCCCAAGGGCGACCGCAGCGCGCCGCTGAAGGCCCTGCTGGTCGACGCCTGGTACGACGCCTATCTGGGCGTGGTCGTGCTGGTGCGCATCTTCGACGGCACGCTGAAGGCCGGCCAGCAGGTTCGCATGATGCAGACCGGCGCCACCCACCGCATCGACAAGGTCGGGGTGTTCACGCCCAAGGCCACCGACGTGGCCGAACTGGGTCCGGGCGAAGTCGGCTTCTTCACCGCCTCGATCAAGGAAGTGGCCGACGCGGCCGTCGGCGACACCATCACCGATGAGAAGAAGCAGACGGCCGAGCCGCTGAAGGGCTTCAAGGAAGTCGTGCCGGTGGTGTTCTGCGGCCTGTTCCCGGTCGACGCCGCCGACTTCGAGGACCTGCGCGCCGCCGTCGGCAAGCTGCGCCTGAACGACGCCAGCTTCACTTTCGAAATGGAAAGCTCGGCCGCGCTTGGCTTCGGCTTCCGCTGCGGGTTCCTTGGCCTGCTGCACCTGGAAATCATCCAGGAGCGCCTGAGCCGGGAATTCGACCTCGACCTGATCGCAACCGCCCCGTCGGTGGTCTACAAGATCAAGATGCGCAACGGCGAGGAGATCGAGCTGCACAATCCGGCCGACCTGCCGGACGTCATGCAGATCGAGGAGATCGCCGAGCCCTGGATCAAGGCGACGATCTTCACCCCGGACGAATATCTGGGCGGCGTCATCAAGCTCTGCCAGGACCGTCGCGGCATGCAGCGCGAACTGTCCTATGTCGGCAACCGCGCCATGGTGATCTATGACCTGCCGCTGAACGAGGTGGTGTTCGACTTCTACGACCGCCTGAAGTCGATCTCGAAGGGCTATGCCAGCTTCGACTACCAGCTCGAGGACTACCGCGCCGGCGACCTGGTGAAGATGTCGATCTTGGTCAACAGCGAGCCGGTCGACGCCCTGTCTATGCTGGTCCACCGCAGCCGCGCCGAAAGCCGCGGCCGCGGCATGTGCGAGAAGATGAAGGAGCTCATCCCGCAGCACATGTTCGTCATCCCGATCCAGGCGGCCATCGGCGGCCGGATCATCGCCCGCGAAACTGTGAGAGCTTTGCGAAAGGACGTCACGGCGAAGTGCTACGGCGGCGACGCCTCGCGTAAGCGCAAACTTCTGGACAAGCAGAAGGAAGGCAAGAAGCGGATGCGCCAGTTCGGCAAGGTCGAGATTCCGCAGGAAGCCTTCATCGCCGCCCTCAAGATGGACGAGGATTGACGTTCGGGGCCGCGCGCCCCTCCCGTTGTGCGAAATTTCCTATTCCGAAAGCCGCGGCCATTCATAGTGGATGAGCCGCGGTTTTCATTTGGAGGCCGCCGGATCCAGCACGGAGACGACCATGGCCTTCCCGACCAACGTCAACGACCAGATCACCGACTCCGTCAGCCAGGTGAACACCAAGGTGCTGGGCGACGCGCCCGCCATCGCCATGGGCAACCTGTTCCAAGCGACCTCCCAGGCCCTGTCGAACGCCGCCCACAACGCGACTGAAAGCCAGCAGCAGTCCAACGTGACGATGCAGGCCTCGACGACGCAGGGCGTCTCGACGCTGCTCTCGGTCGACACCGCCAGCGCTGGCGAGGCGACCCGGAATATCTTCGCCGCCGCCCCACCTGCACCGCCGAGCGAACCTTCCGAGGCGACGGCGATGGAACGGGCGCGCCAAGCCGCCCTGGCGGCGCAGGAGGCGGCGATACAGGCGGCGACGGAACAGGTCGACCAAGCTGTCCGAGCCGCCTTGGCGCCGCAGGAGGCGGCGATACGGGCGGCGATGGAACAGGCCGATGCCGCCATCGCCGCGTCGGCGGGGTACGCTTCGGAAGACTAGGGCCCGCACCCAGGCTTGGGCAGGGAAAACCGCGAATCGGTGACGAAGGCCTCGTCGGTCAGCGTACCCAGAAACGCGACGAGCTCCGCCACTTGGCGATCCCCCAGCCGCATCGCCGCGCGATGCCGGCGGATCGCCGTCTCCAGAGTCGGCGCCGAGCCGTCGTGCAGGTAGGGCGCGCTCAGCGCTGCGTTGCGCAACGACGGCGTACGGAAGCGCCCCGCATCGGCCGCATCGCCGGTGACGTCGGCGAGGCCCTGGTCGCCGGTGAACGGCGCGTCGATGCGGTGGAAGCGGGCCTTGTCGGCGTCGGTGAACAGCGGGCCGGCGTGGCAGCTCGCGCAACCGGCCTTGAACAGCCGCTCGCCGCGCTCGGCTCCGGCCGACACAGCGACAGCCTCGCCCCGCCGACGCCGATCATAAGGACTATCGAACGAAACGAGCGTGCGCTGGAAGGCGGCCAGGGCCTTGGCGACCGTCACCATGCTGACCTCGCCCCCCGCCTCGGGAAACGCCTCACCGAACATCCTGCGATAGCAGGTCTGGCCCGCCAGGCGCGCGGTCAGCACCGCCTCCTGGCCAGCAAACCCCATCTCGACCGGCTTGGTCCCGGCGATCGGGATCAGGGCCTGGGTCTCTAGCGTCTTCATGCCCGGATCGCCCCAGGTCAGGGCGCGGAAGTAGCCGACATTGGCCAGGGTCTGGATGTTGCGACGGCCAGGATCGCCGTGCACGCCCGGACGGGTGCGGTTGCTGTCGGTGAAGCCGCGCCGCTGCTCGTGGCAGGTGGCGCAAGACATCGTGCCGTCGATGGAGAGGTCGGCGTCGTAGAACAGCTTGCGGCCCAGCGCGACCTTGGCGTCCGACATCGGATTGTCGGCCGGAACCGGCGGCGGGCTCACGCCCGCCGGCAGCGTCCAGTGGAAGCTTGAGACGGTGGCGGGCGCGAAGGCGGCGCTTAGCAGCAGGCCGGCCGCCAGGGCCAGCGCCTTGCCGTAGACCTCCAGCTTCACGCCCCCGCCCCCCGCCGCGTCAGGGCTTGCGCGCGACCATGATCGGCAGCTCGGCCTGGGCGTTGGCCGAGATCTGGATCAGGTAGTCGCCGGGCGTCAGATCGAAGGTCACCATCTTGCGCACGGTGGAGCAGGCCGGGCCGCGACCGTGGGCGGTGGAGCGCTGGGCTGCGCCGTCCTTCAGCACGTCGATCCAGGCGCCGGTCCCGAGCGCGATCACATAGGAACCGGCCGTCTCGACCTTCAGCGAGAACAGCCCGCCCTTGCTCACCGTGCCGCCGGGCTTTTCCGGCTGCACGGCATAGGCGACGTCGGGAGTCGGCGACAGGGTCGCCGTATAGGCTTGGCCGGGCGCCAGCGCGGCCTTGGGCAGGCTGACGACCGAGGTCGCCGCCGCCAGCGGGGCCTTCGTACCCCAGGCGGCCAGCTCCGCCGGCAGGCCGGCCTCGACGCCCGGCGCGCAGGCCACGTCGGGTTGCACCTGGGCCAAGGCGGCGGGCGCGGCCAGGGCGAGGCCGACGGCGAGGATCAGGGCAAGACGCATGGGGAACTCCTCAGAACTTGACCCGCAGGTCGGCGCGGAAGCTGCGGCCTTCCTCGGGGAAGCCGTCGACCAGTTGGTACGTCTGGTCCAGCAGGTTGCGGGCCCCGACGATGACGTCGATCTTCGGCGTCACCGTCACCTGGGCGGTCAGATTGGCCAGCACGTAGCCGCCAGTGCGGTAGTAGCGGACGGGCGTCACCAGCGAGCTGGAGGTCACCGTCCAGCGCCTGGACGCCGCCTCGACGCTGGGCGTCAGCGACAGGCGGTCGTTCAGCGTCCAGTCGGCATAGACGAACAGCTTGTGGTCGGGCGTGCCGGTCGGGCGGAAGGCGGCGTTGGTCGGGTCGGTCAGCTTGCGGTGCAGATAGGTATAGTTGCCGCCCAGGGTCAGGCGGTCGCCGGCCTTGAACCTCGCCGCGCCTTCCAGGCCGTAATACTCGCCGTCGCCGGCGTTCCTGGTCTGGTTGACCGTGCCATAGGGCGGGCCCAGCGCGACCGGGATCAGGATCAGGGCGTCGCGCACGTCGCTGTAGAACACCGCCCCCTCGATCTTCAGCAGCGGCGTGAAGTCGACCGAACCACCCAGCTCGTAGTTGATCGCCCGCTCGGCCTTGACGTCCGGGTTGGGAACGGCCTGGCCCATGCGGGCGCTGTAGCGCTCGAACAGGGTCGGAAAGCGGGCGCGCGACGAGACGCTGCCGTGCAGTTGCACGTCGGGCAGCGGCCGCCAGGCCAGCGCCGCCTGGCCGTTCCAGGCCACGTCGTCGGTCAGCGGATAGAAGACGAAGGCGTTCGAGTTGTAGTCCTGGGCCTGGTTCAGGTCGCGCCGATCGCGCGACACGCCGATCACCAGATCCACCTTGTCGCCAAAGCGCTGGGTGTCCTCCAGGGCGACCGAGGTGGTGTCCTCGATCACCGTCTGGCGCGGCTCGGTCACGGCAGGGGCGAAGCTCTGCTGCCACTCCACATGCTTGTCGCGGCGATAGAAGGCGGCGGCCTTCAGGGTGTTGGACGCGGTGACGTCGACGTCCAGCTCCAGGTTCCCGCCATAGGCCACGTCGTCATAATAGGAGCGGAAGGCCCGCCCCAGGGTCTGGCTGTTCTGGCGAGCGTTGTCGAACGAGTAGAGCGCGTTCTCGAAGGTGTTGCGATAGATGCGCGCCTTGAGCACCGCGTTGTCGGCGATCTTCGTCCGGGTCAGCAGGGCCAGGCTGTCGATGTTCCAGTAGGGCCAGGACCAGTAGCGCGTGCTGGCCGTGTCGGTGACGTGATAGGGCGCGTTCTTCTCGCCCTCCTGGCGGGTGTAGGTGATCGAGTATTCGTCGGTGGCGTTGGGCGTGAAGCCGGCCTTCAGGTTGACGCGCCAGTCCTCGCTTTCCGAGTGATCGCGGGCGCCGCCGTTCTCCAGCGCTGTGGCCTTGTAGTCGTCAGGCAGCTTCCAGTGGGTGCGCTCGCTGCGCGCGCCGCTGGCCTGGACGTAGAAGCGGTCGGTCTTGCCGCCGATGCGGCCCGACACGGTGTTGCTGTTCAGCGAGCCGTCGCCGTCGAAGCCCGCACCCAGGCGGATCTCGCCCTCGAACGGCCGCGACGGCTTGCGGGTGACGAGATTGATCGCTCCGCCCAGTCCGCCCGGACCATCCAGCACCGAGACGTAGCCCTTGGAAACCTGCACCTCCGAGAGGTCGGCGGTGAGGAAGCGCGCGAAGTCGATGCGGTTGTCGGCCGGCAGGAACACCCGCACGCCGTCGATCGACAGGGTGGTCTGGAAGCGGTCGAAGCCACGGATGAACACCAGGCGCTCGTTGCGCGAGCCGCCGCTGTTGCCCGCCGCCGCGCCGGGGATCAGGTCCAGCGCCTGGTCGACGCTGGCCTTGTCGAACTTGCGTAGCATTTCACCCGACACCGTGCTGCCGCCCACCGTCTCGCCGGCGGCGTTGCGCGCAGTCACCTGCACCTCGCCCAGCGCAAAGACGTCGCCCTGGGCGTGGGCGGCGCCGGCCAGAAGCGAGCCGGCGAGCAGTACGGTCCGAAACAGCATGAAATCCCTTCGTTATGCAGTTTGACTACATAACGAGTCGCAGGCCTCCGCGCCTTGCAGATTTTCTCCGCCGACCGTCGTGTCCGAAATGCTAGAGATCGCAGCGCCACGGAGGCCCGCATGCTCAGAATTCTCGGTCGCACGTCGTCGCTGAACGTCCGCAAGGTGCTCTGGACCTGCGGCGAACTCGATCTCGCCCATGAGCGCGAGGACTGGGGCATGGGTTACGCCTCGACCAGCAACCCGGCCTTCCTGGCGCTGAACCCCAACGCTCTGGTGCCGGTGATCATCGACGAGCACGGGCCGCTCTGGGAGTCGAACACCATCTGCCGCTATCTGGCCTCACGTCATGTCGGCGGCGAGGGCCTGCTGCCCACGGAGCCGCGCGCCCGGGCGAGCGTCGAACAGTGGATGGACTGGCAGGCCACCGAGCTGAACACCGCCTGGCGCTACGCCTTCGCCGGCCTGGTGCGGTGCGTGCCCGGCTTCGACGACCCGGCGCAGATCGCCGCCAGCGTCCGCTCGTGGAACACGGCCATGACCCTGCTCGACCGCCGCCTCGACCACACCGGCGCCTTCGCGGCCGGCGAGACCTTCACCCTGGCCGACGTGGTGCTGGGCGTCTCCGTCCACCGCTGGGCCGCCTCCCCCATCGACCGCGCCGCCCTGCCGGCCGTCGAGGCCTATTACGCCCGCCTGAAGACCCGGGAGACGTTCGCGCCGTGGGCTCTCGACTCGGTTCCCTGAGGCCCGCGCCGCCCCTAGCCCAACAGCCTGCCCGTTTCCTGCGCAGCGCGACCGTCCGAACGCCGCCGAACGGCGATCCGCGATCCCATCCGCTCGTCACGCCAACAAAGTGGGCGGCGGGGGCGCGAGGCGCCCTGCTTAGCTCGGTTCCGCACGCCCCCGGTCGCGGGTGGCGGCCAAGGGGATAGGGCCGAGCACATGCCAGACGGAGTCCGCGCACCGACCAGAAGACAGCTCCTGACCGCGATCGCCCAGGTGGGCGGGACGGCGGCGCTGTACCAGGCCATGACCACCCTCGGCCACGCGGCCGAGACCCAGTTCCACGGTCCGCCGAACCTTGCGGGCGCAAGGCCCGGCGCATCGGTGCTGGTGCTGGGGGCGGGCCTCGCCGGCCTGCTGGCCGCCTATGAGCTGACCCGCGCCGGCTACAAGGTGCGGATCCTCGAATACCAGGGCCGCGCGGGCGGCCGGAACTGGAGCCTGAGAGGCGGCGACACCTATACCGAGCTGGGCGGCGCAACGCAGAAGGTCGGCTTCGCCGCCGGCAACTACTTCAACCCCGGCCCGTGGCGCATCCCGCACCATCACCGCACCTTGCTGCACTACTGCAAGCAGTTCGGCGTGGCGCTGGAGCCGTTCATCCAGTTCAACCACAACACCTGGGTCCATTCCTCCACCGCGTTCGGCGGCAAGCCGGTGCGCTTCAAGGCCGCCGCGGCCGACTTCGAGGGCAATGTCGCCGAGCTGCTGGCCAAGTCGATCAACACCAGGGCGCTGGACGACGCCGTCACGCTGGAAGATCGGGAAAAGCTGCTGGAGGCCCTGAAGGGCTGGGGCATGCTCGACGGCGACTACCGCTACGCCAAGGGCCTGCGCAGTTCGGCCCACCGCGGCTATGAGAGGCCGCCCGGCGGCGGCATCGACGGCGCGCCGATCCCGTCCGACCTCTACGCCCTGCACGACGTGCTGGACCCCCAGGTCTGGACCTCTATGGCCTTCTTCATGGGCCACGAGATGCAGACCACCATGTTCCAGCCTGTCGGCGGCATGGACATGATCGGCAAGGCCTTCGCCAAGCAGGTCGAGGGCCTGACCACCTTCAACGCCAAGGTCACCAGGATCGCCCAGGACGACAAGGGCGTGGCCGTCACCTTCAGCGACACCGCCACCAGCAAAGTCGAGACCGCCGAGGCAGACTGGTGCGTCTGCACCATACCACTGTCCATCCTTGGGCAGATCGACAGCGAGATCAGCGACGGCCTGGCCGCCGCCATCAAGGCCGTGCCCTATTCGGGACAGGTGAAGATCGGCCTGGAGATGAAGCGGCGGTTCTGGGAGGAGGAAGACTCCATCTACGGCGGCCACAGCTTCACCGACCAGGAGATCGCCCTGATCTCCTATCCCAACAACAACCTGTTCGGGAACGGACCGGCCGTGCTGCTGGGGGCCTTCGCCCGCGAGATGGGAGCCTATCGCCTGGCCGGCATGACGCCGCAGCAGCGCATCGAGGTCGCCCTGCAACAGGGCTCGGTGCTTCACCCGCAGAGCTATCGCAAGGAGTTCGCCAGCGGCGCTTCTGTGGCCTGGAGCCGCGTGCCCTGGGCGCTGGGCTGCTGCGCCCGCTGGACCGAGGAGACCCGCAAGGAGCACTACCAGACCCTGCTGGCCATGGACCGGCGGATCGTGCTGGCCGGCGAGCACGCCTCCTATGTCGGCTGCTGGATGGAGGGCGCCCTGCTCTCGTCGCTGGACGCCATCACCCGCCTGCACAAGCGCGCCCTGGAGGCCTGAGCATGACCCGTCCCGTTCTCGTCGCGGCGTCGGCGCTCATCGCCGCCCTCGCCTGCGCCATTCCCGCCGTCGCCCAGGCTCCCGCCGGCGGCGACACCGGCGGCGGCGTGGTCCGCGTCGCCAAGCCCATCACCGGCCAGCAGGTCTACGAGGCTGTCTGCCAGGCCTGCCACATGGCCGACGCCAAGGGCGGAACCGGCGCTGGAACCATTCCCGCCCTGGCCGGCAATCCCAAGCTGGCCGCCGCCCCTTACGTTTCTATGGTGGTGGTGCGCGGCCAGGGCGGAATGCCGCCTTTCGCCGGCACGCTGGACGACGACCAGATCGCGCAGGTGGTCACCTATGTCCGCACACACTTCGGCAACGCCTACGCCAAGCCGGTGACGGCCGCCGACGTGGCGAAGGTTCCCCATCCCGACAGGTCCGGCGGACACTAAGGGCAGGCGTGGGGCGTCGAGGCGTGCTAAAGCGCGCCGATGAGCAACGAGACCAACGACGCCCCGCCGAACGAAACCCCGATGCAGCGCGCCCTGCGCCTGAAGAAGGCCGCCCAGGGTCGCCACGGCCATGGCCCCAAGGCCTCCAGCGGCAAGGTCGACAAGGCCGACGCCACCGCGCCGACCGGCAAGTCCAAGCCCTGGATGACCCGCTAGGTTAAGACACCGGCCGGGAGGACAGCTCATGGCCGACAACTTCGTCCTGATCACCGGCTGTTCAGGCGGCGGCAAGTCCAGCCTGCTGACCGAGTTGGCCGCACGCGGCTACGCGGCCGTCGAGGAGCCGGGCCGCCGTATCGTCCGGCAGGCGCGAGGGCCGGACGACCCTGTCCTGCCCTGGAACGACCCTGCCGCCTTCGCCCGCCGCGCCGTCGAGATGGCCCTGGCCGATCGCGAGGCCGCGCGCGGGCTCCACGGCTGGGTGTTCTTCGATCGCGGTGTCGTGGACGCCGCCAGCGCGCTGGAGGCGGCGACCGGCGAGCCCAGCTTGCGGGCGCTCGACCGCGCCCACCGCTATCATCGCCGCGTCTTTCTCGCGCCGCCCTGGCCGCAACTCCACACCACCGACGCCGAGCGCCGTCACGGCTTCGACGCGGCGCTGGAAGAGCACCAGCGCCTTGAGGCCGCCCTGCCCGCTCTCGACTACGAGGTCATCGTCCTGCCAAGGACGTCGGTCGCGGGCCGCGCCGACTTCGTCCTCGCCATCCTGGAAGCCTGAGCCATGCTGATCCGCCCCGAATGCCCCGAAGACGTCGCCGCCATCGGCGAGGTCACCGCGGCCGCCTTCCTCGGACGCCCCTACAGCAGCCAGACCGAAGCCCTGATCGTCGCCGCCCTGCGCGCGGCCGGCGCCCTGTCCCTGTCGCTGGTGGCCGAGGTCGACGGCCAGATCGCCGGCCACATCGCCTTCTCGCCGGTCGATATAGAGGTCTCGTCGGGCGGCTGGTACGGCCTTGGCCCGGTGTCGGTCAGCCCCGACCGGCAAGGCACGGGCCTTGGCCTGGCCCTGATCCGCGAAGGCTTGAAACAGCTGGAAGCGCGCGGCGCCGCCGGCTGCGTGCTGCTGGGCTCGCCCAAGTACTACGAACGCTTCGGCTTCGTGGCCGACGAGGCCCTGACCTATGGCGGCGAATCCTCGCCCTACCTGCAGCGCCTGGTCTTCAAGGGGCGTCCGCCGCGCGGCGCGGTCACCTACCACACGGCCTTCGGGGCATAGTCGTCCTAGACCATCCCCACCGTCTTCAGGCGCGCCCGGGGGTGGATCTCGTTCTGGCTCATCACCACGGTCTGGCCGCGGAAGCGTTCGATGATCGAGCGGACATAGGGGCGGATGCCCGGGCTGGTCAGCAGCACCGGCGACTCGCCCTGCAGGGCGGCGCGCTCGAAGGTGTCGCGGACGCCGCGGATGAAGTCCTGCAGGCGCGAGGGGGCGAGGGCCAGTTGCTTGTCCTCGCCCGGTCCGATCAGGGCTTCGGCGAAGGCCTGCTCCCAGTCGGCCGACAGGGTGATGATCGGCAGGGCGCCGTCGTCGCCGCGGTTGGCCCAGCACAGCTGGCGGGCCAGGCGCGCGCGGACCTGCTCGACCAGTTGGGTGACGGAAGCCGTGTGCGGCGCGGCCTCGCCGATGCCCTCGAGGATCTGCGGCAGGTCGCGGATCGAGACGCGCTCCTTGAGCAGGGCCTGCAGCACGCGCTGGATCGTGGCGGCGTTGACGACGCCGGGGATCAGGTCGTCGACGAGCTTCTTCTGGTTCTCCGGCAGCTCCTTCAGGAGCTTCTGCACCTCGGCGTAGGAGAGCAGGTCGGCCATGTTCTCCTTGAGGATCTCGGTCAGGTGCGTGGTCAGCACCGTGGCCGGGTCGACGACCGTATAGCCACGGAACGTCGCTTCTTCGCGCAGGTCGTCGGCGACCCAGGTGGCCGGCAGGCCGAAGGCGGGCTCGCGCACGTGCTCGCCGGGCAGCTCCACCTGGCCGCCGCGCGGGTCCATGGCCATCAGGTGACCCAGGCGCACTTCGCCCAGGCCGGCCTCCATCTCCTTGATGCGGATGGCGTAGCCCTGGTTGGCCAGGCGCATGTTGTCGAGGATGCGCACGGGCGGCATGACGAAGCCGAACTCGGTGGCCAGGGTCTTGCGCAGGGCGCGGATCTGGTCGGTCAGGCGACGGCCTTCCAGGTCGTTGATCAGGGTCAGCAGGCCGTAGCCCAGCTCGATCTTGACGTCGTCGATGGCCAGGGCCGCGCTGATAGGCTCTTCCTCGGGCTCGGACGGCGCTTCGGCGGCGGCGGCCGCCGCGGCTGCCGCGGCCTCCTTGGCGGGGGCCAGCTTGGCCGCCTGCGCCCGGCGATAGGCCAGGTAGCCCGCGCCGACGGCGAGGCCGGCGAACGGCAGCAGCGGCATGCCGGGGATCAGGGCGATGACGCCCGACGAGGCCGACACCATGCCCAGGGCGACCGGGTTCATGGCCAGCTGGGTGGTCAGGGCCTTGTCGGCGCTGCCCTCGACGCCGGCCTTGGACACCACCAGACCGGCGGCGATCGAGATGATCAGGGCCGGGATCTGGCTGACGAGGCCGTCGCCGATGGTCATCAGGGTGTAGGTCGAGGCCGCCTCGGCCATCGGCACCTTGTGCTGCACGACGCCGATCAGGATGCCGCCGACGATGTTGATGCCGGTGATGATCAGGCCGGCGACCGCGTCGCCCTTCACGAACTTGCTGGCGCCGTCCATGGCGCCGAAGAAGGTGCTTTCCTGCTCAAGCTCCTTGCGGCGGATCTTGGCGGTGTCCTGGTCGATCAGGCCCGTCGACAGGTCGGCGTCGATGGCCATCTGCTTGCCGGGCATGGCGTCCAGGGTGAAGCGCGCCGCGACTTCGGCGATGCGGCCCGAACCCTTGGTGACGACCATGAAGTTCACCACCACCAGGATGATGAAGATGATCACGCCGATGACGAAGTTGCCCTGCATCATCAGGTTGCCGAAGGCGGCGATGACCGCGCCGGCGCCGTGGCCGCCCTCGTGACCATTGCCCAGGATCAGGCGGGTCGAGGCGATGTTGAGGCCCAGGCGGTAGAGGGTCGCGACCAGCAGGACGGTCGGGAAGGAGGTGAACTCCAGCGGCTTCTTGATCAGCACCGCCGTCATCAGGATCAGCACCGAGCCGGTCAGCGACACGGCCAGCAGTATGTCCAGCAGGGCCGGCGGCACCGGCAGGATCAGCAGGACGATGATGCCCACGACGCCGACGGCCAGGCCCATCTCGCCGCGCAGGATCCCCTCCCACAGCGACTTGGCGCTGGGGATCGAGGAGGCGGCCTTGGGGGCGGCGGCGTCAGCCATGGAAAGCCTTGCTGCTGTGTCTAGGACGGGACCGTCTCGCTTGAAGCGATTTGGAGCGGCCCGCCATCTCCTTAATCCAAATTAGCCATGTTCGGCGCCGGACCGATCGTCGCGGGCGCCGAACAGGAATCTGCACTTGAGGTTTAGGCCGCCGCGCCGACGCCGCCCTGCGGCGGGGGCACGTTGACGCCGGCGTCGCCGTATTCCTTGAGCTTGTTGCGCAGGGTGCGGATCGAAATGCCCAGGATGTTGGCGGCGTGGGTGCGGTTGCCCAGGCAGTGCTCCAGGGTGTCGATGATCAGCGTCTGCTCCATCTCGGCCACGGTCTGGCCGACGAAGCTGCGGCTGACCGCCGCGGCGGCCACGGCCTCGGCCGCCGCCATCGAGGCGCCGCGGGCCACGGCCGCGTCAGGAGCCGGCGCCAGGGGCTGGCCGTCCGGCAGGCGGATGGCGAACTCCTCGATCTCGGCGCCGGTCGACAGCAGCACCGCGCGGTGCATGGCGTTTTCCAGTTCGCGCACGTTGCCCGGCCAGCGGTGGGCGATCAGGCGGCGCTTGGCCTCGGCCGAGATCGGCTTCAGCTCGATGCCGTTGGCGGCCGAGTACTTCTTCACGAAGTGCTCGCACAGATTGATGATGTCGCCCGGGCGTTCGCGCAGCGGCGGCAGGGCCAGGTTCACGACGTTGAGGCGATAGAGCAGGTCTTCGCGGAACACGCCTTCCTTGACCGCGTCGGCCAGGTTGCGGTTCGACGTGGCGAGGATGCGGATATCCACCTTCACCGGCTTGGTGCCGCCGACGCGGTCGATCTCGCGCTCCTGGATGGCGCGCAGCAGCTTGGCCTGCAGGCGCACGTCCATTTCCGAGATTTCGTCCAGCAGCAGCGTGCCGCCGTTGGCTTCCTCGAACTTGCCGATGCGGCGGGCCAGGGCGCCGGTGAAGGCCCCCTTTTCGTGGCCGAACAGCTCGCTTTCCAGCAGGTTCTCGGGGATGGCCGCGCAGTTGACGCTGATGAACGGCGCCTTGGCCCGACGCGATTTCGCGTGGACGTGGCGGGCCATCACTTCCTTACCCGAACCGCTTTCGCCGGTGATCAGGATCGAGGCGTCCGACGGGGCGACCTGGTCGGCCAGCTTGATGACCTGCTCCATGTTCGGGTCGCGGGCGATCATCGGACGGTTGTCGTCGGTCACCGCGGCCAGGACGGCGGCGATCAGCTCGGCGTCCGGCGGCAGCGGGATGAATTCCTTGGCGCCGGCCTTGATGGCGGCAGCGGCGCGCATCGGGTCGGCGTCGACGCCGCAGGCCACGACCGGCACCCGGATGCGCTCGCTCTCGTTGGCCAGGATCAGGCCGGCGATGTCGAGGCCGTAGTCGACCATCATCAGGTCGGCGCCCTGCCCGGCCCGCAGCGCGTTGGTCGCCTGCTCCGTCGTCTCGACGTGCGAAACCTTGGCCCCGGCGTTCATCGCCATCTTTACGGCGACCGAGAGCTGACCGTTCAGTTTACCAACGACCAAGAGGCGCATTGTCTTGTCTCCGGGCGGCCCTTCCGGACCGATCTTCTACTGCTTCGCCCTCTTTCAGAAGGCGCGGACTGGTGGGCGGGAAACCTCGGGCGATCAGCCCGCGGCGTCGCCGTCCTTGATGATTTCCGTCATGGTCACGCCCAGGCGCTCGTCGACGACGACGACCTCGCCCCGGGCGACCAGGCGGTTGTTGACGTAGATGTCGATCGCCTCGCCGACCTTGCGATCGAGCTCCAGGATCGAGCCAGCCTGCAGCTGCAGCAGCTGGGCCACCGACATGTTCGAGCGGCCGAGCACGGCCGAGATGTTGACGGGGACGTCGAACACCGGAGCCAGGTCGGAAGCGATCTTGTCGCTCAGCTCGACCGGGATCTCCGAGGCGAGCATGCCGCCGTTGAAATCGTTGAGAGTCAGGTCGTCGGACATGGCGGTCAGCCTTCGCTAGGAAGCAGGGGTTCGGCGTGCAGGCCCTCGGCCGCGATAGCGGCTTCCAGGGCCTGGGCGACGCGCTGCGCCGCCTCGTCGGGATTGAATTCAGCGCGGCCATCGCCCCAGTCGAGAACGAAGGCGGCAGGCGGCTGGGCGCCGTCGGCGCGGGCGACGATCTGGCCCGGATAGCCGATGGCGTGGGCGGTCTGCTCCAGGGCGGCCTGGGTGCGCTCGACCAGGTGCGGCGCGACGCGCACGCTGAGCTTGGGCTGGGCCTCGACCTCCCGGGCCAGGGCCAGCAAGGCCGCCGAGGCCGGGGCCTCGGGGAACTGGTCCAAAGCCGCGTCGGCGATCTTGTTGGCGCAGGCCAGCGCCAGGCGCGCGGCGTGCTCGCGATGCTCGTGAGCGACGGCGGCCAGGGTCGACAGCGCGCCGTGCACCGCGTGGGCTATGACGTTCATGGCCTGGGCCGCTTCCTGCTCGGCGCGGGCCACGGCCGAACGCTCGCCCTCGGCGAAGGCTTCGGCGCGGGCGGCCTCGACCTCCTCGGGCGTGAAGCTCTTCTTCACCTTGGGGGCCTCGTAGGCCACCCCGCCACGGTCGTCGAAGACCGTGTCGAAGGCGAAGCGCTGATAGGTTCCGTTGCTCATCCCGCGCGCCTCAGTAGATCAGCTCGTCGTCGCTGCCCGAACCGGCCAGCATGATCTCGCCCTTGGCGGCGAGGTCCTTGGCGATCTGGACCATGGCGACCTGGGCCTGGTCGACGTCCTTCAGACGCACCGGACCCATGCTTTCCATGTCCTCGCGCATGATCTTCGACGCGCGTTCGGACATGTTGGAGAAGAACATCTCGCGCAGCTTGTCCGAGGCGCCCTTCAGGGCCAGGGCCAGCTGCTCCTTGCCGGTGGCGCGCAGCAGGGTCTGCACGCCGCCCGGATCCAGCTTCGACAGGTCCTCGAACACGAACATCAGGGCCCGGATGCGCTCGGCCGCCTCGCGGTTGCGCTCTTCTAGGGCGGCGATGAAGCGCGCCTCGGTCTGGCGATCGAAGTTGTTGAAGATCTCGGCCATCATCTCGTGGCTGTCGCGCTTGGAGGTGCGCGCCAGGTTCGACATGAACTCGATCCGCAGGGTCTGCTCGATCTTGTCGAGGATTTCGCGCTGCACCGGCTCCATGCGCAGCATGCGGGTGACGCATTCCAGCGCGAAGTCTTCCGGCAGGCAGGCCAGCACGCGGGCGGCGTGGTCGCTCTTCACCTTCGACAGCACGACGGCGACGGTCTGGGGGTATTCGTTCTTCAGGTAGTTGGCGAGCACCGCCTCGTTCACGTTGCCCAGCTTGTCCCACATGGTTCGACCCGCCGGACCGCGGATCTCTTCCATCAGCTGGTCGACCTTCTCGGGCGCCATGAACGACATCAGCAGGCGCTGGGTCTGTTCGTACGAGCCCATGATCGCGCCCGTCGAGCTCATGCCCGAGACGAACTCGACCAGCAGCTCTTCGACCACGCTGGCCGAAACCGTGCCCAGGCTGGCCATGGCCTGGGAGACTTCCTTGATCTCCTCGTCGTCCAGCGCTTCCCAGATCTTGGTATGATCTTCACCCAGGGCGAGCAGGACGATGGCGGCCTTTTCGGGCCCGGCCAGCTTGGCGATATCTGTGACGGCGGCCTTCATCCGATCACTCCGACTCGTGCAGCCAGTTGCGCAGGATCGCGACCGACTCTTCGGGGTGCTTTTCGACGAATTCCGACACGCGCTTGATCGACGAAGCCTTCACCTGGCCTTCGATCTTGGCGATGTCGATGCGCTGGTCGATGTCCGAAACCGGGCCGGCGATGGCGATCGGCTCGCCCGACTGGTCGACGACGACCTGCTGGGTGGTGCCGTCCGACAGGGTGACCAGGCGGGTGACCGGCTGGTCGCCCTGGCCCAGGGCCAGCTGGATCGGATGCTGGCCGGCCGGCTGGGTCAGGCTCTTGATGAAGGGGCGCACGGCGAACATCAGGATCAGCAGGGCGACGATGGCCAGGACGCCGATCTCGGCGACGCGCATCAGGTCGTTCTTGTCGAAGCCGGCCATCAGCCCGCCCTTGCCGTCCAGGCCCTGGTCCTCGGCGGTCGGGAAGCGGATGTTGGTGACCTTCACCTGATCGCCGCGTGCGGCGTCGTAACCGATGGCGGTCTTCACCAGCTCTTCGATCTGGGCGATCTCCTCGGCGCTGCGCGGGGTGTAGGCGCCGGCCTTGCCGTCCTTGCCCGGAGCGGCGGTGACGCCGTCCACGGCCACGGCCACGGCGACCTTCTTCATCGAGCCCGGCTCGGTGACCTCGGTGCGGACCGACTCGGAGATCTCGTAGTTGGTGGTGGTCTCGTTGCTGCCCGAGTTCGAGCCGACGGGCTGGAAGCCGGCCGGCTGGCCGCCGGGGATGTTCTGGGTGGCGGTGACGCCGCTGGTGTCGTCGTTGCGGGTCTCGGACTGGTTGTTGGCGCTGGTGCTTTCCGAGCGCACGACCTGGCCGTCCGGATCGAACTTCTTTTCCTGGGTGGTGATGCGGTTCAGGTCGAGGTCGGCGGTGACCGTGACGCGGGCCTTGCCGGGGCCAAGGACGCCGTCGAGCATTTCCTTGACGCTCTTGGCGATGCGGGCTTCGGCCTCGGACTTGCGGTCCTGGGCCAGACGGCCGGCCAGGCTCTCGTTGCCGCCGGCGGACAGGGTCTTGCCGTGGTCGTCGATGACGTTGACGCGCTCGGGCTTCATGCCCGGGACCGAGCCGGCGACCAGGTTCTGGACGGCGGCGACCATGTCCGACGACGGTTCGCGGCCGGCGGTGCCGATGGTGACGGCGGCCGACGGTTGCTCGGCGTCCTCTTCGAACAGCTGGCGCTTGGGCAGGACCAGGTGAACGCGGACGTCGCGCACGCCCTGCCAGCCGCGGATGGTCCGTTCCAGCTCGCCCTGCAGGGCGCGCTGGCGGTTCAGCTGCTGGACGAAATCGGTCTGGCCGATGGCGTTGCCGGTGTCGAAGATCTCGTAGCCGATCGAGCCCGAGGTCACGAGGCCCTTGCCCGAAACCAGCAGGCGGGCGGAATTGACCTTGTCGCGGGCGACCATGATGGTCGAGCCGTCGCCCTTGGTCTCGTACTTGATGCCGGCCTGGTCCAGCGCCTGGGTGACGGACGAGGCTTCCTTGAGGTCGAGATTCGAATACAGCAGCTCGTTCGGCTGCTTGCCCAGCATCATGACGACCGCGGCGAGCACGGCGATGGAGCCGACGGCGACGCCCGCCAGGGCGGCCAGACGACCGACGCCGAACTTCTGAATCGCGCTCAGGAATTTATCCACTGGGCCTGTCCCTCAAACTGCGTCCGAACGGAGCGCAAGCGAGACGGATGGAAGTCCGCCGTCGCTAGGCAGGATTTACCCAGTCGATGGTTAACGACGGCTTTAGATTTGGGGCGGGAACCCGCCTCCATAGGCGCCAAATGGTCGCGGCCGCGCCCCAGGGGGCGCGGCCGCTGAACAGACCGTTCGGGCGCTTTGCGGAGCATAACTCCTCGCGCCCTTTCAGTTTTTCCGCCGTTTAGCGGTACTGCTGAAGCCGGGTGGTCCGCAGACCCGCCAGACCGTGCCGGTCGATAGACTGCTGCCAGGCGAGGAATTCCTCGTTGGTCAGCTTGTAACGATCGCACGCCTCGTCGAGCGAGAGGAGACCACCGCGGACGGCGGCGACCACCTCGGCCTTACGCCGGATCACCCAACGCTGGGTTTCCGGGGGCGGAAGATCCGACAGGGTAAGAGGCGCACCGGTCGGACCGATGACGTACTTTTCACCCCGGCTGTTCGTGCGCTGCTGCTGCAACATGGCTTTACGCCTTTCCCACAACCATCACTGTTGACGAGGAATATAGGCGCCGGGGAATAACGACGGCTTAATTCCGGTAGTAAAGAAAGACCTAAACACGGGACTTCCTCCAGCGATCAGAGTGTATCGATGTGACACACTCTGATTAAGACCAGTTAATACCTATGATCAGCGCTTAATGCTCAGAAGTTCTTCCAGCATCTGATCGGCGGTGGTGATGATTTTCGACGAGGCCGAGTACGCACGTTGCGTAGTGATCAGGCCCGTGAACTCAGTCGACAGGTCGACAGTCGAAGCTTCCAGCGTCGAAGGCGCCAGAGAACCTGCGCCGCCCTGGCCCGGGGTCTTCAGGCTATAGGTGCCGCTTTCATTGGTGACGCGGTAGGCGTTGCCGTTAACGCCCTTCAGGCCGTTGGGATTCGAGAAGGTCGCAATGGCCACCTGGGCGATCCGGCGAGTCACACCGTTGTCGAAGATGGCCGAGACGTAGCCGTCTTCATCCACCTCGATGTTGGTCAGGTTGCCGAACGCGGTGCCGTTGGTGTTCACCGACTGCACGACCGACTGGCTGTTGTACTGGGTCAGACCGCCGGCGGCGTTGGCCAGGTCGATCTGGATGTCCTGGGCGTCGATGCCCAGGCCGTCGGCCCAGCGCGGGCCCGTGCCCGTGGCGGTCGGGTCGGAGGCGCCGATGTGGATCGCCGTCGGGTTCACGCCGCCGAACAGGTTGCCGACCGAGGCCAGCTTGCCGTCCGTGGTGAAGGTGATCTTTCCCGAGCTGATCAGGCCGTTGGTGTTGTTGTCCAGGTCGCCCGGCTTGGCGCGCAGTTCGGCGAACCACTCGTTCGGGCCGGGGCCCTTGAGCAGCGACAGGGTGACGGTGCGCTGGCCGCCCTTGGAGTCCGAGACCGGGATCTGGATCTCGAAGTCCGGCTTGACGCCGGTGGTCGGGTCCTCGGCATAGTCCGACATCGAGCGGGTGGTCGGGTCGTAGGCGCCGGCGTTCACGGCGTCGGTCTTGGTGTTCAGGCCCAGGGCCGCGAACGACACGGTGGCGCCGCCGCCGGCGTTGATCGAGCCGGCCGGCACGGTCGCGCCGGTGGGGGTGTAGCTGGTCAGGGCGCCCGTGGTCGGGTCGAACGCGGCCGTGCCGGTGTCGACGACCACGCCTGCGCGGCGGACTTCGACCTGGTACTCGTTGCCGTTGCCGGTCGGGCTGTAGCGAACCGCGTAGTCGGCCGTGACGGCGTTCGAGTCGGCGACGCCCGTCTTGCTCGACAGCGCGTTGGCGGCGGCCGACACGGCCTGTTCCGAACGCAGGTTGGCGTTGACGCCGACCCGGGTGGTCTTCTCGGCGGTGCCGCCGACGCTGCCGACGTTGATCGACGACAGCTGGGTCAGGTCCGACGGGTCGGGCGTGATGGCGCCGGTCACCGGATCGGCCAGCCAGCCCTGCAGGTAGAGGCCGGCGTCGTTCTTCAGGTAGCCGAGGTTGTCCAGCTGGAACGAACCGGCGCGGGTGAACGAGCGGGTGTCGGTGGCGGTCAGGCCTTCCGGCTTCTCGGTGGCGACGAAGAAGCCCGAGCCGGCGATCGACAGGTCGAGGCTCGAGGTCGTCGACTGGGTCAGGCCCTGCTGGCTGATGAACTGGTGCGTCAGCGACTTCACGCCGCCGGCGCTGTAGGTGTTGTTCTTGCTTTGCGAGGTGACCAGCGTCGAGAAATTGGCCGACGAGCGCTTGTAGCCGACGGTGTTGACGTTGGCGATGTTGTCCGAGATCGCGGCCAGGGCCGACGAGTTGGCGACCAGACCGGAGACGCCCGAGAGCATGGCGCTGTTGATGGACATGACTGAAATCCTGCTCGTGAGGTTTGTTTGGCGGGGTTCAGCGCAGTTTGCGTTTGGGTTCCGGGTCGGCCGTCTGGCTCGGTTGGGAACCGCGTCGGCGTCATTCTGACGCCCGGTTCATTCGGTGAAGGCCTTAGGCGGCCTCTGCGGTGTCCTCGGGCGTCTTGTCCGAGGTGTCCGCTGTCTTCTCTGGCGGGTTGGTGACGCCGATCACCTGGCTGATCGGCACTTTCACGCCGTCGATGGTGACCATGTTCTGGCCGCTCTCGTTGGTCACCGCGGTCACGATGCCTTCGATGCGACCCTTGGAGGTGGTGGCGATCTTCGTGCCCTCGCCGTCGACGGCGGTGACGCGCAGGGTGTAGGCGGCGCCGTTGGGCTGCTGGACGCCGGTGGTGCTGTCCTTGCCGTCCCACTCGAAGGTCTTTTCACCCTTCGTCATGTCGTCGGGCAGCTTGGTGGCGACCACGTTGCCGTACTTGTCGAGCACTTCGATCTTCACCGAGGTGGCGTTGCGGCCGACGGTGTAGCTCCAGTTGGCCTTGCCGTCCTTGAGCACCGAGGTGTCGGTCTCGGCGGTGGCCTGCTTGCCCATCATGTTGACCGCATCGGCGATGCCGCCGTCGTTCATGCCGACCAGGGCCGCCAGCAGGTCGTTGGTGACCAGCTGCTGCTCCACGCCCGTCATTTGGACGATCTGGCCGGTAAAGGCGTTGGAATCCATCGGCGACAACGGATCCTGGTTCTTCATCTGCGTGGTCAGCAGCTTCAGGAAGGTTTCTTCGCTGCTCGCCAGCTGGTTCCTCGAGTTGTTGATCTTGTCGATCACCGAGGTGCTGCCGGACGTCGCGGTCGTGGTGGCCATGACGCTTGCTCCTAGATCTTGACGTCGACGCCGTCGGTATCCGCGAGGCGGTAGCCCGGGATCAGCGACGCGGCCGAAAGGGTGGGAATGTCTTCGGCCATGGCGCCCGCGAAGGCGCGACCGGCGAAGGCGCGGCGACCATGGTCGCCGCCCTGGAAGTCGAAGAAGGCGTTCTGCTGCTGGCCCTGGCCGCCGTTGCCGCTCTGGCTCGACACGTCGAACTTCAGGGCGTTTTCGGCGACGTCGAAGCCGGCCTGGCTCAGCGCCTGGCGCAGTTCGCCGGCGCGGTGGCGCAGGTCGGCGGCGGCCTGCGGGTTCTCGAAGGCCATGACGGCCGTCAGCTTGCCCTCGGCGCCGATGCGCACCTGGACGTCGACCTTGCCCAGGCCTTCCGGCGTCAGGACGATGTCGAAGCGGGTCGACTTGGCTTCCAGCTTCTTGGCGATCTCGGCCGACATGGCCGCGACGGTCTCGGGCGAGCCGCGCACGATGGCCTCGGCCGGCGCCTGGGCGGCCGTGGCCGCCTGGGCCTGGACGGTCGGGGCGAAGGTCGCCTCGGCCTTGGGCGCGGCGACGTCGACCGGAGCGGCGTCGGCCGCCATCTGGGCGAAGGCGTCGCCAGCGCTCGACTGAGAACCGGAGTCGCTGTTGGTGGCGGCGTCGTGGGCGGCCTGCTCGGCGGCGACGGCGTGAGCGGTGACCACGGCCTCGCCCTTGGCGGCGACCTCGACCTTGCCGGTCTTGGGCGCCAGAGCCGGGGTCTCGGCGGGCTTGGCGGTTTCGACGGCGGCGGCCTGGGCCTCGACCGGGGCGGCGACTTCGGCGGTTTCCACCGGGGTTGCGGCGGCGGTCGCGGTCAAGGCCTCATCGGCCGGAACCTGCACGGCTTTAAGGCTGACGATCTCGTCGCCCAGCGAAGCGGCGGCCGGCTGGGCGGCGTCGGCGGCGGCCTGGGCTTGCGGCTGGACCTTCGGCGCCACCGGCGCTTCGGCGGGCGCGGCGGCCTGCGGCTGGGCGGCCAGCTTGGCCAGGTCGATGGCGGGAAGCTCGGCGACGGCCGGCTGGACGGCTTCGGCGTCGACCGTCGGCGCGGCGGCGTCGGCCACCAGGTCGGCGGCGGCTTCGACAGCGTCCGCGGCGGCGGCGAGCGGAGCCGCGCCGGCCAGCTTGGCGGCGTCGGAAACGGTGTCGGCCACGTCGCCGACCAGGTCGGCGGCCTTGGCCAGCAGGTCGGTCGAGCCGGCGGCCGGGACTTCGGCGGAGACGGCGGCGGCGACGGCGACGGCGGGCGTCTCGGCGGCGGCCTGGCCGGTCGCGGCGGGTTGTTGCTGTTGTTGCGCGCTCATGGCGGCGACCACGGCGGCGCCGGCCTGGGCGGCGGCGACGTCCTGGCCAGCGGCGTCGGCGCCGCTCTTGCGGTCGTCGCCCTTGCGGTCGCCATCCTTGCGGTCGACGGCCGGCCTGGCCGAGGCCTTGCTCCCACCCGCGGGGCGGGCGGCCGGCTGGTCCTGCGTCTCTTCCTTCGCACCCTTGGCGGCCAGCAGCGCGCCGAAGACGTCGCCGGCGCCGGAAGCGTCGGACACGCCGGCGGCGCCCTGGGCGGGCGTCGGGAGCGGAAGAGAGGCGGCGATCGCGGTCATGCGGGTCGTTACGCTCGGCTGGACGACGGCTCGGACGGAGCACGCCTTGATCCGCCGTCCTCTGAGCAATCACCGGGCCAACCCGGAAATTTCTTTCAAGCCATTGATTTTAAAGGTTTTAACTTCCGATTTACCCTTTGATTTCGGCAGGTTGCGGCGGATTTTGCCGAGCGGAAACGGAAAGAATGACCCCTCGTTTGCCGCGTCGGCGCGCCGCAGGCCGGGTCTGGACCGGGTTGGCGCCATCCTTGCGCTCCCCTCCTCGTCGTCCGCACGGCGCATGGAACTCAACGCCTTGTATTTCAACGGTTTGCACAACGGAAACGAGACGCTCTCGACGCCCACCCGGCAAGTTTCGCCGGGCAAGGTCGCGTCGCGTGGTCCGTGCTTTGCCGAGCGGACAGGAGATCGCTGATGTCGCTGAACACCATCCTGAACACCGCGACGTCGGGGATGATGGCCGCCCAGACGGGCATGCGCGTCGTTTCCGACAACATCGCCAACGTCAACACGGCCGGCTACGTCCGCAAGACGGTCAGCCAGTCCAACCTCGTGTCGAACGGCATGGGCGTGGGCGTCAACATCGACGCCATCAAGCGCGCCACCGACCGCTTCCTGCAGTCGGCCAGCCTGAACGCCGCGTCGGACGCCGGCCGCGCCTCGGCGCTCTCGAGCGCGCTGGACAACGCCCAGGAACTGTTCGGCGACCCCAGCGCCAAGACCAACTTCTTCTCGATGCTGGACGAGGTGTTCAGCGCCTTCTCCCAGGCCGCCGACGAGCCGTCCTCGTCGCTGCTGCGCTCGCAGGCCCTGACCAAGGTCGAGGACTTCCTGGGTGAAAGCAGCCGCATCACCGCCGGCCTGTCGAGCCTGGGCAAGGACGCCGACACCAAGATCTCGGCCGATGTCGACCGCGTGAACGTGCTGCTCAAGCAGATCGACGAGCTGAACGCCGACATCACCCGCGCCAAGACCACCGGGGTCGACGCCACCGGTTCGGAGAACATCCAGAGCGGCCTGATCGACGAGCTGTCCTCGCTGATGAACGTGCAGGTCAGCCAGCGCGCCAACGGCGGCGTGCTGATCCGCTCGACCGAGGGCATGAGCCTGGCCGGCGAAGGCGCGGCCGTGGTCAAGTACGAGCAGTCGCCCACCGCCAACGGCTTCCTGACGGTCACCTCGGCCAACAGCGGCGGCCAGGCCAGCCCGCTCTATATCAGCAGCGGCGAAATCAAGGGCCTGCTGGAGCTGCGCAACACCGAGCTGCCGGCCCTGTCGGACCAGCTGGGCGAGTTCGTCACCCGCGCCACCGAGGAGCTGAACCGCGCCTCGAACGCCAACTCGTCGGTCCCTGCTCCGGCCAGCATGACCGGCCGCAACACGGGCCTGGACGCCACGACGGCCCTTACCGGCTTCACCGGCAAGACCACCATCGCCCTGACCGACGCCAGCGGCGTCATCCAGCGCCGCATCGAGGTGGACTTCAGCGCCGGCTCGATGACGGTCGACGGCGTCGCCGGCCCAGCCTTCACGCCGGCCAACTTCCTGACCCAGCTGAACGGCGCCCTGGGCGCCGACGGCCAGGCCAGCTTCACCAACGGCGCGCTCAGCCTGTCGGCCAACGGCGGCCTGGGCGTGGCCATCGCCGATGATCCGGCCAGCCCGTCGAACAAGGCCGGCAAGGGCTTCAGCCACTTCTTCGGCATGAACGACATCGTCCGCCAGACCGGCTACTCGCCGTACGAGACGGGCATGACCACGGCCTCGCCGCACGGCTTCACGCCGGGCGAGGAAATCACCCTGCGCCTGACCGACGTCGAGGGCGGCCGCATCCGCGACGTGAAGGTCACCGTCCCGGCCGGCGGCACGATGCAGGACATGCTGAACGCCTTGAACTCGCGCGCCGACGGCGCGGGCCAGTACGGGACCTTCGCCCTCGACTCCAAGGGCGCGCTCAGCTTCAGCTCCAACAGCGCCTCGCCCGTGACCCTGTCGGTGGTCGAGGACGGCACCCAGCGCGGCGCCGGCGGCCCGTCGCTGAGCCAGCTGTTCGGCCTGGGTCCGTCGGAGCGCAGCACCCGCGCCTCGGGCTACACCATCGACGCGGCGATGAATTCCAACCCGACCCGCCTGCCCTTCGCCAAGCTCAACCTGACGGCCGCCGCCGGGACCTCGGCCCTGGCCATCGGCGACGCCCGCGGCGCCCTGGCCCTGGCCAAGGCCGGCGACAGCGCGGTGAACTTCTCCTCGGCCGGCGGCGTCGGCGCGGCCAGCAGCAGCGTGCTGCGCTACGGCGCCGACTTCGCCGGCTCGATCGCCCGCAAGGCCGCCGCCGCCGAATCCAAGAAGGACGCCACCGCTTCGGTGAAGGTCGAGGTCGACACCCAGCGCCAGTCGCACGAGGGCGTCAATCTCGACGAAGAGCTCATCAATCTGACGACGTACCAGCAGGCGTTCAACGCCTCGGCCCGCCTGATCCAGGCGACCAAGGACATGTACGACGTCCTCGTGAACATCATCTGAGGTCCGCCATGACCCGTGTCTCCACCTCCGGCAATTTCGGCGTGATGACGTCGAACCTGATGCTGGCGCAGGTGCGCCAGAACCAGATCGGCGAGCAGGTCTCCAGCCAGAAGGTCGCCAGCGACCTGAAAGGCTATTCCAAGAACGCCGAGATGCTGACGGCGATGAAGAGCGCCCAGGCCAAGATCGACGGCTTCCTCGACCAGACCAAGCTTGTCTCCAACCGCCTGGAGATGCAGGACATGGGCATCGAGCGCCTGGCCAACTCGGCCACCAGCGCCCGCGAGGCGATCGCCAACGCCCTGGCCGCCGGCAACGCCACCACCCTGATGCAGCAGATGCAGAACGCCTTCGGCGATGCGGTGCAGGGACTCAACACCAAGGCCAACGGCTATTACGTCTTCTCGGGCGCCAAGAACGACGTGCCGACCACCACGGCCACCAGCATGGCCGACCTGACGGCCGCGCCCAGCACCGCCTCGCTGTTCCAGAACGACCAGTACGTCACGACCAACCGCATCGACGAGTCGACCACGGTGTCGACCGGCGTGCTGGGCGACGCCCTGGGAACCGAGCTGTTTGACGCCTTCAAGCAGGTGCAGGCCTATGTCGACGCCAACGGCCCGTTCACCGGCAACCTGACCGACGCCCAGTCGACCTTCCTCAAGGGCCTGCTGCCGGCCTTCGACGGCGCCCACAAGGACCTAGTCACCGCCCAGGGCAAGAACGGCCTGAACCAGAAGCGCTTCGAGGACGCCCAGGTGTCGCTGCAGGACCAGACCGACAGCCTGACGGTGATGATCGGCGGCGTGGTCGACGTCGACATGGCCGAGGCGGTCACCCGCCTGCAGGCCGCCCAGCTGGCCGTGCAGGCCTCGGCCCAGGTGTTCGCCTCGCTGCAGAACTCGTCGCTGCTGAACGTCCTGAAGTAACTCTCTTCACCTGCGGCGCTTGGCCCGGCTCGCAAATTCGGGGTCGAGGCTCTAAATAGCGCCGATGGACGCCGACCTCGCCCGTTTCGACCCCGCTCACGCCCCCATTCCGGAGGGCGACGCCCTCATCGCGCGCGCCGCCGAGGTGGTCAAACAGGCCGTCGGCCTGCCGGAAGGGACGCGGATCGTCGCGGCCATGTCCGGCGGCGTGGATTCCACCGTCACCGCCGCCCTTCTGGCCAAGGCCGGCTACGACGTGGTGGGCGTGACCCTGCAGCTCTACGACCATGGCGCGGCGATCTCCAAGAAGGGCGCCTGCTGCGCCGGCCAGGATATCATGGACGCCCGCATGGCGGCCGAGCGGATCGGCATCCCGCACTACGTGCTGGACTACGAGAGCCGCTTCAAGGAGCAGGTCATCGAGGACTTCGCCGACGCCTATCTGCGCGGCGAGACCCCGATCCCGTGCGTGCGCTGCAACCAGACCGTCAAGTTCCGCGACCTGCTGGACGTGGCCCGCGACCTGGGCGCCGAGGCCATGGCCACCGGCCACTACGTACAACGCGGCTACACCGCCGCCAGCAACCGCCCGCAGCTGCGCCGCGCCGCCGACCCGGCCAAGGACCAGTCCTACTTCCTGTTCGCCACCACGCGCGAGCAGCTCGACTTCCTGCGCTTCCCGCTCGGCGGTTTCGCCAAGCCGCAAGTGCGGGCCATCGCCGCGGCGCTAGGCCTGTCGGTGGCCGACAAGCCCGACAGCCAGGACATCTGCTTCGTGCCGGAGGGCAAGTACACCACGGTCATCGACCGCATCCGCCCGCAGGGCGCGGAAGCGGGCGATATCGTGCACCTGGACGGCAAGGTGCTGGGCCGCCACGAGGGCGTCACCCGCTACACCATCGGCCAGCGCCGCGGCCTCAATGTCGGCGGCGGCACGGGCGAGCCCTTGTTCGTCGTGCGAATCGACGCCGACAGGCGCCACGTCGTGGTCGGTCCGCGCGAGGCGCTGCTGACCAGGGCGCTGACCCTGAAGGAAGACAACTGGCTGGGCGGCGAGGACGACCTGATCGCGGCCGCCGGGGCTCATGCGCAAGTCCTGGCCCGCGTCCGTTCGACCCGCGAACCCGTGCCCGGCCGCCTGACCCTCGAAGACGGCGGCGTGCGCCTGGTGTTCGACGTGCTGGAAGAAGGCGTCGCCCCCGGCCAGGCCTGCGTGCTCTACGACCCCGCCGATCCCGAACGCGTGCTCGGCGGCGGGTTTATCGCCACGACGCAGAGGGCGATGGACTAGGAAAGATCCTCCCCCTCTGGGGGAGGCGGCCGAAGGCCGGTGGGGGGCCGTTTTCAGCTTCCGGTGATATAGCCGGCTTTCAAACACTCCCCCCACCGATCGCTACGCGATCACCTCCCCCACAGGGGAGGCTCCTTGAAACGAAAAACGCCGCGACAGCCGGTCAGCTGTCGCGGCGTTTTGCGTCTGAGAAGCCCCTCTTCCTTCGGCTTTCGCCGACACCTTCTCCCGCAAGGGAAGAAGGACCGGGACTTCAAGCTCAGTCCAGCGCGCCGATATACGGCAGGCCGCGGCTCTTGCCTTCGTCGTCGAGGCCGTAGCCGACGAGGTAGCGGGCCGGGGCTTCCCAGGCCACGAAGTCGGGCTCCATGCCGCGCGAGGTCGGCCAGGGCTTGCGGGCGAAGACGGCGGTCAGCACTTCGCTGGCGCCGGCGTCCTTGACCAGGCGCGCGGCTTCCGACAGCGACAGGCCGGTGTCGAACACGTCGTCGACCACCAGGGCGCGGCGGCCCACCAGCGGACGCTGCAGGTCGGCGCGCACTTCGCAACGGCCCGTGCTCTTGCGCTCGTCATGGTACGAGGCCAGCCACAGGGCGTCGAAGCGGACGTTGCGGCCGGCCTTCCACAGCGCGCGGGTCAGGTCGGCGGCGAACCACAGGCCGCCGGTCAGCAGGCAGACGGCGACGGTGTCGTCGTCGATGCGCGGAGCGATCTGGCGAGCCAGGGCCTCGACCCGCTCGGCGATTTCTTGCTCGGAAATGAGCACTTCGGGGCGGGCGAGATCGGTCATGTCAGGGGATCTTGGTCAATGATGGTCGGCGGGGGCCGGTTCGGCCGCTCCGGTCTCATGACCAGGGGCGTCATGTCCAGCCCCTTCCGCCACGGAATCCTCCGCATGCGCCCCTTCGGCGGCATGATCGGCGGCGGGCGTGTCCTGGGCGCCGCGCAGTTCAGGCTCGCCGTGGCCGTCCTTGGCGGGGCCGAGGCCCGTCTTGACCGCGTGGGCCGCGCCCTTCTCGACCGCGAAGCCGACCTCCAGCACCTGGGCGCTGGACGGCGGGTTCAGCAGGGTCACCGAGAAGTGCCGGGTCTGGCCGGGCGGAATGATCGGATCGGCGGCGGCGGCCAGCTGGCCGGCCACACGCTTGCCGCCCTTGTTGAGCAGGGCGATGCGCAGCGGCGGGGCCGAGACCGGCTTTTCGGTGATGTTGCGGATCACGCCGGTGACGGTCAGGGCGGCGCGGCCGTCCTGCATCGAGGGCTGGGCGCGGATGCTGCTTTCCTCGACGATCAGGCCGACGGTGTTGATCGGCGCGCCGACCATGGCGTAGGCGCCGGCCGTGCCGGGCATCAGCTTTCCGATGTTGAGGCGGAAGACTCCGGCCCCGACCAGCACCACCACCACGAAGGCGGCCATCGAGGCCCAGACGATGCCGGTGGTCTTGGCTTCCTTCAGGCGACGCTCGGCGTCGGCGCGGGCCCGGAAGACCTTGGGCAGTTCCTCGCCCGGCAGGGCGCTGACCGGCGGCTCCGGCTCGGGCTCGTCGTCCAGCGCGTGCAGGGGATCGAGCGCGGCCGAGACGGCCGCGTCGTTGGCCGGCGCCACGGCTGGCGGCGCGTCGAACAGGTCGTCGTCGGCGGCGGTTTCGTTACGCGCGGTCCACCGCGCCCCGCACGAGGCGCAGCGCACGACGCGCCCGGCCGAACCGACCTTGGCGTCGTCGACGAAATAGCGGCTGGCGCACTCGGGACAGGTCAGTATCATGGCCGCGAATCGGTCATCCCCGCTTTACAGCATTGGAGGTCGCCGATTTTAACCCTGATGTCCAGAAACCCCATCGACACACCCTTGCGGACCGGCGCAGATCACGACCCCGACGCCGTCCCCGTGGTCCGTTTCGAAGGCGTCTCCATGCGCTACGGGCGGGGGCACGAAACCCTGCGCGACATCGGATTTTCCCTTGCCCCTGGCTCGTTTCACTTCCTGACCGGCGCCTCGGGCGCGGGCAAGAGCTCCCTGCTCAAGCTGATCTATCTGGCGCACCGTGCGTCACGGGGTCGCGTCGAGCTGTTCGGGCGCGATGTGAACCTGGTTCCGGGCGCCGACCTGCCGTTCCTGCGACGCCGCATCGGCGTCGTCTTCCAGGAATTCCGTCTGCTGGAGCACCTGTCGGTGTTCGACAACGCCGGCCTGCCGCTGCGCATCGCCGGCCGCAAGCCCGATACCTATCGCGACGACGTCGCCGAGCTGCTGCAGTGGGTGGGCCTGGGCGATCGCATGCACGCCCTGCCGGCCACCCTGTCGGGCGGCGAGAAGCAGCGCCTGGCCATCGCCCGCGCCGTGGTCGACCGGCCCGATATCCTGTTGGCCGACGAGCCCACAGGCAATGTCGACCCGGCCATGTCGCTGCGCCTGCTGCGGCTGTTCGTCGAGCTCAACCGCCTGGGCACCACGGTGCTGATCGCCACCCACGACGAGGAGCTGGTGGCCCGCGCCGGCCGTCCGGTCCTGCATCTCGAACACGGCCGCATGGTCGATACTGGCGAGGCGCGATGAGCGGCTTCGACCTCAATCGCTGGAAACCCGGCCCGCTGCTGCCGCCGCGCGACGCCCGCGACGGGGCGCTGGTGTTCGTGGTGGCCGTGCTGTGCTTCCTGGCCTGCCTCACCGCGCTGGCCGCCCTGGCCGCCAACCGCGCCGCCGAGGGCTGGAGCGCCCAGCTGACCGGCTCGGCCACAGTCGTCGTCCGCGCCAAGGCCGGCGAGACCCCCGACAGCGCCGCCGCCCGCGCCGCCGAGACGCTGGCCGGCGTCAAGGGCGTGGTCCAGGCCCAGGCCCTGACAAAGGACAAGGCCGAGGCCCTGCTGGAGCCGTGGATCGGCCGCGACGCCCTGGTCGCCGACCTGCCGACCCCGCGCCTGGTCACCCTCGACCTCGACCCCAAGGCCCCCGCCTCCGCCGAGACCCTGACCAAGGCCCTGCAAGAGGCCGCCGTCGACGCGGTGGTCGACGATCACAGCCGCTGGATCGCCGATATCGAGCGCGGCGCGGGCCTGGCCCGCTGGGCGGCCATGGGCGTCTTCGCCCTGATCGCCGCCGCCGCCGCCGCCGTCATCACCTTCGCCACCCGGGCTGGCCTGGCCGCCCGTCACGAGGTGATCGAGGTGCTGCACCTTTCCGGCGCCGAGGCCCCGTTCATCGCCCGGCTGTTCCAGAACCGGTTCGCGGCCATGGCCGCCAGCGCGGGCTTGCTCGGCGGCGCGGCCGCGGTCATCGTCGGCGTCGCGGCGCGGCTGGCGGGGGGCGGCTCGGGCTTCACCCCGGTGCTGCCTCTGGCCTGGGTCGACCTTCTGGCGCCCCTGCCCTGCCCGCTGATCGCCGCCCTGGTCGCGGGGCTGGCCGCGCGCGCCGCGGCCCTCCGCCTGCTGAAGGACATGCCGTGAAGAGCATCGCCGCCTTCCTGATCGTGGTGATGATCTGGACCCTGGGCCTGCTGGCCTTCACCTCGCGGGTGGAGCGCTCGACCCCGGCGGCCGATCCGCCCGTCGCCGACGGCGTCGTCGTGCTGACCGGCGCCTCGAACCTGCGCCTGGAGGCGGCCACCAAGCTGCTGGAGGCCGGCAAGGGCAAGCGGCTGCTGATCTCGGGCGTCAACCGCGAGGCCACCCGCGCCGACGTCCAGGACGTCACCAAGGCCGTCAAGCCGATCTACGACTGCTGCGTGGATCTCGGCTTCGCAGCCGCCGACACGGTCGGCAACGCCCGCGAGACTGCCGAATGGGCCAAGGCCCGCGGCTACAAGAGCCTGATCGTCGTCACCGCCGACTACCACATGCCGCGCTCGATGCTGGAACTGCGCGCCACCATGCCGGACGTGAAGCTCTCGCCCTATCCGGTGGCCACCGAGAGCCTGAACGCACGCCGCTGGTGGAAGCGCTCGCACACGGCCCGGCGGATGATCGTGGAATACTGCAAGTACCTGGCGATCCTGGGGCGCGAGGCGTTCCTGAACCTGGGTCCGAAAGACAAGCCCGCCGAGACGTCGGAGACCGGGCCCGCCGAGACTTCGGCAACGGGGAAAGACTCTTGATCTATCTGCGCTCGTTCCTGTTCCAGCTGTTCTTCTGGCTGTGGTCGGCGACCATGGCCATCCTGATGCTGGTCACCCTGGCGCTGCCGCGCCCGGTCAATCGCGCCGCCATGCGGTTCTGGTCGCAGGGCGTGATCCTGGGCCTGCGCATCCTGGCGGGCGTGCGGGTCGAGGTGCGAGGCCAGGTCCCGACCGGTCCGGCCCTGATCGCCGCCAAACACCAGTCGATGTTCGACGTCTTCAGCCAGTTCGCCATCCTGCCCGACGCCTGCTTCGTGATGAAGAAGGAGCTCCTGATGGTGCCGCTGTTCGGGTGGCACGGCCTCAAGGCCAGGATGATCGTCGTCGACCGCGACGGCCACTCGGCGGCGCTGAAGAAGCTGGTGCGCGACAGCGTCGACCGCATGAAGGAGACGCGGCAGGTGGTGATCTTCCCCGAAGGCACCCGCGGCAAGGTCGGCGAGCCCGGCGACTACAAGCCCGGCATCGCCGCGCTCTATCGCGAGCTGGAACTGCCGGTCACTCCCCTGGCCCTGAACTGCGGCCAGCACTGGCTGCACAAGAGCCTGCTGATCCAGCCCGGCGTCATCGTCTTCGAATACCTGCCGCCCATCCCCGCCGGCCTCAAGCGCGGCGAGTTCATGCGCGAACTGCAGACGCGGATCGACGGCGCGACCAAGGCGCTGGAGGAGGCGGGGATCTAATCCTTCTACCCTTGCGGAAGAGGGATCAGGCCTCCCTCGCCTCCACCATCTTCAACAGCGCCTCCATGGCGTGGTCTCGCACCCCGTCCTCGCGCAGGTGCATGACCAGATCCCGCAGATAGTCGATATTGGGCCCCGACAGGCCGCTCGCACCCGCGATCAGCTGCGCCTGCTGCTCCAGGGTCAGCGCCCCGGCCCACTGGCCGTGCTTGCGGTCCGACAGGAACACCAGGGCCGGCGCCTCGCCGTTCCCGTCGATTCGCAGCTTCGACCAGGCCTCGAAATAGGTCTCGGTCGGCTGCTCGCGTTCGCGCAGGTAGGCGTAGACCTCGGGCCAGGCGGCTTCGGCCACCCGATAGGCCACGCCGCGCACCGCGCCGCCGGGGGCCAGGCCCAGAACCAGGCCGGGCCGCTCGTAGGTGCCACGGTGATGCACCGAATAGATGCAGAAGGCGCGCCTGCGCCCATGGAGAACCGCCGTTCTTCGGTCTATGAACGGGAACCCGGGCCGCCACATCAGCGATCCGTAACCGAACACCCAACGATCGCCGCCCTGCGGCTGCTCGCTCGACACGCCTGACACCCTCACCGACCGGAACAGCCCCTTCGCCCATGACCCATAGCGACCCGCAGCCGTCCCGCAAGCCCCGCCGTCGCGGCCTCGCCTTGCCTTTCGTGCTCGCGGCCCTGGTCTGCATCGCCTGGAGCGTCGGCTGGTTCTATCTGCGCAACGAGACGGTCAAGCGCCTGGACGCGACTTCGGCCCAGCTGAAGGCCGAGGGCTACGACCTGTCCTGGACCCGGCGCGACGTCACCGGCTTTCCCTTCCGGCTCGACGTGCGGCTGGAGAACGCCCGCGTCGCCGAGCCTACCGGCTGGGCGGTGCGCGCGCCGCAACTGAAGGGCGAGGCGATGATCTACGGCATCGGCCACTGGATCATCGTCGCCCCCGCCGGCGTCGTCCTGACCCGTCCCGAGAAGGGCGACGTGACCATCACCGGGCAGGCCCTGCGCGCCAGCCTGGCCGGCTTCGACCAGTATCCGCCCCGGATTTCGGTCGAGGGCGCCAAGCTGGTCTTCACCACCGCCGCCGACGTCGAGCCCTTCCCGATCAGCTCCACCGAATCCATGCAGCTGCATCTGCGCTCAGGCCCCGAGGACCAGGGCGCGATCCTGTTCAAGGCCGACGGCGCCAAGGTGGCCTTCACCGGCCTGCTCGGCCGCATCGCCCAGGACCGCACCGCCTCGCTCTACTGGGACTCGCGCCTGGCCAAGGTCTCGGCCCTGCGCGGCGACAACTGGACCGACGCCGTGCGCGACTGGACCGCCGCGGGCGGCGCTATCACCGTCGAGAGCGGCAAGCTGACCGCCGGCGACGCGCTGATCGAGGCCAGGTCCGGCGCCCTTACGGTCGACAGCCTGGGCCGCCTGCAAGGCGCCCTCGACGTCACCGTCCGCGAAAAGCCTACCCCCGGCGAGGCCATCACCGACGCCCGCTCGGCCGTGGCCGCGGTCGCCGCGGCGGCGGGCAAGGACCCGACGCTCAGCGCCACCCTGCTGTTCCAAGACGGCCGCACGCGCCTGGGCCCGTTCGACACGGGTCCCTCGCCGATGGTGTACGTGCCGCGGTAAACCAAGCCTTCTCTCTTTGAGGGTGACCTCGAGACGACGCAATTTCCTTCCCCGGCGACGCGGCTATTGCACCCTTCGCGGCAAGGACTATGTTCCGCCCCTCATTTTCGGGGATAGACATGGGTCGCGACGCGGACGAGACGCCGCCCTCGCTGGACGAGGTCCGATGGCGCATCGACGCCATCGATAGCCAACTGCTCGCGCTGATCGACGAGCGGGCCGGTCTGTCGCGCGCCGTCGCCACGGCCAAGCGCGCGGCGGGCGACACCGGCTTTGGCCTGCGCCCCGGCCGCGAGGCCCTGATCGTCCGCAAGCTGCTGTCGGCGGAGCGCAACGACGCCCCCGACGGCCTCGTCATCCGGATCTGGCGCGAGCTGATGGCCGACAGCCTGTCGCGCCAGGGTCCGTTCCACCTGACCGTCTGGGGCGACGGCCGCACCGTCGAGCTGGCCCGCCTGCGCTTCGGCGCCGCCCCGCCGATGACCGTGGTCGCCGCCGACAAGGACGCCCTGGCCGCGGCCAAGACGCCGTGGGGCGTCTCGGTGCTGGGCCTGCAGCCGGGCAGCGCCTGGTGGGGCCGCCTGCTGGCCGAGCCGACGCTGAACATCTTCGCCGCCCTGCCCTGCCTCACGCGCTGGGGTCCGCAGGCCGCCTTCGCGGTGGCCCAGGTCGAGGTCGAGCCCACCGGCGGCGACCAGACCTTCTGGGTGACCGATAGCGCCAAGAGCGCCGGCGCCATCGTCGAGGCCCTGGGCGCCGACGGCGTGGCGGCCGAACCGCTGGCCGAGGCCGGCGGCCTGAAGCTCTTTTCGCTGTCGGGCTTCTACCAGCGCAACGACGAGCGCCTGGCCCGCGCGCCGGGCCAGCTGACCGGCGTCATCGGGGCTGCGCCGTCTCCCTTCGACGTGTAAGAAGGCCCCGCTTTTTCGCGCGGGCCGCCATGGCCCCCTTGAGACCCGTGATGACCGCTTCCGACCGTGCCGCCTCGCCTCGTCCGCTGCCCAAGCCGGGCATCCTCGACATCGCCGCCTATGTCGGCGGCAAGTCGAAGGTCGAGGGGATCGCCCATCCGGTGAAGCTGTCCAGCAACGAGAACGTCCTCGGCTGCAGCGACAAGGCCAAGGCCGCCTATCGCGACGCGGTCGACCGCCTTCACATCTATCCTGACGGCAAGTCGAACGCCCTGCGCGCCGCTGTCGCCGACCGCTACGGCCTGGAGCCCGAGCGCCTGACCTTCGGCGACGGCAGCGACGAGATCTTCGCCCTGCTTTGCCAAGTCTATCTGGAGCCCGGCGACAACATCGTCCAGGGCGAGCATGGCTTCGCCGCCTATGCGATCGGCGCGCGCGCCTGCCAGGCGGAGGTCCGCTTCGCCAAGGAGCCCAAGCGTCGCATCGACGTGGAGGAAACCATCAAGTGCGTGGATGAGCGCACCCGCCTCGTCTTCGTCGCCAACCCGGCCAATCCGACCGGCACCTGGCTGACGGGCGAAGAGATCCGCGAGTTGCACGCGGCCCTGCCGCCGTCGGTGATCCTGGTGCTGGACGGCGCCTATGCCGAGTTCGCGACCGACCCGCGCTTCGAGGACGGCCTGGCGCTGGCCCGCGAAACCCAGAACGTCATCGTCACCCGCACCTTCTCGAAGATCCACGGCCTGGCCGCCCTGCGCGTCGGCTGGGGCTATGCCGACTTCGGCATCATCGATCCGATCGAGCGCATCCGCCCGCCGTTCAACACCTCGATCCCCGGCCAGGACGCCGCCATCGCCGCCCTCGCCGATCGCGAGTTCGAGGCCGCCTCGGTGGCCCTGGTCGAGCAATGGCGTCCTTGGCTGGCCCAGCAACTGGGCGGCCTTGGCCTGACGGTCACCCCGTCGGCGGCCAACTTCGTGCTGGTCGACTTCCCCACGACTCCGGGCAAGACCGCTCTGGACGCCGAGGCCTTCCTGGCCAGCAAGGGCTATCTCGTGCGCGCCGTGGCCAATTACGGCCTGCCGGAGTCGATCCGCATCACCATCGGCCGCGAGGAACACAACCGCGCCGTCGTGGACCTGCTGGCGCAGTTCCTCGCGCGATGAGCCCCACCGGCCTGCTCTATCCCAAGATGACCGTCGTCGGCGCCGGCCTGATCGGCGGTTCGGTGATCCTGGCGGCCCGCGCCCACGGCGTGGTCGGCGAGGTCACCATCGCCGACGCCAGCGAGGCGCACCGCGCCCGCGCGCTGGAAATCGGCCTGGCCGACCACGTCACCGGCGACTTGGCGCAGGCGGTCAAGGAGGCCGACCTCGTCGTCATCGCCACGCCGGTGCTGTCGATCGGCGACGTCGCCGCCGCCGTCGCCCCGCACATGAAGCCGGGCGCCACCCTGACCGACGTCGGCTCGACCAAGGCCACGATCGCCGAGGCCTTCCGCTCCCCCGCCCTGGCCAAGGTGTTCCCGATCCCCGGCCACCCGATCGCCGGCACCGAGCAGTCGGGCCCCGACGCCGGCTTCGCAGAGCTGTTCGAAGGCCGCTGGACCATCCTGACCCCGCTGGCCGACCGCGAGGACGAGGCCTACGCCGCCGCCGTCGCCAAGCTGTCTGCCTTCTGGCGCTCGTTCGGCGCCCAGGTCGAACTGATGGAGGAAAAGCACCACGACCTGGTGCTGGCCGTCGTTTCGCACCTGCCCCACCTGATCGCCTACACCATCGTGGGCAGCGCGGCCGACCTGGAGAACGTCACCGAGAACGAGGTCATCAAGTACTCGGCCTCGGGCTTCCGCGACTTCACCCGCATCGCCGCCAGCGACCCGACCATGTGGCGCGACATCTTCGTGGCCAACAAAGACGCGGTGCTGGAGATGCTGGGCCGCTTCACCGAGGACCTGCAGGCCATGAGCCGCGCCATCCGCTGGGGCGACGCCGACACCCTGCACGCCCACTTCACCCGCACCCGGGCGATCCGGCGCGGCATCGTGGCGGCCGGTCAGGAAAGCGCCGAGCCGAACTTCGGGCGGGACCGGGGCAAGCACTAGTTCCTGATCCCTCTCTCTTTGATGGGAGAGGTTTTCCACGCGCAGCTGGACTATTTTACAGTCGTATAGCAACCTCTCCCCAGCCGCCTCCTGGGGAGAGACGATGACCCACACTCGCGACGCCGTGATCATCGGCGGAGGCCACAACGGCCTCGTCTGCGCCTTCTACCTGGCCAGGGCCGGGATGAAGGTCACCGTCTGCGAGGCCCGCGACGTGGTCGGCGGGGCGGCGGTGACCGAGGAGTTCCATCCGGGTTTCCGCAATTCGGCAGCCAGCTACACGGTCAGCCTGCTCAATCCGCGGGTCATCGCCGATATGGACCTGCACGGGTTCGGCCTGACCTTCCTGGAGCGGCCGATCTCCAACTTCCTGCCGGTGGACGACAGCCGCTTCATCAAGCTCGGCGGCGGGCAGGAGCGCACCCAGGAACAGTTCCGCAAGTTCAGCCGCCGCGACGCCGAGGTGCTGCCGGCCTATTACGCCATGCTCGACGAGATCGGCGACGTGCTGCGCGACCTGGCCCAGGAGACCCCGCCCAACCTGGGCGACGGCCTGCCGGGAATCCTGCGCGCCCTGCGCCAGGGCGGACGCCTGGCCATGCTCTCCCGGGAGAGAAAACGCGACCTGCTCGACCTCTTCACCAAGAGCGCCCGGGACTTCCTCAATGGCTGGTTCGAGAGCGAGCCGGTCAAGGCCGCCTTCGGCTTCGACGCCGTGGTCGGCAACTACGCCAGTCCCGACACGCCCGGCTCGGCCTACGTGCTGCTGCACCATATCTTCGGCGAGGTGAACGGCAAGAAGGGCGCCTGGGGCCACGCGGTCGGCGGCATGGGAGCGATCACGCAGGCCATGGCGAAAGCCTGCGAGAAGGCCGGGGTCGAGATCCTGCTGAACGCGCCCGTCGAAGGCGTGCATGTCGATGGGAACAAGGCCGTGGGCGTGCAGTTGGTCGACGGCCGCCAGATCGTGGCCCCGATCGTCAGCGCCAACGTCAATCCGGCCCTGCTCTACAAGCGGCTGGTGCCGCCCTCGGCCCTGCCGGCCGATTTCCGCAAGGCCATCGACGGCTACAAGAACGGCTCGGGCACCTTCCGCATGAACGTGGCCCTGTCGGAACTGCCCGACTTCACCTGCCTGCCGGGCAAGGCCGTCGCCGAGCATCACCAAAGCGGCATCGTTCTGGCCCCCAGCCTCGACTACATGGACGCGGCCTATCGCGACGCCAAGGCGTTCGGCATGAGCCGCGCGCCCATCGTCGAGATCCTGATCCCCTCGACCATCGATCCCAGCCTGGCCCCGCCCGGCCAGCACGTGGCCAGCCTGTTCTGCCAGCAGTTCGCCCCCGCCCTGCCCGACGGCCGCGCCTGGGATGACGAGCGCGAGGCCGCCGCCGACCTGATCATCGACACGGTCGACCGCTGGGCCCCCAACTTCAAGGCCTCGGTGCTGGGCCGGATGATCCTGTCGCCGATGGACCTGGAGCGGAAGTTCGGCCTGGTCGGCGGCGACATCATGCACGGGAACATGTCGCTGGATCAGCTGTGGGCCGCCCGCCCGCTGCTGGGCCACGCCAGCCATCGCGCACCGATCAAGGGGCTCTACATGTGCGGTGCGGGTACGCACCCCGGTGGCGGCGTCTCGGGCAATCCCGGCCGCAACGCCGCCCGCGAGATCCTGCGCGACAAGGACTTCGCCACGGCGGTGAAGCTGGCCGTGGCGGGGCGGTGATGAGCGCTCGCCTTCTCCCTTCCCCCTTGATGGGGGAAGGATCGAGCCCCTGACGGAGAGGTCCTGCGATGAACATGATCTCCAACCACGACCCCCTTTCCGACTGGGGCCTGCCCGGCTGGATCTACGGCTCCGAACGCTTCTTCCGCGAGGAACGGGACAAGGTCTTTCGGCCCTCGTGGCAGATCGTCTGCCACCTGAACGACATTCCGAAAGCCGGCGACTTCCATACCTTCGACTTCGTCGGCGAAAGCCTGGTCGTGGTGCGCGGCAAGGACGGCAGGGCGCGGGCCTTCGCCAATGTCTGCCGGCACCGCGGCGCGCGCCTGCTGGACGGCCCCACCGGCCGCTGCGGCCGTATCGTCTGCCCCTACCACGCCTGGACCTACGACCTGGAGGGCCGCCTGATCGGCGTGCCGATGCGCGACGACTATCCCGCGCTCGACATGGCCAGGGAAGGCCTGGCCAGGCTCGACACCGAGATCTGGCGCGGCTTCGTCTTCGTGCGGCTGGAGGGTGACGGCCCCAGCGTCGCGCAGATGATGGGGCCCTACGAGCACGAGGTCGCCCACTACCGGTTCGAGGACCTGCAACCCTTCGGCCGCGTCACCCTGCGGCCGCGCGACGTCAACTGGAAGAACATCAGCGACAACTATTCCGACGGCCTGCACATCCCGATCGCCCATCCGGGCCTGACCCGCCTGTTCGGCAAGGGCTATGGCGTGGAGGCCGAAACCTGGGTCGACAAGATGTGGGGCCAGCTGATCGACGAGCCGTCGAACAACCCGTCCGAGCGCCTCTATCAGGACATCCTGCCCGACGTTCCGCACCTGCCGGAAGACCGCAAGCGGCTATGGACCTACTTCAAGCTCTGGCCGAACTTCGCCTTCGACATCTATCCCGACCAGGTGGACTTCATGCAGTTCATCCCGGTCTCGGCGACCCAGACCATGATCCGCGAGATCGCCTACGCCCTGCCCGACGAGCGGCGCGAGATGAAGGCGGCGCGATACCTCAATTGGCGCATCAACCGCCAGGTCAACGCCGAGGACACCGAACTCGTCGCCCGCGTCCAGCAGGGCATGGCTTCGCGCACCTTCACGGCGGGGCCGCTGGCGACCAGCGAGGTCAGTTTGCGCAGCTTTGGCCGCAAGCTGCGGGCGCTGATCCCCGAGAGCCGCCTGCCGCGACCGCCGGAGGGATGGTGATGGCCGGAGGGGGTCGCGCCCCCTTCACCCGCGAAGCCCCCGACGTCCGCCGCCAGGCCCTGGTCGCCGCCGCCGAAGCGGTGCTGGCGCGCGAGGGCGTGGCCGGAACCTCGGTGCGGACGATCTGCGCGCAGGCCGGCGTCTCGGCCGGACTGCTGCGGCACTATTTCGACGGCGTCGACGACCTGATCGCCGCGGCCTACGAGGCCGTGGACCAGCGGATCGACGCGGCGCTGGAGGCGGTGGCGAGCGCCGGAAACGATCCCCGCGCACGGCTGTCGGCCTATCTCGCGGCCAGCTTCGCCCCGCCCGTGCTCGACCCGGATCTGCTGGCCGCCTGGATCGGCTTCTGGGGCCTCGTCAAGACCAAGCCCCGCATCGCCGCCATCCACGCCGCCTCCTACGCGGCCTATCGCGCGCGGCTGGAGACCCTGCTGGCCGACGGCGGGGCGCGCGACCGCCGGCTGGCGGCGATCGCCCTGACGGCGATGGTCGACGGGCTGTGGCTGGAGCTGTGTCTCGATCCCAGCACCTTCACGCCGGCCGAGGCGGTCCGCGTGCTGGAGACGGCGGCCAAGGCCTGGCTGCCATAAGAAAAAGCCGCCCCGACAGGGTCGGGGCGGCTTGAAGTCAGCCTAGAAGGAAAGCTGATGGATCAGGCCGCGACGGCGGCGGCCGCGCCGGTGAGGCCCTTGCGGCCCCAGGTCGGACGGCGGATTTCGGGATCGGCCACCTGCACCTCGGCGCTGCGGCCCTGGCTGATCATGTGGCGGGCCAGCAGCTGGGCCAGGGCGACGGCTTCGTGCTGGCTGGGGCACGAGCTGATCAGGTCGGAGGATTCGTTCCAGGTCACGTGCCAGACGCCGGCGACGGGACGGACGTAGTAGGTGTTCGAGTCGGCCATGGGGAGGCTCCTTCGGCATCGCGCTGACGCCAGCTATCCCCCACGGACCGCTGCGCGACAGCTGTTTCAATGCTGCACAGCAACATTGAGTTGCAGCGCACAATGCACATGCCGCGCCAGCCGGGAAACGGTTAATTTTCCAGCAACGCTTCGTCCTTGTAGATAACTCCGCCCTTCATCACCTTGGCCACGGTCGACAGCACGCCGACATCGGCCAGAGGATCGCCCGCCACCGCGATCAGGTCGGCGTAGCAGCCGGCCTGGGCGCAGCCGACGTCCCGGTCCTTGCCCATCAGGGCCGCGGCGCTGGTCGTGGCCGACTGGATCGCCTGCATCGGCGTCATGCCGTAGCGGACCATGTAGGGCAGCTGACGGGCGTTCCAGCCGTGCGGATAGACCCCGGCGTCGGTGCCGTAGGCGATGCGAACCCCGGCCTTGACCGCCTTGCGGAAGCCCTCTCTCTGGGCGTCGGTGGTCTCGCGGTTCTTGCGCAGGGTTTCGGCGGGCCAGCCGTTCTTTGTGCCGATCTCGTCGATGTAGTCGCCGTTGTAGATGTCGGCGACCAGCCAGGCGCCCCTGGCCTTCATCAGGGCGATCCCCTCGTCGTCGATCAGCGAGCCGTGCTCGATCGAGCGCACGCCGGCCCGCACGGCCACCTTGATCCCCTCGGCGCCGTGGGCGTGGGCGGTGGCGTAGGTCCCGCGCCTGGCGGCCTCCTCGACGGCGGCCTCGATCTCTTCCTTGGAAAGCTCGAGCTGGCCCGGCTCGGTGCCGACGGTCAGCACCGCTCCGGTGGCGATCAGCTTCAGGAAATCGGCGCCGTGCACCAGGATGTCGCGGGTCTTGCGATGGGTGTCGGCCACGTCCTGAACGACGCCCCGGCGCATCTCCGGCGGAACGCCGACGTCGGCGGCGATGCCGGTCACCTCTCCGCCGCCGCCCGGCGTGGTCACATAGGCCCCGGCCACCGACATGCGCGGCCCGGGAACCAGGCCCTTGTCGATGGCGTCTCTCAACGCTACGTCGCCGAACGCCCGCCAGGTCCCGACGTCGCGCACGCTGGTGAAGCCGGCCATCAGGGTCGAGCGGGCATGTGCAGCCCCGATATAGGCCTGCTCGGCGGCCGTGGTCAGCAGCGGCTCGGCGATGTTTTCGGTCTGCTCCTGGTCGACGATGTGGGTGTGCATGTCGATCAGGCCCGGCAGCACGGTCAGGCTCGACCAGTCGCGCACGGGGCCGTCGGTCGGCGCGGCGGTCCAGGCCGTCACCGCCGTGATCCGTCCGCCTTCGATGCGGATCAGGCGGTCTGTCAGCACCTTGCCCGCGACCGGATCGATCAGCCTTCCGGCCCGCACGTACGACGCCTGGGCCAGGGCCGGAGCGGCCGCCAGCAGCGCCAGCCCGGCGACGCCGGCGGCCAGGATCGGGCGTGGGATCATCGGCGCAACCTCATGCACGCGCCGTCCGGCGCATCAGCAGATGGACGGGGAAGCCGGCGGCCAGCAGCACCAGGCCCCACATCACCGCCTCCCTGCCCGCCCCGAACAGGGTGAAGACCGCATAGAGCCCGGCCAGGATCGCCACCACGGTCAGCAGTCCCGAGCCCGGAACCTGCCCGTCCCTTTGCAGCTTCAGCGCCGCCAGGGCGCAGGCCAGATAGGTGAATAGCGAAGCCGTGGTCGCCAGCAGGGCGATGAAGGTGAAGAGGTCGGCCATCGACTTGGCGTAGTTGATCCCGACCAGCATGGTGAGGAACAGGCCCGAGACCAGATGCGCCCGCACCGGCGTTCCGCGTCTGGACGACTTGGCTAGGAAGGCCGGGAACACCCCGCCCCTGGCCATGGCGTAGGGCATCTCGCCCTGCAGCAGCACCCAGCCGTTCAGGGCGCCGAAGGCGCTGATGGCCGCGAAGGCGGCCACGGCCATGGCCGCGCCCGAACCCCAGAACCGACCGATGAACTCGGCCATCGGGGCGTTGGAGGCCTTCAGGGCGTCGGTGGGCGAAAGCAGCACCACCGCCGAGCAGACCAAGAGGTAGACGACGCCGGTGAAGGCCGCGCCGAACAGGGTGGCGCGCGGAATGGTGCGGGCCGGGTCCTTGACCTTATCGGCCGGCACAGTGGCCGACTCCAGGCCAAGCAAGGCCCACAGCGTCAGGGCCGAAGCGGCGACGAGGCCCGGGCCGCCCAGCTGCGCGGTGTCCAGCGGCGCGGTGATCGCGCCGGCGCCCTCCCGGCCCAGCAGCCAGGCCGAAAGGCCCAGCACCGCCGCCAGCGGCAGGAGCTTCAGCACGGTGGTCACCACCTGCACCTCGCCGGCCAGGCGCGCGCCCAGGCAGTTCACGCCGATCAGGCCCCAGATCAGGCCCAGGGTGACCAGGGCGTGCAGGCCCGGCGTCTTGGCGATGGCCGGGACCAGCACCGACAGGTAGCTGACCGCGCCGGTGGCGATGGCCGCGTTGCCCACCCAAAGCGAAATCCAGTAGGCCCAGGCCACGACGAAGCCCGCCGTCCGCCCGAAGGCCTCCTGGGTGTAGGCGTAGGGACCGCCCTCGCGCGGCAGGGCTGCCGAAAGCCGGGCGAAGACAAAGGCCAGGGCCAGGCCGCCGGCGATGGTGATGGTCCAGCCCAGCACGCCGTTCCAGCCATACGGCGCCAGAGACGCGGGCAGCATGAAGACGCCCGAGCCGATCATGTTGCCCACCACCAGGGCGCTGCACATCCAGAAGCCCAGGGCCTTGGGAGACGAACTACTCATACGGCCATGCTTTCACCGCCGCCCCGGCCGCGCAACCGCCCCCGTCGCCAGACGAGGGCGGCGCGCGATCCGTCCGCGATCAGAACTTCTGGCCGAACTTCAGGCCGAAGGTCCGCGGCTGGTTGGGGATGACGTAGACCTTGTCGGCGCAGACCGCCTCGGCGCACTGCACGAACCGGCTGGTGCTGGCCCGCTCGTCCGTCAGGTTGGTCAGATAGGCCGACACCGACCAGCTGTCGCGCGAGAAGCCCGCCGACAAGTCGAAGGTCGCATAGCCCTCCTGCTTGCCCAGGATCCCCGCCTCGACCGTGCGCAGGTCGGAGTAGGACGAGGTCTGCCCCACCACCGAGCCCTGGACGAAGGCGTCGTAGTCGGCCCAGCCGAATTCGTAGCGCGCCGTCAGGTTGGCCTTGAACTTCGGCGTGATCGGCAGCCGCGTGCCCTTGGGCGCCTGGGGCCCGTCGGGGAAGTCGGCCGAGCCCACCGGACAGTCGGTGATCGGCACGCCGGCGCCGTCGGTGGCCCCGCAGTAGTTGGCCGTCAGCTCGGCGTGGGTGTAGGCGGCCGCGGCGTTGATCGTGAAGCCTTCGGCCACGGCCAAGGTCAGATCGGTTTCCGCGCCCCTGATCTCGGCCTCGTTGGCGTTCTTGATCTCGGTCAGGCCGTTGGCCCCCAGGATCGAGAACTGGAACTTGTTCCACTTCTCCAGATAGACCGCGCCGTTCCAGCGGAAGCGGTTCTGGGCCCAGCTGGTCTTCCAGCCGAACTCGTAGTTCTTCAGATAGTCCGACAGGTACGGCGGCAGCGTCCCGCGCCGGTTGATCCCGCCCGGCCGGTAGCCTTCCGAATAGGTCACGTAGACCAGCTTGCCGGGATCGATCTTGTAGGTGAGGTTGACCTTGGGCGTGTTGCCCGTCTCCTTCACCCGCTTGTCGAGATTGGTGCAGGGCGAGCCGGAGATCACCGGCCCCTTGAAGCAGGCCGCCTCGCCCGTGCTGCCGCTGTAGCCGGCGCCATAGCCGTAGAAGCCCACCAGCGAATTGTCGGCCTCGAAGAAGCGGATGCCGGCCGAGGCCGTCAGGTTGGGCAGGATATCGAACGACACCTCGCCGAACGCGGCCTTGTCGCGATCGACCCGCTTCTGCTCGGTCAGCCAGATAGTGCCCGGATGGCCGGTGGGCGACAGCGAGGTCCCCAGGGCGTCGATCTGGTAGTCCTGGTGGATGCCGTGCGCCTGGCGCTGGTAGAACAGGCCGGCGACGAAGCGCAGGCGGTTCTCCTGCGGCGAGCTGATCCGCAGTTCGTGGCTGATGCGGTTGTAGCGGTCCTTGCCCTGGATGTATTGCGACGGATCCACCGGGTTGCCGGCGTCGTCGGTCCAGTAGGCGCCGTAGCCGTACAGGGTGTCGTAGAAGAACGAGTAGTCGGTGTAGTCCTGCTCGGTGTCGGTCGTGCGCTGTAGGTACGAGCCGGCATAGACGATATCGAGGTTGCTGATCTTGCCCTCGACGGTCATCGCCGCCTGCCACCAGCGGTCGTCCGAGCTTTCCGGATAGTAGTGGCTGACCTTCAGGTCGCCGATGTCGGGATCATAGCCGAAGAAACCGCCCGACTTCTGCACCTGTCCCATGACCTGGGGCGTGACCGTCCAGTTCTCGCCCAGCTCGACCTTCACCGCCGCGCGGGCGCCGTGGGTCTCGACCTCGTTGTAGTCCTTCTTGACCACGCCGGCGTTGTCGATGGTCACGCCCGAGGTCGGATAGGTCCGCGTGGCGGCGACGTTGTCGATATAGCCGGCGTCGCGCTTGCTCCAGCCGACCATGCGCACGGCAACGGTGTCCGACAGCGGCTGGTTGACGAAGCCCTCGGCCACGTAGCCCGTGCCGCCGTGGTCGACCTTGTTGACCTCCAGGCTGTAGCCCGCCTTGAAGCCGGCGGTGCTGGGCTTGTTGGTGATGATGCGGATGGTGCCAGCCTGCGAGCTGGCGCCGTACAGCGTGCCCTGCGGCCCGGCCAGGGCCTCGACCCGCTCGATATCGTAGACGTGGATGTCGAGCGCGCCCTGGATCGTGGTGATCGGCTGCTCGTCCAGATAGATGCCAACGCTGGGCAGCGAGCCGGAGTGGTTGCCGTCGCCGCCGCTGGCCACGCCGCGCATGTAGACCTGGTTGAAGCCCGGGCCCGAGCCCTGGAACGACACGCTGGGCAGGAACTTCACGTAGTCGGCGAAGTCGGCGACCTCCAGCTGCTCCAGCTTGGCCTGGCCCAGCGCCTGGATGCTGACCGGCACGTCCTGCAGGTTTTCCGAACGCTTCTGGGCGGTGACCACCACCTCCTCCAGGGCCACCCCGCTTTCCTGCGCCAGCGCCGCTCCCGACAGAGCGCTGCTCGACATCAGGGCCGTGACCAGCAGGCCCGACCGCATTGTTTTTGAACGCCTAATCGACACGTGTTCACTCCTTGGCCCCCAGAGAGAACAACGTTCTTTCAATGTCGTGAGTCCGACAATCCGGCAAAGCTCGACGGCCGCGCAATTCACCAGACTGTTGCAAAAACGGCAGCGCCGTCTTCCGGTGGTCAAATAACAGGCGCGGCCGGGTAGGCGGCCAGAACAGGGCCGAGCGCCGCCTTCAGCGGGTCCAGCCACGGCTCATAGTTGCGCCACTGGTCGACCCCGTCGCGGAAAATCGGCTGGCGCACCTGCTCGGAGCTCGCGGTGCGCACGGCGCGGTCGTTCTGGTGGAAATCCAGGCACGCCGCCTCGAACGGCAGGCCGCAATGATCCAGCAACCGGCGGATCTGGCCTTCCGGATCCTCGACCATCTCCTCGTAGATCACCCGGTGCACGCGCCCCGGCAGCACGGCGTCGAAATGGGCCATCAGGTCCACGTAGTCGGCGTAGTAGCGCCCGATGTCCTGAAGGCCGTAGCTGAAGGTCTGGCCGCGCGCGAAGTGCTGCTTGAAGCCCGAGAAGCAGCAGCCCAGCGGATGGCGCCGCGCGTCGATGATCCTGGCGTTGGGCAGCATCAGATGGATCAGCCCGGCGTGGGCGAAGTTGTTGGGCATCTTGTCGATGAAGAACGGTCGGTCGGTCTTGCGCTGCACCCGCGTGCGCTCGAGGTACTCCTCGCCCAGTGCTCGCAGGACGTCGGCGTCCAGCCCGGCCAGCGCTTCGGGATAGAGCCCCTCCCCGCGCCGCCCGCCCAGCCGCTTGGCGATGGCGATGACGTCGGGCAGCTCCATCGTCCCCTCGACCTGCGAGTGGCTGGCCAGGATCTGCTCGATCAGGGTCGAGCCCGAACGCGGCAGGCCGACAACGAAGATCGGATCGGGCGCCGCCGCGCCCCACCCCTTGCGCTCGGCGAAGAAGGCGGGCGTGAACAAGGCCTTGCTGCGGGTCGCGTGGGCCGTGGTCTCGTCGGCGTCATAGCGGATCTGCGCCCGACGCAGCGCCGCGCCCCTGGCGTAGTGCTCGAATGAGGCCTCGTACGCCCCGGCGTCCTCCAGCGCCTTGCCCAGTGCGTAGTGCAGGTGCAGGCGGTCCTCGTCGGCCGCCTCCTCGCCCGCCAACTGGCCCTCCATCACCGCGAAATCGTCGTCCGAGAACCGCAGGGTCTTGAGGTTGGCGAGACTCCACCAGGCTTCGCCCAGCATCGGCGCCTGCTCGACCGCCTTGCGATAAGCGGCCTCGCACTCGGCCCGGCGGCCCAGAGTCTTGAGCGCATGGCCATAGCTCATCCAGCCCTTGGGCTGGTGCGGATGGCGCGCCAGCACGTCGCGATAGATCGCCGTCGCCGCCTCGTACTCGCCGATCCGCACCAGGGCGGCGGCGCGCAGGTTGGCGTAGGCCGGATGGCGCGGATCGGCCGCCTGCAGCAGGTCAAGCTGCTCCAGCGCCTCCAGCGTCTTGTTCTGACGATAGAGCAAGGTCGCCAGGTTGTGCCGCGCGGCCGTGAAGCCGGGCGCGAAGGCCAGGGTTTGGGTCAGGATCCGCTCGGCGTCCTCGTAGCGGCCCAGGCGCGCGGCCACCTCGGCCAGCATCCTTAAGGCCGCCGGCTCGTCGGGCTGCGTCTTCAGATAGGCCCGCAGGCCGTGCTCGGCTTCGGGCAGCCTGCCCTCGACCAGGGCCGAGGCCGCTGCGATCAGCGCCGGCTCGCGCACCGAGGCCCGCACCTGCCTGTCGCCAGCCGCCTGGGCCCCGACCATGTCGCCCAGCACCGTCAGCCCGACCGACAGCGCCCGCCAGGCCTCGCCGAGATTCGGGTCCAAAGCCGTCGCCCGCCGCAGCGCCGCCACGGCCTCCTGGGTGCGCCCAAGGTCCAGCAGTACGAGACCGTGCTCCAGCTGTACGTCCGGCGCATTGGGCAGAGCCCGCGACAGGGGATCGATCACCGGCAGGGCGGCGGCCGCATCGCCCGACAGCCGCAGCGCGGCGGCCAGGATCATGGTCGCGCCGGGATGCCGCGGAACGGCTTCGAGAATGGCCAGGGCCTGCTCGCGCGCCAGATCCGGATCGCGCGACAGCAGCCGCATCGCATGCCCCAGCGCGTCGGCCAGACTGCCCGTCGGCTCCGAAACCTGCCCCTGCATCTCACCCCGCGACGCTCGTTACGCCGGGCATCGGAGAACGGCGGTGGGCGGGTGTCAATCGGGCTGGCGCTCCCACTCGGCAAGGATGCGCAGCATGCCGATAAAAGCCGCCTCCCTCGCCCTCGTGGCGAGGGCCCATGTCGGACACGGCTCAGACGTCGCCGAACATGAAAGGTTTGGGCGGCGGAACGATGGATCCCGGGGCACAAGGCCCAGAAGGGCGGACAAGGATTACACCCCCCGCCCCCTCAGCCCCCGGCCTCGTCGACGGCGATGATCACCGGCTTGCCGCGCGACCAGGGCTCCCAGCCGGCCGCCACGGCCGAGGCGATGGCGGTCGCCACCAGCTTCCTGGGCACCTGCTCGGTCTTCAGTTGCGGTGCGCCGTAGCGGGGCTGCTCGCCGGGCGGAAACTCGATCACGACCTCGCGCTTGCCCTCCTTGTGGTGGACGGCGATGGCCATGCCGTGCCGCTCCGTCGGGTCCTTCGACCAGTGCGGCGTACGTTGCAACCGCCAGACATAGGTCTCGCCGTCGACTTCGATCTCGAATTCCGGGTTCAGCTTGGTTCGCGCCATGAGGGGGTGTTAGCGCGGCGCACGGGTGGAAGCCAACCACCGCTTGACTCATTTCGACGATTAGCTAATCATCTCATCATGAGCCAGGTGTTTAAGGCCCTTTCCGATCCCACGCGCCGCCGCGTGCTGCAGCTCCTTCGCCAGGGGCCGCTCAGCGCCGGCGAGATCAGCGATCAGTTCGACGTCTCCAAGCCGACCATGTCGGCGCACTTCGCGGTGCTGAGGGAGGCCGACCTGGTTCACGCTGAGAAGGCCGGCAAGTCGGTGATCTACCACCTGAAGCTCTCGGTGCTCGAAGAAGCGCTGCTGGGCTTCGTCCACTCGTTCGGCGTCGGCGGGCAAGCCTCGACGTCCAAGCAGGAGGTTACGGAATGAAGAAGGAAGTGATCGCCGATCTGGCCTGGGGCCTCGGCATCGTCGTCCTGGCGCTGGCCGCCAGCCTCGCCCGCAAGCTGGGCTACATCGACACCGACACCGTCAACCGGCTGGTCATGGGCGCCATCGGCCTGATGGTCGCCTGGTTCGGCAACCGGATGCCCAAGCGCTTCGTGCCCAGCGACTGGGGCCGCCGCGTCAACCGGGTGGGCGGCTGGTCGCTGGCCCTGAGCGGCCTCGTCTATGCCGGTCTCTGGGCGTTCGCTTCGCCCCGGGTCGCGGTGATCGGCGGCAGCGGCGCGATCCTCGCGGGGCTGGCGGTGACGATCGGCTACTGCCTGTCGGTGCGCGCCCGCACCAGGGCGCTCTAGCTAAAGCCGGTCGCGCAGGGCGTACCAGGACAGCCCCGCCACCGTCAGCGGCCAGCGCAGCAGCCGGCCGCCCGGGAACGGCGGGGTCGGCAGGCGCGACAGCAGCTCCACCCCGCCCGTGTCGCCCAGGGCTGCGTCGGCTAGGAGCTTGCCGAACCACGGCGCCAGCATCACCCCCTGCCCCGAATAGCCGGCCGCCGTCCGCACCCCCGGCGCCAGTTCGCGAACATAGGGCGAGCGGTGCACGGTGATCCCCAGGGTCCCGCCCCAGGCGTGGGTCACCTTCACGTCGGCCAGGTCGGGATAGACCTTCAGCATGTGTCGGCGCACGAAACCGGGCAGATCCGCTGGGAAACCCGGCCGGTAGTTCTCGCCGCCGCCGAACAGCAGCCGGCCGTCCGGGCTCTTGCGGAAGTAGTTCACCACGAAGCGGCTGTCGGCCACGGCGGCGTTCGAGCGAATGATCGTCTCCGCCCGCTCGCCCAGGGGTTCGGTGGCCAGCACGAAGTTGTTGATCGGCATCACCCGGGCGCGGGCCTGCCCGCCGGCCAGTTCGTCCAGATAGCCGTCGCCGGTCAGGATCAGCTGGTCGCAAATCACCCGGCCGGCGGCCGTCTCGACCACGATGCGGCCGCCCTCGCGCCGCCACTCCCGAGCCCGACTGCGCTCATGGACCACCGCGCCCTTCGAGAGCGCCGCCCGCGCCAGCCCGTGGGCCAGGTTCAGCGGATGCAGGTGGCCGCCGCCGTTGTCGCGCACCCCGCCATGATAGACCCCCGTGCCCAGTTCCTCGCTCAGGGCGTCTTCCTCGATCGGCTCCAGTTCGTGATAGCCGTAGCGAGCGGCCATGAACGCGATGTGGTCGAGATCCTCGCCCTCGCCTCCCGGCTTGTGGCGGGCGTGGATCATGCCCGGGGTGAAGTCGCAGGCGATGGCGTGCTCGGCGATCACCGCCGACAAGTGCGAGCGGGCGTCCAGCGACATCTTCCATAGCGCCATGGCGTCGTCGCGGCCGACGGCCTTCTCCAGCCAGGCCTGGTCGTTGCGCTGGCCCATGTGCACTTGGCCGCCGTTGCGCCCCGAAGCGCCCGAGCCGACCTGGGCTGCCTCCAGCACCACGACCGACACGCCGCGCGAGGCCAGCTCCAGCGCCGCGCCCAGGCCGGTGTAGCCGGCGCCCACCACGCAGACGTCGGTCGTCACCTCGCCGTCCAGGGCGGGCAGCGGGCCGAACGGCGTCGCGGTGGCTGCGTACCAGGAGGTGGCGGGGTGGCCGGTGTTGCTCATCTCCCTTCCCTCTTGATGGGGGGAGGGCTGCATGGCCCTAAACATTCAGCAGCAGGAACTCCCGCTCCCACGGACTGATGGTGCGCATGAAGGTCTCGTACTCGGCCTGCTTGACCCGGGCGTAGGCGGTGCAGAAGGTGCCGCCCAGGATGTCTGACAGCGCCTTGGCCTCCTCGAACAGGGTCACCGACTCCAGCAGGCTGCGCGGCAGCTCGATGCCCCTGGCGCTGGCGTCGATCTCCACCGGCGCGGTGGGCGCCAGGTTCTGGGTCATGCCCAGATAGCCGCAGGCCAGCACGGCGGCGATGGCCAGGTACGGGTTGGCGTCCGAAGACGGGATGCGGTTCTCTACGCGGCGGTTGGCCGGATCCGATGGCGGCACGCGCAGGCCGCAGGTGCGGTTGTCGTAGCCCCACTGGGTGTTGACCGGCGCGCCGCTGTCGCGGGCGATGCGGCGATAGCTGTTCACGTAGGGCGCGAGGATGGCCATGATCGCCGGCAGGTAGCGCTGCTGCCCCGCGATGAAGGCGTAGAAGGACGGCGTCGCCTCGCCGGTCTTGGGATCCGAGAACAGGTTGTCGCCGTCCTCGGTCAGGATCGACTGGTGCACGTGCATGGCGCTGCCCGGCTCGCCGGCCATCGGCTTGGCCATGAAGGTGGCGTAGATGTCGTGCTCCATCGCCGCCTCGCGGATGGTGCGCTTCATCATGAACACCTGGTCGGCCAGCTCCAGCGGCGTGCCGTGGCGCAGGTTGATCTCCATCTGCGCCACCCCGCTCTCGTGGATCAGGGTGTCGATCTCCAGGCCCTGGCGCTCGGAATATTCGTACATGTCCTCGAACAAGGCGTCGAACTCGTTGACCGCGCTGATCGAATAGCCCTGGCGGCCGCTCTCGGGACGCCCCGATCGGCCCACTGGCGGCTTCAGCGGGTAGTCCCAGTCGATGTTCTTCTCGACGAGATAGAACTCGATCTCTGGGGCCACGATCGGGCTCCAGCCCTTTTCGCGATAGAGCGACAGCACCCGGCGCAGCACCTGGCGGGGGCTCTCCTCCACCGGCCGTCCGTCCGGGTGGAAGGCGTCGTGGATCACCTGGGCCGTCGGATCCTGCGCCCAAGGCACGGCGGCCAGGGTGGCGAAGTCGGGGGTCAGGAAGATGTCGGTGTCGGACTGCACCGCGTTCACCGCCCCCTCGAACTGCGGGAAGTCGCCGGTGATGGTCTGGTAGAACACCGCCAGCGGCAGGTTCATCGACGGGGTCCCCAGGAACTTGCGCACCGGCATGATCTTGCCGCGCGCAACGCCGGCGAGATCCGGCACGACGCACTCGATCTCCTCGATGTTCTGGCTGCGGAACCAGGCCTGGGCCTCGTCCAGCGTCTTGACCCCCCGGGTGATCTTCGGACCGTCGTGGTTCTTCTTGTGCTTGGGCTTCATGAGGGCGCTCCTCGCGCTTGCTGAAGTTTGGGCTAGTGGAACGGGTTGATGATGCGGACGCCCTCGACGACCTGGCCGTGCGAGAGATCCTCGGTGAAAAGTTCGGTGCAGCCGGCGGCGCGGGCCGCGGCGATAACGGCGCTGTCCCAATAGGAAAAGCCGTAGCGCGCCTTGATCTCCAGGGCCGAGAGCAACACGGCCAGGGTATTGTCCTGCACCTTGAAGCGGGTCCAGGCTTCAACCAGCCCCTGCGCTTGATCATGTGTTATGCGGCTCGAGCGGGAAGCCCGTGTGGCCTGCACGTAAAACTCCTGCAGCACCTGCACGGACAGTGTCCCGTCCTGCCGGTCCAGCAGTTGGAGCGCCCGCTCGCGCTTGGCGGCCTCATGCGCGAGCGGACTGACTGCATAGAGCAGGATGTTCGTGTCGAAAAAGACCGGCATCAGAACTTGCGATCGTAGAGCTCATCGCGAGGCAGGCGATCGCTGGCGGAGAAATCCTTGATCTGCGCCCGGATCTCCGCCTCGCGCCGCTTCAGCCGCTCGAACTCGCTCTCGTCCTGAGCCACCTCGACCAGGAACCTGCGCACCATGGCCGATACGGAAGTGTCCTGCTCGGCGGCCTTGATGCGGGCGCGCCGATAGGTCTCTTCGTCGATCGAGACTGTGATGTTTTTCATAATCTCACAGTATCACAGTTTCACAGCGATACCGACGTTCACTCCTCTTCCTTCGGCTTCAGCGCCCGCAGCACCGGCTCGGCCTCGTCGAGCGACTTCCTGATGATCCCCACCAGTTCGTCGATCTGGGCCTTGGTGATGATCAGCGGCGGGCAGCAGACGATGCTGTCGCGGATGGCGCGCACCATCAGGCCGTTCCTGATGCACAGGTCCCGCACGATCGGCCCGGCCTCGCCCTCCTTGTCGAGAAAGCGATGGTTCGTGCCCTTCTCGCGCACGATCTCGACCGCGCCGATCAGGCCCAGCGAGCGCACTTCGCCGACCAGCGGATGGTCGTTCAGGCTCGCCAGCGCCTGCGCCAGATAGGGGCCGGTCTCCTCGCGGGTGCGCTCGACCAGGCCCTCGCGCTCCATGATCTCGATGTTCTTCAGCGCCACGGCCGCCGCGGTCGGATGGCCGGAATAGGTGAAGCCGTGGATGAAGTCGCCGCCCTTCTCGCGCAGTTCGGCGACGATGTGGTCGGCCACGCCCACGGCGCTGATCGGCAAGTAGCCGGACGACAGGCCCTTGGCCATGGCGATCAGGTCGGGCTTGACGCCGTAGTGCTGGTGGCCGAACCACTGGCCCAACCGCCCGAAGCCGCAGATCACCTCGTCGCAGACCAGCAGGATGCCGTACTTGCGGCACAGGGCCTCGACCGCCGGCCAGTAGCCGTCCGGCGGGATGATCACCCCTCCCGCCCCCTGCACCGGCTCGCCGATGAAGGCCGCGACATTCTCGGGACCGACCTCCAGGATCTTGTCCTCGATGGCCTGCACCGCCCGGTCGCGGAAGGCGACCGGATCCTCGCCGAAGCCGTCGCCGAAATGATAGGGCTGCATCACGTGCTCGACCCCGGCGATCGGCAGGTCGCCTTGGCGGTGCATGTGCTTCATGCCGCCCAGCGACACCCCGGCCACGGTCGAGCCGTGATAGGCGTTCCAGCGACTGATGAAGACGGTGCGGCTGGGCTCGCCTTTAAGCTTCCAGTAGTGGCGCACCAGGCGGAAGACCGTGTCGTTGGCCTCCGATCCCGACGAATTGTAGAAGACGTGGGAAAGATGCCCGCCCATTTTCTGGGCGATCTTGGCCGCCAGCTGGATCGGCGGCGGCGAGGCCGTCTTGAAGAAGGTGTTGTAGTACGGCAGCTCCAGCATCTGGTCGTAGGCGGCCTTGGCCAGCTCCTCGCGCCCATAGCCGACATTCACGCACCAAAGCCCGGCCATGCCGTCGAGGATCTGATGGCCCTCGCCGTCGTGGATATAGACCCCTTCGGCGCGGGTGATGATCCGGCTGCCGCCCTGCTCGGCGATGACCTTGTGGTCGGCCTGGGCCGGCAGGTGGTGGGCCAGGTCCAGACGCTTGAGCTCGGCGATGTCGTGATTGCGGAGGGGGGCGGTCATGTGTGCGAACTCCTGGACGATCTTTGTTTTTCCCCTTCCCCCTTTGATGAGGGAAGGGTCGGGGGATGGGGGTGAACGCGTGTCAGGTCATGGCGCGGGCCGAACCGCCGCAGTCACCCCCACCCCTGCCCCTCTCCCATCGAGGGGGAGGGGAAATGTGCGAGCGGTTTCACGACAGCAGCACCGCCGGCGAGCACGCGTGCCAGGCGATCCACACCGCCTCGCCCAGCCGGAAGTCCTCCTGGTCCCAGCGGGTCAGGTTGGAGCGCTGCACCTTCACCCGGCGCCCCCCCTCTATCTCCACCTCGTAGGTCGACACCCCGCCCAGATAGGCCTCGTGCCTGATCACGCCGGCCACCGCGTTGGCGCCCTTGGGCGCGTCGCCCATGTTCGGCGGCTCGCCGTCGTCGGGGCGCTTGTGCAGTTCGATCTTCTCGGGCCGGATCGCCGCCCACACCGTGCCGCCGCGCGGGCCGGTCACGCCATGGTCGAGGAAGATGTCGGTCGGCAGGCCCGGCGAGCGGATCACCGCGTGGCTCGGCTCGTCCACCGCCAGCACGCCCTCGAACAGGTTCACGCTGCCGATGAAATCGGCCACGAAGCGGCTGCCTGGAAACTCGTAGAGGTCGTTGGGCGCGGCCACCTGCTGCAGCACGCCCTTGCTCATCACCGCGCAGCGCGTCGCCAGCGCCAGGGCCTCGTCTTGGTCGTGGGTGACCATGATGAAGGTGATGCCCACCTTCTCCTGCAGGGTGCATAGCTCGGTGCGCATCTGCTCGCGCAGCTTGGCGTCCAGGGCCGAAAGCGGCTCGTCGAGCAACAGCACGCGCGGCCGTTTCACCAGCGCCCGCGCCAGGGCCACGCGCTGCCTTTGCCCGCCCGACAGCTGGTCAGGCTTGCGCTCGCCAAGTCCGCCCAGCTGCACCAGCGCCAGCGCCTCCTCCACCCGGCGGTCGCGCTCGGCCTTGCCCACCCGGTCGACCTTCAGGCCGTAGGCGACGTTGTCGGCCACGGTCATGTGCGGGAACACGGCGTAGGACTGGAACACCATGTTCACCGGCCGCTTGTTGGGGGGAACATTGGATATGTCCTGGCCGTCGATCAGGATCCGACCTTCCGTCGGCGTCTCGAACCCGGCCAGCATCCGCAGCAAGGTGGTCTTGCCGCAGCCCGATGGTCCCAGCAGCGCGAAGAACTCGCCCTCCCTGATGCTCAGCGACACATTGTCGACCGCCGCCAGCTTGCCGAAGCGCTTGGTGACGTTCTCGAAGGTGATGATGGGTTTGGCTTCGGTCACTTGGTCATTTCCCCCGAAAACGTCGGTGGCCTGGGCTCCTCGGCTCGCGAGGAACCTCCCCCTCTGGGGGAGGCGATCGCGCGGCGATCGGTGGGGGGCGTGGCTGCGAACCTTCCGACACCGCGGAAGCTGAAAACGTCCCCCCGCCGGCCTTCGGCCGCCTCCCCCACGGGGGGAGGTTCCAGAACGGTGAGCCTCATGCCTTGTCCCCCCCATGCGCCCCGGCAGTCGCGGCCGGGTCGCCCTGCAGCTTCAGCGCCACGGCGGTCAGGATCACGGTCAGCACGATCAGGATGGTCGAGGCCGCGTTGACCTCGGGCGTCACCGAGAAGCGCACCATCGAATAGACCTTCACCGGGAAGGTCACGGTGTCCGGGCCCGCCGTGAAGAAGGTGATGACGAAGTCGTCGAGACTCAGCGTGAAGGCCAGCAAGGCGCCCGCTACAAGCGACGGGGTCATGTGCGGCAGGATCACGTCCCTGATGGTGCGGAACTCGCCGGCTCCGAGGTCGCGCGCGGCCTCCTCCAGTTCGCGGTTGAAGCTGGCCATCCTGGCCCTCACCACCACAGCCACGAACGGGAACGAGAAGGTCACGTGAGCGATGATGATGGCCCCGAGATTCAGCGGCCAGACCAGGCCCTGCGGCCAGGGCAGCACCTTGGCGAAGAACACCAGCATGCCCACGCCCATGCAGATCTCGGGCACAACGATCGGCAGGGCCAGCGCCCCGTCCACCACCGTCTTGCCCGAAAACCGGAACCGCCACAGGGCCAGGGCCACCATCGCCCCCAGCACCACGCTCAGCAGGGTCGAGACCGCCGCGATCGTCAGGCTGTTGGCGAAGGCCTCGATCAGGCCGTCGTTGTTGAAGGCCTTCTCGTAATATTTGAGCGTGAAGCCCTTCCAGACGATGTTGCGCCGGCTGTCGTTGAAGCTGAAGGCCATCAGGGCGATCAGCGGCGCGTAGAGGAACACGCCCACCGCCAGCAACCATAGCCGGATCGGCCAGCGGCGCAGGTACTCCAGGGGGCCGGGCGGAGCGCGCTTGGTCATCCCACGCCCTCCTTCTTGCGGCCCTTCGACAGAAGCGCCTGCACGGCGATGGCGATGAAGGTCAGGTACATCAGCAGGAACGACAGGGCCGCGCCGAACGGCCAGTCGTTGGCCCGCTTGAACTGGCGCTCGATGACGTTGGCGATCATCTGGCTGTCGGGACCGCCCAGCAGGTCGGGCGTGAGGTACGCGCCCAGCGCCGGGATGAAGGTGATCAGCACGCCCGAGGCGATGCCCGGCAGGGCCAGCGGCACGACGATGCGGAACAGGGTGCGCAGGTGCCCGGCGCCGAGGTCGAGGCTGGCTTCAAGCAACGACTTGTCCAGCCGGTCCAGCGCCGAATAGAGCGGCAGCACCATGAACGGCAGGTGCACGTAGACGAGGCCCAGGATAACCGCGAAGTTGTTGTGCAGCAGCTCCAGCGGCTGGTAGGCGCCGAGCGGCGCGACCTTGGCGCCCAGGTTCCAGAACCACTCGAAGGTCTGGTTGACGTAGCCCTCGGTGCGCAGCACCGCGATCAGCGCGTAGGTGCGGATCAGGAGGTTGGTCCAGAACGGCAACATGACCAGCAGCAGCAGCCAGGTCTTGGCCTTCTGCGACGCGAAGGTGATGGCCAGCGCCACCGGGAAGCCGATCACCAGGCACAGCGCCGTGGTCAGCGCCGCCACCCAGGCCGACTTGACGAAGATCTTCAGGTAAAGCGGCTCCAGCGCCCGGGCGTAGTTGGCGATCGTGCCGGTGAACGAGATCTCGGTCAGCCCGACGTTGTGGCCGAAGCTGTAGGCCCAGACGATCGCCATCGGCGCGACGAAGAACACCACCAGCCAGACCAGCGGCGGTCCCAGCGCGGCGGCGAACACCGCCTTGGCCTTCTTCCAGCTCTGTTCCATTTGTCCGGAGCTCCCCCTCCCCCCTTGATGGGGGAAGGGTCGGGGTTGGGGGTGACAGCCTGTCAGGACGAACACGGACGGGGATGACGGCCAACGCCGCGGACACCCCCATCCCCAGCCCTTCCCCCATCAAGGGGGAAGGGAGACCACGGCGCGCTTACGCCGCCCGCACGCGGGTGATGATCTCCTCGTAGAGGCTGGCTTTCTCCGCCCCCTCGAACGCCCCGTATTCGCACTTGGCCATGATGGCGGCGGACGGGAAGATCACCGGGTTGTTCTTGTAGTCGTCCGGCATCAGCGCCTTGGCCGCCGCGTTGGGCGTCGGATAGAGGATCGTCTTGCTGATCTCGGCGCCGGCCTGGGCGTCCAGCAGGTAGTTGATGAACTTGTGGGCGTTGTTGGGACGCGGCGCGCCTTTCGGAATGCACAGGCAGTCCGAATTGATCAGCGAGCCTTCCTTGGGCACGACGAAGTCGATGTCGTCGTCGTCCTTCATCGCCTGGGCGATGTCGCCGTTGTACTCCAGCACCAGGTCCACCTCGCCCGACAGCAGGAGGTCCTGGCCGTTGTCGTCGTGGAAGGCCTTAACGAACGGCTTCTGCTTGATCAGCATCTGCTCGATCCGCGGCAGCATGTCGGCCGGGATGTCGTTGACCGAGTGGCCCAGATACTTGGCCGCCAGGCGCACCAGGTCAGCGCTTTCCGACAGCAGGGCGATCTTGCCGGCGTACTGGTTGCTGTCGAACAGCTGCTTCCAGCTGTCGGGCACGCCTTTGACCTTGCTCTTGCGATAGCCGATGCCCAGCAGCAGCCAGGTGTAGGGCAGCGAGAACTTCCGACCCGGGTCGAAGTCCGGGTTCAGGAAGGAGGGATCGATGTTCTTGATGTTCGGGACCTTGGCGTGGTCCAGCGGCTCCAGCATGCCGGCCTGGGCCATGCGGGTGACGAACTCGTTGGACGGCACGATCACGTCAAAGCCGGGATTGCCCGCCTTCAGCTTGGCGAACAGTTCGTCGTTGGTCGCGAACAGGCTCATGTTCACGTCGACGCCGCTGGCCTTCTTGAAGTCGCCAAGCGTGGTTTCGCCGATATAGGTGTCCCAGTTGTAGAAGTTGAGCTTGGCCTCCTCGCCGCCCTCGGCCGGCGCGGATTTCTCGCCGCAGGCGGTGAACGACAGGCCGATGGCCGCCGCGCCGAACGCGGTCAGCAGCGAGCGGCGCGAGGCCCCCCGGAAGTGGTTGGTGCTCATGGCCTCGAAACTCCCTCTTTCGTTCGCATGAAGCGGACGAGGCCCCTTCCCCGCCGCCGGTTCAACCCAAAGCTTATTCCCAGCGCCATGCCGTCAGGCGTTGCGCAGATACCAGTCATAGTCGAGCTGCCCGACCACCTCGAAGAACCGCGCCTGCTCGGTGCGCTTCACCGACACGAACATCTTCACGAACCGCTCGCCGAGGTAGTCGGCCAGCACGTCGGACTTCTCGAACAGGTCGACGGCGGCGAACCAGTTGGACGGCAGGCGCACGTTCTCCCTGGCCGCGGCGGCATAGCCGTCGCCGACCACCGCCGGGCCCGGATCTATCCTGTTCTTGATGCCGTGGTGGGCGGCAGCCAGCAGCGTGGCCATCACCAGGTACGGATTGCCGTCGGCCCCGGCCACGCGGTGCTCCACGTGCCGCGTCGGCGCAGGCCCCGCCGGCACGCGCAGGGAAACCGTGCGGTTGTTGACGCCCCAGGTCGGGGCGACGGGCGCGTAGGAATTGGCCTTGAAGCGGCGATAGCTGTTGGCGTTGGGCGCCAGGATCGCCATGCCCTCGCCCAGCAGCGCCTTCATGCCGCCGATGGCGTGCCTGAGCAGCTCCGAGCCTTCGGGATCCTCGGAGGCGCACAGGTTGTTTCCGCCTGCGTCGTTGAAGCTGACATGCACGTGGAAGCCGTTGCCCGCCTTGTCGGCCCAGGGCTTGGCCATGAAGGTCGCCTCGCAGCCGTGCCGCAGGGCCACCCCCTTTGCGGCGCGCTTGTAGAGCACCGCATCGTCGGCGGCCCGCAGCGCATCGGGCTTGTGCTTGAGCGTCAGCTCCACCTGGGCCGGGGCGAATTCCGAGATCGCGCCTTCCAGCGGCACGCCCAGCACGTCGGCGGTATCCCACAGCTCGCGCAGGAACGGCGCGTTGGCCTCCAGCTCAGGCAGGCCGTAGACTTGGATGCCGGTGGGCCGCTGGCCGGTCAACACCGACCTGGCGGGCATCAGCTCGCCGCCGGGGCCGCGCTCGATGTCGACGAGGTAGTATTCCAGCTCGCAGGCCGCGACCGGCGTCAGGCCGTCGGCGGCGTAGCGGTCGAGCACCCGTTGCAACACATGGCGCGGGTCCAGGTCGTTGGGCGTCCCGTCCAGCTCGTACAGCGACAGCATCACCTGGGCGACGTCGGGACCCAGCCACGGCGCCAGGGTGAGGGTCCCCGGCACGGGCCGCGCGCGGCGGTCGGCGTCGCCGTCCTCCCAGACCAGGCCCGTCTCCTCGCAGTCGGCGCCCACGGTGTCGACCACCAGGATCGAGCCCGGCAGGAACCGGCCGTAGTCATAGATCGCCTGCAGCTCGTGCACCCGCAGCCGCTTGCCTCGCGGCACCCCGGTCATCGAGGTGAAGAACACCTCGACGTACTTCACCTGCGGGTTGGCGGCCAGGAAGTCGCGGCATTCCTGCGGATCGGCGACGGCGGTCATCGGGAGCACTCCCCCTTCCCCCTTGATGGGGGAAGGGTCGGGGATGGGGGTGACTGGGGCGGTTCAGGATGCAGCGAAGCCGAGCCAAGGCCCGCCGACGGCGTCACCCCCACCCCTGCCCCTCCCCCATCAAAGGGGGAGGGAAAGTGAAAACACGTCATTCCACCTCCCCGACGGCCACGGCGAACGCATCCACCGCCGCGACCAGCCGATCGACCGCCGCATCCTCGGTGACGGGCGAGACCAGCATCATGTTGTGGAAGGGCGCGATCAGCACCCCTCGGTTGATCAGCCACAGATGCAGCGCTTCCACGGCATCCTGGTCCAGAATTTTCCGCATCGCGGCGGCGTCGCGCGGCGGCGGGTCGGCGAAGACCAGCTCCACCCGCGCCCCGACATGAACGACCGACCACGCAAGGCCGTGGGCTTCGATGACGCCCTCCAGCCCCGCCACCAGCCGCTGCGCCCCGGCCAGCATCCTGGCGTAAGCCGCCTCGGTCATGACTTCCGACAGCATGGCCCGCATGGCCGCCATGGCCAGCGCATTGCCCGACAGCGTCGTGCCGATCCCCGACTGGCCGGGACCGATGCGCGCCTGCGCCTCGTCCATCCGCGCCGACAGCGCCGCCGTCACGCCCCAGATGGCGGCCGGCACGCCGCCGGCCACCGCCTTGCCCAGCACGAAGATGTCCGGCTCCAGCCCATGCGCTTTCGTATAGCCGCCGGGACCAGTCGAGATGGTGTGGGTCTCGTCGATGACCAGCAGGGTTCCGGTCTCGCGGGTCAGGCGGCGCAAAGCGTCGTGGAAACCGGGTTCGGGCAGGATCATCCCGCAGTTGGTCATCACCGGCTCGGCCAGCACGGCGGCGACGTCTCCCGGAGCCAGGGCCGCTTCCAGGGCCGCAAGGTCGTTGAACGGCACGACGCGGGTGGTCGCCGTCAGGTCCTGCACCTGGCCCAGCAGGCCGGGCTTCATCGAAGGCTGGCCATCCTTCAGCACCACGAAGGCGTCCTCGACCATGCCGTGATAGCAGCCGTCGAACACCAGCACGACCGGCCGCCGCGTCACCGCCCGCGCCCAGCGGATCGCCGCGCGGTTGGCGTCGCTGGCCGTGGTCGCCGCCTGCCACAGCGGCAGGCCGAACCGCTCGGCCAAGAGCTTGCCGACGATCACCGCCGAGGCGGTGGGCAGCATGAACCCCGCCCCGCGCCTGGCCTGGTCGGCGACGGCGGCGGCCACGGAAGGCTCGCCATGGCCGAACATCGACGGCGTGTCGCCCAGGCAGAAGTCGTCATAGAGTTGGCCGTCGATGTCGGTGACCTGCGCCCCAACGCCCTGGGCGGCGAAGATCGGGCTGGGGCAGGCCCAGTCTCCCATCCAGTGCATCGGAACCCCGCCCCGCCAGACGGCCGAGGCCGCCTTGGCCATCGCCACGCTGCGCGGATGCTCGGCCAGGAACCGCTCGCGCTCGGCGGCGATCAGGTCGGCGAGGGTCGAAGGGCGGGAGAGTTCGGCGATCATGCCGACGCCCTTCTTTTCCCTTCCCCCTTGATGGGGGAAGGGTCAGGGATGGGGGTGACCCCGCCCTGTCCGCTATGCGGCGTCGAATAGCTGCGCCCAGGCGACGAAGGACAACGAAGCTGAACCGCTTCCACCCCCATCCCCAGCCCTTCCCCCATCAAGGGGGAAGGGAGCGGGTATATGTGCGACGACCTCATACCACCCCGCCAAAGCACAGGTACTTGGTTTCGAAATACTCATCGAGACCCTCGGACGAGCCCTCGCGGCCCAGGCCCGACTCCTTGACCCCGCCGAACGGGGCGACCTCGGTCGAGATCAGGCCTTCGTTGATCCCGACCATGCCGGCCTCGATGGCCTCGGCCACGCGCCAGCAGCGGCCGACGTCGCGGCTGTAGAAGTAGGCCGCCAGGCCGAACGGCGTAGCGTTGGCGAGGCTGATCGCCTCGTCCTCGGTCTCGAACTTCACGATCGGCGCGACCGGCCCGAAGATCTCCTCGTTGAACAGGCGCATGTCCGCCGTCGCGCCGCTAAGCACCGTCGGCTGGTAGAACAGGCCGCCCATGTCGTGACGCGCGCCGCCGACCTCGACCCGCGCCCCGGCCTCCACCGCCTCGCGCACCAGGGCCTCGACCTTGACGATGGCCTTGTCGTTGATCAGCGGGCCGATCACCACGCCCTCGCCCGCACCCGGGCCGACCTTCATCGCCGCGACCTTTTCGGAGAGGCGCGCCACGAACGCGTCGTGGATGCCGGCCTGCACGATCAGGCGGTTGGCGCAGACGCAGGTCTGGCCGGTGTTGCGATACTTGCTGGCGATCGCCCCATCGACCGCGGCCTCCAGGTCGGCGTCGTCGAAGACTACGAAGGGCGCGTTGCCGCCCAGTTCCAGGGAAAGCTTCTTCATCGTGCCGGCGCACTGGCCGTAGAGCACCTTGCCCACCGGGGTGGAGCCGGTGAACGACAGCTTGCGCACCCGACCGTCCTCGCACAGGGCCTTGCCGATGGCGCTGGCGTCCGTGCCGGTGACGACGTTGAGCACGCCGGCCGGCACGCCCGCCTCGATGGCCAGGCGCGCGATGGCCAGGGCGCACAGCGGGGTCTCCGCGGCCGGCTTGACCACCACGGTGCAGCCGGCCGCAAGGGCCGGGCCGACCTTGCGGGTGATCATGGCGATGGGGAAGTTCCACGGCGCGATGGCCGCGCACACCCCGATCGGCTGCTTGATCGAGGCCAGGCGCTTGCTGCGATCGGGCGTCGGGATGGTATGGCCGTAGCCGCGCTTGGCCTCCTCGGCGAACCAGTCGATGAAGCTGGCGCCATAGGCCACCTCGCCCCTGGCCTCCGCCAGCGGCTTGCCCTGCTCGGCCGTCATCAGCCGGGCCAGGTCTTCGGCGTGGGCGAGCATCAGGTCGCTCCACTTCCTCAGGATCGCGCCACGCTCCTTGGCCGTCTTGCCCGCCCAGGCCGGGAAGGCCCGGTGGGCGGCCTCGATGGCCACCCGCGTCTCGCCGGCGCCCAGGTCGGCGACCTGGGCGATCACCGTCCCGTCGGCCGGATTGGTCACCTCGAAGGTCGCCTCGCCCTCGATCCAGAGGCCGTCGATGAAGGCTTCGGTTTCAACGAGATTCAGGGTCATCACAGGCTACCTCAGCGTTACGGACACCGACTTCAGGTCGGCGTACTTGTGCAACGCATGAAGGCTGCGGTCACGGCCGAAGCCCGACTGCTTGAAGCCCCCGAACGGCATGGTGATGTCGCAGGCGTCCCAGCCATTGACCCAGACCAATCCGGCCTTCAGCTTCCGCGCCCCTTTCAGGCCGCGGTTTATGTCGCTGGTCCACAGGCCGGCGGCCAGGCCGTAGACCGTGTCGTTGGCCAGGGCGAAGGCCTCGTCCTCGCCTGTGAAGCTCATCACGCCCAGGACAGGTCCGAACACTTCTTCCCTGGCCAGTTTGTGCGAGGGCCGCACGCCGTCAAAAATGGTCGGCTCCACATAGAAGCCGCCGGTCTCGACGCGCACCTGCGACCCGCCCAGCACCGGCCCGCCGCCTTCCTCGCGGGCCTTGTCGATATAGTCCAGCGCGGTCTGCATCTGCCGCTCGCTGACCATGGCCCCAAAGCCCGTCTCGGGATCCAGCGGATCACCGACCTGGATGGTGCGCGCCACCGCAACCACCTTCTCCAGGAACTCGTCCTTGACCTGGGCCTCGACCAGCAGGCGCGAAGCGGCCGTGCAGACCTCGCCCTGGTTATAGAACACGCCCCAGGCGGCGGCCTGGGCGGCCGCATCCAGGTCGGGGCAGTCGGCGAAGACGATCTGGGGCGACTTGCCGCCCAGCTCCAGCGACACGCGCTTGAGGTTGCTCTGGGCCGCATATTCCATCAGCCGCCGGCCGGTGGCGCCCGAGCCGGTGAAGGCGATCATGTCGACGTCCATCGACCGCGCCAGGGCCTGGCCGGCGATCGCCCCGAAGCCCGGGACCACGTTCAGCACGCCCGGCGGCAGCCCGGCTTCGAGGGCCAGCTCCCCCAGCTTCAGCGCCGTCAGCGGCGACTGCTCGGCGGGCTTCAGCACCACGCAATTGCCCATCGCCAGGGCCGGCGCGACCTTCCACATCGCCATGTGCAGCGGGAAATTCCACGGCACGATGGCCCCGATCACCCCCAGCGGCTCGTGAGTGGCGAAGCTCAGCCGATCGGCCGGCGAGGCGCCGACCTCGCCATAGACCTTGTCCAGGGCCTCGGCGTACCAGCGGGTGGTGTTGATCGCGAGCGGCACGTCGACGGCCCGCGCATCGCGGATCGGCTTGCCGACATCCAGGCTCTCCAGCAGGGCCAGGTCCTCGGCGTCGCGCTCCATCAGCTCGGCCAGCCGAAACAGCACCTTCTTCTTCTGGCGCGGATGCAGGTCGCGCCAGCGGCCGTCCTCGAAGGCGGCGCGGGCGGCGGCCACGGCGCGCTCGACGTCGGCGACGTCGCAGGCGGCCACCTGGTTCAGCACCGCCCCGTCGCGCGGCCCGACATTGTCGAAGGTTCCGCCCGAGGTCGCACTCGCCAGCGCGCCGTCGATCACCGCCTTGCCGGGAAGGGCCAGGCGCTGGCGCTGTTCGGAGATGGATGCGGGAATGCTCACGCCCTACCTCATGGAATTGTGATCACAGTTTGTCCCGCCGAAGCGGCTGTCAAGCCGGCGCCGGCCTCGACCGCCGCGCGCATCTTGTCCATGCCTTCTGCAAGGTCAGCGGCGATGGCCCGGCGGGCGCCCTCGGCGTCGCGGGCCTTCAGGGCGTCCATGGCCTGCGCATGGCGGTCGGCCGGCAGGCTGCCGGTGCCCACCCGACCGAACACCACCCGCATGAACGGCCCGATCTGCAGCCACAGCCCCCCGGCCATGGCCAGCAGCACCTCCGCCCCGGCCCGCTCGTAGATGGCGAAGTGGAAGGCGTGGTTGGCCACCATGTAGCCATCGACGTCGCCCACCCGCAGGGCCTCTTCCAGATCAAGATCGATGGCCTTCAGCCGGCGCACCAGGGCCTCGTCGGCCCTGGGCGCTGCGCGAGCGGCCAGTTCCGGCTCGACCCAGCGCCGGGCCAGCTCCAGCTGCTCCAGGCGCTCGGCGGTCAGGGAGGGCACGGACAGGCGCTTGTTGGCCGGATTGATGGCCAGGGCGCGCTCGGCCGCCAGCCGGCGCACGGCGTCGCGCACCGGCATCGGCGACACTCCCAGCTCGGCCGCCAGGCTGCGCAAGGACACCCCCACCCCCGGGGCGATCTTGCCGGTGATCAACGCCTGCCGGATCGAGTCATAGACCTGGTCATGCACCGCCGTGGAATCGGCCAGGGAACGGCGCGCTTTCGGCTCGACCATGTCCCCTCTTCGCTCCGGCTCAATCCAGGGGTTGCCAGCTAGCCGATAATTGCGATCACAATGCAAGGTCCCAACCCGGAGCGTCACATGCCCGATTTCGGCGCCAACGACCTCGACGCCTACTGGATGCCGTTCACGCCCAACCGGCGTTTCAAGGCCAATCCGCGCCTGCTCGGCAGCGCCCACGGGATGCACTACCAGACGCCCGAAGGACGGCAGATCCTCGACGCCACCTCGGGCCTGTGGTGCGTCAACGCCGGCCACGGGCGCGAGCAGATCACCGAGGCGATCCGCAAACAGGCCGGCGAACTGGACTATGCGCCGAGCTTCAATCTCGGCCACCCGCTGGCCTTCGCGTTCGCCTCGCGCCTGGCGCAGGTGACGCCGAAGGGCCTGGACCGGATCTTCTTCACCAACAGCGGCTCGGAGTCGGTCGACACCGCCCTGAAGATTGCGCTGGCCTATCACCGCGCCCGCGGCAAGGGGACCAAGACCCGGCTGATCGGCCGCGAGCGCGGCTATCACGGCGTCGGCTTCGGCGGCATCTCGGTGGGCGGCATTCCCAAGAACCGCATGTACTTCGGCAGTTTGCTCACCGGCGTCGACCACCTGCCCCACACCCATGGCCTGGCCGGGAACCTGTTCAGCCAGGGCATTCCCCGGCACGGCGCGCACCTGGCCGACGATCTGGAGCGCATCGTCGCCCTGCACGACGCCTCCAACATCGCCGCCGTCATCGTCGAGCCCGTCGCCGGCTCGACCGGCGTGCTGGTGCCGCCCGAGGGCTACCTGCAGAAGCTGCGGACGATCTGCGACAGGCACGACATCCTCTTGATCTTCGACGAGGTGATCACGGGCTTTGGCCGCATCGGCGCCGCCTTCGCCGCCGACCGCTTCGGCGTCACGCCCGACCTGCTGTGCATGGCCAAGGGCCTGACCAACGCCGCCGTGCCGGCCGGCGCGGTGGCCGCCAGCGCCGCCATCTACGAGACCATGCTCGACGGCGCCGACGCGCCCATCGAACTCTTCCACGGCTACACCTATTCAGGGCATCCGCTGGCCTGCGCGGCGGGCCTGGCGACGCTGGAGATCTACCAGGGCGAGGGCCTGTTCGAGCGGGCCCTGGCGCTGGAGCCCTACTGGCGCACGGCCGTCCATTCCCTCCGCGGCGCCCGCCACGTCATCGACATCCGCGACTTCGGCCTGATCGCCGGCATCGAGCTTTCGCCCCGCCCCGGCGCTCCCACGGCCCGGGCGATGGAAGCCTTTGAAGCCGCCTTCGACCAGGGCCTGCTGGTCCGCGTCACCGGCGACATCATCGCCCTCTCCCCGCCGCTGATCATCGAGGAAAGCCAGATCGACCAGATCGTCGAGACGATCCGCAAGGTGCTGGCCGCGGTGGAGTAGACCCGCCCCCTGGGGGAGGTTCCTAGTTACAGAGCATCGTGGCTACGCCTTCAGCCGCAGCACATTGCTCACAGCCCGTTCGGCCGCCACGGGCAGCGGCGCATCCACCGCCTGGCGCTGCACCAGGCAGCCGTACCAGCCCAGGCCCTTGTAGGTCTCGTAGCCCGGCGTCAGGGCGTAGCCGATCGTACGGTCGCCTTCCGCATAGCTGCCCATGGTCCCATGCGAGGTGTCGAGCTTGAAGCTTTCGGTCAGCACGCCCTGCCCGTCCGAGGCCGCCAGGATCCGATGGTTCTGGTCGAGCAGCAGCACGCGCGAGCGGCTCTTTTCCTCGTCGGTCATCCGCACGCCGTCGACGATCGCCTGGGCCTGGGGACGCCAGTCGAAATGAACGCCCAGCACGCCGATCACCTTGCCCCGCGCCTGGCCGCCCTCGCGGATCGCCGTGGCGTAGGTGGCCACGGGCGCCTCGTCGAGCAGACGCTGACGGGCGATGTCGGCCACCGCGAAATCATCGCCGCTCTTGGTGCACAGGGCCTCCTGGAACCAGCTGGCATTGGCGACCGACGCGCCCTGCACGCCGCGATACCTGTCGGGCCGGCCGCTGGCGATCACCCGCCCGGCCGCGTCGCAGATCCACAGGTCCAGATAGACGGTGTAGGCGTCCAGGATCACCCGCAGCCGCTGGCTGGCGTAGTCGGCCGCCTCGCGAGAGGGGGCCATGGCGCAGTCGACAACAGCGCTGTCGGTCGCCCACCAGCGCACGTCGCAGGTGCGCTCATAGAGATTGCGGTCGATGATCTCGATGGCGTTCAGCGCCAGGTCCGCCAGCCGCTGGCCGCGCAGGTGCGACAGGATCGCCCCGCCGATCGCCGTCAGCTCGTCGAGATCGGCGCGCACCTGGCTTTCCAGGGCCCCGGCCACCTCGTCGATCTGGGTGGAGATCTTCTTGAACTCCTCGGCGACGATGGCGAACCCCCGGCCGGCCTCGCCCGCCCGGGCCGCCACGATCAGGGCGTTGATGGCCAGCATCTTGGCCGCGCGATTGACGGTCGAGATCTCGCCGATCTTCTGGCCCGCCACGATGCTCAGGCGTTCGGAGAGATCGAGGATGCGCTCCGGTCGGAGGCTGGCTTCTTCGGCGGACATGGGATGCTTCCCCCCCCGGGACGCGAATCGACGGCACTCCGGTAAGGTTGACACCAGCGTCAGGTTCGACCGCCCATTTTCGGAAGAAAACTTCGCCTGTCGGCGTCATGCCGCAACGCACTCGCTGCTTTCGCCCGAATATCGAGCAGGAATTGATCACGGGCGAAGCAAATCCCCTGCCTTTGTAAGGTTACCGTCACGATGCGTCACGCCGGACCGCAAAATGACACCGGTGGACATTTCTCGATCCCACGGGCAGGGTCGCGTCATCCGGACGATGCGCGCCCGACGCTCGCCGACCTCGGGGAGAGACCGCATATGAACCGCCTTCGTCCGCGCCGCCTGCTGGCCGGCGCCGCCGCCATCGCCCTCTGCGCCCTCGCCGCCCAGGCGTCGGCCCAGACTTCGGGCCAGACTTCGGGCCAGACCTTGGCCTTTCCCGGCGCCGAGGGCGCGGGTCGGTTCTCGCAAGGCGGACGCGGCGGCGCGGTGATCAGGGTCGTCAACCTGGAGGATTCCGGTCCCGGCTCGCTGCGCGCCGCCGTCGAGGCCAAGGGCCCGCGCACCGTGGTCTTCGACGTAGCCGGCACGATCCAGCTGAAGTCGGACCTGAAGATCAGCGAGCCTCGCATCACCATCGCCGGCCAGACCGCGCCGGGCGGCGGGATCACCCTGCGCGACCATACCCTGGTCGTCTCGGCCGACGACGTGGTCATCCGCTTCATCCGCTCGCGCCTGGGCGACGAGAGCAAGACCGAAAGCGACGCCATCTGGATCAACAACGGCCGGCGGATCATCCTCGACCACGTCTCGGCCAGTTGGTCGGTGGACGAGACCCTGTCGGCCTCGGCCCGCTACGGCGAGGAAGGCCAGGGCTTCTTCGACCTCACCGTCCAGTGGTCGATCATCGCCGAATCCATGGCCCGTTCGCTGCACGCCAAGGGCGACCACGGCTACGGCAGCCTGATCCGCGGCGGCAAGGGCTCCAAGGCCAGCTTCCATCACAATCTGTGGGCCAGCCACATGGCCCGCATGCCCCGCCCCGGCAACTACGACGGCGTCGACAAGGACCCGGTCGGGGCTTTCTTCGATTTCCGCTCCAACGTCTTCTACAACTGGGGCAAGGGCCATGCCGGCTACGACGCCGACAAGGCGGCGATGGTCGCCTACAACTTCGTCGACAACGCCTACGTCCCCGGCCCGCAGAGCGGCAAGCCGGTGGCGTTCCAAGAAAGCAACACGCTAGCCCGGGCCTATTTCGCCGGCAACAGCATGGCCGGCGCGGTCCCCGCCGATCCGTGGAGCCTGGTGACCTTCACCATCCCCGAGCCCGCCGGCTATCGCCAGGCCGCGCCGATCGAGGTCGGGACGGTGGCGCCCGAGCCGGCCGGCAAGGCCTATGAGCGCGTGCTGGCCGGCGCCGGCGCCTCGGTGTTCCGCGACAGCGTCGACGCCCGCATCGTGGCCGGAGTGCGCGACCGCACCGGCGCGACGATCAACAGCCAGAAGGACGTCGGCGGCTGGCCCGCCCTCCCCGCCGGCAAGCCCGCCAGGGACAGCGACGGCGACGGCATGCCCGACGCCTGGGAGAAGGCCCGTGGCCTGGATCCGAACACCCCCGCCGACGGCCCGGCCCTGGCCAGGGGCGGCTCTGGCTACACCAACCTGGAGCTCTATCTCGCCGACGCCGCCAGCAGGCGCGGCTAGGCCCCGAACGAAAGCCGGCGACCGCGAGGCCGCCGGCTTTCGAAGGACCAAGGTCGGCGCGCCCCTTTCGGAGCGCGCCGCTTGCGATCAGTAGCGCAGGCGCGCGTTCAGGAAGAACACGCGGCCCAGCACGTCGTAGACGGCCGGATAGCCGCTGTTCGACGGCGAGGCGTTGCCGCCCAGGATCGGATAGGATTCCTGGGTCAGGTTCTTGACGCCGGCCGTGAAGGCGACGTTGTCGCTCACGTCCCAGTCGGCCGACAGGTCGAAGTAGTTCTTCGCGCCGATCTTTTCGACAAAGAAGGTCCCCGCATTGGTCTTCAGCGGGTTGTCGTCGATCATGTCGTCCAGGTAGTTCCAGACGAGGTTCACGCCGAACTGCTTGAAGCGCCAGTTGGCGGCCGAGCTGATCTTGTGGCGCGGCAGCGGGTTGACGCTCGAGCCCGAGCAGCGCGAACCGAAGCGGTCGGCGCACTTGATCGGCGCCGAGATGTCGTCCGGATTGATCGTGTAGATCCAGGTGTTGGTGTATAGCGAACGGACCGACAGCGAACCCCAGTCCGGCAGACCGATGTCTTCCAGTTGGGTGCGGTAGGTCAGGCCGATGTCCATGCCTTCCACCGTGCGCAGGGCGACGTTCTCGTTGATCGACGAGACGTAGTCGATCGAGCCGTTGCCCAGGCGCTTGATGGCCTGGCAGTAGGGCGAGTTGGGGTTGCCGTTGACCAGCGTGCCGTAGCAGACGTTCATCAGGTTGGACGTGCCGCCGCCGAAGGTGTCGATGGCGTCGCGGACCTCGATCTTGAAGTAGTCGAGGGTCAGCGACAGGCCCGAGACGAACGACGGCGTGTAGACGACGCCGACCGTGGTGGTCTTGCCCTCTTCCGGACGCAGGTTCGGGTTGCCGCCCGACAGGGTCTGGGTCTGCTGGTTGGCGTTCAGGTTGCCGACCAGGGCCGCGGGAATGCCCGAGTTGATACAGGCCTGGCGGACCTGGGCGTTCGGCGCGGCGCGAGCCGAGCAGGGGTCGGTCGCGGTCGGGAAGCCGTTCGACTGCGGCGCGTAGAGGTCGCCGATCGACGGGGCGCGGATGGCCTTGTTGTACGACACCCGGAGCATCAGGTCGTCGATGGGCTTCCAGGTGCCGGCGATCTTGTAGGTCTCAACAGGGTCCGGCTGGGTGGAGTAGTCCGAGATACGGCCGGCCAGTTCCAGGTCCAGCGCCTTGACGAACGGCAGGTCCTTCAGGATCGGCACGACGATTTCGCCGTAGACTTCATAGACGTCGAAGCGGCCCGAGACCGGCGGGCTGGCGTTGAAGCCGGTCAGGTTGCCGGTGGCCAGGTCTTGGCTCGGGTTGAAGGCGAAGTCTTCGGCGCGATATTCGCCGCCGACGGCGAAGCCGATCGGGCCGGCCGGCAGCGAGAAGAAGTTGCCGGTGTCGCCGTTGAAGGTCAGGCCGGCATAGAGCTGCTCGTAGTCTTGCGACGAGTTGATTCGCGTCTTGATGAAGTTCGCGGCGCCTTGCGAGATGTTGCCCTGGCCGAAGAGGTTGATCGGCACGCAGCCGCCCGACGGATCAAGACAGCCGGTGCCCGAGGCGTTCAGCAGCAGGGCCTGCTGGATGCGGGCCAGGCTGGTGTCGCCCAGCAGCGAGTTGCTGCCGTGGGTGTTGCCGTACTGGAAGTAGGTGTCGAAGCCGCCGTTGATGGCCTCGATCTCGCCCTTCAGGCCCAGCTGGATCTGGAAGGCGCTGAAGTTGTAGCGCGAGACGCGCGGGCCGACTTCCGACAGGCGGCGGTTGAAGACGCCGGTGACGGTGTCGTAGATGCCGTCGCCGTCGCTGTCGACGTCGGTGAAGGTGCCGGCGGTCCACGAGGCGCTCGACGGGATCGTGTAGGCGGTGCTCGAACCGAGGCTGTTCAGCGCCGACTTGGCGGCGGTCGTCAGGAACGGGTTGTTGTCCAGCGTGAAGCGGAAGGTGCGGTTGCCGATCGGGGTCGGCGCCAGCTGGGTGACGACCTGGCTGTTGACGAAGTTGCCCTTGGCGTAGGCGGTCAGGCCCGGCTTGAGCTCATAGCTGGCCAGCGAGGTGACCGAGTAGCGCTCCTGCGGGGTCTGGACGTAGTTGACCGGGGCGAAGTTGTAGGTGTCGGTCGCGCTGCTGTAGAGGCGCACATTGCCGTCCGGCAGCAGCAGGGCGGCGTTCGACGAGGAGTTGGCCACGCCCGGCAGGGTGACGAAACGGCCCGACACGAAGGCGCCGATATTGCCTTGCTCGTTCGATTGCGAGCCGCTCGGCACCAGGCCGACCGGGTTGAGGCCGTTGCGAACCGTGCTCTCGCCCCAGGCGGTGCTGAGCATGCCGCCCCGCTCGCCCTGCGTCAGCGCTTCACGCTTGTTGTAGCCCAGGCTGAGGACGACGTTGCCCTTCTTGTCGCCGCCGAAGTTGGCGCCGAAGGTCATCGAGCCCGAATAGATCGGGGCTTCGCCCTTGTCGGTGGCCTGATAGCCGGCCGACACTTCCAGGCCCTCGAAGTCGTTCTTCAGGATGAAGTTGACGACGCCGGCGATGGCGTCGGAGCCGTAGACGGCCGAGCCGCCGCCCGACAGCACTTCGATGCGCTTGATCAGGGCCGGCGGGATCAGGTTGATGTCGACGGCGCCGGCCTGGGTGGTCGGGGTCTGGCGCTTGCCGTCCACCAGCACCAGGGTGCGGTTGGAGCCGAGGCCGCGCAGGCTGACCGTGGCCGTGCCGTTGCTGCCGTTGTTGACCGTCGAGGTGATGCCCGGGACGGCCTGCGGCAGGGTGTTGATCAGGTTTTCGGTGTTCACCACGCCCGACTGCTGCAGCTCCTTCTCGCCGACCGAGGCGACGGGGCTGCTGGAGGTCAGGTCAGGGCGCGCGATGCGCGAACCGGTGACGACGATTTCCTCGACCGCGGCAGGCGCTTCCTGCGCGAAAGCCGGCGAGGCCACCACGGCCGGCGCGATAACGCCGCAGAGCAGGGTGGACGCAAGCAAACGCTTACGCGTGGACAAGGCGTGCAACATCAGACCTCCAAAAACATATTGCAGCGCCGCTCGTGTTCCCCCGCGCGGCGCTTCTTGTGCCCCCCCGCGTCGGGCTCGAAGCGGGTCTGCGCCATGAACGTCGTTTGCCGAACCAGGGTCAATCTTGCCCAGGCCAGCAACATTGCATTTGGTTCACACTGTAACAAAAGGGACGCACTTCGCCCCAAACGCGCCACATATTGCTGTTTTTTCGCCCATTATGGTGGAATTAGTCTTCAAATTGTTGCTGAAGCAGAAACAATTCATATCGATAATCGAAAATAGCGACAGCCAAGCTCGCTCAAGCACTTCCGGCAATTTATTCTAGCTGTGCCAGTGAATTTCGCCCGCGACGTTGCGTTGGCGACGGTATACGAAAACTAGTGTTCACCGATTTTAGACACAAGCCGCGCCACCGGATAACGTTGCAATTCGGTAATGTAGCGTCGCCGATCGCCGCAATCCGCGACACGGCGGCGCGACGCGGCGCCCGCTTTTTCGGCGCCTCGCCGTCGGGGCGCGCCCGGGGCGATTGAACCGGCGAACACCGATCTGTTAGCTAGAACCCACCGGCGCCGAGCGCGCGACGGGGGAGATTCGCCGTGAACAACGCCGCCCGATGACGGCCGACAAACCCGCCTTCCGCCTCCGTGCGGACCTGGATCCGGCCGCCTTCGCCGAGACCTTCGCCCGCGAGGGCGTGGTGCAGATCCCCGTTTTCCTGCGGCCGGTCGACGCCGACGCCGCTGGCGACCTTCTTGAAGGCGTTTCGTCCTGGGCGATCGTCGCGCCGGACGAAAGCAACGAGACCCTGGTCATCACCAACGAGGCGATCCGCAAGTTCGGTGACACAGCCGTCCGCCAGTTCCTGCAGAGCGCGCTGAAGCGCGCCTCGCGCGGCTTCTCGTTCATCCACCTGTCCTATCCCCTGCAGGACGAGTACGCCCGCGACCCGGCCCCACCGATCCACGCCCTGACCGAGCTGATGCAGAGCAGAGCCTTCCTCGACTTCGGGGGCGGGGTGATCGGCGAGCCGCACGTGGCCGGCGTCCGCGTCCAGGCGTCGAACTACCGCCCGGGCGATTTCCTTACCCTGCACGACGACAAGCATGGCCGCGACACGCGCCTGGCCGCCTTCACCCTGGGCTTCACCCGGGGCTGGCGTCCGGACTGGGGCGGCCAGTTGCTGTTCCACGACGCCGACGGCCAGATCGAGCGCGGCTTCCTGCCTGGCTTCAATGTGCTGACCCTGTTCAAGGTGCCCCGTCCGCACTCGGTGGCGCCGGTCGCCGCCTACGCCGCCGCCAAGCGCCTGTCGGTCACCGGCTGGTTGATCAACGAGCCCCAAGGAGCGCCGCGATGATCAGTCTTTCCCGCCGATCGGCGCGCGCCCTTGTCGCCTCTGGCCTGGTATGCGCCGTGGCCGTCGCCGCCGCCCAGGCCGCGGCCCCTGTCGTTCGCGACGTCGCCCCGGCCCTGAAGGCCCTGCTCGACTGCCGCGCGATCGTCGAGGGGGACAAGCGGCTGGCCTGCTACGACGCGGCCGTCGACTCCATCACCACCGCCGAAAAGAAGGGCGACGTCATCATCGTCGACCGCCAGCAGGCCCAGGCCGCGCGTCGCCAGGCCTTCGGGCTGGACCTCTCGGCCCTGTCGATCTTCGATCGCGACGACAAGCCCGAGCAGGTCGACCGCATCGCCGGCGAGGTGACCAAGGCCGTGCGCGGCTCGGACGGCCGCTGGACCCTCATCCTGGCCGACGGGGCGGTCTGGCGCCAGGCCGACGACCGCGACCTGCCATCGCCGCCCAAGCCGGGCTCGAAGGTCGAGATTCGCAAGGCCGCCGTCGGCAGCTACCTGATGAACATCGATGGCCAGATCGCCATCCGAGCCCGCCGCGTCGTCGGCCCTTGAGACATCCAGATCAGGAGCGCTGGCTATGATGAAGTACTTCGACACGGTCCGCGAGCTGCTCGCGATCTACGTCGCCATCCTTCTGGTCGCCGCCGGCGCCTATGCCCTGTTTGAGGGCAAGCCCTATCTGGACTCGATCTGGTGGGCCTGCGTCACCGCCACCACAGTGGGCTATGGCGACATGTATCCGGCGACGGTGGGCGGCCGGGCCGTCGCCGTGGTGCTGATGCACGTCACGCTGCTGCTGATCCTGCCGCTGCTGATCGGCACCATCTGCTCGCGCTGCATCAAGGACGCCAACGAGTTCAGCCACGCCGAACAGGAAGAGATCAAGGCGAGCCTGACCCGGCTGGAAGCGAGGCTGACGGAACTTGGGCGGCGGGATTAGGGCGCGACTACAGACATGCCCCAGCCGCCTTCCTGGGCCTTGCGCCCAGCACCCATCGTTCAACCGCTCAGGCCTTTGCAGGACGGCCAGGGTTTGAGCTTGCGGCCAACATGGGTCCTCGCCACGAGGGCGAGGGAGGCAGAAGCGGGTTTGCTCGATAGAGCCTCGCCTCTCGCCCCTACCCAACCCGCTTCATGCTGATGATCTGGACCGGCGCCTTCAGCATCTCGTCCTTCATCGCCTCGGTATAGGCCGGGCCGCCCGTGGGCATGGCCAGGATCTTCTTCACGATCGGCAGGCCCTCGACCACTGTGCCGAAAGCCGCGAAGCCCAGGTTGTCACCTTTCGCCCCTGGATGGGCGTCAAGATAGGGCATGGCGCTGGCGCAGATGAAGAAGTCGCACGTGGCGGTGCCCGGCGCGTTGCGGGCCATCGAGATCACGCCGGGCTTGTGACGGATGCCGGTCTTGGTCGTGCTCTCGTGGGCGATCGGCGCGAAACGGCGAGCCCGGGCCGGCGGCGCGCCCTGGATCGAGCCCGCGCCCTTCACGCCCTTGGTCCGCGAGGCCCGATAGAAGGTTCCTCCGTCATACTTCTTGCCGTCCACATAACGCAGGAAGTTCGCCGAAGTGACCGGAGCCTTCTTGTCCTCCAGCTCGACGATGATCGCACCAGCGCTGGTTTGGATCGCCACGCGCGGCTTGCCGGCGGCCAGGGCGAGACCCGGCGTCGCGACGACGAGGCCGGCGGCGCCGATCAGGGTGCGGCGAGCGATATCGGTCATGTTGAAATCCTGGTCTGCGGTGCGTGATCCTCGTCCTTCGACAAGCTCAGGATGAGGGCCAAGGCAAGCGGTGCGAGCTGTAAAAAGCGAGGTCGTCGTTAGAAACCTCATCCTGAGCCTGTCGAAGGACGGGGTTTCACAGCTCAGCCCTTTCCCCAGCCGCCGCCGCCCGGCGTCTCGATGACCACGCGGTCGCCGGCGGCGACCTGCGCCTCGTCGGTGGCCGCCAGGGTCTGGACGGTCCCGTCGGCCCGCTCGATCCGCGCCCGGCCCAGCGCCCCGCTGCCCCCGCCATGCAGGCCGAACGGCGGCACGCGGCGGCGGTTGGAAAGCAGGGTGACCGTCATCGGCTCGCGGAAGCCGATGGTGCGCACCACCCCGTCGCCGCCGCGATGCTCACCGGCCCCGCCCGAACCACGCCGGACCTGGAAGGCCTCGACCCGCACCGGATAGCGCGTCTCCAGCACCTCCGGATCGGTCAGGCGGCTGTTGGTCATGTGGGTCTGGACGGCGTCGGCGCCGTCGAAGTCCGGCCCTGCGCCCGCCCCGCCGCAGATGGTCTCGTAATACTGTCGCCGTTCGTCGCCGAAGGTGAAGTTGTTCATCGTGCCCTGCGCCGCGGCCATGACGCCGAGCGCTCCGTAGAGGGCGTCGACCACCACCTGGCTGGTCTCGACATTGCCGGCCACCACCGCCGCCGGATAGCGGGGCTTGAGCATCGAGCCCTCGGGAATGACCAGTTCGACCGGCCGCAGGCAGCCGTCGTTCATCGGGATCTCGTCGTCCACCAGGGTGCGGAAGACGTACAGCGCCGCCGCACGACAGATCGAGGCCGGAGCGTTGAAATTGGTGGGGACCTGGTCGCTGGTGCCGGTGAAGTCCACGCGCGCGGTGCGGGCGGCCTGGTCGACGGTGACGGCGACCTTCACCACGCTGCCGTCGTCGAGCTCGTAGGCGAACGCGCCGTCCGACAGCCTGGCCAGCACGCGGCGCACTGCCTCCTCGGCGTTGTCCTGCACGTGGGCCATATAGGCCTCGACCACGTCCTGGCCGAACTCGGCGACGAGGCCGGTCAGGCTTTCGGCGCCGCGCGCGCAAGCCGCCACCTGGGCCTTGAGGTCGCCGATGTTCTGGTCGGGATTTCGCGCCGGCCACTTGCCCGAGGCCAGCAGCGCCCGGGTCTCGGCTTCGAGGAACCGGCCGCCTTCGACCAGCAGGAAGTTCTCGATGAGGACCCCCTCCTCCTCGACCGTCCTGCTGCCCGGCGGCATCGACCCCGGGGTGATCCCGCCGATGTCGCCCTGATGGCCGCGCGCGGCGACATAGAACAGCAAGGCCTGGTTCGCATCGAACACCGGCATGATCACCGTCACGTCCGGCAGGTGGGTGCCGCCGGCATAAGGTGCGTTCAGCATGTAGACGTCGCCGGGCTTCATGCCCCGGCCGTCATTGCCGCGGCCGTCACGGATGGCCCGTACGCTGTCGCCCATCGAGCCCAGGTGGACGGGCATGTGCGGGGCATTGGCGATCAGATTGCCGTCGCGGTCGAACAGCGCGCAGGAGAAGTCGAGCCGCTCCTTGATGTTCACCGAATAGGCGGTGTTCTGCAGGGCGAAACCCATCTCCTCGGCCACGGCCATGAAGAGGTTGTTGAACACCTCCAGCATGACGGGATCGGCTTCCGTCCCGGCCGCCCGGCGGGGGGCCAGGGCCTCGACACGGTCGAGGATCAGATTCAGGTGCGCATCGACCTTGGCCCGCCAGCCCGGCTCGACGATAGTCGTGCCTGTGCTCTCGCGGATGATGGCGGGACCTTGCACCTCGGACCCAACGGCCAGTTGCTCGCGATCGAAGACCGGAGCGGCGTGAGCCACCCCAGCCATCCGGGCCTCCACGGTCGCCAGAGCCTTAGCGCCATCTAGAGCAGCGGATTGAAAATCCGCGCGTCGACCAGCGTCAGCGTGGCCGACGGCCTCGACGCTGAGCGTCTCGACCACAAGCGGCGTCGCCGGCGAGACGAAGCCGAAACGGCGTTGATGCAGCGCCTCGAACGCCGCCTGGACGCCCACTGCATCAGTCAGCGAAACCCGCAGCGGCGTGTCCGTGCCGGCATACTTGACCAGCAGCGCCGCTTCCGTCTCGACCGTCACCAGCGGCGCGTCCTGGGTGCGCAGGGCGGCTTCGGCTTCGGCCGCCAGGGCGGCGGCGCGGGCCGGCAGCGTCGCGGCGGCCTCGTCCAGGCGCTGCTCGACCGTGGCCTCGCGCAGCAGCCGCAGGTCCGCCAGCCCCATGCCATAGGCGCTGAGCACGCCCGCGAACGGGTGGATCATCACCGTCTTCATGCCCAGCGCGTCGGCCACCAGGCAGGCATGCTGCCCGCCCGCCCCGCCGAAGCAGGCCAGCACGTAGCGGGTGACGTCGTATCCCCGCTGGATCGAGATCTGGCGCACGGCTTTCGCCATGTTCTCGACGGCGATGGTCAGGAAGCCCTCGGCGATCTCGGCCGGGGTCATGGCGCGACCGGTCGCCGCCGCGATCTCCACCGCCAAGGCCTCGAAGCGCTCGATGACCACGTCACGGTCCAGCGGCTGGTCGGCGTTCGGCCCGAAGACGTGCGGGAAGAACTCGGGCTGCAGCTTGCCCAGCATGACGTTGCAGTCGGTCACCGTCAGCGGTCCGCCGCGGCGATAGCAGGCCGGTCCGGGATTGGCCCCAGCCGAGGCCGGTCCTACCCGCAGGCGCGCGCCGTCGAAGCTGCAGATCGAGCCGCCGCCGGCCGCAACAGTGTGGATGTTCATCATGGGCGCGCGCATCCGCACGCCGGCCACCACCGTCTCGTAAGCCCGCTCGTACTCGCCGGCATAATGGCAGACGTCGGTCGAGGTGCCGCCCATGTCGAAGCCGATGACGCGGGAAAAGCCGGCTTCGGCCGCCGTCCTGGCCATGCCCACCACGCCGCCCGCCGGGCCCGACAGGATGGCGTCCTTGCCCCGGAAGGCCCGAGCGTCGGTCAGGCCGCCGTTCGACTGCATGAAGAAGAGCCGCGTCTCCGCCCCCAGCCGCGAGGCCACCTGGTCGACATAGCGGCGCAGGATCGGCGACAGGTAGGCGTCGACCACCGCCGTGTCGCCCCGACCGACCAGCTTCATCAGCGGGCTGACCTCGTGGCTGACCGAGACCTGGGTGAAGCCGACCTCGCGGGCGATGGCCGCGACCCGCGCCTCGTGGTCGGTGAAGCGGAAGCCGTGCAGCAGCACGATGGCCACGGCGCGGAAGCCGGCGTCGAAGGCGGCCTGCAGGCCTTCGCCGGCGGCGGCTTCGTCCAGCGGCCGCACCACCTCGCCGTCGACGCCGATCCGCTCGTCGATCTCGACGACGCGGGTGTAGAGGGCTTCGGGCTTTACGATGTTGCGGTCGAACAGCCTGGGCCGAGCCTGCTGGCCGATGCGCAGGGCGTCGGCGTGACCCTTGGTGATCGCCAGAAGGGTCGGCTCGCCCTTGCGTTCGAGCAGGGCGTTGGTGGCCACCGTGGTGCCCATCTTCACGGCGTCGACCGCCCCGCCGCCGCCCTGTTCGAGCAGGGCGCGCACGCCTGCGACGGCGGCGTCCTCGTACTGCTCGGGATTTTCCGACAGCAGTTTGTGGGTAATCAGCCGCCCATCGGGGCGGCGGGCGACGATATCGGTGAAGGTGCCGCCGCGATCGATCCAGAATTCCCAGCCGGTCGCGGACAGCGTGTCTTGGGTCATGAGGCGGGAAACTCCGGATCGTTCGACCCGTGAATAGCTCCCGCCCCCGCCTACGTCATTACCCGAAGAGGCCCAGCAGGCTCGCGATCCCCCACAGGCCCAAGCCAAGGAAGATCAGCGCCGCGCCGATGCGCACGTACTTCAGCGGCACGATCTTCGTGGCGGCCTCGCCCAGGTACACGGCCGGCACATTGGCCAGCATCATGCCCAGGGTGGTGCCGGCGGCCACCAGGGTGACGTTATGGAACTGCGCGCCCAGGGCCACCGTGGCGATCTGGGTCTTGTCGCCCATCTCGACCAGGAAGAAGGCGATGGCCGTGGTGGCGAACACGCCGTAGCGGCCCACCGCGCCGCCGTCCTCGTCGTCGGCCTTGTCGGGGATCAGCGCCCACGCGGCCATGGCGATGAACGAGATGGCGACCAGCCACTGGAACCAGGCGCCCTGCAGGTACTGGGCGACCAGCGAACCGGCCAGCGCCGCCAGGGCGTGGTTCAGCAGCGTGGCGACCAGGATGCCCAGGATGATCGGGATCGGCTTCTTGAACCGCGTGGCCAGGATGATGGCCAGAAGCTGGGTCTTGTCGCCGATTTCGGCAATGGCCACGACCAGGGTCGAGACGAGCAGGGATTCCATGAAACACCGTTGCGGGGCCGAGCGCAGACAAGACAACAGCGACCGTTTCCCCGCCCAGCCCGGACGGAAAACGACGCCATTGGTCTCGCCAGGAAAGCTGTCGGTGCTTTCCTCGCCCGCGCCATGATCCGAGGATCAAGTATGTTGACGGCGGGCCCCGCTGATAGGCGCGGGCGGCTACTCCCCAAGGGATGGGGGCGTGTAGCCGGGCTGGCCCCTCGGATCAAGCAGAGAGCCATTCGCAAGTTGAGGGATGGTCGGCAGTCGGAGAGCAAGGCCGTCGGCCGACAGTCCCCTAAACCGCCGCCGGAGCCTCGAACCGCAGCAGTTGGATCGCCACCCGCACCTTGCCGGAAACGAACGAGCCGCCAGCCGCGGTGAGCACCACGGGCGTATCGGCGTAATACGCCGTCGGTCCCACCACGCCGATGTTGCTGGCGTTCAGCGCCACGCCCAGCGAGCTTCCGAACTTGCCCGTCTCGCCGGCGACGCCGCAGCTGTAGGAAATCGCGCCGGTGACCGCGGCGCTGGTGCGGGTCGAGACGCCCAGCACGATGGCGCGGGCGGGAATCACGGCGGCGGTGACGACCGACGCGCCGGTCAGGCTCGCCTCGACCTCGACGATCTCGATGCGAACATTGGCCCCGAACGGCGAGCGCGCGGCGGTCAAGCTGGTGAAGGTGGACGACAGCGCGACCCAGGCCGAGCCGGTGAACACCGCCATCTGGCCCTCGTCGACGATCCAGGCGGTGAAGCCGGCGGCGGGCGCGATGGACTCCCAGGCGCCGGCTTCGAAGCGCATCAGGCGTTGGGCAGGCGCGGACGCCCAGTCGCCCCCGGTCGCCGCGGCGGGACGGATCCACAGGGCGCCGTCGGCGGGATTGGCGGGCTGGATCGCGATCGTGCGGCTGATCACGCAGGGCTGGACGAGGCCGTCGAGCCTGGCGAGGCCTTCGTTGACGGTGACGTGCTTCTGGGCTTGCCCCGCAGCCACATAGGGCAGCGAAAGACGGGGCGTGGCGGCGTCGGACATGGCGCGCTCCTGGCGGGTTTCGAACCCGCTCAGGATCGCCTCGCCGGAGTCGCCGGGGACGAAGCCGCCTTCGTCCCCGGCTCGATCCCCGTCCTACTCGGCGGCGAAAGCCAGGCGATTGCCGGCCGTCAGCGCGGTCTTGGCCGCCAGTTCGGCCTTCGCGTCCTCATATTCCTCCGCCAGGCGCGCGATGCGTTCGGCGACCGGCAGCACTTCGGTGATGGCGCCGATGCCCTGGCCCGAACCCCAGATGTCTCGCCAGGCCTTGGCGTCCTGGTTGCCGCCCGAGCCGAAGCTCATCTTCGACGGATCGCTTTGCGGCAGGTTGTCGGGGTCTAGGCCGGCGGCGACGATCGACTGGCGCAGATAGTTGCCGTGCACGCCGGTGAAGAGGTTCGAATAGACGATGTCGCTGGCGTTGGCCTCGGTGATCGTCCGCTTGTAGGCCTCCGGCGCATTGGCCTCCTCGGTCGCGATGAAGGCCGAGCCGATATAGGCCAGGTCCGCGCCCATGGCCTGGGCCGCCAGGACCGAACGACCGCTGGCGATGGCGCCCGACAGGGCCACAGGCCCGTCGAACCAGGTGCGGATCTCCTGCACCAGGGCGAAGGGCGAGATCGCCCCCGCGTGGCCGCCGGCCCCTGCCGCCACCGGAATCAGGCCGTCGGCCCCCTTCTCGATGGCCTTGCGGGCGAAGCGGTCGTTGATGACGTCGTGCAGGGTGATGCCGCCGTACGAGTGGATCGCCTGGTTCAGGTCCTCGCGTGCACCCAGCGAGGTGATCACCACGGGCACCTTGTATTTCACGCACAGCTCGATGTCCTGCTCGAGCCGGTTGTTGGTCTTGTGGACGATCTGGTTCACCGCGAACGGAGCCGAGGGCATGTCCGGGTGGGCCTTGTCCCAGGCGGCCAGTTCCTCTGTGATGCGGGCCAGCCACTCGTCAAGCTGCGACAGCGGGCGGGCGTTCAGCGACGGGAACGAGCCGACGATGCCGGCCTTGCACTCGGCGATCACGAGATCCGGATTGCTGATGATGAACAGCGGCGAGGCGATCACCGGCAGGCGCAGACGGTCACGCAGGATGGGCGGCAGAGCCATGGGACGGGGGTCTCCTCGTTCCGCGACGTCAGGCGCCGCGCATGTTAACAGCGTTAGCTTAAACGCCTGTTCATGGGACTTGCAAGCGCTTGACCTCCGTGGCGGCAGGCGCGCAACTGCGTCAAAATACAGGAATGCCGCACCGCAGGAGAACCCCGTCGTGAGCGAGGCGCCCGCCCAACTGGCCGACGACTTCGGCCCGCCCGACGAAGCCTTGGCGCAGGCCAAGTGGTTGAAACTGGTCGAAAAGACCCTCAAAGGGGCCGATTTCGACGAGACCCTGGTGCGCGCCACGCCGGACGGCATAGCCATCCGCCCGCTCTACACCGCCAGCGACGCCGTGGCCGTGACCCGCGACCTGCGCCCGCGCGACCTCGACCGCCCCTGGGACCTGCGCACGCGCATCGCCCACCCCGATCCTCGGCACGCCAACGCCGAGATCCTGAAGGACCTGGAGAACGGCGCGGCCTCGGTGTTGTTGGCGCTGCATCCGCAAGGCGGAAACGGCGTCGCGGTCGGTTCGCGCGAGGACCTGGCCCGCGTGCTCGACGGCGTGCTGCTGGATCTGGCGCCCGTGGCGCTGGACGCCGGATTCCTCGGTCCCAAGGCCGCCGACTGGCTGGGCGCCCTGGCCAAGGCCGCGCCCAACGCGCCGCTCGCCTTCCACATGGATCCGCTGACGGCTTGGATGCAGGCCGGCGTCAGCCCCGGCCCGATCGAGAGCCACGTGTTCAGCGCGGCCACGGTCGGCGCAAGGCTGGCCGAGATCTACGCCACGGCAACCCTGTTCCTGGCCACCGGCCGCGCCGCGCACGAGGCCGGCGGCTCCAACGCCGAGGAACTGGCGGTGATGGCCGCCAGCGCGCTCGCCTACGCCAAGGCCCTGGTCCGCTCGGGCCTGTCGATGGACGAGGCCTGGTCTCGCATCGTGCTGGGCGTCAGCCTGGACGGCGAATACTTCACCGGCGTGGCCAAGGTGCGCGCCGTCCGCTCGCTGTGGGCGCAATTGACCCGCGCCTGCGGCGTTGAGCTTCCCGCCCGCATCGAAGCCCGCTCCTCGCAGCGGATGCTGGCCAAGGCCGACGCCTGGACCAACCTGCTGCGCCTGACCGCCGCCGGCTTCGCGGGCGCGGTGGGCGGGGCCGACACGGTCATCCTCGGAAACTTCACCGACGCCATCGGCCTGCCGACGGCCTTCGCCCGCCGCCAGGCCCGCAACACCCAGCTCGTCCTGATGGAGGAAAGCCACCTGGGCCGCGTCGCCGATCCGGCCGGCGGCGCCTGGTACCTCGACACCCTGACCGACCAGCTGGCCCGCGCCGCCTGGGGCTGCTTCCAGGCCATCGAGGCCGACGGCGGGATCGTCAAGGCGCTGGAAAGCGGCCTGATCGCCGACATGGTCGCCGAGACCCGTGAGGGACAAGAGGCGTCCTTCGCCGACAAGAGCCGCAAGATCCTGGGGGTCACCGCCTTCCCCAACGCCGAGGACAAGGCGCCCGACGTCGAGACGCCCGACGCGTCCGCCTTCGCGGTCGACGGCCCCGACCCGCGCTTGCCAGGCCCGGACAGCCGGTGCCCGGCCCTCACCCCCATCCGCTTCGCCGCCGCCTTCGAGGGAGCCTGAGCCATGAGCAAGTTCCCGAACTTCGCAGAAGTCTCCTTCGAGGCGCCCGAACCCACGGCCGCGCCCGCGGCCGGCAAGGCCTGGAGCACGCCCGAGGGCGTCGACGTCGCCCCTGCCTTCACCGCGCAGGATGCGGCGGGCCTCGACTTCACCGACGGCCGCCCCGGCGTCGCACCGTTCGTGCGCGGCCCCTACCCGACCATGTACGTCACCAATCCGTGGACGGTACGCCAGTACGCCGGCTTCTCCACGGCCGAGGACTCAAACGCCTTCTACCGCCGCAATCTCGCGGCCGGTCAGATGGGCCTGTCGGTGGCCTTCGACCTTGCCACGCACCGCGGCTATGACTCAGACCACGAGCGGGTGAAGGGCGACGTCGGCATGGCGGGCGTGGCCATCGACTCCATCCTCGACATGCGCACCCTTTTCAGCGGCATCCCGCTCGACAAGATGAGCGTGTCGATGACCATGAACGGCGCGGTGCTGCCGATCCTGGCGCTCTACATCGTCGCCGCCGAGGAGCAGGGCGTCACGCCCGACAAGCTCTCGGGCACGATCCAGAACGATATCCTCAAAGAGTTCATGGTGCGGAACACCTACATCTATCCGCCCGCGCCCTCGATGCGGATCATCTCGGACATTTTCGCCTTCACCTCGGCGAACATGCCCAAGTTCAACTCGATCTCGATCAGCGGCTACCACATGCAGGAGGCCGGGGCCTCGGCCGACCTGGAACTGGCCTACACCCTGGCCGACGGCATCGAATACGCCCGAGCGGGCGTGGCGGCCGGCATGAGCATCGACGCCTTCGCGCCGCGCCTGTCGTTCTTCTGGGCCATCGGCATGAACTACTTCATGGAAGTGGCCAAGATGCGCGCGGCCCGCCTGCTGTGGGCCCGCCTGATGAAGCGCGAGTTCGATCCCAAGGACGACCGCTCGCTGTCCCTTCGCACCCACAGCCAGACCTCGGGCTGGTCGCTGGCGGCGCAGGACGTGTTCAACAACGTCTCGCGCACGTGCGTAGAGGCGATGGCCGCCGTCAACGGCCAAACCCAGAGCCTGCACACCAACGCCCTGGACGAGGCCCTGGCCCTGCCGACCGACTTTTCGGCCCGCATCGCCCGCAACACCCAGCTGTTCCTGCAGATGGAAAGCGGCACCACCCGCGTCGCCGACCCGTGGGGCGGCAGCTTCTACGTCGAGCGCCTGACCCACGACCTGGCGGTCAAGGCCCTCGCCCACATCGAAGAGGTCGAAGCCGCCGGCGGCATGGCCAAGGCCATCGAGCAGGGCATCCCCAAGCTGCGCATCGAGGAAGCCGCCGCCAAGACCCAGGCCCGCATCGACTCCAATCGCCAGAGCGTCGTGGGGGTCAATCGCTACAAGCCCGAGGTGGCCGACGTCATCCCGATGCTGAAGGTCGACAACAGCTCGGTGCGCAACCAGCAGCTCGAAAAGCTGGCCCGCCTGAAGGCCGAGCGCGATCCGGCCGCGACGCAGGCCGCGCTGCAGGCGCTGGAGGACGGCGCGCGCGGCAGCGGCAACCTGCTGGCCCTGGCCGTCGACGCGGCCCGCGCCAAGGCCACCGTCGGCGAGATCAGCGACGCGCTCGAGCGGGTGTTCGGCCGCCACCGGGCCGAGATCAAGTCGATCCAGGGCGTCTACATGAAGGAAGCCGGCTCCGATCCCACCACCGCCCGCGCCAAGGCCATGGTCGAGGCCTTCGCCCAGGCCGACGGCCGCCGCCCGCGCATCCTGGTCGCCAAGATGGGCCAGGACGGCCACGACCGCGGCCAGAAGGTGATCGCCACCGCCTTCGCCGACCTCGGCTTCGACGTCGACATCGGCCCGCTGTTCCAGACGCCCGCCGAGGCCGCCCGCCAGGCCGTGGAGAACGACGTCCATATCGTCGGTGCCTCGTCGCTCGCGGCCGGCCACCTGACCCTGGCCCCCGAGCTGAAGGCGGAGCTGGGCAAGCAGGGCCGCGCCGACATCATGATGGTGGTCGGCGGCGTGATCCCGCCACAGGACTTCCAGGCCCTGCGCGACGCCGGCGCCGCGGCGATCTTCCCTCCCGGCACCGTGATCGCCGAGGCGGTGATCGAGCTGCTGGAGAAGCTGAACAAGCAGCTGGGCTACACCCAGGGCGAGGCGGCTTAGTCGATCGGGCTCGGGAAATTTCCCGAACGCCATGCTAGGCTTCGCCCATGAACGCTCCGGGCCGCCTTGCCGAAACCGTCGCGCCATATCGCTTCACGTACGACGACGTGCTGCGGATGGTCGAGGCCGGCATCCTCGCGCAGGACGCCCGCGTGGAGCTGATCGAGGGGGAACTGATCGCGGTGTCGCCGGAAAGCGTGCCTCACGTCCGCTGTCGGCGCTGGCTGACCCAGTTCTTCACCCGCCGCCTCGCCGAAGGCGAGTGGGAGGTCAACGCCGGCGCCCCCGCCCATCTCGACGACCAGACGGCGCCCGAGCCCGATCTCGCGATCTTCCCGAGCCGCCTACACGATCGCGAGGTGCGCGGTTCTGATATCGTGCTGGCGATCGAGGTGTCGGTTTCCAGCCTGGCCTTCGACCTGGGCCGCAAGGCCGAGCTCTATGCCCAGAGCGGCGTCCGAGAATACTGGGTGGTCGACGTGCCAGGCCGCCGGATCATCGTCCATCGCGAACCGTCTGCGGGCGGCTATCGCGCCGTGCAGGAGGTTGGGATGCGGGGATCAATCGCGCCGAAAGCCTTCCCGCATCTGGAAATCGCCATCGTGAGCCTGCCGCTCGACGATTGAGCCTTCAGCGCCTGCCGGCCTTGGCCTTCTTCTTCCGGCGCTTGAGGTCGATCCCCTCGGGCGCGCCATGGCGGGCTTCGATGTCCTTCTGCAGGGCCTTGGCCGCCATCAGGTGTCCGGGAAACAGGGTGTCGACCGCCCAGCCGACGACGGGCACGGCGCTGGTAGAGCTGTCGAACAGCATGTAGGCGGCCATCCGCGCCACGGTAGGCAGCGACGCGCGGGCCTGCCAGGCGTGATACCCAAGCACGGCCGCCGCGCCCAGGCTGTAGGCGGTGTTGGCGCCCGGCACCCAGGCCAGCACGCCGTCGAGGCCGATGCCGATAGGACCGACGCCGATCAGCCGGTCCGACAATCGCTTGATCGTCTCGGCGTTGCGCCAGGCCCTGTGCGCCCGCTGTCGATAGCCGGCGGGGCCCCCATCAAGGGTTTTGGCGTCGATCACTTCGCCTTGCAGAACGGCTTCGTCGGTCATGCTGTCTCAACGCCTCGCCGCAGGCTTGGTTGTCAGCCCAGGAACACCACCCGGCGCTTTTCCTTGCCCGACCGGATCCGCTCGAGCAGGTCGCGGTACTCGGCCGTGCCTTGGGCCTCCTTGCGCGATCCCTCGAAATAGATCGTGTCGTCCATGTGCTTGATCAACATGCCGCCGGCCCACTTCTGGCCCGTAAACAGGGTGTCGGCCACCGCGCCGAGCCCGGGCGGTCCCAGCGGCAGCAGGGCGTCGATCAGCAGCACGGCGGCCATCTGGATCAGGATCATCGGCGCGGCCCTGGCGCGCACGCCGTCGAACAAAAGCACCCCGCCCGCGCCCAGCGAGTAGAGCGACCCCGCCCCGCCGAACCAGGCCAGGATGCCGTCGAGGCCGATGCCCACCGGCCCCACGCCGACGATGTTGTCGGACAGCTTGACCGTGCGCTCGACGCTGCCGCGGATATTGTGCAGGTCGAGATGCGATTTGGCGAAGAACAACGGCCAGCCCCCCAGCTTCAGCGCGGGCAATCTGCCTCAAGGCCGAGCTCGCCGGAAGCCGGTTTCCCGCCACGCGCGAAACTTCGCCTTGTCGCCATGCGAGCAGCGCGGGAGCCCCTCGCGGTACGTCCCGTTTATGCTTAACTATGCGCCATCGAGCGAAGGACCCGCAGCCATGCTGATCTCGACCACCCCGTTCATCGAGGGCCGTCCGGTCAAGGAATACAAGGGCGCGGTCTATTCCCAGGCGATCCTGGGCGCCAATGTCGTACTCGACCTGCTGGCCTCGATCCGCGACTTCATCGGCGGCCGCTCCAGCTCCTACGAGCGCGTCCTGGCCAGGGCCCGGGAAGACGCCCTGAAGAACCTGACCAAGGAAGCCGAGAAGGTCGGCGCCAACGCCATCCTGGCGGTCGATCTCGACTACAACACCGTCGGCCCCAACGGCCAGATGATGATGGTTTCGGTTTCCGGCACGGCGGTCGTCCTCTAAGCCTGCGGCGTGTCCCCCCAAAGGGGGAGCATCTGTTTGACTCGCCAGATCCTGGTCCTCTGGGTGAGGCGACCCGAAGGCCGGATGGGGGGTTTTTCCCCGCCGCAGGAAGGAAACCGATGGCGCTGATCCTGCACGCCCACCCGCTCTCGTCGTTCTGCCACAAGGCGCTGACGGCGCTCTACGAGTACGGCCTGCCGTTCGAGCAGCGCATGGTCGACTTTGGCGACCCAGCCTCGGCGGAAGCGTTCCGCGCCCTATGGCCGATGGCGCGGATGCCTGTGCTGGAGGACACGAGCCGTGGCGCGGTCGTCCCCGAGAGCTCGATCATGATCGAGTATCTGCAGATCCATCATTCCGGCACGGTCCGGCTGATCCCCGAGGATCCGGACGCAGCGCTGGAAGTGCGGGCCAGGGACCGGTTCTTCGATCTTTCAGTGCAAGTCCCGATGCAGAAGATCGTCAACGACCGGATCCGGCCGGCGAACGCCAAGGACCCTCACGGCCTGGCCGAGGCGAAAGCCCATCTGGCTGCCGCCCTCGACATCGTCGAACGCGACATGGAAGGCCGCACCTGGGCGGCCGGCGAGGCCTTCAGCATGGCCGACTGCGCCGCCGCGCCGGCGATGTTCTATGCCGACAAGGTCATGCCCCTAGCGCCCGAACGGCCCAACGCGGCCGCCTATCTGGGGCGGCTGAAGGCCCGGCCTTCCTATGCGCGCACGCTGAAGGAGGCCGAGCCCTACATGCGGTTCTTCCCGGTCGCCTAAGCCTCGGCCTCCCAGGCCAGGAACTCCGGCGTCTCCAGCAGGCGCTCGCAATAGGCGCCGGCCGCGCCGGTGTCGCCGTAGTCCGACAGGTGCACGCCGTAGGTGCGGAAGCGGGTGGCGACCGGGGTGTAGAAGGCGTCGGCGATCGACCATTCGCCCAGCAGGAACGGCCCGCCCGAACGCTTCAGGAGTTGATTCCAGCGCTCGGTGATCTTGCGCACGTCCTTCTGGGTGGCTTCCGACAGGTCGGCCTTCTTGATCAGGCCCAGGTCCATGGGGCATTCGCCGCGCAGCGACGAGAAGCCCGAATGCATCTCGGCCGCCGCCGAACGGGCCAGGGCGCGCAGTTCGGGTTCCTCCGGCCACAGCTTGGCCTCGGGGAACTTCTCGGCCAGGTATTCACAGATCGCCAGCGAGTCCCAGACCACCAGGTCGCCGTCCTTCAGGGCGGGCGCCAGCTTGCTGGGCGAGTGCCTGGCGATGTCGGCCTCGGTGGCGTCGCCGCGCCGCAGCTCGATCTCGATCTCCTTGAACGGAGCGCCCACGCGCTTGAGCACGAGCCAGGGTCGCAGCGACCAGGTCGACCACTTCTTGGTGCCGATGACGAGTTCCATGACGGTCTCCTGTTCTATGCGGACTGGCCTTCCGGCTTAACGCGCGTCTACAGTCCCCTCAACGATTAGAACAACTGTTCGAGGAGGAACGCCCATGGCGGAGACGGCAACCCCGTCGCCGGTGATCGCGCCCGTGTCGAGCGGCTATCGCCGCTATGCCCTTTGGGTGCTGCTGATCATCTACACGCTGAACTTCCTCGACCGGCAGGTGGTCAACATCCTGGCCGAGCCGATCAAGCGCGATCTGGGGCTGGCCGACTGGCAGCTGGGCATGATGACGGGCCTGGCCTTCGCGATCTTCTACACCGTGCTGGGCATCCCGATCGCGCGGCTTGCCGAGCGTAAGAACCGGCCGCGGATCATCGCCGCCTCTATCCTGGCCTGGAGCGCCTTCACCGTGCTGTGCGGCTTCGCCCAGAACGTCTGGCAGCTGATCGCCGCCCGCATCGGGGTGGGCGTCGGCGAGGCCGGCTGCACCCCGCCGGCCCACTCGCTGATCACCGACTATGTTCCCAAGGAAAAGCGGGCCAGCGCCATCGCCTTCTATTCGATCGGCACGCCGCTGGGCACGCTGGCCGGCATGGCCATGGGTGGGCTGATCGCCGACGCCTACGGCTGGCGCGCGGCCTTCATGGTCGCTGGCGCGCCGGGCGTGCTGTTCGCGATCATCGCCGCCTTCACCCTGGTGGAGCCGCGCAGGCAGCTGGCCGCGGACCTCGCCAACCGCGCGGCCCATCAGGTCAGCTTCGGCGCCGCCCTGGCGGTGCTGATGACCAAGAAGACTTTCTGGCTGGTGGCCTTCGCCGCCTCGATCAAGGCCTTCGTCGGCTATGGCCAGGCGCCGTTCATCGCCTCGTACTTCTTCCGCAACCACGGCGCCGACGTCGCCGCCCTGGCCGCGCAGTTCGGGCTGAAGTCGGCTGGGTTCCTGGGCCTGGCCCTGGGCCTGATCGGCGGTACGGCCGGCGTCATCGGCGCCTGGCTGGGCGGGCAGATGGCCGACAAGCTGGGAGCCAAGGACCTGCGGGCCTACGTCACCGTGCCGGCGATCGCCTCGCTGGTCACCTTGCCCTTCTACATCGCCGCCGTCAGCCTCGATTCGGTGACCGCCGCCATCGGCATCCTGACCATTCCGATCCTGCTGGGAACGCTGTGGTACGGACCGGTCTACGCCACGGCCCAGAGCATCGTCGACCCGTCGATGCGGGCCACGGCCTCGGCCGTGCTGCTGTTCGTGATCAATCTGATCGGCCTGGGCCTTGGCCCCGTGGCCGTGGGCGCGCTGAGCGACCTCTTCGCCGGACCGATGGGCCTGGGCGAGGCCCAGGGCGTGCGCTGGGCGCTGATCGTCTCGACGATGTTCGGCCTGGTGGCGTTCGCGCTGTTCTGGGCGGCGCGAAAGACCATTCGCGAGGACATGGTGGGGTAAAGCGCGGGGAACCTCCCCCTATGGGGGCGTGTTGCTTAAAACGGCGGATCGTCGAGATTGAGGTGGCGGACGGGCGGCCGAGGGGCTGATGAGCCGCTCTGGAGGCTCTTTGGCCGGGCGGAGGGGGCTTTTTTCCAGACTGCAGACGCAGTGAGCCCCTGGAAGCCTCCGCTCAGGTCGCGGTGAGTGCGGTCCAGCGGCGCAGGTTGAAGGCGATGGCGGCCATCAGGACTTGGGCGCGGGCCTTTGTCAGGCCGACATAGCGGATGA
>NZ_QDKQ01000053.1 GCF_003116815.1 Caulobacter endophyticus
GTGCCGCGCAGCGCCGGCGGCAGGGCGGGCGGGTGCGGATCGGGGCGCGGCGCGACGGTGGCCCGCGCGGCGTCGCGTCCCGCGCCCCAGCGTTCGAGCTCGGCCCGGCGCTGGTCCAGCGGCGTGACGGCGTAGCGCGGATCGCCCAGCCCGTCCTGGCCTGTCAGCTGGGCCATCCGGCTTTCCAGCGCCTGTCGCTCGGCCATCAGACGCGCCAGGTTGGGAGACAGCGCGGCCGGATCGGCGCCCGGCGACGAGCCGCGGGACGGGGAGGGCGCCGCGCGGATCGGCGCGGGCGCCGGCGTCGGCGACTTCGCGCGACGCAGGGCGTCCTTCCAGGGCGGATCGCTCATCCGTCGTCTTCTTCCTCGGCCGCCCGTCGCTTCTCCATCAGCGCCCGCACGCGTTCCTCGAACAGCGCCGGCGGCGGGATCGGCACCAGCTTGGTGCGCATCAGGCTCGAGCCTTCGGCGCTGTACTGGTACTTGGCCGCGTAGCTGGCGCTGACGCTGCTGGCGCTGACCGCCCCGCCGCCGCCGAACGGCGTCCAGAAGCCGCCGGCCTTGACCGTCGTGGCGCTGCTGCTGCGCTTGATCTCGGTCTCGGACTTGAACGAGATCGACATCTTCAGCTCGATCACGGTGTCGACGAACTGGTAGAAGGTCGGAGTGAAGCCCAGCTCCAGCAGGCTGTATTCCTTGCCGTCGCCGAACTTGACCATGTAGGTCTTCGACTTGGCGCCGTCGCCTTCCTTCTCCTCGTCGGCGTCCTCGTCGTAGCCGGCCATCAGCCGGGCGATGCGCAACGACACCATGTCCAGCTGCAGCTGGGCGGTCGCGATGCCCACGCCCAGGCGCTGGACCATCTCGGGAAAGGGGACGGCAAGCAGTTCGGTGCCCACGCTCATGGCGCGTTCTCCGTCCGGGGGTTACGGGGTCGGGGGCGAGGGGTTCTGCGTACCCAGCTTCTTGTCGAGCAGGCGGCGGCGGCGCTCGACCTCTTCGTCCAGCTGCCGGCGGATGCGTTCTTCCAGTATGGCCGGAGGCGGGATCGGCACCAGCTTGGTGCGCAGCAGGCTCGAGCCCTCGGCCGAGTAGCTGTATTTCGACGAGTAGCTGGCGTCGACCTGGCTCGTGGAGACCTGGGTCGTGTTGGTCGTGCCGGCCTTGCCGCGGAACAGGCTCCAGCTGAAGCTCGAGCCCTTGGTGGTCACCTGGTTGGTGGCCTTGGAGGTGCGCGTCGTCTCGCTGCTGTAGGTGATCTTGATGGCGATCTTCACCTCGATGATCGTGTCGACGAACTGGTAGAAGGTTGGCGAGAAGCCCAGTTCCAGCATCGACAGGCGGGTGGGCACCCGGATCAGGGTGGTGTCGGCGTTCTCGCCGTTGTCCTCGGCGGCCTTCTTCTGGTCCTTGACGACCTTTTCCAGCGCCTTGGTGTCGCCGCCCGAGATGGCGTTGTCGGCGGCGATGTAGGCCAGGGCGTCGGAGGCGGTCATCAGGTCGTAGCCGAAGAAGATCCGGCTGTCGTCGAAGGTGGTCTTGCCGTCCTCATCGGTCACGGCCTGCAGGCCGCCCATCATCTCGGCCACTTCGATGCTGTTGGCGTCGAGCTTGATCTGGCCCTCGGCGATGGCGAAGGCCATCTGGCGTATCATGTCCCCCATGGGGACGTTCAGAAGCTCTCTCCCGATCGACATGTCTGGTCCTTCCTAGGGATTGGGCGCGGGGGCGGCTTCGCTGATCTTGCGAAGCAGGTTTTCGAGATTTTCGGGGGGCGGCAGGCTGACTAGCCGGGCCGCGATCGAGCTCATGCCCTCGGCGCTGACCGAGAACTTGCGCGCGTAGCTGACGTTGACCGAAGCGGCGACCATGACGAAGCCGGCCTGCACGCCGACCGTGGCGCCGGCCGAGACGCCGAACTCCGTGCTCTCGGTCATGCTGAACGAGAGCTTGGCCTCCACCGTGGCCTCGGTGAAGCTGTAGAAGGTGGGGGTGAAACCAAGGGAGATCAGATTGTGGGTCTCCCCACCCAGCTCGATCTCGGCCTCGGCCATGGCCTTGGCGGTCTCGATGCTGTTGCGGTCGAGCGCCGACTGGGCCTGGGCGATGGCGATGCCCAGGCGCTCGATGATCTGCGGCAACGGCGCGGACAGCAACTGCCGGGTGACGGACGCGGTCTCGCTCATGGGGTGGGCGTCGGCGTGGGCGTGGGGGTCGAGCCGCTGGCCGGGGTCAGGTAGGTCTTGATCTCCTCAAGGAACTCGACCGGGGCCGGCACCGCGACGATGCGGGCCGAGATGCTGCTGTTGCCGTTCACCGACTGCTCGAACTGTCGGCTGGAGCGGTAATCGACGGCCAGGCCGACGGCGACCGAGACCTTGGGCCGGTCGCCGCTGGCGGTCGGCCCGGCGGCGATGCCGGCCAGGGCGCGGGTGATGCTGGCGCCGCCGTCCGCCGACAGGGCGATGTCGTTGGCCGATAGGGTGACGAGGTTGATCAACACCACGTCGCTGGCGTTGACGAAGCTGACCACGCCGCCCTGCCGGGTGGCGCGCACGCCATGGGTGGCGCTGCCGGCGTTGACGTCGCGCGCCAGGTTGAAGGCATAGGCCTCCGGGGTGTCGGCGGCGAAGGTCGAGCCGCCCGAATTGACCGCCGCCCCGCTGACCGCCACCGAAGTCTCCGAAGCGCCGACCTTGACCGCGGTGGCGTCTACGGCCTGGGCGGTGAAGTGGCGCACGATGATGAAGCCGTTGCCGCTGGCCGAGCCGCCGGTCCTGTCGGGCGTTGGGGTGGCCTGCAGCTGGGTTCCGGCGGAGTCGACGACGATCAGCAGGTCGTCGGAGTCGGCCAGCAGCACCTCGGCGCGCCGGAACTGCTGGTTGGCCACCTCGTCGGTGGCGCCGACCCAGCGGTCCTCGCCGCGCGTCTCGGTGCGGCGGATCTGGGCGGGCGGCACGCCGTTGGCCCGCAGGTAATTGGCGACGGCGTCGGCGCGATCCTGGCCCAACTGGGTGTTGTAGGCCTGAGAGGCGACGCGGTCGGTGAAGCCGATGACGTCGACCACAGAGCCGCTGTCGCGCAGGGCGCGGGCCAGCAGCCGAAGCTCCTCGGTGGCGGCGGGCTTGAGCGCCGAGCTGCCGCTGTCGAACAGCGCCAGGCCCAGGGTTCCGCCGCCGGCCGGCAGGGTCGAGCCCGGCGGATCGCGCACCAGCCGGGCGCGAAAGCCGCCCAGGGCGTTGATCTGGGTGACCACGGCGCGGGCGTAGAGCAGGGCGTTGGCCTGACTGCCGACGGTGGCGGTCTTGCCCGAGGCCAGGACGAAGGCCTCGCTGGCGCCGGCCGTCGGCGTCTCGACGATGCGGATGACGCCGAAGCTGGCCTCGCCGCCGGCGTAGAAGGCCACGCCGGTGTCGGTCTTGATCGGGTTGCGGGCGTTGTCGGGGTCGAGCTTGAACTGCGCCCGGGTGTGCTGGGCGACGACATAGGCCCGCTCGAACTTGCCGGTCGGGCTCCGCAACGCCTGGGCCAGGCCCTCGGCGGCGGCTTCCAGATCGGCGCCCGCCGCATCGGTTTTTGTCCCGTCGACCGTGACGCTGGCGGGCAGGCTGCGCAGGGTGATCTGGGCCTCGCGGGCGTTGGCCGGGGCTTGGGGACCGCCCTGGCCGAAGCCGAAGTCCAGCTTGGCGCCGATGCCGAAGGCGCTGGCCTCGCCGACCTTCATGGTCAACTGCATCGAGACCGTCAGGTCGGCGTGCTGGTAGTGATAGAACGGCGGCGACAGGCCCAGCTGCAGCAGGCTCTTGCCGCCGAGGCCCGGACGCGGCTCCACATACTCGCCGACCTGGGCCAGGCTGTTGAGGTCGAGCGCTTTCTGGGCGTCGGCGATCGACAGGCCCATGGCCTTGATGAACTCGGCGACGCTGGCGTCGGCCAGGATCTGGCCGGGCGTCATCCGCTCGATGGGGTTCTCGTCAGCCATGCATCGGCTCCTTCATAAGCGCCGGGGAGTCACAGGCGCGCGCCCTGTCGACGGTGTCGGCGCGCACGGTCCAGTAGCCGTGGACGCGCTGGGCCTCGGCCAGCCGGGCGGCGGGAACGCCGAGCCCGCGGGCTGTCCAGGCCAGTAGATCGCGAGACAGAGGCAGGGCCTCGTCCAAGGCGATGGCGGCTTCGAGGCTCTCGCGCGCCCCGGCCGTATCGCCGGCCTTCAGGCGATTGACGCCGCACCGCTCCAGCAGGCAGGCGCGGTCGCGGCGCTGGAAGTCGCTGGGCGTTCCGTCGCCCAGTTCCGCGGCGGCGCTGCAGGCGGCCTCATGAGCCAGGACCGCGGCCTGCTCGTTGGCGCCGGTGCGCTCCAGGCTTTCCAGCACGCAGTGCAGGTAGTGCCGGGCGAAGATCTGCGGCGCGCGCACGCCATGGGCCAGGCGCAACGCCTCGCGGTACTTGGCCAGGGCCTGGTCGTGGCGGCCCTTCAGCGCCAGAACCTTGCCGGCTTCGGCGACGCCGGCGTGCAGCCGGTGGACGTCGAGAACGGCGGTCACGCGCGGATCTCGGCGAACAGCACCTCGGCGCCGGCCGTCTCCAGGCGATGGCGCAGCAGCTGGGCGCGAGGGCGCGGCATCAGCTCCGTCGACAGGGGAGCTGCGCCGGCCAGGCCCATTCGCGCCAGCACTCCCTCGGGGGCGGACAGGATGTCGAGCGCCTGGTGCGAGAAGGTCTCCAGCTCGGCTCGCACCGTCAGGTTCGCTTCGACGTAGGCCGCCATGCGGCCTTCCAGGTCGGCGAAGGCCACGCCGGCCTCGATCGGGATTGGCAGGGCCTGGCGTAGCAGCTGGAAATCCTCGGCCGGAACGCCGGCCAGCATCTCCAGCGCCGCGGCGCTTTCCGGCGGGGCCGCGACGAGTTCGAGGGTGAAGCGCAGGAAGGCCTGGTCGACGATCCGCACCTGCTCGGGCGCCTTGAGCCGCCGCCACAGGCCGTCGGCCTCGCTGCGGCTCAGATCGAAGACGGTGGCCGAGCCGCCGGGCGCGATGTCGGCGCCGGCGGGCAGGCGCTGGCGCAGGATCCCGACCTGCAGGTGCGACAGGTTGCTGGCGAAGAGGGCGAAGCGAGCTTCGTCGGGGCGGCTGGCGGTCAGGCGCACGGCGCCGGCGGGCAGAGCCGCTTCGAGAGCGCGCACGGTGGCTTCGGTGACCGCCCCCAGGATCACGCCCGGCGGGGTAAGCAGCAGGTCGAGCGCGGCCGCCGGATCCATCCCGAGGAACCGCCCGAGCGCGACGCCCACGGCGTCGGCGGCGTCGAGGTCGATGAGCTCGCCGGCCAGGTCCATCGACGGCGCGCGGGCCGGGGCGGGGCCGGCTGGCGTGACGGCGGCCTCGACGCCGAGGGTTCCGATTAGCTCCGCCAGGCGCGCGGCGTCGGCAGCGGGCAGGCCGGCCAGCAGGCGCGCGGGGGCGCGATAGAGGGCGTCGACCACCGTCTCGACGGGAAGGTCGAGGGCCTGGCTGAGCACCGAGGCGGCGCGAGGCGAGGCGTTGCCGATGCTGGTGATCAGCAGGTCGGCCGCCTCCGGGTTTACGCTTGGGTACGCTACGCTTGGGAACACCGACGACTCGAGCACCAACACCTCCCTCAAGGCTGGTTTCGACCGGGCGATCCACGCTTTAGTAGGCGCGGCGCAGGACTCGTGTCAGAGTTGTAACTCTTTGTAAAGCTCCGAAGCATTGCACGTGGTGAATCTGCGCCATGTGCGATCGGTCGTATGCGGAAGATCGAGGCTAGCGCCTTGCCAGCAAGGCTCCAGCGCCGGCCAGGGCCGCCAGCACGGCGGCCGCGAATACGCCGCGAAGGTCGCCGCCGCCCGAGGCCACGGCTATGCCGAGCAGCGGGCCCAGCGCCTGCGAGGCCGCCACGGCCACGTTCATCACGCCCAGGTCGCGGCCATTACCGGCGCTGTCGGGCAGCACCTCGGCCACGAGGGCGAGGTTGCTGGTCGAATAGACCCCATGGCCGATGCCGAAGACGACCTGGGCGACCAGCGGGCCGGGCCAGCCCGAAACCAGCAGCAGCAAGGCGACGCCCGTCGCGATCAATACGCCGCCGGCGATGACCACCGGTCGCCGGCCCAGCCGGTCCGACAGGACGCCGCTCACCGCCCCGGCCGCCAGCATGCCCAGGGTGGAGGCCGTCAGCAGCAGGCCGAAGGCGGCCTCGGGGGTGACGCCCGGCAGGCGGCTGGCCAGATCGCCCCGGTCCTTGAGGTAGAAGAACAGGTAGAGGGTGTGCAGCGCCACGGCCGTCTCGATCAGCAGGCGCGAGGCGAACACCATCCGGAAGCGGCCATCGGCGAAGGCGGTCAGCCTCAGGCTGGGCCAGGCGATGGGCGCGCGGGCGGGGGCGGGCGGCTCGCGCAGGGTCACGGCGAAGGGCAGAACGAGCAGGGCCGCGGCGGCGATGACGGCGATATAGCGGCTGGTCGCCGACACCAGCAGGGCGCCGACGACCAGGGCCGTGAACAGCTTTGAGGCAGGCAGGGCCAGGCCCGCCCAGGCTGCCGCCGCGCCCTTCTGGTGGTCCGGCACGAGGTCGGGCAGCACTGCGGCCAGCGGCGCGTAGAGGGCGTTGACCGCCAGTTGCAGCACCACGACCGCGCCCAGCATCTGCCACGGGGTTTGGGCCAGGCCTACCAGGGCGAGGCTGAGCGTCGTGGCGATCCAGCCGCCGAGAATCCAGGGCCGACGCCGGCCAAAGCGGCTGCGCGTGGCGTCGCTGAGCGCGCCGAAGGCGATGTGGGCGACGGCTGCGGTGATCGCCCCGACAATGGAGATCTGGCTGAGGGTCAGGTCGCGGGCGTGCGGGGCGACCTCGGCGGCCTTCAGCGGCGCCAGCAGGGTCAGGAACGGTATGAAGGAAACGAAGGCGCCGGCGTTGGCCAGGCCATAGCCGGCGAGGAATAGCCGCGAGCGTCCCGCAGTAGGCTCGGCTTCTGTAAATGGGCGGCCGCCTTGATCCATCCGTGGTTTATGCGATCAGGACAGCCTGCGGTCGAGCTATTGTCAGCCCGGCCATTCGTCACCATCGTGTCGCCCTGCGTTCGGTTCGGAGAGTTCATTGACGGCAAGACGGCCCACCATCGACGACGTGGCGCGCCTTTCGGGCGTCGCGCGGACGACGGTTTCGCGGGTGCTCAACGACGGCCCCAATGTTCGCGACGAGGTGCGGGCCCGGGTGATGGAGGCCGTCAAGGCGCTGGACTACAAGGTCAATCCGCAGGCCCGCTCGCTGGCCGGCGGGGGGAGCCGGCTGCTTGGCCTGGTGTTCGCCTCGGACCTCGAGAGCGAGCCGAACTCGTTCTACCACTCGGCCCTGGAGCTGGGCGCGCTGCGCGGCTGCCTGGAGCTGGGCTATCAGCTGGTCACCCGCCACATCCCGCTGCAGAGCGCCGACCGCGAGCAGCAGGTCTATGACCTGATCGCCACCCAGCGCTGCGAGGGGCTGATCTTCACGCCGCCCTATTCTGACGATGCGGCGCTGATCGCCGAGGTGCTGCGGCGCCGCTGCAGGGTGGTGTCGATCTCGCCGGGCGGGGCGGGCAGGGACCTGGCCGACGGCGTGGGCATGGACGACGAGGCTGGCGGCTACGACATCGCCCGCCGGCTGATCGAGCTGGGCCATCGCCGATTCGCCTTCATGGGCGGCATCCAGGGCCACTTGTCGGCCGACCGGCGCCTCGACGGCCTGATGCGGGCCCTGTCCGAGGCGGGGCTCGGGGCGTCCGACCTGATCCAGGTGCGGGGCGACTTCACCTTCCGTTCGGGGGTGGAGCTGACGCCGCGCCTGCTGGACGATCCGCTGCATCCGACGGCCCTGGTCTGCGCCAATGACGACATGGCCGCCGGAGCGCTTTCGGTGGTTCACGGGCGGGGCGTGAAAGTGCCCCAGGACCTGTCTGTGACCGGCTTTGACGACACGCCGGTGTCGGCCATCGTCTGGCCTCCTCTGACCACCGTGCACCAGCCGCTGAAGGACATGGGCCGCCGCGCCGTGGCCCTGCTGGCCAGCCGCCTGACGGGCGGCCGGGCCGAGGCCGAACCCGAGTTCGACTGCCTCGATCACGCGGTGGTCGAACGGGGCACCGCCGCCTCCGCTCCCTGACCGAACGCTGATCCCCTTGACAAGGCCGACGCGTTGCGGCCTTTGTTGGAAGCGCTTCCAATTTGCGAAAGCGCGGCTTTTCAACGCCGAATCCGCAAGAGACGGGGCGAGGAAGGCCAGGGAAGAGACGCAGTAGGGGAGAGTACCTTGATCCATCACGCCCATTCGGCCGTCCGCGTTCGCGCCGGCGCCCAGCGCTTCAAGCAACTGGCCTACGCCTCGGCCGGGGCTCTTGCCTTGCTGGCCGGCGCCGCCCACGCCCAGGACGCCGCCCCGGCCCAAGACACCGCCGTCGAAGAGGTGGTGGTCACCGGCTATCGCCGCAGCCTGGAGCAGTCGGCCGAGATCAAGCGCCGCGAGGTCGGTGTGGTCGAAGCGGTGTCGGCCGAGGACATCGGCAAGCTGCCCGACGTGTCGATCGCCGAGTCCCTGGCGCGCCTGCCGGGCCTGACTGGCCAGCGCGTCAACGGCCGGGTGCAGGTGATCTCGATCCGCGGCCTGTCGCCCGACTTCTCGACCACGCTGCTGAACGGCCGCCAGCAGGTCAGCGCCGGCGACAACCGCGCCGCCGAGTTCGACCAGTATCCGTCCGAGCTGCTCAACAGCGTCGTCGTCTACAAGACCTCGAACGCCGCCCTGATCGGCCAGGGCCTGTCGGGCACGGTCGACATGCGCACCGTCCGCCCGCTGGACCAGAAGGGCCGGGTGATGACGCTGAACGCCCGCCGCGAGATCAGCGACCTCGACAAGGCCAATCCGGACGGTTCGAAGTCGGGTTACCGCTTCAGCGCCTCCTACATCGACCAGTTCGCCGACGGCACGATCGGCGTGGCGCTGGGCTACGCCCACCTCGACAGCCCTACCCAGGTCCAGCAGTACAAGGCCTGGTACTGGGAGCAGCCGGCCCAGTTCACCGGCGCCAACGCCGGGGCCTACAGCCTGGGCGGCCAGGAAATCTTCGCGACCAACCGCGACCAGGTGCGCGACGGCTACATGGGCGTGCTGGAATGGCGGCCCAACGACAGGCTGCACTCGACGCTGGACCTGTTCTACTCCACCTTCGACCAGACGGAGATCCGCCGCGGCATGCAGTGGTTCTCCAGCCCCAGCACCCCCGACGCCACGGTGTTCCTGAACCCGGGCTTCACCAAGGTCGGCAATTCGATCATCAACACCTCGGGCACGGCGACCAACGTCACCCCGATCGTCCGCAACGACCTGAACACCCGCAAGGATGAGCAGTTCGCCCTGGGCTGGAACACCTCGTACGTCTCCGGTGCGACCACCTACACCGCCGACATCGGCTATTCGAAGGTCGAGCGCCGCGAGCAGATCCTCGAGACCTACGCCGGCTACGGCCCGATCCGCACCTTCGACAACATCGGCTACGACCTGAACTTCAACGGCGTGGGCAAGTACACCACGGGCTTCGACTACGCCGACGCCAGCCGCATGCAACTGGGCGATCCGGCCGCCTGGGGCGGCTGGGGCCACGACGGCGCCATCCGCTTCCCCGAGGTCGAGGACCGTATGTTCACCGGCGACTTCCGCATCGACCACGACGTTTCGGAGACCCGCCTGGGCGGCTTCCTCAGCAGCGTGCAGGCCGGAATCAACTACGCCGACCGCAAGAAGGACAAGACGGTCTCCGACAACGACCTCTTCCTGAAGAACGGCCGCGCCCCGACCACGGTGGCCTCGCAGTACCTGATGACGCCGGCTTCGCTGTCGTTCGCGGGCATCGATCAGGTTCTGGCCATCAACCTGCCCAAGGCCCTGCCGGTCTATTACGACATCGTGCCGATCGGGAACGCCGACGACTACAACAAGGACTGGAAGATCCAGGAGCGCCTGACCACGGCCTACCTGATGGCCAAGATCGACACCCATGTAGGCGTGCTGCCGATCAAGGGCGACATCGGCCTGCAGTACATCTCCACCAAGCAGGAATCGACGGGCTACACCGTCAGCGGCGGCACGGCCCAGGCTCCCAGCCTGGTCACGGTCGAGGACACCTATGACGAGCTGCTGCCAAGCCTGAACCTGACGGCCGAGCCGGTCGAGAACCTCTATGTGCGCTTCGGCGTGGCCAAGACCTCGGCCCGTCCGCGCCTGGACGACATGCGCGCCAGCATCACCGCCGGCGTCGACGCCCTGACCTTCCGCTGGAGCGGCTCGGGCGGCAACCCGTACCTGAAGCCGTGGAAGGCGACCGCCTTCGACCTGTCGATCGAGAAGTACTTCTCGCCGGGCGCCTACATCGCCGTCGCCGGCTACTACAAGGACCTGGAGACCTACATCTACAACAAGTCGGTCGACTACGACTTCTCCAACGTGCCCAACACCGGCACGGTCACGCCGATCGGCAACATCGGCCTCCTGACCCGCCCGGAGAACGGGGAGGGCGGCAAGCTCTACGGCTACGAGATCTCGGGCGCGGTCGACTTCGGCCTGATCAGCCCGTGGCTGAAGGGCTTCGGCTTCGTCGGCAGCATGTCGCACACCAAGACCGACATCCAGCCGGACGGCCCGGGCTCCAGCAACGCGCTGCCCGGCCTGTCGGGCGACGTCTATAACGTCACCGGCTACTACGAGCGGGCGGGCTTCTCGGCCCGGATCAGCAAGCGCCACCGCTCGGCCTTCCGCGGCGAGGTGGTGCAGTTGTTCGCCTATCGCGGCTTCACCCAGGTGCTGGCCGACGAGCAGATCGACGCCCAGATCGGCTACGAGTTCCAGGACGGACCGCTCAAGGGCCTGTCGGCCGTGCTGCAGGTCAACAACCTCGACAACAGTCCCTACCGCACCCGCACCGGCGTGCTCTCGGACGGCACGCTGCTGCCCGAGACCAACGACCAGTATGGCCGGCAGTACATCTTCGGTCTGAACTACAAGTTCTGACCCCTGCTCGCGGAGGGCCGATCCCTTCCCCCGGCCCTCCGCGCTTTTTTCGTTTCGACGCGGCCCGCCTTCGCAAGAGGCGCGGGCCCCCTCGCGCCCGGTTGCGGCGTCCCCCCGATCCCGACACGGAGTAGCCCATGACGACCGCCGCCCAGCCTTCATCTGCCCTGCGGATCCTGCGCCGGACCTCCGCCGCCGCGGCGCTGCTGGCCCTGCTGCCGGCCGCGAGCCTGGCCCAGACCATGCCCACCAAGGACAGCGCGCCGCTGGTCGCGCGCGCCAATGATCCGGTCTGGGCGCGCGCCGACGCGCTGGTGAAGCAGATGACCCTGGACGAGAAGATCACGTACCTGCACGGCCTCTTCCCGCCCAACACCAAGCCCGCGCCGGCCGACATGATCCCCTCGGCCGGCTACGTGCCGGGCGTGCCACGCCTGAAGATCCCGACCCTGCGCGAGAGCGACGCCAGCCTCGGCGTCGCCAATCAGGTCGAGCAGCGCAAGGGCGACACCGCCACGGCCCTGCCGTCGGGCCTGGCGCTGGCCGCGACTTTCGAGCCGCAGCTGGCCTATGAGTCCGGCGCGATGATCGGCGCCGAAGCCCGCGCCAAGACCTTCAACGTGCTGCTGGCCGGCGGCGTCAACCTGACCCGCGATCCCTGGGCGGGCCGTAACTTCGAATATCTCGGCGAGGATCCGTTGCTGGCCGGCGAGATGGCCGGGGCGTCGATCCGCGGCGTGCAGAGCAACCACATCGTCTCGACCATCAAGCACTTCGCCATCAACGCGCAGGAGACCGGCCGCCACGTGATGGACGCCCGCATCGGCGAGGCCGACCTGCGGGAAAGCGACCTCCTGGCCTTCCAGATCGCCATCGAGAAGGGGCAGCCCGCCTCGGTGATGTGCGCCTACAACAAGGTGGGCGGCGACTGGGCCTGCGAGAACGACTTCCTGCTCAACAAGGTGCTCAAGCGCGACTGGAACTATCCGGGCTGGGTGATGTCGGACTGGGGCGCGGTGCACAGCACCACCAAGGCCGCCCTGGCGGGCCTGGACCAGCAGTCGGGCCAGGAGCTGGACAAGCAGATCTACTTCGGCGACGACCTGAAGGCCGCGGTGGCCAAGGGCGAGGTCAGCCAGGCGCGGGTCGACGACATGGTCCGTCGCATCCTTTACGGCGTCATCGCCACCGGCCTGATCGACAACCCGACCCCGGCCAGCGCCCAGCCGATCGACTACGCCAAGAACGCCAAGGTCGCCCAGGCCCTGGCCGAGCGCGGCGCGGTGCTATTGAAGAACGACCGAAACCTGCTTCCCTTGGCGAAGACGGCGAAGAAGATCGTGCTGGTCGGCGCCCATGCCGATGTCGGCGTGCTGTCGGGCGGCGGTTCGTCCCAGGTGCGCTCGGTCGGCGGCGCGCCGGTCGAGATCCCGCTGAATGGCGGCGAGGCGGCCTCGTTCGTCCGCGTCACCTGGCACGCCTCCTCGCCGCTGCAGGCGATCAAGGCGGCCTATCCAAACGCCGAGGTGACCTACATCGACGGCAAGGACCCCGCCGCTGCGGCGGCCGCCGTTAAGGGCGCCGACCTCGCCATCGTCTTCGCCTGGCACTGGCAGACCGAGGCGCAAGATGCGCCGTCGATCGCCTTGCCCGAGAACCAGGACGCGCTGATCGACGCCGTCGCGGGCGCGAACGAGAACTCCCTGGTGGTGCTCGAGACCGGCGGCCCGGTGCTGATGCCCTGGCTGGATAGCGTGGGCGGCGTGTTGCAGGCCTGGTACCCGGGCCAGCGCGGCGGCGAGGCCATCGCCGGCATTCTCAGCGGGGCGGTCAATCCGTCGGGCCGCCTGCCGATGACCTTCCCCAGGACCGAGGACCAGGCCCCGCGCGCCTCGGCCCCCGGCTATGCCGAACAGGCCGCCATCGACGACGCCCGCCGGGCCGGCAAGGAAGCCGGGCCGATCAAGGGCTTCGCGGTCGACTATCCGGAAGGCGCGGCCGTCGGTTATCGCTGGTTCGCCCAGCAGAAGCTGCAGCCGCTCTTTCCGTTCGGCTATGGCCTTTCGTACACGAGCTTCGGCTACAGGAACCTCAAGGTCGAGGACGGCGAGGGGCTGAAGGTCAGCTTCGACGTCATCAACACCGGCAAGGTCGCCGGCGCCGATGCCCCGCAGCTCTACGTCACCGCGGGCAAGCGCAAGCCGATGGTTCGCCTGGCCGGCTTCCAGAAGGTCGACCTGCAGCCGGGCGAGACCAAGCGGGTCACCCTCAGCGTCGATCCGCGCGTGCTGGCCGACTATGACACCGCCAAGCCGGGCTGGACCCTGCCGGCCGGTTCTTATCCGCTCTATGTCGGCGCCCACGCGGGCGACCCGGCCCTGACCGGATCGGCCAAGCTGAAAGCCTGGAGCCGCAAGCCGTGATGCGCATCGCCCTGATCTCGACGGCGGCGGTCCTGGCCCTGGGAGGATGCGTCAGCGTCACCCCAGCGCCCGAACGCGTCGCTCGCGCCTGGGTGACCACCGGCGACAAGACCCAGTTGCTGGCCGAGCAGCCGCCGCTGGCCAGCCTGGCGGCGGGGCAGGGTGGCGACCTGCTGGTCGTGACCGTCGACACCGCCCAGCGCGACCAGTCGATCGTCGGCTTCGGGGCGTCGATCACCGACGCCTCGGCCTGGCTGATCCAGACCAGGATGTCGCCGGCCCAGCGCCAGGCTCTGCTGGCCGAGCTGTTCGGGCGCGGGAAGGGCGGTCTGGGCTTCAGCTTCACCCGCGTGACCATCGGCGCCTCGGACTTCTCGCTCGACCACTACAGCCTGGACGACGCGCCGGGCGGGGCGGCCGATCCGGAGCTGGCGCATTTCTCGACCGCGCGGCCGGAGCAGTACGTTTTTCCGACCGTGCGGGCGGCGCTGAAGATCAATCCGGACCTGAAGGTCATGGCCTCGCCGTGGAGCGCGCCGGCCTGGATGAAGACCACCGGTTCGCTGGTGAAGGGCCAGCTGAAGCCCGACGCCTATCCGGTCTATGCCGAATTCTTCGCCAAGTACGTCAAGGCGGCCAAGGCCAAGGGCGTGCCGACCGACTATCTCAGCATCCAGAACGAGCCGGACTTCGAACCCGAGAACTATCCGGGCATGCGCTGGCCGGCCGCCGACCGGGCGCGGTTCTTCGGCGACAACCTGGGTCCGGTCTTCGCCCGAGAGCGGATCGCGACCAAGGTGCTCGACTGGGACCACAATTGGGACCAACCGCAGCAGCCGATGACCGTGCTGGCCGATCCCAAGGCGAGAGCGTTCGTCGCGGGCGTGGGCTGGCACTGCTATGCCGGCGACGTCGCCGCCCAGGACGAGGTGCGCAAGGCCCATCCCGACAAGGACGTGTTCTTCACCGAATGCTCGGGGGGGCAGTGGGCGGCCAGGTTCGACGAGAGCTTCCTCTGGATGATGGACAAGCTGATCGTCGGCTCCACACGAGGCGGCGCCCGGGGCGTACTGATGTGGAACCTGGCTCTGGACGAAAAGTACGGCCCGCACGCCGGCGGCTGCGGCGACTGCCGGGGCGTGGTGACCATCGACCGGGCCACCGGAGCGGTCGAGCGTAACCAGGAATACTACGCCTTCGGCCACGCCAGTCGCTTCGTGCGGCCGGATGCGGTGCGCGTGGGCTCGCCGGCCGAGGTCGCGGGCCTGAAGACCGTCGCCTTCGTCAATCCCGACGGCGGCCGGGCCCTGATCGTGCTGAACCAGACGGGCGAGGAGAAGGCCTTCGCCATCGTCGACGGCGCCCGGCGCCTGAAGGCGAAGCTTCCCGCGAAGTCGGCGGGGACGTTCACCTGGTGACCTGCCTTCATCCCATGACCTGAAGAGGGGCGGCGGAAGAACTGTCACGAAGCCGTGGTAGCCGCCGCCCCATGCTCCCGAAGGCCGCTTCTTCCGCGCCGGCGCGCCCAGACGCGCCCGATCCCGCGTCATGACCGACCTGGCGTCCCTGCGCGCCCAGCGCGACGAGCTCTATCACTTCATCGTCCGCCGCACCCGTGATCCGGCCGCGGCCGATGATCTGGTGCAGGAGACCTTCGCGCGCCTCTTGACCTACGAGAAGGCGCGCACCGTCGCCGACCGGGCGGCGCTCGGCTATCGCATCGCCCTCAACCTCGTCCGCGACCATTTCCGCAGCCGCAAGCGGCGGCCGACGCAGATGCTGGACGAGGAAATCCCCTGCCAAGCCCCGGCGCCGGAGCAGATCCTCATGCATCGCCAGAAGGTCGAGGTGTTCGGCAAGGTGCTGGACGCCATGCCGCCGCTGCGCCGCGACGTCTTCATCCGCCGGCGCCTGCACGGCCAGTCGACGCGCGAGATCGCTGATGCCCTGGCGATGAACGAGGCCGCCGTCGAAAAGCACGTGGTGCGGGCGCTGGAACAGCTGCACCGCGAGATGAGCAAGGCCGAGCGCCGCGCCGCGGGAGGCCGCCTATGAGCCGCGCCCGCCGCACAGCCGCCCTGTGGGCCGCCCGCCGCATGGACCCCGCCTTCCACGACGAAGCCGGATTCGAGGCCTGGAAGTCGGACGATCCGGCCAACGCCCAGGCCTTCGACCAGGTCTGGGGCGTCAACCAGGACTCGGCCCTGACCGAGGCCATGAGGCTCAGCGAGCAGCGCCGCGCCGCCGGGCGGCGTCGGGCGGGGCCGATCGCCGCCCTGGCCGGCGGGGTGTTGGCCTGCGGTCTGGCCGTGGCGCTGGCCTGGCCTCAATTGCAGCTGATGACCGTGACTCCGGTCGCCTTCGAGACGGCGCGCGGCGAGCATCGCGCGATCGCCCTGGCCGACGGCACCAAGGTCGTGCTCGACGGCGACACGCGGCTGGAGGTGCGCCTGGGCGTTGGCCGCCGCGAGGTGGCGCTGAGCAAGGGCGAGGCCTTCTTCGACGTCGCCCACGATGAAGCCCGGCCCTTCACGGTGAAGACCGCCGCCGGCTCGGCCCGCGTGCTGGGCACGGCCTTCGACCTTGAGGTCAGCGACGAGCGTGGACCCGAGCGGCTGGAGCTGTCGGTGCATCGCGGCCGGGTGCGCCTGGCGCCCGACGGACTGATCCGGCGCACGGCCGTCCTGACGCCCGGCCAGCGCGCCTTCGCCACCGAGGGGCGGTTGTCCAAGGTGCGGACATTCGATCCGTCCGCCGATGACTGGCGCTCGGGCTGGCTGGAGACCGATGGGGTCTCCCTGGGCCGTCTGGTCGAGCGGCTGAACCGCGCTTCGGACCGCCGTATCGTCATCGCCGATACTGAACTGGCCCGTCAGCGCGTGGCCGGCCGGTTCCGGATGGACGAGCCTGCGGCCCTGGTCCGCAACCTGGCTTTGGTCCACGGCTTCGAGGTGCGTGAGGGGCAGGGCGGCTTGGTGCTCAGCCGGTGAGCTGCGTCAGGCGTCGCCGAAACTTCACAAAATTCCCTGTCCTGAACCATGGGGCGGCGACGTCTTCCCCGCCGAAGCCGGCCTGACGCCGCGCATTCGGGGATAGTAAGATGACCTTCAAGACCTGGACCCTGTGGAGCACGGCCTCGGCCGCGGTCCTGATGTCGGCGACGACGGCGATGGCCGCTCCGGCGCCCAAGCCGGCGCTGGCCATACCGGCCGGCGACCTGGCCACGGCCCTGCCGGCCTTCTCGCGCGCCACGGGCCTGCAGGTCCTGGCGGACCCGGTCCTGCTGGCCGGCAAGCGCACTCCAGGCGTGCGCGGCGAGGTCGACGCCGAGCAGGGGCTGAACCAGCTGCTGCGCGGCACCGGCCTGACCTATGTCCGCAACGGCGGCGCGGCCGTGCTGCGTCCGGCCGCCCAGAAGATCTCGACCGCCCCGGCCCCCGCCCGCCGCGCCGAGGCCGCCGCGCCCGTCGCCGCCGCCGAACCGGCCGCCGACGACAGCGCCACGGTCGAGGAGATCGTCGTCACCGGCGGCTTCGCCAACTCGCTGGCCCGGGCGCTAGCCGACAAGCGCAAGGCCGCCAACGTCGTCGACGCCATCTCGGCCGAGGACATCGGCAAGTTCCCGTCCAACAACATCGCCGAGGCCCTGCAGCGCGTGCCGGGCGTGGCCATCACCCGCGACCGCGGCGAAGGCCTGTTCGTCCGCGTCCGGGGCCTGGGCCCCAACTTCCAGATCGTCACGCTGAACGGGCGCAGCGCCGCGGTGAACGAGAACATGCGCGACAGCGGCCAGAGCGGCCGTCAGTTCCGCTTCGACACCCTGCCGTCCGAACTGGTCGCCGGCGTCGAGGTCGGCAAGACCCCGCTGGCCTCGCTGGACGAGGGCGCCATCGGCGGCGTGGTCGACATCAAGACCTTTCGCCCCCTGAACCTGGGCAAGAACACCATCGCCGCCTCGGCCACCGCCAGCCATCCGCAGCTGGCCGGCGCCACCGACCCGCGCGTGTCGGGCCTGCTCAGCTGGGTGAACGAAGACAAGAGCTTCGGCGCGCTGCTGGCGCTCGTCTACGACCAGCGCACCCTGCGCCAGGACCGCGTGACCGGGGTCAGCTGGAGCTACACCGACACCTCGACCACCCTGGGCAAGAGCCTGGCGGCGCAAGGGATCAACCTCTACCCGACCGCGATCCGACCGACGCTGGAACGCGAGGATCGCGAGCGCAAGGGCCTGGTGTTCTCGGCCCAGTACCGTCCGACCGACGCCACAGAGATCACTTTCGACGCCAGCTACACCCACCTCGACGACCACTATGACGAGCTGACCTATTCGGTCGACCAGACGGTCTCGACCCTGGTTCCCGGCTCGGTCGTGGTGCGCGACGGCACGCTGGTCGGCGGCACGGTCACCTCGACCAGCCAGATCGGCCGCGAGGTCAGCGACCTGGCCCACGACAACCTGATGCTGGCCATCAACGGCAAGCAGCGGATCGGCGAGTGGACCTTCTCGGGCGACGCGGCCTACGCCCGCGCCTATTCGGAGACCTCCAAGCCGATCACCCGCACGCGCCTGCTGGGCGCCATCGGCCAGACGACCTTCAACATGAGCAAGGTCGACGACGATGTCCTGCCTAGCGTCACCCTGGCCACGGCGAACCTGTCCAACCCCTCGCTGCTGCCGTTCCGCCGCATCGAGTGGCGCACCAACGACTCGCTGGATCTGGAAAAGGCCATCCAGGCCGACGCCGAGCGTCCGGTCGCGCTGGGTTCGTTCACGCGCGTGGCCTTCGGCGTGAAGTTCCGCGAGCGTGAGCGCACCTATAATCGCGCCGACATCAACTTCACCACCAACCTGGCGGGCAAGTACTTCGACGCCAGCTACTTCGAGGCGTTCCCGGCCGGCGACTTCCTCGGCGAAGTGGGCGGCAGCCTGCCACGCACCTGGGTGATGCCCGATCCGGCGAAGTTCTGGGCCCTGGCCGACAAGACCCAGAAGGGCACCGCCCGCGCCGACCAGCGCAACTCCTACTTCGTGTCGGAAGAGATCCTGGCCGGCTACGGCCTGACCGACATGGACACGCAGCTGTTCGGCCGTCCGCTGCGGGGCCAGTTGGGCGTGCGCGTCGCCCAGACCAAGCAGGTCTCGGCCGGCCACGCCGACAACGGCAGCGCCGCGATCCCGGTGCGCTACGAGAAGACCTATACCGACGTCCTGCCCACGGCGAACTTCGCCATGGACATTACCGACACCCTGCAAGCCCGCTTCGCGGCAGCCAAGGTGATCACCCGCCCGTCGCTGGCTGATCTCGCCCCGCGCCTGACGCTCAACTCCTCGGGCACGGTGCTGACGGCGGTCGGCGGCAATCCGCAGCTGCAGCCGTTCGAGGCCTGGCAGTACGATGCGACGCTGGAGTGGTACTTCGCTCCGGGCAGCGCCCTGGTGGCCGGCGCCTTCTACAAGGACATCACCACCTTCGTTTACAGCCAGAAGACCAACATCGTGGTCGACGGCCAGACCTACCAGCTGACCTCGCCGACCAATGGCGGGCAGGCCAGCATCAAGGGCGTGGAGCTGGCCTACCAGCACCTGTTCAAGAACCTGCCCGCGCCGTTCGACGGCCTCGGCTTCCTGGCCAACTACACCTACACCGACACCGAAGCGACCTACTCGCCGACCCTGAAGGACGAGATGGTCAATGTGGCCAAGAACAGCTTCAATCTCACCGGCTTCTACGAGAAGGACCGCATCGCCGCCCGAGCCAGCTACAGCTGGGTGGACGACGTGCTGCAGGACGTCGGCGGCGCTGGCCTGTCGGCCCTGAACGATGCGGCCTTCGGCTCGCTGGACGCCAGCATCAGCTACAAGATCACCGACAACATCACCGCAGCCCTCGAAGGCCAGAACCTGACCGACGCCGCTCAGTGGCAGTTCGTGAAGGGCGGCTGGTTCGGCGGCTACACCCACTACGGCCGCACCGTCAGCTTCGGCCTGCGCGCCAAGTTCTAGGCCGCGTTTCCTCTTCAAACTCCCCTCGACTGGCCCGCGCGCTCATCCCGCGCGGGCCTCTTTCTTTCGCAAGGAGCTTTGCCCATGCGCCTTTTCGCTCGCCTGGCGCTCGTCGCCCTGGCCGTGCTTTCCGTCACGCCCGCCGCCGCCGACACCCTGGAGAAGGTGGTCGTCGTCACCCGCCACGGCGTCCGCGCCGCCATGTCCAGCCCCGAGCGTCTGGAGACGGCGACGGCCCGGCCCTGGCCGCGCTTCTCGGTTCCGGCCGGCCACCTGACGTCCAACGGCGCGGCGCTTTCCACGCTGTTTGGCGGCTACTATCGCGATCTCTATGTGAAGCACGGCCTGCTGGCCGGCGCCGACTGCGGTCAGGTCTACTACTGGGCCAATGTCACCCAGCGCACCATCGCTACGGCCAAGGCGCTGGGGCAGGGGCTCTCGCCCGGCTGCGCCGTCACGGTCCACACCGTGGGCGAAGGCAAGGTGGACCCGATGTTCGAGCCGGTCGGGGCCGGCGTCATCAAGCCCGACGTCGCCAAGGCCCGCGCCGCCGTCGCCGGCCGGGTGGGCGGCGATCTTGCCGCCTGGAGCGCAGGTCACCGCGACGCCATCGACAGCCTCGACGAGCTACTGATGCAATGCGACGTCGCGCCTTGCCCGGCGCTTCCGGGCAAGCGCCGGGTCTTCGACGCCAAGCCCGGCTTTTCGACCGATGCTGACGCCACGATAGGCATCGAGGGGCCGGAGGCCTTCGCCTCGGGCGTGACCGAGAGCCTGCTGATGGCCTGGGCCGACGGCCAGGACTTCGCGAGCCTGGGCTGGAAGGGGCTCGATGAAGCCTCGCTGCTGCGGGTCTTCCCGCTGCACCAGGCCGAGTTCGACCTGCGACTGCGAACGCCGGAGGTGGCGCGCATCGGCGCCTCGCATCTGGCCGAGCGCGTACTGGAGACCTTGAGCGACGGTCAGGGCGCTGTTGGCGGCAAGGATGCGAAGATGGTGATGATCGTCGGCCACGACGGCACCCTGGCGATGCTGGGTGGACTGCTGGGCCTGGACTGGGTGGCGCCGGGCTACCAGCCGGGCCAGATCGCGCCGGGCGGCGCGCTGGTGTTCGAGCGCTGGAAGCGCGACGACGGCGTCCGGGTGATCCGCGCCCGCTACACGGTGCAGACCCTCTCGCAACTGCGCGAAAAGAAGCCGCTGACCCTGGCCGCGCCGCCAGCCAGCTCGCCGATCTTCGTGCCGGGGTGCAGCGAGGCCAGCCTCGACTGCCCGCTGGACCGTTTCGACGCGGTGGTGAAGAGGGCGACGGCGCGGTAGGCGCTGGCTGTGCAGAAGAGGCCTTGCGTCCTTCGAGGCTGGCCTGTCGCCTCGCGCCTCAGGATGAGAATCTCATTGCAGAGAAGCTCCTCATCCTGAGGCGCCCGCTTAGCGGGCCTCGAAAGACGCAACGCGCCTCAATGCACCGCTGACGTATCAGCCACCCGCGTCGGCTTCGGAGCCAGCCAGACGACCGTCGCGGCGACGACAAACAGCACGGCCATGGCCATGAACACCTGGTTGGTGGCCAGCATCACGCCCTGGCTCTGGACCATGTTGTCCAGCGTGCCGCGCGCCTGGTCGGCGCTCATGCCCAGGCCCTTCAGCTGGTCCATCGTGCCCTGCGCGCCGTTCAGCACGCCTGACAGTTCGTTGTGGTTACGGCTGGCGCCGTCGGCCCACACCGTGGTCACCACCGAGGTCGCAAACGCCCCCGACAGCGTCCGGCAGAAGTTCATCAGGCCCGCGGCGCTGGCGGTTTCCTCGACCCTGACGCTGGCTAGGGCCAGGGCGGTCACCGGCACGAAGAAGAACGGCATGCCGAAGCCCTGGAACAGCAGCCAGTGGGCGATGTCGAAATAGCCCATCTGCTGGTTGGCCTGTGCTCGGAAGAAGGTCATCACCGCCATCCAGATCAGGCCCAGGAACACCAGCTTGCGGGCGTCGAACTTGGCCGACATGCCGGCCGCCAGCGGCGCGACCATGACGGCGGTGACGCCCAGCAAGGCCGAGACGTAGCCGGCCCAGGTGGCCGTGTAGCCCATGTTCTGCTGCAGCCAGAGCGGGTTGAGCACATTGATCCCGAAGAACGCCCCGAAGGCCACGCTGAGGGTTATGACCGCCGCTGTGTAGCCCCGGTGGCGGAAGACCCTCAGGTCGACGATCGGATTCTCCTCGGTCAGCTCCCAGATCAGGAAGGCCGCGAAACCGACGGCCGCGACGATGGCCAGGCCGATGATCATCGGCGAGGCGAACCAGTCGTGCTCCTTGCCGAGATCCAGCATGATCTGCAGCGCGCCGACCCAGACCACCAGCAGGCCAAGGCCCACCAGATCGACCTTCGCGCGGGCCAGCGGCGTCTCATGGCCCTTGAGCAGGTTCCAGGCGAACCAGGCGCAGGCGATGGCGATCGGCACGTTGATCCAGAAGATGAAGGCCCAGCCGACGCTGTCGCACAGCGCGCCCCCCAGGATCGGCCCGAGGATCGGGGCGATCAGGGTGGTCATGGCCCACAGGCCCGTGGCGGCCGCGGCCTTCTCCTTGGGAAAGACGCGCAGCAGCAGGGTCTGCGACAGCGGCATCAGCGGGCCGCCGCAGGCGCCCTGCAGGATGCGGAACAGCACCAGGAAGCCCAGCGACGGCGCCAGGCCGCACAGGAACGAGAAGATCCCGAACCCGATCATGCCGAAGACGAACACCCGCACCGCGCCGAAGCGGGCCGACAGCCAGCCGGTCAGCGGCACGACCACGGCCTCGGCCACGGCGTAGGAGGTGATCACCCAGGTGCCCTGGCTGGGCGAGACGCCCAGGGCGCCGGCGATGTTCGACACCGAGACATTGGCGATGGTGGTGTCGAGCACCACCAGGAAGTTGGCGGCGGCCAGGATCAGGCCGGCGAAGATCATCGCCGGCCCGCTGAGCGGCGCGGGTTCGGACGCCGCCCTTGCGGGGGCGGCTTGAGCGCTGGCCATGACGGCGGTCCTTGCTGCTCGGGTTTAGCCGCGGGTATCGATCGTGGCCTTCATCGAAAGACCGACGCGCAGCGGGTGGGCCTTCAGGTCGGCCGGATCGATGGCGACACGCACGGGCAGGCGCTGAACCACCTTGATCCAGTTGCCGGTGGCGTTCTGGGCCGGGATCAGGGCGAAGGCCGCCCCGGTGCCGCCCGACAGGCCGGCGACCTTGCCGTGGTAGGTGACCGAATTGCCGTAGAGGTCGGCGGTCAGCTCGACCGGCTGGCCGATCTTGACCTTGCGCAGCTGGCCTTCCTTGAAGTTGGCGTCGACATAGGCCGCGGCGATCGGCACCACCTGCATCACCGGCGTGCCGGCGGCGACGCGCTGGCCGACCTGCACGGCGCGCTTGGCCACCACGCCGTCGATCGGCGCGCGGATGACGGTGCGCGACAGATCCAGCTGCGCCTGCTCGAACTTGGCGCGGGCGGCGGCGACTTCGGGGTTGGTGTCGACGGTCGTTCCGTCGGTCAGCACGGCGTTGGCGGCCAGCGAGCCGGCGGCGGCGGCGCGGTTGGCCTGGGCCTGCGCTTGAGAGGCCTTGGCCGAGGCGAAGGCGGCTTGGGCGTTGGCGAAGGCGTTCTGGGCGCGGGTCAGTTCGTCGCCCGACACGGCGCCGGTGGCGGCCAGGGCCTTGCGGCGCTCCAGGTCGACGCGGGCGCGATCCAGGTCGGCCTGGGCCGAGGTCAGGCTTGCGGCGGCGCGGGCCTGGTCGGCGTCGCGGGCGGCGATCTGGGCCGACAGGCTCTGGTCGGTGGCCAGATAGCCGCGCACCCGGCGCTCGGCGCGGGCCAGATCGGCCTGGGCCGAGGCCAGGGCGATGCGGGCGTCGCTGTCGTCCAGCACGACCAGCACGTCGCCGGCCTTCACCACCTGCGTGTCGTGGACGGCGACGCTGCGCACCGGGCCGCCGACCAGCGGCGTCACCTGGGCAACATCGGCGCCGACATAGGCGTTGTCGGTCTCGACATGGTGGGAGCCCACGAGGGCGTAATAGGCGCCATAGCTGGCGCCGGCGATCAGGACGACGGCGGCCAGGCCGAGGAACAGCTTCTTTCGCTTGGCGCCGGCGGCGGCCTTGGCGGTGGCCGCCTTCTTGGCGTCCTGGGCGGGGGCGTCGGCGGAGGCTTCGGAATCGTACATGGGGGAGGGCTCCGGGAAACGGGTCAGGCGGCGCGGTAGCCGCCGCCGAGGGCGCGCACGAGCGCCACGTCGAGGGTGAAGGCGCGGGTCTCGAGGTCGGCGAGCGTCCGCTGATTGGCGATAAGGGCGTCCTCGGCGGTGAGGACCTCCAGGTAGGTGGCCAGGCCCCCGCGGTAGCGCTGCAGGGCGATGTCGTGGGCGGCCGACGAGGCGGCGACGGCCTTGCGGGTCTCGCCGAGGCGGGCGTCGAGGGCGCGGGCGCTGACGGCGGCGTCGGCGACGTCTTTCAGGGCCTGGGCCAGGGTCCCATTGTAGCTGGCCACGGCGGCGTCGTAGTCGGCCGCGGCGCCGCGATAGTTGGCCCGCAGCGCGCCGCCCTGAAAGATCGGCAGGCGCACGGCCGGGCCGATCGAGCCGATCCGCGAGCCGCCCTTGGTCAGCAGGTCGAGACCGAGCGACTGCTGGCCGAAATAGGCCGACAGGTCGACGTTGGGATAGAACTCGGCCCTGGCCTGCTTGATCGACTGGCCGGCGGCCTCGGCGCGCAGGCGGGCGGCGAGCACGTCGGGCCGGCGGCCGATCAGGTCGGCCGACAGGTTGGCCGGCAGGCCAAAGGCTTTCAGCGTCCCCACCTTGGGACGATCGATGGAAAGCCCCCGGTCGGGGCCGGCGCCCAGCAGGGCGGCGAGGCGATTGCGGGTCAGTCCGACGGCTTCGTCGGCGGCGGCCAGCTGGGCGCGGGCCAAGGCCAGGGCGGCCTTCGACTGTTCGGTAGAGCCCTTGTTCTCCAGGCCGTTGGCGGTGCGGTCGACGGTCAGCCGGGCCGTCTGCTCACGGGTCTTCACCGCGTCGGCGGCGGCGTCTCGGTCAGCAAACAGCTGAGCCAGATCCGCATAGGCGGCCGCGACGCTGGTCGACAGGATGAGGCGCGCCTCGGCGGCGTCGGCCTTGGAAGCTTCCGCCTGCGAAGTCGCGGCGGCGAGAGCCGCGCGGTTCTTGCCGAAGAAGTCGAGCTCCCAGGCGAAGTCGAGCGTGGCGCGGCCGGTGTCGTTGTAGCCCTGGGGCACGAAGGCGGCCGGGATGCCGTTGTTGTAGCTCTGCTTGACCGAGGCGTAGGTCGCGCCGGCGCTGAGGCTGGGCAGCGTGGCCGAGCGGGCCTGGCCGGCCAGGGCTTGCGCCTTGCGGACACGAGCTTCGGCGGCGGCCAGGTCGGGCGAGCCGGCCAGGGCCTCGTCGATCAGGGCGTCGAGCTGGGCGTCGCCATAGGCGGTCCACCAGCGGTCGGTCGGCCAGTCGGCGGCGGGCGCAGCCAGGCTCTCTTGCGAGGCATAGGCGTCGGGCGCCTTGAGCGCCTGGGCCGGCGGCAGCTTGGGCACGGCCGCGCAGCCCGCCAGGGCCGTGGTCGCCAGTAGGCCCGCCAGGGCCAGTTTAAGGGGGGAAGTCCGGGGGAGGGCGTTTGCCATCGGATTTGCTCGATATCAAACCGTACAGGACGGTCCAAATATAACTTGACGTGACGACGTCAAGTGAAAAGTGTACGGTCTGGTCCAGAAAACGCCTGGGCCTGGTTAACGGGCCGATCGGAGCCGGGAGGAGGGCGCGTGCGCGTCAAGACCGAGGAAAAGCGCAAGTGCATTCTGGAAGCGGCCAAGGCCGTGTTCCTGGAGCGTGGCTTCCTGGGGGCGAGCATGGCCGAGGTGTCCGCCCGCGCCGGCGGCTCCAAGCAGACGCTCTACAGCTACTTCGCTTCCAAGGACGATCTGTTCGTCGCCACCATGCTGGAGAAGGGCGCCCAGATCATCGATCCGGTGTTCTCGACCTTCGAAACCGAGAATGACCTTCGCTCCGCGCTCAGCCGCTTCGGCCGCGTCTTCCTGGAATTCGTTTCGAGCGAGGAGGTGCTGGCCTTCCGTCGCATGATCATCGCCGAGGGCGCGCGCTCCAATCTCGGCAAGCTGTTCTTCGAGAACGGTCCCCGGCGCGGCTGGACGCGGATGACCACCCGCTTCGAGTGGTTCATGGAGCAGGGGCAGATGAGGCGCGTCGACCCCTGGAGGGCCGCCATGCACTTCCAGGCGCTGTGCGAGTCCGGCGCCTTTTATCGCCTGCTCGAGGGAGTTTTGCCCGAGCTGTCGCCCGAGATGATCGACGAGGCGGTCGACGCGGCGGTCGACGTCTTCATGCGCGCCTATGGATTGGAGGCGGCCGACGGTTGATCGCCGCCTTGCGTCGGGCACGATCCCGCGCAAATCTTCCCTCGTGAGTTGATGGCGGGGCGAGCATGGGCGGCGGCGTGAGGATCAAGGGATTGGCCGCTCTTGTGGGAGCCGCTCTGCTGGCCGGCTGCGCCACCACGCCGGAAGGCCGGTTCGCGAGCCTTGGGCCTTTGCGCGCCGCGCTCAGCACCTCGCCTGAGGCGCTGCAGGCGCGGGCCGATCGCAACGACGCCAACGCCCAGATGGCGCTGTCTCTTCTCTATCATTACGGCCTGGGCGGCGTTGAGCGGGATCCAGGACAGGCTTTCCTGCTGCGTTCGCGCGCCACCGCCCAGCGCGGATCGACCCCGATCACCACCTACATCCCCGGCATCAACGGCAAGCCCGGCCGGGTCTCGATGATCTTCGTGCCGCGCTACGACGTCTCGGCCGCGCAGGCCGCCTCCAATGCCGCCTGTGCAGACGCCCTCGCCAAGGGCGATCGCTCGCCGCAGGCTGTCGAGCCGTGCGGCGGCGAGGCGCGATACGATCAGCTGGCGGCTGGCTGGAGGCGCTAGTTTCCGGCAGCGTCGGCGATCAGCTTCAGGGCTTCGTCTTCCGACACGACCTCGGCGTACTTGGCCTGCAGGTCGAAGAGATTGGCTTCCTGCACCCGCTCGTCGCGGTCGCCGGAGGCTTCGCGCACCACGAACGGGATGAAGCCGTGCTGCAGGGCGTCCAGCGCGCTGGCCCGCACGCAGCCTGACGTGGAAAAGCCGCCCATGATCACGGTGTCGACGCCCATGGCCCGCAGGGTCGAGGCCAGGGGCGTGCCGAAGAAGGCCGAGGCGTACTGCTTGGACAGCACGATCTCGCCCTCGATCGGGGTGATTTCCTTGGGGAAGGCGCCGAGCGGCGAGCCTTCCTGGAAGGCCTTCAGGGCCGGCACCTTGCGATAGAACACCCCGCCATCGCGACCGCCGACGCCGGCCTGGTAGACCACATTGGTCAGGATCACCGGGATGCCGGCCTTGCGCGCGGCCTGCAGCAGTCGGGCGTTGCTGGCCAGGGCCTCCTCGACGCCGGCGTAGAGCGGCGAGTCCGGCAGCAGATAGGCGTCGACCACGTCGATGATCAGCAGGGCCGGGCTCTTGCCGAAGGCGAGGCGCCCGCCGAAGCCGGCCTTGTGGTAGTCCGCGTTCAGGTCTTCAGCCATTTCTAACTCCGCTCATCCCTGCCGGGGCGGGGATCCAAGCTGACTTTCGGTTGTAGTGCGTGGTCCTCGTCCTTCGACAGGCTCAGGATGAGGACCAGTGCGCAGGCCGCAGGATCGTAGGCCGCTGCAGTGGAAACCTCACCCTGAGCTTGTCGAAGCATGCCCTCATCGGGCCGCGCCAGCGGCGCGACCCAATGGGGGCGAGGTTTCGGATCCCTGACTAGACCACCCCTTGCTCGGCGAAGGCCTTCAGTTCGCTCTCGCTCACCCCCAGCTCGCTCCACACCGCCGCATTGTCCTGGCCCACCGCCTGCGAGGCGATGGCGCGGACGACGCCCGGGGTCTTGGAGAGCTTGGGCATGACGTTCTGCATCGGCAGTTCGCCCCATCGCGGGTGGTCGAGCGTGACGATCGACTCCCGGGCCGCGAAGTGCGGGTCGGCCAGCATCTCGGGCGCGCGATAGATCTTCCCGGCCGGCACGCCGGCCTCGATCATCCTGGTCTCGACCTCGTCGACCGTCAGCGTCTTGGTCCACTCTTCGATGATGGCGTCCAGCGCCTTCATGTTGCGGCCGCGGTTGACGTGGTTGACGTAGTCCGGGTGCTGGGCCAGTTCGGGCTGGCCCATGGCCTTGCAGAGGCGCCCGAACACCGTGTCCTGGTTGGCGGCGATCAGGTAGTCGCCGTCCTTGCAGTGATAGACATTCGACGGGGCGATGCCGGGCAGAACCGAGCCCGAGCGCTCGCGGATGTAGCCCATGACCTTGTAGTCGGGGACCAGGCTTTCCATGACCTGCAGCACCGCCTCGTAGAGCGAGCTGTCGACGACCTGGCCCTGGCCGGTGGCGTCGCGGTGGCGCAGGGCGGCGAGAGCCCCGAGGCAGCCATAGGTCGCCGCCAGGGCGTCGCCGATCGAGATGCCCATGCGCGAGGGCGCGCGGTCGGGATCGCCGACGATGTGGCGCCAGCCGCCCATGGCCTCGCCGATGCCGCCAAAGCCCGCGCGGTCGGCATAGGGACCGGTCTGGCCATAGCCCGACACTCGCACGATGATTAGGCCCGGGTTCTCGGCGTGCAGGACTTCGGGGCCAAGGCCCCAGCCCTCCAGCGTGCCCGGCCGGAAGTTCTCGATCAGGATGTCGGCCGTGGCGATCAGCTTGCGGGCCAGGGCCTGGCCTTCGGGCACGCGCAGATTGGCCGAGACCGTGCGCTTGTTGCGGGCCACGACCTCCCACCACAGAGGATAATCGCCGCGGCCCCAGTCGCGCATCGGGTCGCCCTTGCCGGGCGGCTCGATCTTGATCACGTCGGCGCCCATGTCGCCGAGCAACTGGCCGCAGAACGGACCAGCAATCAGCTGACCCATCTCGACGACGCGCAGGCCCTTCAGGGGACCCGTGTTTTCAACCGTCATGACGCGCCTTACTCCGCCGCCAGGGCCAGAGGGGCGTTGCGCCACACGGGCGGGCGCGGCGCGGGCAGGCCGGTGTCGGCCAGGCACGAGGCGCGCAGCTCGTCGAGCGACGGACCGCGGTCGAACACTTCCAGCGGGCCGCGCTCGTCGCGGATCTTGGCGCGCAGGGCCTCGGTGGCGGCCGCATCGGCCTTACCGACGGCGTCGATCACCACGCCGAAGCGCTTGGCGCCCTCGGCGCTGACCAGGCCGCGCGAGACTTCCAGCTCGACCAGCTCGACTTCGCGCTCCAGCGGGTCGCCCCATCCGCCGCCGCCCCAGGTGACGAAGTGCAGCAAATCACCCTTGCCGACCTGGACGCCGTCGCACTTGGAGGGCAGGGCCACGCTCTCGCCATTGGCCTTTTCAAGGCGCTTCCACGAGCGGGCGCCGGGCAGGCCCCCGTTGACGCCCCACGGCGGCACGAACCAGCGGTCGTCGTGGATGGCGATCGTGCCGGCCTCGGTGAAGCGGTAGGTCATGTGGATGCCGTTGCCGCCCCGGAAGCGCCCGGCGCCGCCGCTGTCGGCCACGCTCTCGTAGCGCTCGATGACCATCGGGAAGTAGCGTTCCAGGAACTCGTTGGGCACGTTGGTGAAGCCCGGCCACAGCGAGTGGCCGTCGGCGCCGTCGCCGAACGGACGGCCCGGAATGCCGCCGAAGCCGATCTGGAACAGCTGGAACCACTCGCCCTTGCCGTCGAAGCCCGAGAACATCAGGTGGGGCGAGCTCGAGAAGCCGGCGGCGCACAGGAATTCCGGGGTCTTCTGGCCGAGCAATGCGCCCAGCACGTCGAAGATGCGGCCCAGCGCGTGGGTGCGGCAGGACAGGGCGGCCGGGAACTTCGGCTTCAGCAGGCTGCCTTCCGGAATTCGCACGTCGACGAGGTCGTAGAAGCCGTCGTTGAACAGGATCTGCGGGTCGAAGACCATGATCATGTAGATGCCGAAGAACATCTTGAACATGTTCTCGTTCAGCAGGAAGTTGATCGAGCTGTCCGACTGCGGATCGGTGCCGTCGAAGTCGAGAACGACCTTGTCGCCCTCGCGCCACATGGTGCACTTGATCTTGAACGGACCAGCGCCTTTGCCGTCGTCGCAGATGTAGTCCTCGAACGACACCGGGGCCTCGCCGATCGCCGTCGAGATCAGGTGGGCCATGGCGCGGTGGTTGCGGGCCAGCAGTTCGTCGAGGGCGCTGGCGAAGACGTCGTCGCCGAAGCGCTCGCAGATTTCCACTACCCGGCGGCCGGCCACGCGGCACGAGGCGACGATGGCGTGCAGGTCGGCCTTAAACCACTCGGGCATGCGCGACTGGTGGGCCGCGATGCGGACGATGTCGCTCTGCAGCTCGCCCTTGCGATAGAGCTTCACCGGCGGCAGGCGGAAGCCTTCCTCGAAGATCGAAGCCGCGTCGGTGGGCAGCGAGCCGGGAACCTTGCCGCCGACGTCGGTCATGTGGCCGAACATCGCCGACCAGGCCACCAGCCGCCCGTCGCGGAAGATCGGGGCGATGCACAGCTGGTCGGATGCGTGGCTGATCGCGCCCTCGACCGAGTAGGGATCGTTGACGAGGATGATGTCGCCTTCCTCGATCTCGCCGTCATAGCCCTTGAGGAAGCCGTCGATGAACGAGCCGAACTGGCCCACCACCATGCGGCCGTCGCGGTCGGCGATCAGCGGGAAGGCGTCGCCCTGCTCGCGGATGCCGGGCGACAGCGCGGTGCGGAACAGGGTGGCGTCCATCTCGACGCGGGCGTTGCGCAGGGCGTTCTCGATGATGTCGAGCGTCACCGGATCGACGGTGACCTTGCCGAACGGCGTGGAATTGGTTTCCAGGATGCGCGCGGGCATGGCTCAGGCCTCCGAAACGGGGTTGATCAGGATGACGCCGTAGGCGTCGACGAGCGCCTCGCAGTCGGGCAGCACCAGGGTGGTCGAATCCATCTCGGTGATGATCGCGGGGCCCGGGACGCGGTCGCCGGCGCGGAGTTTCGAACGATCGTAGATGGCGGCCGGCTTCATGCCGCCGTCGGCCCAGACCTCGTGGTCGCGGATCTTGGCGCGCGAGGGATCGCCGTCGCCCTTCTCGATCTCCAGCGAGGGGATTTCCTGCACCTTGCCCATGGCGACGGCGCGCAGGTTCACCAGCTCGTGCTCGGCGTCCATGTTGAAGGTGAAGAGGCGGCGGTGCTCTTCGTCGAAGGCGGCGGCCAAGCGGGTCAGTCCGCCGTCCTTCAGGCCTTCCAGCGTCACGTGCATCGGCACTTCGAAGGCCTGGCCGTGATAGCGGACGTCGATCTCGAAGCGGGTCTCGATCTCGGCGTCGGTGACGCCGTCGGCTTTCAGGGTGTCGCGGATCTGGCCGTCCATCTCGCCGAACAGCGAGAGCACCTCGGCCTCGGTCGCGGCCGACAGGCGCTTGGAGTAGGAGCGGGCGGTTTCGGTGCGCATGCGGGTGGTGGCGTCGCCCAGAGCGCACAGCACGCCCGGCGACACTGGCGACACGGCCGGCCACGAGCCCATCAGCTTGGCCACGGCGTTGACGTGCAGGGGGCCCGCGCCGCCGAAGCCCATCAAAGCAAAGTCGCGCGGGTCGTAGCCCTGCTGCACCGAGATCATGCGCAGCGCGCCGAACATGTTTTCGTTGACGATGTCGATGATGCCGCGGGCGGCCTCATAGAGGTCGATGCCCAGGGCGTCGGCGATGGTCTGCACCGCCGTGCGGGCCGCCTCGCGGTCGAGCTTGAAGGCGCCGCCCAGCAGGTCTTCGGGCAGATAGCCAAGCACCACGTTGGCGTCGGTGACGGTGGGGGCCGTGCCGCCCTTGCCGTAGGCGGCCGGACCCGGCGCGGCGCCGGCCGATTCCGGGCCCACGCGCAGGGCGCGGGTCAGTTCGGGCACCTTGGCGATCGAGCCGCCGCCGGCGCCGACCGTCTTCACGTCCAGCGACGAGGCGCGGACCGTCAGGTGGCCGACGTCGGTGGTGCGCACGCGGCGCGGCTCGCCGTTCTCGATCAAAGCCACGTCGGTCGAGGTGCCGCCGACGTCCAGCGTCAGGATGTTCTTCAGGCCAGAGTTACGGGCTACCCACAGGGCGCCGGTGACGCCGCCGGCCGGTCCGCTCATCAGCAAGGACACGGGATGCTCTTCGGACTTTTCCGACGACATCAGACCGCCGTCCGAGCGCAGCAGGGCGATGCGGCCCTGCATGTCGAGGCCGCGCAGCTTATCGCGCAGGTTCTTGACGTATTTGGACACGACCGGGCGGACCGAAGCGTTGGCGACGGTGGTCAGGGTGCGCTCGTACTCCTGCATTTCCGGCAGGACCTCGTGCGACAGCGAGACCAGCACGCCCGGCAGGATCTCGGCGGCCAGCTCCGCCACGCGGCGCTCGTGCGAGCCGTTCAGATAGGCGTTCATCAGGGCGATGGTCACCGCCTCGACGCCCTGATCCTTCAGCTTGGTCAACTGGGCGCGGACGTCGACCTCGTCGAGCGGGCGGATCTCCTTGCCGACCGCGTCGATGCGGCCCTTGATCTCGACGGTGTCTTCCAGCTTGGCCAGCGGCTCGGGCTTGGGCCAGATGATCCAGGCGGCGAGGCCCCCGGGCACCAGCGAACGAGCGATCTGCATCACCTGGTGGTAGCCCTCGGTGGTCACCAGGCCAACGCGGGCGCCCTTGCCCTCGAGCACGGCGTTGGTGGCCACGGTGGTGCCGTGCAGGAAGACGTCGACGTCCGATGGCTTGACCCCGGCCTTCTCGCAGACCGCGTTGACGCCGGTCATCACGCCGACCGAGCTGTCATGCGGGGTCGAAGGCGTCTTGTGCCGCCAGAAGTCGCCCGTCGCCTCGTTCAGCAACAGCAGGTCGGTGAAGGTCCCGCCTACGTCCACGCCCAATCGGTAAGCCATCGTCAGCCTCTATTGCTGGCGCGCCAACTCCCCCCAGGGTGACGGCGCGACGCCTATGGAGGCGACAATCCCTCGATCGGGCGGCGCGCGCCGGACCGGGGGAGGGGTTTCACCGCTGTGCGGGCGCCGCTCGTTCTGTCGTCAGAACTTCACGGCGAGTTCGACCCCGAAGGTGGCGCCGGCGGCGGGCGAGGCGAAGTTGCCCCCGAACTCCGGCGCCGGGATCACCTCGGTCAGGTACTTCTCGCCTGTCACGTTCTTGCCGAAGGCCGTGACGCTCCAGGCATCCGCTTTCAGGCCGGCCCGCAGGTCCAGCGTCGTGTAGGCGTCGCGGCGGCTCTTGGCATAGTTGGCCCGGCCAAGCGCGCCGTAGCTCAGCTCGAAGACCGTGGGCGCGTCCTGGTCCTGCACGACGTGGAACCAGGTCGGCCCCGTGCCGCGCACGTCGGCCCGCAGGCGCAGGGCCAGGTTATCGGGCAGCGGATGGACGTAGTCGGCCGCCAAGTTCCAGGTGTAGCGCGGCGTGTAGGGCGACTCGGCGCCAATGGTGTCGGGTCGCACGCTGTTCTTGCGGATCTCGCTGTCGGTATAGGCGCCCGAAGCCTCCAGCGTCAGACGAGAGCTAGCCTTGTAGCGCAGACCAAGCTCAGCGCCCTTGATCCGCACCTCGTCGATGTTGGACACCACGCGCAGCAGGCCGAACGGGCCGACGAAGAACTCGAAGAACTGCATGTCGTCGACGTCTGTGTGATAGGCGGCCGCATCGATGGTCAGGCGGCCGTCCAGCATCCGGCCCTTAGCCCCGATCTCGAAGCTGCTGGAGACCTCCTTGTCGAAGTCGTCGCGGATGGTCACCGGCTTGAAGCCGGCCGCCGTACGCACCGGATTGACGAACAGGTTCACCGTGGCGGCGCTGCCCTGGCTGTTGAAGCCGCCGGACTTGAAGCCCACGCCCCAGTCGCCGTAGAGCGTCCAGTCGTCGCTGGCCTTCCAGCGCAGGGCGATCTTGGGCTGGAGCTGGTCGTAGGTCTTCTTCTGGTCCTTGATGCCGCCCGGATTGATCGTGGCGTCCAGGCCCGGGTTCAACGCCGCGCCGCCGGTGTAGGGCGGGCCGTTGAAGTCAATGTACTTGTTGCGCGTCGCCGTCGGCACCAGGTTATGGACCTTGCGCTCCTCGCGGTCGTAGCGCAGAGCCAGCGAGCCTTCTAGGCCGGGCGTGATGTCGTAGGCCAGCTGGCCGAACACGGCCGCCACGTCGCTGCGGAAGTCGTCCCAGTAGAGCTGCTCGGTCGAATAGGCCGAGGACGAGGGCACGTAGAGGGCGCGTGGAACCTCGCCGCCGCCGTCCAGGCCCGTGGCCACGCCCACCTCGCGGTCGATGCGCAGGGCGTAGGCCCCTACCATCCAGCGCAGGGGCTGTTCCGAGCGCGAGGTCAGGCGCAACTCGCCCGAAACGTCGCTCTGGTCGCGCTTCTGGTACTGGTATCCGTCGCAGGCGGTCGGCGTGTAGGGACCGAAGAACGAGCCCGCCGCCGTCGGCGCCAGGTACTGCGGCGCGGGCAGGGTGATCCCCTTGGCGGTCAGGTTGGCGATCGAGGCGGCGCAGGCGGCGCTGGCGTTGAAGAAGCCGAACGAGGCCGAGGTCCCGTCGGCGACCAGGTCGTTGTCGATGTCGGAATAGAGGGTCCAGGCCGTCAGCGTGGCGAAGCCGAGGTCCCGTTCCAGCTTGGCCGAGACCTCCATCGCCTGCTGCTGATTGGTGTGCGGCACGTTGTTCTGGAAGGCGAAGCGGTGGTCGTTGACGTCTTCGTGATAGGACGGCGTGCCCAGCACCGAGGCGAAGGCGGGCAGGGCGAAGACGGCGTTGTAGGCGATCGAGCCGGCGGTCAGCTCGCCATAGCGGGCCTTGAGGTCGAGCTTGGTCTTCTCGTCCAGTCACGCCACGAGGCGGCCGTTCAGGTTGTAGCCCTCGAAGCGGTCGACCGCGCCGCCGCCGAAGTCGCTGCCCCAGAAGCCGTCGGTCTTGCGGAAGTCGGCCGACAGGCTGCCCGAAATCCGTTCGCTGAGCGGTCCGGCTACGCGGATGTCGCCGGAAAAGCTGTCGCGGTTGCCGACGCTGACCTTGCCCGCACCCTCGAAGGTTTCGCCCGGTTCCACGGTCGAGACGATGATCGCCCCGGCGGCGGCGTTGCGGCCATAGACGGCGCCTTGCGGACCCTTCACCACCTCGATCTGGCGCAGGTCGGAGAACTCGCGGTTGAAGGCGGCAGGGTTGGCCATCTGCACCCCGTCGACGACGAAGGCGAACGACGCCTGGGCGTCGCGGGCGCCGTTGACGCCGCGGATATTGACCTGAGCGTCGCCCTGTTCGGCGGCCTGAACCAGGCTGACGCCCGGAGTCAGGGCCACGAAATCGGCGGCGCGGGCGACGCCGGCGGCTTCCAGCGTGCCTTGGCTCAGGGCCGAAACGGCGGCGGGCACGTCACGCAGGTTCTCGGCCCGCTGGCGTGCGGTGACCATCACTTCGTCGACGGCGGTGGGCGTTTCCTGGGCGGACGCGGCGCCCGCCCAACTCAGAGCCAGTAGTGAAACGCCCAGCAGGGCGGCGGTTTTGTTGGTGTTCATCGATCAGGCTCCCCTCCAGTGATCGAGGAGGAGTTTGCGCCGCATACCGGTGTTCGCTGCCTGGTCTCGCCGGCTCCCCGCCTGTCGGGCGCCCGCGGGCGGGGCGCTGGCTTCGCGGGCGCCGCTACGCATCCTCGCGCGCCATGCCTGCCCGCGTCGCGGGCGTCGAGGAGACCGCGCCATGACCGACCGCATCGAGATCGTCGAGGTGTCGCCTCGCGATGGCCTGCAGAACGAGAAGACGATGGTCTCGGCGGGCGACAAGGCGGCCCTCGTGCTGAAGGCCGTCGAGGCCGGCGCGCGCCGCGTCGAGGCGGTCAGCTTCGTCAATCCGCGCGCCGTGCCGCAGATGGCCGACGCCGACGAGGTGATGGCCCGCCTGCGCGGCCAGCAGGACCTGCGCGCGCGCGGCGTGTCGCTGATCGGCCTGGTGCTCAATCGCCGAGGCCTGGACCGCGCCATCGCCGCCGATGTCGACGAGGTCAATTTCGTGGTCGTGGCCAGCGAGACCTTCAATGCCCGCAACCAGGGCGTCCCGATCGCCGAGACCCTGCGCCAGATTTCAGAGGCGCCGCAGGTCGCGCGGCAGGCTGGACTGAAGCTGGGCGTCACCATCGCGGCCGCCTTCGGCTGCCCGTTCGAGGGCGAGGTGGCCGTCGAGCACGTGGCCCGCATCGCCGCCGAGCTGGCCGACTACGGCGTTACCGAGCTTACCCTGGCCGACACAATCGGCGTGGGCGACCCCCTGGCGGTCGAGACCCGCTTCACCGCCGTGCGCGCCGTCGCCCCGGAGACGGTGCTGCGCGCCCATTTCCACAACACCCGCAACACGGGCCTGGCCAACGCCTTCGCCGCCTGGCGCGCGGGCGTGGCCAGCCTCGACGCCTCGATCGGCGGCATCGGCGGCTGCCCCTTCGCCCCGGCCGCCACCGGCAACGTGCCGACCGAAGACCTGGCCTACATGTTCGCGCGCATGGGCGTGTCGACGGGGCTTAACCTGGCCTCGTTGATCGACACGGCCGGCTGGCTCAAGGGCGTGCTTGGCGCACCGGCGCTGCCGGGCATGGTGTCTAAGGCGGGCGGGTTTCCGGCCTAGAAAAACCCCCGTGGGGGAGGCGGCCGAAGGCCGGTGGGGGGACGTTTCCAGCTGCCGCCGCCTTGGCAAGTCGGCAACCACTTCCCCCACCGATCGCTACGCGATCTCCTCCCCCCACAGGGGGAGGTTCCTTTTGGGTCAGGCTGGCTGACCTAGTACTTCAGCCCGACCGCCACGCTAGCGCCGTCTGCGCCGACGTCCACCGCCGAGTCCTCGAACTTCGGCGGGCCGAACCGCGCCTTGGGGGCGCGTGACAGGCCCACGCCGTCGGCGGGCAGGCCAAGGGCGGTCTTCTTCATCACGCCGTCGCCGTCCTGGTCGTGGAAGGCCAGGAACGACCAGCGGCCGGGCGGCAGGTTGGCGAACTTGGCGCTCACCGCGCCCGAGGCGGCCGGAACCTTCACGTTGTAGGGGCAGGACTTCAGGAAGGTGGCCTTGTCGCAGGCCGACACCACGACCTGGCCCTTGGCGTTCTGGACCCCCGAAACCTTGACCTCCACGGAGGCCGCCTGCGCGGCCCCCGTGACGGCCAGCGCGGCGACGAGGACGAGGATGCTCGGTCTCATGCGCGTCGCTCCCGCTACTCGGCCGCGGCCGGCGCGGAGCCGCCGTGGCGCTGTTTCAAGGCCTCGGCCCGAACCCGCTCGCCGTCGACCAGCGGCACGGTCTTGAGCAGGAAGTCCTTGGCTTCCTTCGGATCGGCGCGGTCCGGCGAGGGGATCACCATCGCCCGCTTGCCCTGCACGTCGCGCTCCATGGCGTCGACGTCCAGCGCCCAGCCCTTCTCGATCAGCTCGCGGCGCTTGTTGCGCCAGGCCACCATGATGCCGTCCGACTTCACGCTGACTTCCTCGTGCAGATAGACCGGTAGCAGCTCGGGGCAGACCTTCTCCATGATCACGCGATCCTGCTCGAAGATGCGCAGGGTGCGGCGGCGGCTGTCGCCGTCCCAGATCTTCTGGGTCAGGAAGTTGCGGGCCATGATCCAGCGGGTGATCGTGGTGGTCTCGTCGATCGGCGTGTTGACGTCGAAGATCACCGTCGACCAGGTCGGTGTCGGGCGGATCTGGATGCGCACGTGCGCGCCCGAGACGTGGAAGCCGTTGCGCACCGTGACCATGCTGCGCTTGGCCTTGCGGAAGAACTTCCACATGCCCTTGTACTCGGGCGGCACGAACTTCAGCTCGGCATAGGCCGACCACTCGTCCTGCTCGAGCGTGAACTCGTGCACCTGCGGGGCTTCCTTGTCGCCGAAGCTTGGGTGGACGAAGGCCGCGTGCGAGGGGTCGATGCCGTTCTCGGTGATGCGGGCGTAGTTGGCCTTCCACTCGTAGGTGCCGCGAATGCAGCGCCAGGCCGGGTCATCGAACTCGGGGAAGGGCGGCAGGGGCGGGCGCTCGGCCTCGGGCAGGTCGCCCATGAACACCCAGATCATCCCGTACTTTTCCAGCACCGGATAGGCGTCGACCTTGGCGCGCGGCGGGATCTTCACGCCGGGCTCCTGCGACGGGATCTTCACGCACTTGCCGCCGCCGTTGAAGCGCCAGCCGTGATAGGGGCACTCGATGGCGTCATCGACGACCATGCCGCTGCCCAGCGACGCGCCGCGGTGGATGCAGACGTCAGACAGGCAGCTGACCTTGCCCTTGGAGTCGCGGAACACCACGAACTCCAGGCCCAGCATCTTCACCCGCTTGTGGCCGCCATTTGGAATTTCGTCGCTGTACTCGGCGACGTACCACTGGTTCTTGATCATGGCGCCTTCTCCGGCTGCGGGGCGGCGGGGGCCGCCAGACCGCGAAGAATGAGATTGGGTATCTTGGTGTCGTCCCAGTCGTCGAGATCGACGCCGTCACGCAGGACGACCAGCTTCTGAGAGGGCACGATCCAGAGGCGGCGTTTGCCCCAGCCGTCCAGGAAGATGGCGTCCTCGGCGGCGATCGGCTCGGCCGACACGCTGGCCTTGTCGGGACGTTCTGGCGAGTAGATGCGGTTCTTCACGAACGGACGTCCGCGCCAGACCTGGAAGCCGTAGCCCGGATTGGCCTTGCCCGGCGCGCTCATGGCCGCGACGTAGTCGGCGGGCAGAACCTGCTTGCCCTCGAACGATCCGCCGTTGGCCAGCATGATCCCGATACGCATCCAGTCCTGGACCTGCGAGATCATGCAGCAGTCGCCGTGCGCCAGGCCGCCTTCCTTGGCCAGCCACAGCGAGCCGTCGTGCATGCCCAGCGGCGAGAACAGCTTTTCCGACATGTAGTCGGCGAAGGTCTTGCCGGTGGCCCGCTCGACGATGACGCTCAGCGCCACCGGGTCGGGATTGTGGTGGCCGAACACCGTGCCCGGCGGATGCACGGCCTTGAGAGCCAGGTTGTCCTTGGCGAGATCCGGCGACAGGAAGGTGCGGATGGTGCTCGACCACGGGGCGTAGGAATAGTCCGGCGGCTCCAGGCCCGACGACATCTGCAGGAGATCGCGGATGGTGATCCTCGAGCGCTCGTCGTTCTTCCACTCGGTAATGAAGTCGGCGGCCGGCTGGTCGACTGACTTGATCTTCCCGTCGGCGATGGCCGCGCCGATCAGCATGCCGGTCATGGTCTTGGTGAAGGAGTGGGCCTTCATCACCGTGTTGGGACCGACGCCGTTCCAGTAGCGCTCGTAGACGATCGCCCCGTCCTTGACGACGATCAGGGCGTCGGACTTTCGCGCGCCGGCGTACTCGGCGGCCGCCTCCAGCGCGGCCGGATCGATCCCGGCCGCTTCCGGCGTCGTCTTCGGAAGGGGCGTGGCGGGCGCGCCCTTCACGACGGCGACCGGCTTGTACCAGTCGATCGGCGGCTCCAGCGGATTGACCGTCAGGGCGCGGAAATAGCGGTTCCAGTAGAGCGGCGCGGTCGCATAGGTCGTCGCGCCCGCCAGGACGACGGCGCCAAGGCCGATCAGCAGAATCTTGCGCTTCTTCACTTTCAGGCCGCCTTGGCTTCGACGATCGAGGTGACGCCGAACGGGATGTCCAGCTTGACGCTGGCGACCAGCTCGCCGCTGTCCAGCGCGATCTTGGCCAACTGGCCCGAGAAGAAGTCGCCGGCCCAGAAATGCGCGCCGTCGTCCGTGACGCGCAGGAAAGACCACCCGCGGCCTTCCGGCACGGCGTAGGTGCGCAGCACCGACCCATCCTGGGCCACGCGGCGCACCTCGTTGCCGCAGCTGACCAGCACGTCGTCGTTCGGCGTGGCGGCGATGCCGAACACCATGCCTGGCGGATCGGTGCGCACATAGAGCGGCGGCAGCTGGGCGTCGGCCTCGATGTCGAAGCGATAGACGGTGTGGCCGGTCTCGGAGACGTAGGCGACGGTCTTGCCGTCCGACAGCACGGTCAGGTGGGTGACGCCCAGGAAGCCCATGACGCCGCCATGGTACTCGGGGCGGTAGAAGCGCGTCACCCGGCCGTCGGCGTCGAAGCGCACGAGGCGCCCTTCGCCGGTGAAGGGCGGAGCCAGGCCCGAGAGGTGCTCGCCGGCCAGGGCGCCGCCGTCGGGCAGGAACACCATCGAACCGAGGCCGCGACCGGGCAGGAGAGAGGCCTGGCCCGGGACGCGAAGTCCTTCGGCGTCGATGCGGGTGACGTTCCGGGCGAACGGATCCAGGGCGTTGAGCTCACCGGTGCGGGGATTCACCGCCAAGCCCGAAACCATGCCGAAATCGCCCGTGTGCAGGGCCGCCTTCTGCTGCAGGTCGGGACCCAGGAGCAGAATCCTGGACAGTCCGAGCTTCAGCTTGTCGTCGGTGACTATGGTCGCGGCTACCCAGAGGTCGCCCGCCTGGGGTTTGACGGGGAGGGAAAGAGGGTCGCCGAACATCAAGGTCTCCGCGTGCGGTCAGGCCCGCGCTTGGCGGGATGCTCGGAGACTTTCAAAAGGGGACCGACCGGTCAATTTTCTAGTCGGCGCTATCCGACTGGTGAGAAGTCGCCGCGTCGACCCCGGTCTGGTAGCGGCCCATGACGTGGTCCAGCATGCCCACCACGCGCTCCCAAGCCAAGTCGTCATGCAGGTCGAAGCCGAAGAAATTCGGTTCGAACTTGGCGCGCATGCCCACATACGAGACGGCCGATAGCATGGTCATGGCGATGGCCAGCAGTTCCTTGTCCTCGCTGCGCTGCCCGATGAACAGGCGCTCGTACTCTTCCCAGATGCGGATGCGCACCGCGGTGACCGCGTCGCGCAATTCCGGAGGGCCCGCGAATTCGCCGGCCATGATCGTGGCCACGGCGGGGTGCGCGCGCAGCGACGAGGCGTAGGTCCGCACGAGCATTCGCAGGCGCTCCATCGGCGGTCGCTGGTGGAAGGTCTCCAGGGGCTCGTCCAGCATGTCGGAAAGGCGTGGCCAGATGCCGGTGCGGCGCACCCAGGCGTCGGCGACGCCGCCCAGTCCGCCGAAGTAGTCATATATTTGTTTCTTGCCGACGCCGGCTTCCTTGATTAGGGCGTTCACACCCGCGTCGTGGACGCTTCCGCGCTCCATAAGACGCCCGAACGCCTCTACGATCGCAGCTTCTGTGGCGATCCGGCGCGATTGCCGAGGCTTGGTTGCGGGCGCTACGTCTGTCAGCATGGCGGGACTTTCCTGAACTCCTATCCGATGGACGGACAAACGCTTTATCGCAAGACCTGTATTGGTCCGGCTCCATCATCTTGACCGTCGGGGAACAGTCGCGGGGAACGCGGCGGGGTGTGGTCAAGATTTGAAGAGGGGAGTCATGACCAAGTCGGCAATGAGTATCTATGGCGCGAGCGCGAGCGCTCTTACGCTTCTGATTTGTTCGGGGCAAGCCCTCGCGCAAACGACGACTTCGGAAGAGTCCACGGTGATTGGGGAGATCACCGTCACGGCGCGAAACAAGTCTGAATCTTCCCAGGACATTCCGGTCACCATCAACGCCGTTTCGGCCGAGACGATCGAGCGTCGCAATATTTCTGACATCAGCCGCGTGGCTCAATCGACCGCCGGCCTGACGTTCGACCAGGGCCTTACGCCCAGCGACACGCGCCCGGCGATCCGCGGCGTCCAGGCCGTTCGGGGCCGTCCGAACGTGGCCATCCTGGTGGATGGGGTCGACACGTCTTCGGAAGCCTTCGCCACCGCTGGCGGCGGCGCCCTGGCCAGCTTGCGCTTCGTCGACGCCGAGCGCATCGAGATCGTGAAGGGGCCGCAGAGCGTGCTCTACGGCCGCTCGGCCTTCTCCGGCGCGATCAACTACATCTCCAAGCGTCCGAACCTCGGCGAGTTCGAGGGCAAGATCAGCCTGGAAGCCGGCGACTTCGGCCTGAGGGAGGGCAAGGTCTCGCTCTCTGTTCCGCTGGTGCAGGACAAGCTGGCGATCAACCTGAACGCCGGCGCCTGGGAAAACGACGGCCAGTACCTGAACAGCGTCAGCGGCAAGCGCGTCGGCGGCGGTGAAGCCAAGGGCGCGGCCTTCAGCGTGCTGATGAAGCCGACCGAGAAGCTGACCGTCTTCGCCCGGGTGCAGAGCTCGCATGAAGAATACGACCAGATGGCCCGGGCCTACATCACGGCGGTGAACCCGCTGACCGGCACGGCCAACACCGCCAATTTGGGCGTGGCCGTCACCGATCCCAGCAACAATCGCCCCGGCTTCACGGTCAAGGGCGACCTCAGCGACGCCGCGGTGGTCAAGAGCCAGACCATCGCCTACTCGCTGGATCCGCGCACGGGCAAGGACTTCAAGGGCACGGTCACCGACGCGACCCGCGCCTCGTTCGAGGTCAACTATGAAAGCGACTGGGGCACGTTCACCTCGCTGACCGGCATCACCCGCGGCGAGACCACCCAGATCCAAGACTTCGACAACTCCAACAACAGCCTTAGCGGCAACGTGCTTCCGCTCTATGCGGGCATGGCGCCGTTCTATGGCTCGCTCTACCAGTACCTGGGCTTCCTGCGCGCCTACGGCCTGAACTACTCGACCGTGGCGCCGACCGGCGGCCTGCCGGCCATCGGCTTCTCGGTGATGCTCGACGACGACTTCGACACCAAGCAGCAGAGCCAGACGCTGCGCTGGAGCAAGGATTTCGGCAAGCTGCGGACCTCGCTGGAAGGCCTGTACTTCCACGAGCAGGCCAGCCAGATCAACAAGGACCAGTTCTGGATGCGCGAGGGTTCCGACCCGCGCCTGACCATCCTGACGGCGCTCTTCATGGGCGGCGGCGCCACGGCGACCGGGGCCTTCCAGGCGCCGACCACCACGGCCAAGGCCACGGCGGACTATCCGCTGAAGATCTCGCGCGAAACGGACTCGCTGTCCTGGGCCGGCAGCGTCGAATACGACGTCACCGACGCCCTGACCCTGCGCTTCGACGGTCGCTACATCGAGGAACGCGTCGCCTATCGCGGCAGCCCGTACCAGCCGATGTACTACCGCCTGTTCGGCGTGCAGCTGGTCTGCCTGCAGCAGCTGGGCTGCGCCGCCGGTCCGGCCGGCACCGCCGCCGCGCGGGCCGCCCAACTGGCCAGGACCACCCAGGTCGACAAGAAGACCGTCCGCGCCGACGCCTTCACGCCGAACTTCGTGGCCAGCTACAAGATCACCTCGCGCAACTCGGTCTATGCGTCGTACGGCGAGGGCTTCAAGCCGGGCGGCGTCGATACCACCGGCACCAGCGGCAGCGTCGACTCCACCTTCAAGCCGGAGAAGCTGCAAAGCTTCGAAATCGGTTCGAAGAACGTCTTCCTGGGCGGCGACCTCGTCCTGAACGGCGCGCTGTTCTTCAACCGCTACAAGAACCAGCAGATCGGCACGACCAAGGTTCTGGGCGGCACCTCGGTGCCGTCGGTGGAGAACGCCGGCGAAAGCGAGAGCAAGGGCATCGACCTGACCAGCGATTGGCGGGCCGCCCCCTGGCTGACGCTGAGCAGCAACTACACCTACACCGACGCCGAGTTCACCGACTACAAGGTCCCGACCCCCGGTTACTTCGACCGGATCGAGTCCACCAACGGCGATTACACCGGCAAGGTCGTTCCGCTGACGCCCAAGCACAGCTTCAACATCTCGGCCCTGGTCACCGGCGAGCTGCCGAAGATGTCGAACTGGTCCTGGACCGCCGAACTGTCGGGTCGTTACCAGTCCAAGCGCTACATGACCCAGAACAACCTGACCTGGCTGCCGAGCTACTTCGTCTCGGATCTGCGGGCCGGGATCACCGACGGGTCATGGGGCATCGATCTGGCCGTCACCAACCTGTTCGACGACGACACTCCGAAGAACGCCATCGCGGCGACCGACTTCGGCTTCTTCGATCTGAACAACAACACCCCGCCGCGCTCCTACGTGGTTTCTCTGCCCGAGAAGCGCGCGGCCTCGATCCGCATCAGCAAGACCTTCTGATCTTTCTGATCGCGTGACCTTCAAGGCCCGGCGCCCCTGCGCGCCGGGCCTTTTCCTTGCCCCGAAGTTTTTTCCAGGAGTTCCCGATGGCTGCGCCCAAGAACCCCGAGCGGTTCGGCATACTGGCGATCGAGCCCGGCGTGCGCGCCGGCCACATGTGGACCGCGCTCTACGCGGCCTTCGTCAACATCGGTCTGGCCACGACGGTCGCGGTGATGACGCCCTACGTGCTCAGCGCCAATCTCGGCGTGCCGCTCGACCGCCAGGGCTCTGTCCTGGGGATCCTCAATCTCGTCAACGAGGTGGCGCTGCTGTTCGTGTTCGGCCTGGCGGGGGCCCTGGCCGACCGGGTGGGGCGCCGCGCGGTCTACGCCATCGGCTTCCTGGCCACGGCGGCGGGCTACCTGCTGTTTCCGCTGGCCACCAACATCTGGGACCTGTCGCTCTACAAGGTGGTCTACGCCATCGGTATCGGCGCGACCACGGGCATGCTGTCGACGATCCTGGCCGACTATGTGAAGGCCCGCGATCGGGGCAAGATCGTCGCCATGTCGGGCATCCTCAACGGCCTGGGGGTCGTGATGCTGGCCCTGGCCATCGGCAAGCTGCCATCGGTGTTCGTCGGTCAGGGCATGGACGAGAAGACCGCCGGTCAGGCCGCGCTGGCCATCGCGGCGGCCCTGTGCCTGATTTCGGCGGCCGCCATGTGGCTGGGCCTCAAGCCCGGCGTGGCGACACGCTCGGTGGAACGGGTCAAGCTCTCGACCCAACTGGGCGTCGGCGTCTCGGCGGCCAAGACCAATCCGCGCATCGTGCTGGCCTACGCTTCGGCCTTCGTGGCCCGCGGCGACCTGGCCATCGTCGGCGCCTACGCCATCGCCTGGGGCAAGAAGGCGGCGCTGGAGGACGGCGCGAGCTTGGCCGACGCCCTCGACCAGGGCCGCATCCCGTTCGTCGTCGCCCAGTCGGCGGCCCTGCTATGGCCGGTGGTCGTGGCCCTGATGATCGACAAGGCCCACCGCCTGACGGCCCTGGCCGCCTGCATGCTGCTGGGCGGGGTCGGCTATCTGGCGACGATGTTCATCGACGATCCGCTGAGCAAGGCGGCCATGCCGCTGTTCGTGCTGCTGGGCGTTGGCCAGATCAGCGCCTTCATCGGCTCCCAGGCCCTGATCGGCAAGGAAGCGCCGGAAGAGGGCAGGGGCGCCGTCATCGGCTTCTTCAACCTGTGCGGCGCGTTCGGCATCCTGGTGCTGGGCACCCTGGGCGGCGTGCTGTTCGACGTGATCAGCCCGGCCTCGCCGTTCGTGCTGGTCGGCATCCTCAACGCCGTGGTCGGCCTTGGCTGTATCTATCTTCGCCTGAAGGAGGCCAAGTCGCCGGTGGCGCAAGAGGCCTAGGAGGCCTTCTTCGTCTTGGCGGAGGCGGCCTTCTTCGGGGCCGCCTTCTTCGCTGGGGATTTGGTCGTGGAGGCCTTGCCGCCGAGGCTCTTGCGCAGGGCCTCCATCAGGTCGACCACGTTGGTGTCCTCGGGCGGGGCGGCGGCGACCTTGGTCTTGCCGCCCTTTTCCTTGCGCTTGATCAGGTCGCGCAGCGCTTCCTCGTAGCGGTCCTTGAAGTCCTTCGGCTCGAACGGGCCGTCCTGCTGCTCGATGATCTTGCGGGCGATGGCGATCATCGCCGGATCGGCCTTCCTGGCCGGAATGTCGTCGAACAGGTCGGCCGGATCGCGCACCTCGTCGAACGACCGCAGCGAATAGGCCACCAGCCCCTTGCCGCGCGGCTCGATGGCCAGCAGGCGCTCGCGCGTGTGCATGACGACCCGGCCCAGCGCGATGCGCTTGGCGCCGGCCATGGCGTCGCGGATCACGCTATAGGCCTCGACCGCCAGCTTGCCGTCGGGGACCAGGAAATACGGATTGTCCCAGTAGAGGCGATCGATGTCGGCCACGTCGACGAAGCGCTCGATGTCGATCGTGCGGGTGCTCTCCAGCCGCACGCTCTCGATCTCCTCTGGCGTGACGATGACGTAGCGATCCTTCTCGACCTCGTAGCCCTTGACCAGGTCCGAACGCTCGACAGGGCCGAGGTCCGGATCCGTGGCGACCATCCGGATGCGGTTGTGAGTCTTGGGGTGCAACAGGTTGAACCGCACCTCGCCGCCGGGATTGGTCGCTGTGTAGAGCGCCACCGGGCAGGTGACGAGCGAGAGCCGCAGATGGCCCTGCCAGGTGGGACGTGGGGCCATCTGCGTGTCGCTCCTACTTCTTGGCCCCGGCGAGCACCTTCTTCACCGTGGTCACGGCTGGCTCGTCCGGGCTCTCGGTGTTGGCCGCCTGGACCGTGGGATCGCCCTTCAGGGCGGCCACGAAGTCGTCGCGCCAGGCGGTGACGTCCTGACGGGTGACGTTGTCCATCAGATCCTCCCAGCGCCGCTTGCGCTCGCCTTCGTCCATGGCGAGCGCCTGGGCCAGCGCGTCCGAGATCTCCTCGGGGCTGTTGGGATTGATGATCAGCGCCTCCTTCATCTGGCGCGCGGCGCCGGCGAAGCGCGACAGGATCAGCACGCCCGGGTCCTCGGGATTCTGCGAGGCCACGTATTCCTTGGCCACCAGGTTCATGCCGTCGCGCAGGGGCGTGACCAGCGCCGCCTTGGCCGCGCGATACACCCCCGCCAGCTCGTCGCGCCGATAGGAGCGGTTGAGATAGCGGATCGGCGTGAAGTCCATCTCGGCATAGGCGCCGTTGATGCGGCCGATCAGGCCGTCCAGCCGGTGGCGGATGTCCTGGTAGGCCTCGACCTCGTCGCGCGACAGCGGGGCGATCTGCAGCAGCATCACCTCGCGCCGGGCGTCTTCGTGGTCATGCAGGAACCGCTCGAAACCGAGCAGACGTTCTTCCAGGCCCTTGGAGTAGTCGAGGCGATCCACGCCCACGACCATCTTGCGGAACACGCTGTGCGCCGCCATCCGGTCGTAGACCCGCATGGCGCGCGGGCTCTTGGTGATCCGCGCGAAGTCGTCGGCGTCGATGCCGATCGGGAAGGCCCCGGCCTCGGTGATCTGGCCAAAGGCGCGCAGGCGGCCGTCCTCGGTTTTCTCGCCGCCGACCTCGTTGAGCACGTAGCCCTCGAAGGCCTGCAGGCTTTCTTCCGTCTGGAAGCCCACGACGTCGTAGTGGAAAAGCGCCTCCACCAGCGGCCGGTGGCGGGGCAGGGTGACCACCAGCTGGTGGGCCGGCCAGGGGATGTGCAGGAAGAAGCCGATGCGGTTGGTCACGCCCAGCCGCCGCAGTTCCCGCGCCATCGGGATCAGGTGGTAGTCGTGCACCCAGATGATGTCGTCCGGCTCGATCAGCGGGCGCAGGGTCTCGGCGAAGCGCTTGTTGACGCGGTCATAGCCCTCGCCGAACGAGCGGTCGTAGGCGGTCAGGTCCACGCGATAGTGGAACAGCGGCCACAGCGTCTTGTTGGCGTAGCCGTTGTAATACTCCTGGTAGTCGCCTTCCTCGAGGTCGACCGTGGCGACGGTCACGCCCTCGATGCGCTGCATGTTCAACTGGCCGGTGAACTCCGGCGTAGTCTTGCCGCTCCAGCCGAACCAGATGCCGGAATATTCGCGCAGCGCCGCGGCCAGGGCCATGGCCAGGCCGCCGACGCTTTCCTCGCCCTTGCCGGACGGCGGATTGACGCGGTTCGAAACGACGATCAGGCGGCTCATCGGGCGGCCTCCTGGGCGACCGCGTCCAGCCAGGCGTGAACGGCCTCCGGACCGTCGAGGCGATAGCTGGCGGCGGTGGGGCGCTCGGGACCGACCAGCACGCCGTAGCCGCCCAGGCGACGGGCGGCCTCGAAGCCGTCCTCGTCGGTCAGGTCATCGCCGATGAAGATCGGCAGCGCGCCGTCGAAGGCCGGCTCGCGCAGCAGGGCGGCGACGGACGAGCCCTTGTCCTGGCCCGGCGTGCGCAGTTCGGCGACCATGTCGCCCAGTTGCAGGACGAGGCCAGTCTGGCGCTTCAGGCGCTCGGCCGCCTCGATGACCGCGTCGGCGGCCGACGGCGTGTTGCGGTAGTGCAGGCCGACGCTCAGGTGCTTGTCCTCGAAGATCAGGCCGCGATCGCAGCGGGCCAGGTCGGCCAGCACGTCGCGGGCTTCAGCGAGGCCCTCGTGCGGCTGCGCGCGGAACACGCCCTCGGGGGTGCGGCGCTCCAGGCCATGGACGCCGGCCATGTAGGCCAGGCTGTTTGCCCCCAGGATGCGGGAAAGATCATCCAGCGAACGGCCGCTGATCACGGCCACGCGGTCGTCGAAAGCTTCGCGCAGGCGCGCGATCAGCGCCGCGCGGGCGGCGTCCGGACCCACGTCGTCCGGACGGGGCATGATCGGCGCTAGGGTCCCGTCGAGGTCGAGGAACAGCGCCGAATTGGCAGGAATACTGGTGGGCGGCGACGGAAGATCCGACGACGCAAGCCGAGCGGCAGACCCGTACGTGGTCATGCAGTTAGGCCCCTTTCACTATGGAACTCAGCCGCCAACAACGCCCCGACGCCAGGTTCGATCCGCCTGACGTGGCGCTCGGGGGGTCACGTTTGACTGACCAAAACGTGAGGGCGAAGGGGTTGACCTAGCTTCAGCGTACCGAAGTCCAGGGCCTGCTGAGCAGCGCCGCGCAATTGATCAGACCAACCAACGAATAGGTCTGCGGGTAGTTGCCCCACAGCTCCCCGTCCTCGAAGCCGATGTCCTCCGACAGCAGCCCGGCCGAGGTGCGGCGGTCGAGCATTTCCTGGAACAGGGCCCGGGCTTCCTCGACGCGGCCCTCCAGGTAAAGCGCCTCGACTAGCCAGAAGGTGCAGATGTTGAAGGCCGTCTGCGGCGTGCCGAAATCGTCGGGCAGGGCGTAGCGCAGCAGGTAGGATCCCTTGCGCAGGCCAGCCTCGATCGCCGCCACCGTGGCCTTGTTGCGCGGGTCGTCGGCGGCGATGAAGCGCAGATCGACGAGCTGCAGCAGGCTGGCGTCCAGCTCCTCGCCGCCGAAAGTGGCGGCGAACCGGCCCAGCGTCTCGTTCCAGGCATGGGTGTCGATGGCTTCGCGCACCTTGGCCGCGCGGTCGTTCCAGAACTGGGCGCGGTCGGCCAGGCCCAGCTTCTCGGCGACATTGCCCAGGCGGTCGCATGCGGCCCAGCACATCACCGAAGAGTAGGTGTGAACATTGGCCCGGCCGCGGAACTCCCACAGGCTGGCGTCGGGCTGGTCATGCAGTTGGAAGGCCCGCTCGCCCACCGGCTCAAGGGCCTTGAAGTCCTCGATCGTGCCCGGCCGCAGCAGCCGCTCGTCGAAGAAGGCCTGGGTCGAGGACAGGATGATCTGGCCGTAGACGTCGTGCTGCTGGTGCTCGAAGGCCTGATTGCCGATCCGCACCGGCCCCATGCCGCGATAGCCGGGCAGGTCAGGCGCGAAACGTTCGATCAGGGCCGGCTCATAGCCCACCCCGAACAGCGGCTGGATGTGGCCGCCGGCCGCCCGGTCGACGATGTTGCGCAGGTAGGAGAGGTAGTTCTCCAGGATGTCGGCCGCGCCCAGCCGGTTCAGCGCCTGGACCACATAGTAGGCGTCGCGTAGCCAGCAGTACCGATAGTCCCAGTTGCGGCCGCTGTTGGCGTGTTCGGGGATCGAGGTGGTCATGGCCGCCACGATCGCTCCGGTCTCCTCGTGCATGCAGAGCTTCAGGGTGATGGCCGCGCGGATCACCGCCGACTGCCAGTCCAGCGGCACTGCCAGGCCCCGCACCCAGTTCAGCCAATAGTCCTCGGTCTGCTGCAGCATCCGCGTGCAGGTGGCCCCGACGTCGGCGTCGAAGCCCTCGTCGGCGCCCAGGAACATCGCCAGGGTCCGCTCAACGCGGAAAGTGCGTTCTTCCAGAATGTGGGAGACCGGGCAATCGGTGGTCAGCCGCAGCGTCATGTCCGAGCACAGGTAGCGGATGTGGTTGGAGCCGTTGGTGTGCTCGGCCAGGCGCGCGCCCCAGTTGGCGGTCGGGCGCAGGCGGATGGTGGCGCGGCACACGCCGCTGATCGGCCGCACCAGGCGGATGAAGGCGGTGGGGCGATAGATGCGGCCGAACTGCTGGAAGCGGGGGGCGAAGTCGATGATCTCCAGGCTCGCGCCGTCGGCGTCGGTGACCACGGTGCGCAGGATCGGGGTGTTGCGCAGGTAGGCCTGCTCGATCTTCACCGCCCCGTCCACAACCACGTCCCACAGGCCCTTGCCGCCCTCGAACGGCGGCTCGAGGCCCCCCAGCAGGGTGCTGAACACCGGATCGGAGTCGATGCGGGGCATGCACCCCCACACGAAACGGCCGTCGCGGTCGATGAGGGCGCTGACCGAGCAGTTGCCGATCGGAAACAGGTCGAGGTTCTGGGGCATGGCTTTTGTTCTTCTTGGAATTTTCGGGATCAGCAGCGGGTCAGGATCGGCACCGTCGAGCGTCGTCCGCCCTGTACGGTGACGTGCCGGCCGACATGCTCGAAGGCCAGGTCCGTCAGGCGATCGCCGACGCCCAGGTTCTCGATCGACAGGCTGTCGATGCCGATCGGCAGGCGCGGCTCCTGGATGCGGATCTCGCCCGCCCAGCCGTCGACCGTGATGCCCAGGCAGGCTTGTAGCATCATGAAGGCCGAGCCTGCGGCCCAGGCCTGGGGCAGGCAGGCGACCGGATAGGCCACCGGCGGCTCGCCCGGCTGGCGAGGGAAGCCGCAGAACAGCTCCGGCAGCCGCATCTCGTAGTGGGCTGCGGTCTCGAACAGGCCCGAGGTCATCCGAACCACGCCGTCGCGATGGCCGTAGCGGGCCAGGCCCATGGCGCAGATGGCGGTGTCGTGCGGCCAGACCGAGCCGTTGTGATAGCTCATCGGATTGAAGCGCGGCTCGCCCTCGGCCAGGGTCCGTACGCCAAAGCCGTTGTTGAACGCCGCCGACAGCAGGGTCTCGGCCACCTTGGCCGCGCGCTCGGGCGAGGGCAGGCCGCAGAACAGCAGGTGGCCCGGATTGGAGCCGCGCACGCGGCAGGGCTTGCCGTGGCCGTCGACGGCCATGGCGTAGAAGCCCTTGTCCTCCATCCAGAACCGCTCTTCGACCATGGTCCGCAGGTGCTCGGCCTTGGCGCTCCAGCGCTCGGCGTTTTCGGTTTCGCCGCGCCGGCGGGCCAGATCGGCCATGCCCTTGAAGGCGGCGAAGGCGTAGCCCTGCACCTCGACCACGGCGATGGGGCCGTCAGGGAACTTGCCGTCGGCGTGGAAGACGCTGTCCTCGCTGTCCTTCCAGTTCTGGTTGGAAAGGCCGGTGTCGGCGCCGCGGGCGTAGTCGATCAAGCCGTCGCCGTCGCTGTCGCCGAACTGTTCGATCCAGGCCACGGCCGCCTGCAGCGCGTCCCACAGGCCGTCGATGAAGGCCAGATCACCGGTGCGCTCGGCATAGGCGCAGGCCAGGGCCACGAACAGCGGCGTGGTGTCGACCCCGCCGTAGTAGCGCCCGAACGGCAGCTCGCCGAGCCTCGTCATCTCGCCCTTGCGGGTCTCGTGCATGATCTTGCCGGGCGCGCTGTCGCGGAAGGCGCTGACCTCCTCGGCCTGATGTTCCGCCAGATAGGCAAGCACGCCCTTGGCCAGCCGGGGCTCGATCCAAAGCACCTGCCAGGCCGTGATGATCGCGTCGCGTCCGAACGGCGTCGAGAACCAGGGAATGCCGGCATAGGGGTAGGGGCCGGTCTCGAATTCGGTCGTCAGCAAGGCCAGGTCCGCCCGCGATTTCTCCAGCCAGTCGTTGAACAGGCGGCCCGAACTCTTGAGGCGCGCCCCGCGCCGACGGCGGCCGCGCATGTCCAGGCGCGCGCGGGCCGCGGCGGCCCGCCAGCGTTCGCGGGTCGGCGGATGGTCGGGAACGGGGCCCACCTCCAGATAGAGATCGAAGTGGCTGTCGGGCGTCAGCATGAACATGAACTCGGCCCGCTGCGGGGTCAGCCGTCCGGGCGGTTCGGAAAAGGCGATCACGCTGTCGCGGCGCAGCTCGTCCAGGCCCTGATAGGCGAAGTGGACGGAGCGGCCGTTCAGTTCGGCCGGCAGCACCCGGCCCCTGGCCTTCCGCTTGGAGCCGCGCACCTCGAACATGTCGTGAAAGTCGGCGTCGTACTCCAGGGCCACCGGCAGGATGACCATGTCGCGGCTGTAGTTTACGAACCGCAGGCGCTCGTACAGCCGCTCGGACCACAGGAACCGCTTGCGCTCCACATGGATCGCGCCGTGCGGGGCCGAAGCGCCGCCGAGTGAAGGCAGGGTCTGGTTGGTCGAGTGCGAGGTGAAGAAGACGTTGTCCTGCGAGACGCTGGCGCTCAGCAGGGCTGGCGGCCGTCCGCCGATCAGCAGTCGCAGCCGCGACAGCAGCCGCGTGTCGTCGTGAAAGAGGCCGTCGGCGGCCCCCAGCACGTCGCCGAAGGCGTCGGCCACCAGGAAGGTGTCGCGATCCTTGAGAGCGAACAGCCGGTAGGGCACGCGCGGTTCGCCGGTCTCGCCATGCTCGCCCGCCGTCACCGGGGTCGGCGCCAGATCGTCCATCTCGTTGCCCCTTGTCTAAACGCGATCAGCGGCCGCGCCGGGGAGGGCGCGGTCGCTGAACTTGAAAGCTACAATGCGGCCTCAACCCGGCGGGGCTGGGCCGCCTTTAAGGTCATGCGCTCTGGGCGAGCGTCAGGCGCGGCGGCTGGGCCGCCTTGTCCAGGCGCGCATAGATATCCTCGTACCGGCGAGCCATGGCGTGGGCCGAGAACCGGGTCTCGAAGCGCTCGCGCACTGTCTGGCGCGACAGGTCGGGCAAGCGGCGCAGGGCCGCGACTGCCTCGTCCTCGTCGTCGACGATGAAGCCCGTGACGCCTTCCTCGATCACTTCCGGCACCGATCCCCATTGGTAGGCGATAACCGGCGTGCCGCAGGCCATGGCCTCGATCATCACCAGGCCGAACGGTTCGGGCCAGGCGATGGGGAAGAGCAGGGCGTCCGCACCGCCCAGGAAGGCCGACTTCTCGGCGTCGCCGATCTCGCCAACGAACTCGACCAGCGGATGGTCCAGCAGAGGCTCGACGACGGTGTGGAAATATTCCCGGTCGGCGGCGTCCACCTTGGCGGCGATCTTCAGCCGGCGACCCAGGCGCTTGGCGATGGCGATCGCCCGCTCGGGACCTTTCTCCGGCGAGATCCGCCCGAGGAAAGCCAGGTAACCCTCGGATTTCGGGTGATATTCGTAGATCTCCGCGCACATGCCGTGCAGCACCGTGCCGGCCCAGTTGGCGAAGGGCAGGGGCAGGCGCTGGCTATCGGAAATCGACACCAGCGGGAACTGCGGCCAGCGCCGGTAGACCCCAGGCAGGTCCTTCAGATCGAGGCGCCCGTGCAGGGTGGTCAGGGTCTTCTCCGCCATGTTCTCGAACAGCGGGAAGTGGATCATGTCGGTGTGGAAGTGGATGACGTCGAATTCGTCGGCGCGCCGGCGAACCTCGGCCAGCATGGCGATGTGGGCGGCGAGGTCGGACTTGAGGGGAGCGGGATCGAGGCGAATGGCCTGGTCGCGGACGACCACGAGGTCGGCCTTGGTGCGGGCTTCGGCGGAAGCGAACAGGGTGACCTCATGGCCGAGGTCGACAAGCGCGTCCGTCAGGTGCGCGACCACCCTCTCGGTGCCTCCGTAGAACCGCGGCGGCACGGCTTCATACAGGGGCGGAACCTGGGCGATTCTCATTATGGCTGGTCCTGACAAGGACGATTATGGCGCAAAGGCGCCGTCGTCGAACTGCAAACCGCGAGTGTGGCGTTAAGGTTCCGCAACGTCAGAAAGAACCAAACGGGGACCTTGGCCGTTGGACTTTCACGATACTCGCGTTGACGACCCCGACGCGGAATTGCCATTTGAGAAGCGCGCGGAAGACCCGCGCGCAACATGCGTGCGAGACCCGTCGACGGTGAGAAAAAGCCTGAAAGTTTCGACCGCCCTGCTAGGGGCGGCGCTGTGGATGTCGGCGGCTCCGGTCGTTCTCGCTCAAGCTCAGGTCCGGGCTCCCCGCGCGCCGCAGCAGGCGCCGGTGACCGTGCCCGCGCCGCCGGCCCTGCGCGCCGACCAGATCGACCTGCTGGTCAAGGCGCTGAACGACGCCCCCTCGCATGGCTTCGAGCCCGGCGCCTTCGCGCCCGATCGCGCCCTGGCCCTTCTGGACTCGCGCAACGCCGCCGATCGCCAAGCCGGGGCGACCCAGCTCGTGGCCCTGACCATGCGCTACGCCAAGGCCGTGCACAGCGGCCGCCTGGCGGCCGCCGACTTCGACGGCGATTGGGGCCTGCGCCCGGCCGCCTACGATCCGGCGCCCGGCTTCGCCGCCGCCGTTCAGAACGACCGCGTGGCCGGCTGGCTGGAAGACCTGTCGCCGCCCTATACCGGCTACCAGACCCTGCTGAAGGGCCTCGTCACCTATCGCGACCTCGCCGCCAAGGGCGGCTGGGCCGTGATCCCCGAGGGGGCGCCGCTGAAGCTCGGCGACAAGGGCGATCCGCGCATCGCCCAGCTCGAGGCGCGCCTGGCCATCGAGGATCCGACCATCGCCGTCGACAAGGCCCCGGTGTTCGACGAGGCCCTGCAGCAGGCCCTGATGCGCGCCCAGAAGCGCTTCGGCCTCAATCCCGACGGCGTGCTGGGCAGGGGCACGCTGGCGGCGCTGAACGTCCCGGTGCAGCTGCGCATCGACCAGATCGTCGCCAACATGGAGCGCTGGCGCTGGTTGCCCGAGGAGCTGCCGGCCGACCGCATACAGGTCAATATCGCCGCCGCGGTGATGAGCGTCTTCCATCACGACGCCCCGACCCTGACCATGCGCGCTGTCACCGGCCGTCCGGGCGACGAGACGCCGATGCTGCAGTCGCAGATCCACTCGATCGTGCTCAATCCGCCGTGGAACGTGCCCAGCTCGATCGCGACCAAGGAGCTGTGGCCCAAGGAGCGCGCCAATCCGGGCTACCTCGCCCGCAACGACTTCATCGTCATTCCCACCGAAGGCGGCGGCACGCGCCTGCAGCAGAAGGCCGGCGACAAGGCGGCGCTGGGTCTGGTGAAGTTCGACTTCAACAACCCTTACGGCGTCTACCTGCACGACACCCCGTCGCGGGCCAAGTTCGCCAGCTACAGCCGCCTAGCCAGCCATGGCTGCGTGCGCCTGGAAAAGCCCATCCCGCTGGCCAAGCAGCTGCTGGACGGCAGCGCCGAGTGGACGGCCGAGAACGTCGACGCCACCATCGCCTCGGGCAAGACCGTGCGCGCCCAGCTGCCCAAGCCGATGGCCGTCTATCTGCTCTACTGGACCGCCTATGTGACCCCGGACGGGCAGGTGAATTTCCGCGACGACCCGTATGGATGGGATCGTTCTCTGGTGCAGCGTATCGCCGCATCCAATGCCGTCTGACCGCTTGCCTTAGGCGGCCAAGCCGCTGTCTTTGCAGCACTTGAAGCGTGGCCTGAGCAGCGAATGCTCAGGCTTTCGGCGGCTCCGCGTCCATCGGGGCGGCTTGACCCGACGGCCCTCGTCAGGCCTCTTTTGGCGCGTAAGTCTTTCCGATCGGGAAAGTTTATCGTGTTCCAAGTGAGCGCGGGCGGCCTCTTTGGCGGCCTGACGCAGTCAGTCGGGAAAGCGTATCTATGATCGAACGACGCAAGCTCCTGGGCCTTGGCCTGGGTGTGCTGGGCGCCAGTGCGGTCGGGCCGATGGCGGCCTTCGCACAGTCCAAGTTCGGCCCCGGGGCCGATCCCATCGCCGACCTGCTGATGAAGCAGGGCGACCTGGGCAGTGCGGCCGAGGGCATGCCTGAGAACGGCCTTCCCGAAGCGCCGGTTCCCGTCGCCGAGCCGAAACGCATCATTTCCGCCGAACCGCGCTGGGTGAAGCTGCACAACGTGCACACCCAGGAAAAGCTGGAAGCCGTCTATTTCGACAAGGGCGAATACGTCCCTGACGCGGTCCAGGCCCTCGACAAGGTCCTGCGTGACTATCGCACCGGCGACGTCTCGCCGATGAATCCCAAGCTCTACGACATCATGGCGGGCCTGGCGGCTCGCACCGAAAGCAAGTCGCACTTCCAGATCATCTCCGGCTATCGATCGCCCAAGACCAACGCGATGTTGCATGCGCGCAGCGGTGAAGTCGCCAAGCGCAGCCTGCACATGGACGGCAAGGCGATCGATCTCTATCTGGAGGATGTCTCCCTGGATCGGCTGAGGACTGCGGCCCTCGACCTGAAGCAGGGCGGCGTCGGGTACTACCCCGTCAGCAATTTCGTTCACGTGGATGTCGGCGCGGTCCGACGCTGGGTCGGCTCCTAGGATCGGAGCCTTCCCCTTAGGGAGCTCCAGATGGCCAAGGCCGAACGTCGCGGCAATCCGTTGGGATGGATCGTCCTGGGCTTCGTCGTCGGGGCGGTCGCCGCCCTGGGCGTGATCCTGGTGGTCAGCGCCGGGGTCGGGTTCGAGAGCTCCGGCTACGAGGAAGGCGCGGAAATCCGCACCACGGCCGATGACGCCGCCAGCGCGGCCGTTTCGCGCACTCCCGCCGCCCAGGCCGCGCCTGCCCCGGTCGCGCCCGAGCCCGAAAAGCCGCCGGTCGTCGAGGCCCCGCCCGCTGCGCCCAAGCCTGCGCCCGAAGTCGACCCGCAGATGGCCGACGACGCGGCGGCGGCTGGCATGACGTCGCGGACCCGACAGTAGGCGCTACAGCCCGATCCGGCGCGAGCCTTCCGCCACGGTCACCACGTCGAAGCCGGCGTTGACCGCGCCGTCGACCAGCCGCTCCAGCGCCTGCACCGTGCAGCCCCAGGCCGACGGCTGCTCGGCCACGTCGTGGGTGTAGAGGATCAGCCAGGCCTTTCGCCGGTGGGCCTTGTCCAGCCAGTGCAGGGCGACGTCCTCGCCATCCGCGCCCTCGATGCCGACGGCCGGGGCCTGGTTGAGGTCGGCGCCGTTGGCGATCAGGCCGTGGTGCAGGGCCCGCAGGGTCTTGAAGCGGCCGGCCAGCGCCGTCTTGGCCGGGGCGGCGACGTCGCCGTACGGGTAGGCGAAGCTCACCGCGTTGCCCACGCCCCACGATGCCAACGCTTCCGTGTTCTGCGCCACGTCGGCCAGGGCGACCTGCGTGGTCGCCTGGCCGCAGTCGAGGTGGCTGAAGGTGTGACAGGCGATCTCGTGGCCGGCCGCGTGCAGGCGGGCGGCGTCCTCGCCGGTGGCGTAGCGGCCCATCGGCCCGTCGCGCCCGGTCAGGCCGGCGGCGAAATAGTAGGTGCCGCGAAAGCCGCGGCTTTCCAGCACCCGGGCGCCCGCCTCGCAGGCGGTGGCCGGCGCGTCGTCGAAGCTGAACGAGACCATCGGCCGCTCCAGCTTCACCTGCGCCGGACGGCGGTGCTGCAGGCGGATCAGCCGGCGGCGGACCTTGCCGTTCAGCGAGCGGTCCGGCTCGTAGGCGTCGACCTTCTCGTAGGTTTGTTCGACTGCGGTCATCACACGGCGTCCGAATAGAGGGCGGCCCGGTAGAGCCGCATGGAGAATGCGCGAAGCGGGGTGGGCAGGCTCTCGGCCAGGGCGATCGCCTTCAGCCACGGCCGCCAGGTCCCGCGCAAGGGAACGGCCTTCAGGGCCTTGGCGACCTTGTAGCTGGAATAGGCGCTGACCACGTCGCGGTGGGCGGCCACCACGCGGGCGAAGTTGGCGGCCGACTGCTCGTACTTGGCGGCCATCACCGGCGCGGGATCCAGGCCCAGGTGCGTGGCGGTGTTGTCGATGTGCAGGATCGGATGGGCGCGGGCCACCCGCATGGCCCACTCCACGTCTTCCCAGCCCCAGCCGGCGAACCCCTCGTCGAAGGCGATGGTCTCGAAGACGTCGCGGCGCACCAGCAGGTTGGAGGTGAAGACGTGCTTCTCCGGCGCCTGGGCCCGCTGCGGGGCTGGCGTGCAGTCGCTTTTCAGCGCCATGGCCCGGTGCAGGGCGTGCTCGGGCCGGATCGGCGTCTGGTCCAGGGTGAAGCCGCCGAAGGCCACCGGGGCGTCGTCGTCGGCCACCGCCAGCCAGCGCGCCAGGAAGTCCTTGGGATCGGGCAGCATGTCGCTGTCGAGGAACAGGAGGTGCCGGCCGCGGGCGTGGGCGGCCAGGCGGTTTCGGCCCTGGGCGCGGCCGGCGTTGCGCGACAGCCGCACGAAGCGGGCGGGGCGCTTGAGGCTGCTGATGATCTTGCCAATCCGCGTAGCCAGGGCCTCGTCGCCGCCGCCGTCGTCCAGCACCACGATCTCGGCGGCGTGGTCCTTTCCGTCCAGGGCGCGCAGCAGGGCGGTTGGATCGTCGCGATAGGTGGGGATCAGCACCGACAGGCGCGGCGCAGCGCCCGCCCAGGCGGCGTTGTCGAAGATCGTCTCGGTGATCGGGGCGCTCATGCGGTGCGGAACCTGCGGGTGATGACGGCCAGCCTCGCGCGCGCGCCGCCGGCGTCGAGCAGCAGGGCCGCGCCGCCGAAGGTCGCCGCGCCGAGGCCCGCCTTGAGGATCAGTTCGAACAGGCCGCCGATATCGGGCAAGGCCAGCACCACGGCCGCCATCAGCCCGCAGGACAAGCCTGTCCTGGCCAGCGCCTCCCACGGTATCGGCAGGGCGCAGGCCTGGCGACCGAGCACCCCGGCGGCGATCGCGCCGAGCGCGTAGCTGGCGGTGGTCGCCCACAGCGCGCCGGAAAGGCCAAAGCGCGGGATCAGGATCAGGTTCAGCGCCAGGTTGGCGCCGGCCGGGATCGCCATGCAGACGCTCAGCATCGTCGTGCGGCGTCCCAGGGTGAAGGCCTGCAGCAGGTAGTAGGTGGTCACGCCCGACAGCCAGCCGCTGGCGGCGATCCATGGCGTCACGCCCGCGGCGCCCTCGCGCAGGGCCGGGCCGATCATCACCTCGGTCAGGGGGCGAGCGACCAGCGCCAGGCCCACGGCCGCTGGCAAGGTCAGCAGCACCATGAAATCGGCCTGCTCGCGGGCGCTGTCCTCCAGCGCCGGCTGGCCGCCACGCTCCAGCGCCGCGACCATGGCCGGACCGCCGGCCATGCCCAGCCAGATGAACACCACGTCCAGGGTGCGAGAACCCAGTGAATAGCCGGCGTGGTAGACGCCGACCGCGCTCTCGTCGAGGAAGGCGGCCAGCAGGAAGCGGTCGGTGGTCGACAGCACCAGCGCCAGGATCAGTGAGAACGCCACCGGCAGGCCGTAGGCGGCGTACGCCTTGGCCATCGCCTTGTCGAAGGTTCCGCCCTTCAGGCGCTTCAGGTCGGTGGGCAGCACGAACACCAGGCACAGCAGGGCGACCGCGCCCGTTCCCATGATCGGCGCGGCGCCGCCCAGGCCCCACAGCGCCAGCACCAGGCCCAGGGCGAAGCCGCCGACGGTCTGGATCACGTCCAGCAAGGCCGCGCCCGACACCTCGCCGGCCGCGCGGCGGCGCTCCTGAGACATCTTGGCCAGGCTCTTCACCGCAGCGGCCGCGAAGGCGGCGGCGATGGCGACCTTCAGGGCCGGGGGCATCGGCCAGAACCGCAGCACGACGGTCGCCAGCACCGGGATCGCCAGCGCGGTCAGGATCCACAGCCGATAGAGCGTGGCGAAGTGGTCGGGCAGGCGGCCGTCCTCGTCGGCGCGGGCCAGGAACCGGGCCATGGCGGCTTCCGTCCAGGTGAGGAACGCCGTCTGGGTCAGGCTCAGCACCGAGAACGCCAGCGCGTAGATCCCGTACTCGGCCGGAGACAGGATCTGCGTGAACAGCACGATCGTCAGGAGGCCTACGACCCCCTGGGCGATGTTGACGGGCAGGTAGCCCAGGACGCCGCGCCAGAACATGGTCAGCGCACGGCGGTGTTGTCGCCCAGCAGGCAGGGGACGGTCATCAGGATCACGTACAGGTCCAGCCAGAACGACTGCCGCTCGATATATTCTACGTCGTAGGCCACGCGCTGGCGCACCAGTTCAGGGGTGTCGACGGCGCCGCGCGAGCCCTTGATGGCCGCCCAGCCGGTTACGCCGGGCTTCATGCGGTGGCGATGGGCGTAGGTGGCCACCAGCTTGGCCGACTCCACGTCGCCGGTCATCATGCCGATGGCGTGGGGGCGGGGCCCCACGATCGACATCTCGCCCGACAGCACGTTGAACAGCTGCGGCAGCTCGTCGAGGCTGGTGCGGCGAATGAACTTGCCGACCCGGGTGACGCGGTCGTCGTCGGCGCTGATCTGGCGAGCGGCGCGGGCGTCGGCCATCTCGTGACGCATCGAGCGGAACTTCCAGATCAGGATGGTCTCGTTGTTGAAGCCGTGACGGCGCTGGCGGAAAAAGATCGGACCGGGGCTGTCCAGCTTCACGGCCAGGGCCACGCCCAGCATCACCGGCGCGGCGACGATCAGGCCGATCCCGGCGATCACGAGGTCCTGCGCGCGCTTGACCATCGCCCGGCGGGCGTCGGTCGGGGCGCCCGACAGGTCGGCCAGGTGCGCTAGCGCGGCGTCGCGGTCGGCGTCGCCGCCGACGTCGACGATCATGCTGACCGGGTTGGGAAGTTCCGACAGGCGCTCGACCAGTTGGCCGACGCGGGCCTGGGCGGTGGATTCGACGGCGATCACCACGCGGTCGACGAAGGGCATGATGCGGTGGTCGACCAGGGCCTTGGTGTCGCCCAGCACAGGCACGCCCAGCACGGCCTCGGGGGCGCGGGCGGCGCGGTCGTCGAACACGCCCAGCACATTGACCTCGCCGGTGCGCAGGGCCGCGGCGATCAGGCGCTCGGCGTTGGTCGTGGCGCCGACCAGCACGATGTTGGGCGTCAGCTTGCCGATCCGCCGGCCATGGCGCACCACGGCCCACCAGGCCGCATGCACCGCCAGGAAGGCGGGCAGGGCGGCCAGCACCCAGCCGGCGGCCGCGAGCGAGCCGGCGACAAGGGGTGTCAGCACCACGGCCTGGACGGCCAGCGCCGAGGCGCCGATCGCCGCGCCGACCCTCAGCAGGTGGCGAGTCAGCGGCTCGCGATGGGCGAAGGCGTAGGCCTCGAAGCCGTGCAGCGCGATCAGCAGCACCACGGCGCCGACCAGCGGCGCAGCCAGGCCGCCGTCGCGGGCCAGCCACAGGGCGAAGGCGGCGGCGAGAATCGAGTCGACGATGCGGAAGGCGCGGGTGAGGTTCTGGATCTGCACCCGGGCGCGGGCCGGGGTCAGTCGTTCCGGCCGAAAGGGGCCCCGCCGGCTTTGTGCGGCGGCTGACGCTGGGGAAGCGTCCGCGGGGCGGGCGAGGGCGGAACTCATGATCGCTCTTGGGCTTCTGCGCACGGGAGAACGGGGTTCAACCTAGCGTGGCCGTCTGAGCGTCGCGTTAACGCGATTTTCCTTCACGCCTCGATTGTCATTCGCGAGCGAACAGGCTATCGAACCGCTCCCTCTCAGGAGGAGACGTGGCCGAGAGGCTGAAGGCACCGCTTTGCTAAAGCGGCATACCTCAAAAGGGTATCGAGGGTTCGAATCCCTCCGTCTCCGCCATCCCCCCTTCCATAGCTGTCCACCGCCGCCCGGACGGGTTCGGGAAACCCTTGCCTCATAAGGGAAAATCGCGAGAACGTTTGGACGCGTCCATCGCAATCCAGCACCGTCGACGTCGGGACCGTGGGCAGGAACTGGGGTAGCGATGGCCCGGATTCCTGAACGACCGGCCGCGCTGCAGATTCGCAGAATCGATTCTCCAGGCCTCTATTCGCTGGCGGCCTATGCCGACCGCTCGTCGGCAAGCTCGCCGTCGGTGATGTCGGCGCCGATCAGGTCCTGGAGCCGACCTGGGCGACCAAGGCCGAGACCGCCAGCCGTCTGCGCGGCCGCATCGAGAACGTGCTCGATTGGGCCGCCGCCCGCAGATATCGGCAAGGAGACAATCCCGCGCGCTGGTCGGGGCGCCCGGACAAAATCCTTCCGGCTAGGTCCGCTCGTCGAGGATCTTCAGCAGGCTGTTGAGAATGGCCGTCGCCGCTTGCCTGCAAAGGCGCTAGCGTGCTGCGTGTAGACGCGGCTCGGTGGGGCTTGGGGCGTCAGCGGGGATCGACATGGGGCGTTTTCTGCAGTTGCCGGCGGGCGAGCGGCGCCTCGGGGTCAGAAGGGCGGCGCATGACGCGAGAACACATCATGACGCCGGACGCCTTTTCGAGCTTGGCCACGCGGCTAAGTCCCGCCGTGAAATCCCATCGGGTGCTCGACACGGTTCAGTTTCGGCTAGGCGGTCGCGCCTTCGCGACGCTCGGTTGGCCAGAGGCGGGCAGGGCGGTGGTCAAGCTCAGTCTCAAGGACCAGGCCGCGGCCTTGGCGCTCAGTGACGCGGTGAGCGTTGATGCGAGCCGGCCGCGCAATTCGGGCCTGACCTTGATCCGGCTCGAACGCATCGACGATGACGCCATGGCCTACATCCTGACCGCCGCCTTTAGCGAGGCCTATGCCAAGGCCGCGCGTTCGCAGCCCGCGCGCGGCCGCGCGGCGACGCTGGGTGTCGGCTGATGGGTAGGGGGGTCAAGATCGTCGCCTTCCTGGCGGCGCGCGAGGGCAGGGCGGCCGAGTTGGAGGCGCTGCTGGCGGACCTGGCGATCGCCAGCCGGGCCGAGCCGGGAAATCTGCGCTGGGACGTCTGGCGTGACCAAGCCGACCCGAACCGCTTCATGCTCGACGAGCTCTACATCGACAACTCCGCGGTGGCGGCCCATCGCGCCAGTCCGCATTTCGCGTCCTATCTGGCGCGGATCGGCGATCTGGCCGAGCGCACCGCGTGGGTGCTGGATCCGGCCAACCTCGGCCGGTGACGATCTGTTGTGAGGGCCCCAAAACGCACAAAAGACTAGAGTGGCGCGAGAAGGGAGGACCGGCTGTTAAAGAGCCAGAGAAGGTCGGTTTCGGATGCGGCTGCTCAAGCCGGCCCTGGACCGCGACGTTGACGGCGGTATCGAGGTCACCTTTGCGCCGACGGGCGTGATTTGCATCATCAAGGGTCTGTAGGGGCCCTCTTGGTATAAGTTGACGCCTTCAAGAGCGCGCCGGGAACAGCTGCGCGGGCAATGCCGTTGCGGCGCAATGGGCGATCTTCCGCGCAATATTCTTAAACCCGGCCCTCTTCGCAGTCTGCTGGAACGGATGGCCCGACTAGGCTATGCGGCCCGCGGCGCCGTCTATATCGGGTTGGGCTGCCTGGCCATGCTTGCGGCGCTTGATGTCGTACCCCGTGCACGTGGTGCTACGGCCATGCTGGCGGCGTGGGCCGCCTGGCCGCCGGGCGTCGTGCTCATCGCCATCGTCGCCGCAGGGCTGGCCGGGTTCGCCGCATGGCGAAGCTTGCAGGCGGTGTTCGACGCCGATCGGCACGGGAATTCACCCAAGGCTTTTGCCATCAGGGCGGGACAAGCGCTTAGCGGCGCGATCTATGCCGGCTTGGCCTGGTCGGCGCTGGAACTGCTCGACGAGATTGAAGACGTCGGAGAGGCCGACGAGGAGCAGACCGCCGACGCGACCGCCGCGGCCATACTGTCGTTGCCCTATGGCGACACATTGCTCCTGCTGGCCGGCGTCATGCTGATGGGCGCCGGTGTCGGAGGTATCGTCCAGGGGGTGATCCAGGACTTTGCCAAGCGCTTGGATTGTCGGCCGGTCACCTGCCGACGCCTCGTGCCGCTCGCGCGTTGCGGATATGTCGCCCGAGGCTCGACGACCCTGTTGGTTGGCTTGTTCTTTTCTATTGCCGGATTGCACGCGCGTGCCGGCGAGGCGCGAAGCTTGGGCGGCGCCCTGCAGTCGCTCGAAGCCCAGCCTTTGGGATCCTCGCTTCTGGGGCTGGTGGCGCTGGGCCTCGTCGCCTTCGGCGTGTTCGGCTTCGCCGAGGCGTTCTATCGACGCATAAGGCCGCCGGAGTTGGATTAGATGCGCTTTGGAGCCCAGCCGTGATCGAGGTCTGGGTGGTCGCGGTATGGACCCTCGCCACAGGGGCGGGTGTTGACCAAAACGGACACTTGCTGGCTACGGCGATTTGATTGCCCGGAATGGGCCGCCCAACGAACTTCGGTTTACGACCCGTCGGACCCTCTGGGACGGCTTTGTATAATCGACGCTGCAGGGCGTTGACTCATCTCGATATATATCGAATATGGATCTATGGCATCGAAACGCAAACCTTCAGCAGCGGCTCAGACACTGCTCGCGGCCTTCCTCGCAGGTCCGGCCAACTGGCGTTATGGCTACGATCTGACAAAGGAGACGAAAGTAGGCGCGGGCACGCTCTACCCTCTCCTTGATCGCTGGGCGCGTCAGGGATTGCTTGAATCTGAGTGGCGCGCCGCCGACGCCCCAGGACGCCCCGCGCGACACGCCTATCGCCTGACGTCGGCCGGGATCGTTTTCGCGCGGACCTGGGCAATATCGCCCGCCGTAGTGGAAAATCTGAAGCCGAGCATGGCCTGATGCGCAAGTTGGCCAAGCATCTAGTCGCTCATGCGGCGGCCGTGATCGCTCCCCTGCGACCGACGCAGGCCCGCGCGATGGTTGCCGAACTCGATCATATCGAAAGCGCGAGCGACGCTTTCGATTTCGCGCTGGGCTGCGTTGTCGCCGCTTATAGCCAGCGGATGAGCGTTCTCGCCGCTCTGGCTTTCTCCGCTCGCCTAGGTACAGCCCTCGCGGCGAGTCTGTTCGGCCTGCTGCATATCTTTCAGCCCTGGTCCAACGTCGCCTTGAAAATGCGGCTGCTTGCGGATCCCGGTTTTACCGCCTGCGGAACGCGTTGCGAAAGCTGGGTACGTATTGTCGGCGACCTGCCGCTCAGTCATTGGCTATGGCAGCAAGGCGTCATGGCTGCGTTTGGCGCGTTGCATCTCGTCGCCGCTGTGCTGCTGCTGCGCGGCAGTATTGGGCGCCTCGCCTGGACGAGCATGATGGTCGCCGTGCTTGCGCTCGCCATGCCGGCGTTTGGAGGCGGCGGCATCACGTTCCCGGCGATCTACATTCTTCTGATCGCAATGATGTTGGCCCTGGGGCACGGCCTGGCCAAGCTGGAACATTGGAACTTTACGCGTCGCTAGACGGCTAGGACCTAGGGTCCGTACTCAATAAGCGCTGGCGGTAGTGCGAGGTTGCTGATTCAAGGCTTCTGAAAAGGAGCCTTGAGATGACCAGGCAGGTTCAGTGGCTTAGCGACGAGGAGTGGGCTCGGATCGAGCCGCTGCTGCCGCGCGGACGCAAGGGCGCGCATCGCGTGGACGATCGCCGCGTGGTCTCGGGCATCGTCCACATGCTCAAGAGCGGCGCGCGCTGGCGCGACTGCCCGCCGGAGTTCGGCCCCTACACGACGGTCTACAACCGCTTCAACCGCTGGAGCCGCCAGGGCCTGTGGCTGCAGATGTTAGAAGCCCTGACAGGGCACACGGGCATCTACGGGGCAGCGATCGACGCCACCCACATCAAGGCTCACCGCTCGGCGGCCGGCGCAAAAGGGGGGCCTTCCTCCAAGCCATAGGCCGTTCACGCGGCGGCCGCACCACCAAAGTTCACGGCCTGGTCGATGAGCGCGGTAAGCCGCGGGTGCTGCTGCTCAGCGCGGGGAACATCAACGATATCAGCATGGCGGCCGCCCTGATCCAGGCCGCTGGGCCATTCCGTCGTCTGCTCGCCGACCGCGCCTACGACGCCAACCACTTCCGCCAGAGACTGGCCGAGCGCGGCGCCGAGGCGGTTATCCCCTCGACCACCTCGCGCAAGGTCCCCATCCCCTACGACGCCAAGGCCTACAAGGATCGAAACCGCGTCGAGCGCATGTGGTGCCGGCTCAAGGACTTCCGACGCGTGGCCACTCGCTATGACAAGCTGGCTAGGAACTACCTCTCCGGCGTCCTCATCGCCGCCCTCTGCGCCTACTGGCTCAATTGAGTCCAGACCCTAGGGCGCGTTAGCGCAGAAGCGTCCGCCATCCACCCTTCTCGGAAGTTGCTGGCGCCCGCCATGGGCTATCCAGCGCCACGTCTCTGGCCGGTCGTCGTCGCGGTGTTGGCCTCTGGTCGGCTGGCGCCTGATGGCGGCCTTCGGGACCACCTGTCGAAGCGCGCGCCAACACCGGACTCCGGCTTTGGCGGGTGTCCTCTGTCCGCGACGGTCTTGGTTGGCCTGAGGGTGTTCGTGGCTCGCGCCTACGACACGAAGATCATCAGCCGCGCCGAGGTCGAAAAGCGCGGCCTGGAGGTTGGCGAGTACGAGGACCTGGAGCCTGCGCCCGCGCGCGACCGTCTAGGTCTTCGGCTCGGCCAGGCGCGCCAGCACCCTGTAGCGCTCGGCAAGCTGTCCAGCGAGCGGGGCGATCCTGGCGCGCGCGGCCGGGTTCTCGCGGCAAAGATCGGCGGTCACCGCCGCCACCAGGTCAAGATCGGGATGGGCCAGGCGGCGCTGCTGGTCGGTGAGCCGGCGCAGATAGCGCGGATCGGCGTTGGCGGGGTAGTCGGCGATCGCCTGGCCGACCTCGGCCGCCATCTGGGCAAGGCGCGGCGCAAGGCCGGCCGCCTGGGCGGCGCGAAGGAAGTTGTCGAGATCGGACATGGCGCCGGGCTAGCAAATTGGACTTAAGGTCAAGTTTCGCGGGCGTTCGCGGAGGAAAGCCGTCCACCGTTTTTGCATCGCCATGGCGTGCGCGCGAGACGCGTTTTGTCTCAAGTCGGCAAGGGCGGCGGTGACGCTAGGGAACGATCGGCCCTGCCACTCGCTAGCCGTCTTCGTCACGGCGATTTTAAGCCCCCTTACGGAGACTCCCATGACCGACTATCCCGCGCTCACACCCGCTCGTCACCGCGTCAGGGCCAAGGCCGAGCTCGACGGCGCCGCCGCCGGCGCGCGCGAGGCCTACACGCATCTCAAGGCCGGCGCCGAGGAACTGATCGAAGGCGGCCGCGATCACTTCGCCGACGCGCGCGAGGTCGCCCAGGCCAAGGTGCGCGAAAAGCCGTTGCTGGCCCTTACCGCCTCCCTGGGCGTGGGCATCCTGCTGGGCCTGCTGCTGCGCGGTCCCCGCACCGTCTACGTCCGCGTGCCCGGCTAAACGACGCCAGGTCAGGCGCGTGAGGCCAGCCTCGCGCGCCTGACCAAGGCGCTTGCTCCGTCCATGGAGGCCAGGTGGTCTGGTCAGTTGCGGCGCGCGCCTATGTGAACCGGTCAGCTCGGGCCGTCCCTGGATGCGAGACGCCGCCGGGAGGAAATCGGGCGGCGATTCGGGGGGCGGAGAATCTCCCGCTGACGCCTAAGCCATCCGCCAGCGTTGAAGATGATCCAGAACGTCGCTTACCAGCTGGTCCTGGGTGAATCCGGTCACATCCCGGGGCCGGACGACGTCGGCAGAATGGGCCATCAGGCGCCATTCCATCGTCCGGCGACCTTCGGGGGCGTCGAGCGCGGTGAGCGCCGGGCGCGGCCGCGCACGGGCGGCCAGCCGATAGTGGAAGACCTTGGCGCCTTCGCCGACCGAGGCTGTGAGGGCCAGGCCGTCATCCTCCTTGGTCAGGGCGGCGGTCAGGCCCTCGGCCTCCAGCCCGGCTCGCACGACTTCCAGCGCGGGAACGCCCGCGCGGTCGATCTGCCGTTGGATTTCGCGACGGCTGGCGGGCGAGAGAATGCGCTTTATCTGTTCAGCGAGCGGCGGGGTCTCGGTGTCTATGGTCCGTCCGGCCACGTCGGCGTTCATCTGCCGCACCAGGCCGATCGACAGCAGGATCATGATCACCGCGAAGGGCAGGGCGGCCACCAGGGTGGCGGCCTGCAGAGCGCCCAGCCCGCCGGCCAGCAGCAGCACGGCGGCCACGAGGCCCAGGAGCACGCACCAGTACATGCGCTGCCAGCGCGGCGTGTCGTCGGCCCCGCCCGAGGCCATGGTGTCGATGACCAGCGCACCGGAGTCGGCCGAGGTGACGAAGAACACCGCCACCAGCAGGATCGCCAGGCTTGAGGTGAAGGTCGTGCCGGGCAGTTCCTCGAAGAAGTGGAAGAGGGCCGTCGACAGGTCGGCGGTGACAGCGCGCGAGATCGCGCCCGCGGCCTGGCCCATGTCCAGGCTGATGGCGGTGTTGCCGAAGACCGTCATCCACAGGAAGGTAAAGCCGGCCGGGACTAGCAGCACGTTGAGCACGAACTCGCGCACCGTGCGGCCGCGAGAGATGCGGGCGATGAACATGCCCACGAACGGCGACCAGGCGATCCACCAGGCCCAGTAGAACAGAGTCCAGTCGGCCATCCACGCTCGCGGCTCGTAGGCGTAGAGGGTGAAGGTGCGGAGGATGAAGTGATCCAGATAGGCGCCGAAGTTCTGCACCAGGGCTTTCAGCAGGAAGCCGGTCGGGCCGATCGCCAGCACGAACAGCATCAACAGGATGGCCAGGATCAGGTTCAGCTCCGACAGACGCCGTACGCCCTTGCCGACGCCGCTCATCATCGAGGCTGTGGCTGCCGCCATGACCACGGCGATCAGGATCACCTGCACCCAGGCGTTGTTGGGGATGCCCAGCAGGTAGCTCAGGCCGCTGTTCATCTGCGCCACGCCGAAGCCCAGCGAGGTGGCGATGCCGAAGGCCGTACCCCAGATGGCGAAGATGTCGACGGCGTCGCCGATCGGTCCGTTGATCCGCTTGCCCAGCAGCGGCGACAGGCCCGAGCGCAGTGTCAGGGGCAGGCCCTTGCGGTGGGCGAAGAAGGCGAGGCTCAGACCGACCACCGCATAGATCGCCCAGGCGTGCACGCCATAGTGGGTGAAGGTGATGACCATCGCCTCGCGCGCCGCCTCGAAGCTGCGCGGCTCCACCTCGGGCGGGTTTATGTAGTGCTGGATGGGCTCGGCGACGCCGAAATACATCAGGCCGATGCCCATGCCGGCGGCGAACAGCATGGCCAGCCACGAGACGTACGGAAAATCGGGCTCGGAGTCGTCTGGACCCAGTTTCAGCGCGCCCGTGGGGCCGAGCGCCAGGAACAGGACCAGCCCCAGGAAGCCGGCCACGGCGGCGACGTAGAACCAGCTGAAGGTGTCGATCACCCAAGCCTGGGCGGTTTTGAAGACGCGGTCGGAGAAGTCCGGTGCGGCGACGGCGAAGACGAGAAGCAGCCCGATGATCAGGCTGGCGCCCCAGAACACACGAGGGTTCATCTTGGTGGTCAGCATCGGCCAACCTTAACGGCGGGAGCCCCTGCACGCCACCCGAGGAGCGGCGGCATGTTCGGAACGCGGTTCGCTCAGGAGTATGCCGTCAGCGCGGCCGCTTGTCGCCGCTTTCGGTCCAGAACCGCCGCATGCGGGCGGTGACGTCCTGCGGCGGAGCAGTCTTCCAGCCGGCGGCGCGGGCCTGCTGGGGGGGCCAGGCGCCGGTCAGGACCAGGTGTCGAGTTTGCTTGGCGTCGGGGCCGCCGGGAATGGCCCAGCCGGCCTTCTTCAGCGCCTCGACGACACGCGGACGGGCGGCCTGTTCCTCGGGCTCGCCGGGGCGCATGGGGCCAGACAGCACCGTTCCGACCGTTTCGCCGTTGCTGCCCACCGCCCAAGGGTCGGCGCCTTTCTCCAGCAGGAGTTCAGCGATGCGGAAGTTCTGCTGCTCCACCGCGATGCGCAAGGGCGTGGCGCCGGTGGCGTCGTGGTCGTTCACCTTGGAGCCGTGCTGCAGCAGCAGGCGCACTGCCCCTAGAGAATTCAGGCCGGTCGCGGCCTTCAGCGGCCAGTAGGCCTCGCGCCGCTGCGGGCTGGCGCCAGCCGCCAATAGTTGGGTGGCAAAGGCCGGGTCGGTGGCGCGCAGGGCCAGGCTCAGCGGAATGGCGTCGCCGGTTCCGTCGGGCGAGACGCCGAGGTCCAGCAAGGCCGAGAGCATCGGTTTGTCGCAGCGGGCGATGGCCAGGCTCAGCAGGTCGCCGTTGGGGCCGCCGCGCGTGGCCTTCAGCGCGGGATCGGCGCGCAGGCGGCGCTGGACCTCGCCGACGTCGCCCTTCAGCACGGCGGCCATCAGGTCGCGACCGGCCTGGCCGTGATCGGCGGCGGCCAGGGCGGCGCGGCTGTCGGGCAGGGCGGTTCCGCCCACGAAGCAGGCGGCGAGCGCGGCGTCCGTCATCATCACCATCGAGGCCGCCAGGGCGGCGATTGCTGCGGGTCGGATCACGGGCCTCAGTTGGCCGTGGCGCGATAGGCCGCGTCAAGGCTCGACGACAGCCAGGCCTGTCCGTGCAGGTCGCCCAGCGAGGCGTCGCCCGCCGACTGGCCCTCGGGCCCGACCGGGGTCAGCACGTGCCGCTCGCCATAGGCCGGCGGAGCGTCGGCCACCAGGCCGCCGATGATCGCGCCGGGAATGCCGCCGATGATGCCGCCCAGGCCCGCGCCCAGCCAGCGGTCGCCGCCGTCCTGCACCCGGCTCAGCGGATCGCCGTCCAGATAGTAGGCGTCGACCTGCGGGGCAGAGGCGCCGCCCGCCCGGGCGGCCTCCAGCGTGTCCTCGTGCAGGCCCGCGGCGTTGAAGGTGTCGGCCGGCAGGCCCGAGGCCACCGCCGCCGCAGAGGCCAGGCCTCCGCCCAGCGAGTGGCCGGTCAGGGTGACGTCCTCGCCCGCTGTGCGCAGGCGCTCGCCGATCACCAGGGCCTTGTCGTAGTGGCCGGAGTCCAGGCCCAGGCCCTGCTGGAAGTTGTTGCGCCAGTCCTCGGCGTTCTGGCTGCCGCGGAAGGCCACGACATAGTCGCCCTGGGCGTCGACATAGACCCGCGCCCGGAAGCTGGAGCCCGGCTCCTCCAGATCGGTGGGATCAAGGCCCAGCCGCGCCAGGTCGTCGGCGCTGGCCACTTCCCAGCCGGCCGGCGGGTTGGGCTTGTCATTATAGACGTCGGCGGCCAGGGCCATGTGCACCCGGGCCTCGGCCAGCTCCGCCGACTTGCCGCCGCCGGCCGCGAAGGCGGAGATCCGCACGTCGGCCTGGGCGGTGGTCGTGATCGCCGGGCGCGAGGCCGGAGCGTCCCACTCGGCCGCCACTCGGGCGTCGACCGCGACCTGGGCGCTGGCGCTGGTGTCGAAGCGGTCGCTCGCCGCGCTGATGCCCGATCCGCCTTCGATACGCATGACCCTGTCCCTCGGCGTCCTCGTCAGGACCGGGATGCTGCGCGCCCGAGGTCTGTGGGGATAGTTGGGGAATTCCCTAGTGCGGGATCAGGCCGCGACCCGGCCGTCGTCGCGAGGCTCACGTCCAGCAGATCGCGCAAGCTGCTCGCGCCCTTGGGTGTCAGCCGCACCGCGCGGCCCTTGTCTTCCGGCGCCAGCCAGCCGCGCGCGCTCATCGCCGCCAGCAACTTCACGCCCAGCGGCCCGGCCAGGTGATGCCGTCGTTCGGTCCAGTCGAGGCACCGGCGCGCGACGCCGCGCGGCGAGGACAGGGTGGAAACCTCGATCCCCAGCTCGCCAAACCAGGCCCGGCCCTCTTCCGTGACCTCGTAGAGCTTGTCGTCGGCGGGGGCGAGTAGGCCGCGTTCCACCAGGGCGTCGGCGACCTTGACCCCCAGCCGCCCGGCCAGATGGCCATAGCAGCAGCGGGCGTCGCGCAGGGCGCGGGCCTTGGGCGAGCGCGGTATCTCCAGCGACCGCACGGGCGCGGCGATCGCCGACAGCGCCTCGATGGCGTGCGCCACCTCGGGGGAGGCCAGGCGGTAGTAGCGGTGGCGGCCCTCGCGCTCGACGCTGAGCAGCCCGCCTTCCACCAGCTTGCTCAGGTGATTGCTGGCGGCCTGGGCCGTGACGCCCGCCGCCCAGGCCAGGGCCCCGGCCGGCTGGGCGCGGCCGTCCTGCAGCGCCAGCAGCATGGCGGCGCGGACCGGGTCGCCGATCAGGGCGGCGGGGCTGGCGATGTTTGCGTCCATGGGCTCACTCTACCCCGAACGTCGACGCAATGGTTCATCGACGCGTGTAGCATCCGGCGGCGCGGACGGCGCATGACGAGGGCCATGAGCACCAAGACCTCCCGCCTGCCGTGGATCACGGCCGCAGCCAGCTTCGGCTTCCTGGTCACCCAGCTGGACGTGACCATCGTCAATGTGGCCCTCGACGCCATCGGCGACGCGTTCGATGCGCCTAACGCCCAGCTGCAATGGGTGGTCGACGCCTATGTGCTGGCGCTGGCGGCCATGCTGCTGTCGGCCGGAGCGATCGGCGACCGGGTCGGACCCAGGCGGGCCTTCCTGGCGGGGCTGGTTCTGTTCGGCCTGGCCTCGGCCGCCTGCGGCTTCGCCGACAGCCCCCTGAGCCTGATCCTGGCCCGCGTCGCGCAAGGAGCGGCCGGCGCGCTGCTGATCCCGCCGTCCCTGGCCCTGATCGCCCACGCCGCCCACGGGGACGATCGCCTCCGCGCGGCCGCCGTTGGCTGGTGGACGGCCGCCGGCGGGGTGTCGATCGCTGCCGGACCCGTGCTGGGCGGCCTGCTGGTCGAGACCCTGGGCTGGCGCTGGGTGTTCTTCGTCAACGTGCCGCTCTGCGCGATCGGCGCGGTGCTGGCGCTGCTGGCGGCGCCGGCGACCCCGGCCAGGCCCAAGGTTCCGTTCGACCTGCCGGGCCAGGCCCTGGCCGTGGCGGCCGTCACCCTGCTGGTCGGCGGCCTGATCGAGGGCGGCCATCGCGGCTGGGGCGGCGCGCCGCTGGCGGCCCTGGTCGCCGGCTTGGTCCTCGCGGGCGCTTTCGTGATGTTCGAGCGCAATGCCCGCCATCCGGCCATGCCGCTGTCGGTGTTCCGTAGCCGCCCGGCCTGGAGCGCCGTGGTCGTCGGCTCGGCGCTGAACTTCACTTATTATGGCCTGATCTTCGTGCTCGGCCTCTACATGCTGCGAACCCTGCACTGGACACCGGGCAAGGCGGGCCTGGCCTTCCTGCCGCTGACGGCCACCTTCATCGTCTCCAACCTGGCCAGCGGCTCCCTGGTCGGACGCTTGGGCGCCCGGGCGGTCACCAGCGGCGGGGTGCTGGTCGCCGCCTGCGGCTACGCCCTGACGGCGCGCCTGGGCCCGGAGAGCGGCGTGCTCGACATGCTGCCGGGCTTTGCTTTGATCCCCGGCGGCATGGGCCTGGCCATTCCGGCCCTGACCAGCGGCCTTTTGGCCAATGTCGACCGCCACGACGCCGGCGCGGCCTCGGGCGTGCTCAACGCCTGCCGACAGGTGGGCGGGGCGGCTGGGGTTGCGATCTTCGGGGCGCTTTCAGGGGCGAGCATGGCCACGGGTCTGCGAACCTCGGCCATCGTGGCGACGGCGATGCTGGTCGCCGCGGCCGCCGTGCTGCTGGCGCCGGATCGCCGGCGTCGTGGCTAGGGTGTAACCTCGCTCATCGGGCCAAGCGCCGGGCGAGGAGAGGGGCAGGATGGAGCGTTTCGAACGCCCCCTTGAAGGGCCCGGCAGCGAGCGGCGTCTGAAGACCATACAGGGACGCTTCCGCGTGGCGTCGGCCAAGGGGCGTCGCAATCCCTACTTTCCGCTCGTGGTGATCGGCGTGTTCGCGGCTTCGGGCCTTGCGAGCTGGCTGCTGCTGCGGCTGGTCTGGTAGGCGGCCTTACGCCGCCGCGTAGTCGTACTTCAGGTCGAAGGCGCCGTCCGACTTCAGCGAGAACACCGCCTTCGACCACGGCTCGTGGGCGCTCGACGCGGTGATGCGGTGCAGGTTCCGCAGCGCCTTCGACACCGTGTAGTCCAGCTTGCGCACGTCCAGGTCGGCCACGTCGCCGGCGGCCTTGGTGTAGTCGCCGGTCAAGCCCACCGAGCCGTCGATGACGTCGACATGCAGGCGGATCTCCGACCAGGGCTCGGCCACGCTGTCGGCCAGGGCCTGGCCGACGTGGCGGTAGATGCCTTCGGGGCTGTCGATGTCGGCCATGGAATCCTCCGGGAGGCGTGGACGCTAATCTAGTCGTTGAAGAAGGTGCGGGTCGAGGGCTTGCCGTCGATGACGTACTCCACCCTGAACGCGTCGGGCCGCTTGGAGTCGCCTTCGAACACCGCCTTGATGTCGACGTCGACCTGCTTGCCCTCCTTCAGGGCGGCGGCCCATTCGTTCTCCATCACCTTCCAGCCGCTCTTGTTCAGCGTGCCGTCCATGGCGTGGTAGTTGATCTGCTCGCCGGGCCCGTTGAAGATCGCCGCGATCAGGTGGCCGCCCTCGTCGCCGTCGACCCCGTCCTTGATGCCGCCTTCCTGGCCCGCCTTGGTCTGCTGGTAGCCGTTGCGGTCGGCGTGCTTCAGGTCGAGCGTGCCGGTCACCTGCTCCACGCGGCCGCTGGCGTCGGTGGAGTAGGTGTAGCGGCCGCTGACCACGTAGTCGGTGTTGGGCGCCAGTTCGCCGTTCAGCTTGGCGTTCCAGCCGCCCTTGGCGCCTTGATCCAGCTCGACGCGGGGACGGGCCGACAGCGCCTCGTCCAGCTTGCGGCTGGCGGTCTCCAGCGTCTGGCGGGCGCTGTCGGGCAGCTTGTCCAGCGGCAGGGCGTCGATCGCGCCCTTCAGCTTTTCGAGCGCCGGCTTGGCGGCGGCGGCGAAGGCGCTGTCGACCTTGGCCAGGTCGGCGGCCTTGCTCACCGTCTCGGCCCACTTGCCAAGCTTGCCCAGCTTGGCCGCGTCGCCGATGTAGGGAACCATGCTGACGGCCGACAGGCCTGCGCCCAGGAAGTCGCCGCGGAACAGCGAGATCACCCCGTTGACGCCGTCCGAGATCGGCGTCGGGTCGAACAGGCCCGCGACGTCCAGCGCCATCTGGCCAAGGTCGAGGATCAGTTCCTGCTTCTGGGCCGCCGTGGCCGCGTCCATGTCGTCGGCCAGGCGCTTCTGGTCGGCGGGCGACAGGTCGGCCTCAATCTCCGTACGCAGGCTCTGGGCCTTGGCGGGATCGGACTTGGCGATTTCCGAAAGCTGCCCGGCCAGTTCGCTGGTGTTCAGCTGGCCGCCGGTGCGGCTGGCCGCCAGCAGGCCGGAAGCCTCGGTGGAGACGCTGGCGGCGCTCGATGCGACCCGCGTGGAAGCCCCAAGGGACTCGGCCGCGTTCAGTCCGGACATGGATGCCTCCGTTGCGCCTCGACTGGCGCGACGATGGCCGGGGGCAGGGGGCGCCGATAGCTGGGGGCGTCCCTAGCTAGGGATAACCCTAGTTATGCGGCCGGCGGGCCGGGACTAGCGTCCTCTCCATAGGAAAGCGTCCGTACCAGGAGTGCCCGATGACCGCCGTGTCCCTCAACACCCAGTCATCCGTTTCCAGCTCCGGCGGCGGCAGGTCCAACGACTACGTGGTCAAGACCGGCGACAGCCTGTCGTCGATCGCCGACAAGCACGGCGTGTCGCTGGACGCCCTGATCCGCGCCAATCCGCAGATCACCAATCCCAACCTCATCCGGCCCGGCCAGGAAGTGACTGTGCCGACGGGCGCGGCGACCGAGCCGCGCAGCTACACGGTCGAGGCGGGCGACAACCTCTCCAGCATCGGCGCCGAGTTCGGCGTATCCTGGCAGTCGATCGCCCAGGCCAACCGGCTGTCGAACCCCAACCTGATCAATGTCGGCCAGGAGCTGCAGATCCCCGGCGGCGGGGCGGCGGCGCGGCCGGCTCCCTCCACGGCCGACGCGACCCCGACCTCGCCGACCGCCACGGGCCAGGCGACCGGCGTCCTGCCGTCCACTCAAGGCATGAGCGACGCGCAGAAGTACGAGCTCTATTCGGGATACGTGAACGCCTATGGCGACGCCCAGGCCAAGGCGGATCTGGCCGCCGGCAAGCAGGTGATCCTGGGCCTGCGCACCGAGACCAGCCTGAACGCCAACGGCGGCAAGGGCGCTTATGACGACCGCGTCGTTGTTCTGCAGAAGGGCGGCAAGGTCCAGGAGTTCGCGGCCAACACCGAGCCTTCGGCCCAGTACGACGGCCGTTACGGCGCCGACTTCAACGGCGATGGCCGCAAGGAGCTGGGTCGCATCGCCGAGGGCACGGTCACCTTCCAGAAGAGCACGAGCTCCAGCCTCGGCGACGTGCTGCGCCCGACCGAGAGCCACGCGATCCAGCGCGACACCAACCACGACGGCCGGATCGACGACAATGACGCCAAGGGCAAGGGCGTCAGCACCGACAACTCGTTCCTGTTCCACGCCGGCGGCAACTCCAACACCGGCTCGGCCGGCTGCCAGACGCTGAAGCCCGGCGACTTCCAGGCGTTCTGGAACGGCCTGGGCGGCCAGAAGACCTTCAACTACGTGCTTGTGAACGTGGACAAGCAGGGTCCGCCCGGCGGCGCGACCACCACCACGCAAACGGAAGCCTCGGGCGACGCGCGCATCGGCGCCCTGTCCGAACAGTACGAGACCGGCGGGCGCGGCCCGGGCACGGTGTCGAGCGGGGCGGGCGATCCCGGCGGCGTCTCCTACGGCACCTACCAGCTGGCCGGCAATCGCAACCGACCGCAGGAATTCCTCGCCGCCGAGGGCCGCCAGTGGGCCGCAGAGTTCGGCGGCGCCTCGCCCGGCTCGGCCAGCTTCACGGCCACCTGGAAGGCGATCGCCGCCCGCGAGCCCGAGAAGTTCGAGGCCGCCCAGCACAACTACATCCAGCGCACCCACTACCAGGTGCAGCTCGACACGGTCAGCAACGCCACGGGCCTGGATCTTTCGACCCGCTCGGCGGCGATCCGCGACGTGGTCTGGTCCACCTCGGTGCAGCACGGGCCGGAGACGGGCGCCATCGTCAAGGCGATGGCCAGGGTTGCAGGGCAGGGGCTCTCGCCCGCCGACGGCAAGGCCTACGACCGCGCCCTGATCAACGCCATCTATGACGAGCGCGGCAAGCGTAACGACGCCGGCCAGCTGGCCTATTTCACCAGCGCCTCGGCCGCGGTGCAGGTCTCGGTCGCCAACCGCTTCGCCAGCGAACGCCAGGACGCCCTGGCCATGCTGGGCCGCTGAGAACCGCCGTGGCGGGCTGGCGTTGATAGCGCATGGCCTGCTCCGGATCACCCGACGATGAAGTTTGCTCCCCCAACCCTCATCGCCCTCGCACTGGCCGTTGCCGGTTGTGAGCGACCGGCGGCGGCCGATCCCCCCCTACCCATGGCCGCCGCCGGCACCGCTGACGCCTCCGTGCAAGGTCCGGCCGGACGATATGTGATGGGCGGCCAGCGTCGCGGCGTGCTGACCCTGACTCCCGATGGCGAGGCCTGGCGCATAAGCCTGTCGGGCGGCGCGCTCTCCGACGGCGCGGCCACGGCGGCCGACTGCGAGCTGCAGGCCGAGGGCGCGTTGAGGAACGGCAGGATCGAGGGCAAGGTCGTGCCCTTCGAGGGGGCGAACATCTCGCTCAGCGCCGCCGACCTCGCGACCCGTCCGGCCAAGGCCGAGGTGACCCTGAAGGCGGAGACGGCGATCGTGACTACGGATTTCCAGGGCTGCGGCGTCGGCGCCGACCTTTCGGGCCGCTATGTGCGCCAGGCGCCGGGCGCGATCTCAGAGGGCGACAGCGTGGCCGACCTGTCCGCCGCCCTGCCGGACGCGCGGCTGACGATCCTCGACGGCTATCCCTGGGCCCGTTTCGCCATCGAGCGCGACGGCAAGCGCCTGGCCGTCGTTCAGTTCGACGGCGAGAACGAGGAGCTGGCCGACGGCCGCAACAGCCAGCAGGCGATTGGCGCGCAGCTTGGCTGGAGCGCGCTGAAGCCCGCCTTGCGGGTCGTCAAGGTCGAGGGAGGCGCGTCGTGATCCGTCCCGTAGAGCGCAGCTCGGGCGTCGACCTCTCCACCTGGACGCCGTCGACCACGGCGGCGCGGGCCGGGGTGGCGCGGCTGGCGATCGAGGCCATGGCCACCGTCGTCGGCGCGGCCCTGGTCGATCCCCTGCGCGGCGGCGATCGCGGCCAGGCGGCCGCCTTCGTCTGGGCCGAGCACGGCCAGTCGAGCATGGCCCAGGTGGGCGCCGACCTGCGGATCCTGGCCGCCCAGAGCGGCCAGTCGGTGGCCGGCCGTCTGTCGGCGACCTCGCCGGTGGACGCCGGCCGCATCGAGCGGGTGCTGGCCGATTTCGCCCGCGAGCTTCGCGCCCAGGCCGCCGACAAGCCGCACCTGACTCCCGCGGCCATCGTCGAGCCGCTGCTGCGCTCGGTCGCCGCCGGCCTGCAGCGCGAGCCGGCCCCAGGCGCTGCGCGCGGCGACGTGGTCGAGCAGTTCGTGCGGATCATCGACGGCGCGACTGCGGAACTGAAGGCCGTCTAGTTTCTGGCGAAGCCGCGTCCGGTCAAGCTCAGGCGGCGCAGATCCACGCCCATCTCGCTCTTGAAGCGCGCCACCGCCGCGTCGCCCAGCCTTTGCAGGCTGGCCTGGTCGCCGCGCTTGAGGGCATCTACATAGGCTGCCTGCTGGGCCAGGAAGTTCAGCATCAGCACCTCGGCGAACTCCTGGCGCTGGGCTTCGCCGAGGCGCGCATAGGCGGGGTTTGACGTCATGATCGCCCGCACCTGGTCGCGCACCGCCAGGGTCTGGGCGCGGTTGTTGTCGCCGCGATTGGCGATCATCCAGTTCAGCACCCAATAGCCGGCCAGGGCGTCTGCGGCGTCGCCCGGCCGCAGGCCGTCGGCAGCCACCAGCTGAGCCCAGTTCTGAACGGGATCCCGCGCCTGCATGGCGGCGGCGATCTTGCGGCCGCCTTCGGCGCCGGCCTGGCGGGTCATGTGCTGGGCGAACTGCGCGCGCACCTTGGCGCTGACCTGCGGCGAGGCGCGATAGCCGGTCGAAGCCTGGGCCTGCCTCGCGGGCGCCGGCGCCGGCTTGTGCGTCTGCTCCACGCTTTGGGCGATTACCGTGTTCATCGCCGAGGTCTGCAGGCCGCCGGCGCCGATGGTCGAGCCCATGTAGCCGAGGTCGGGAAAGCCCTGGGCCGACGCGCCGCCGGCCAGAACCAGCATCAGCGCGATCGTAGCGCCCGTCGCGATCCCGAGGCGGGCGCTCAAGTCTTCGGCTCCGAAGGCGCCGTCGTATCGGTGCGGGTCAGGTTGGCCAGGGCCGCGGCCGGGCGATCCAGCTTGTTGTGGACCGAAAGCGTCACGTCCATCCAGGCCTGGCCGCGCATCTGGCTCCACCACTCGTCGTGGACGGCGGCCTGGAAGTCGCCGTTGACCCGCTCGGATCGAGTCTCGACCACCGGGTCGGCGACGGTGTCGGCGGTGTCCTCCACGACGCCCACCGTGTCGTCGACCACGCCGCCGACGCCGTCCAGCAGGCCGCCCAGGCCCTTGGCCAACAGCGCGCCTTCCAGGGCGCCGCGCTGGGCGGGCGGCAGGCCTTTCAAAGCCTGAGCGGTCTGCGCCGGACCGGCGGCGGCGAAGGCCGCGGCGTCTACTTCGCCGGTGCGCTGGAAGCGGTCGACGGCCTCATCCAGGCGGCCGGGGCGCGGCGAAGGCGCGGCGGCGGCGCGGGCCGGGGCGGAAGGGTCTTGCACGATCATGGCCGGGGCCTCCTCGAGTGCAGCCTGCGCCGGGCTCGTCGCCGTCGCTATTGGGGTTTTCCCGAGCAGGTATCAGCGCACGAAGCCGGCCTCGGTCAGCTTCAGCTGCCGCAGGTCGACGCTCATCTCGTTGCGGAAGCGCGCCACGGCGGCTTCCGACAGCTGGCGGCTCAGCGTGGTGTTCTTCTTGGCGTTGGCGTCGGAGAAGGCCGAGCCCTGGGCCACGAAGTTCAGCATGAACACCTCGGCCATCTCCTGCTTGCCGGCGTCGTCGAGGCGGGCGAAGGCTGGGTTCGAGCCCAGGGCCCGCGAGACCTGGCCGCGCACGCCCTGCACCTGGGCGCGGTTGGCGAAGGGCACGTTGTTGGCGATCTGCCAGTTCTGCACCCAGTAGGCGGTCATGGCGTCGGCCACGTCGCCGCGGCGCAGGCCGTCGACCGAGACGTGCTTCTCCCAGGCGCCCAGCAGGTCCTTCTGCTGCACCGCCTGGCGCAGGCGCTCGCCATTGGCCGGGTCGCGCTTGGCGACGAAGTCGGCGAACTGGCCGCGCACGCGCGTTGAGACGGCGGGCGAGGGGCGATAGCGGGTGCTGACGGCCCCGGCGTTGCGCTGCTGGGCCGACAGGCTGGCGCCGGGCACGGGCCTGGCCGTGGTGGAACGGGTGCGGCCGCCGCGCTGCACCGTCGAGCCCAGCACGTTGTTCATCTGGCCCACCGACATCATCGACGAGCCGAAGTCCATGTACTGGGTGCCGATGCTGGAGAAGTCCTGCGCCGCGGCCGGCAGGCCGATCATCAGGGCGACAGCGCTGAGCGCGGGAACGAGGCGGCGGGTCATCCGGTGTGCTCCACTGTTTTTCCAACCCTGACGTGCAATATTGACAAGAAAACGACAGGCGGCCAGATGGCCGCCTGCCTTTTCTACTGTAGCGCTTGAGCTTAACCCTTGCGGGCGAGGGTCGAGCCGGCTTCGCCGATGGACTTGATCGAGTTGTTCAGGGCCTGGCTGACCATGTTCATCTCCTGGCCCAGGGCCTGGATCTCGGCGGTCAGCTGGCCGTACTTGGAGTCCTTGGAGTCCAGGCCGCCCAGTTCGTCGGTCTTGGCCTTCATCTGACCCATCTTGCCGTCCATCACCTTGCCGAGAGCCTTGGCCAGGGCGACCAGGAAGCTGTCGCCCTTGGACGACTTGCCTTCGCCGCCGTCGCGGACGCTGTCGAGGATGGCGCTGGTCCAGCTCTGGGCCACGTCCTCGGCGGTGCGCTGCAGGTCGCCCTGTTCAGCCGGGCTGAAGCCGAAGGTGTCGGCGGCGTTCTGCACCGAGTCGGTCAGGCTCTGGGCAGCGCCGCCCGGATTGCCGGTGGCGGCCTGGAAGACGCCCTGGGCCAGGTCGATCACGCCCTGCGGCAGACCCAGCTGCTGACCGACCTGCTGGATCACCTGGCTGGCGACCGAGCTGATGATCTGCTGGAAGATCGACTGGAAGGCCAGCGAGGTGCCGCCGGTGAGCGCCGCCAGGGCGACGGTGCTGAACAGGCTGCCGATGTTGAGACCGCCGCCGCTGAAGATGCCGGACATGTTTCGAACTCCGCGATTTGAAATCTGTCGTCTTCGGTCCCGCGTTCATCGCTGCGACCTGACGCCGCAAGACAACCATTCCGGATCGATCGTCAGTAGTCGGGTCGTTCCCTAGCTAGGGTTTTCCCTATCAGCCGGCGCATGGCGGCCGAGGGCTGGGCCGCGCGCATCCGGGCCTCGTCGGCGGCGCGGGCTTCGGCGGCGATCTCCTCGGGGCTGCGCGTGCGGCGGTCCAGCACGGTGATCTGGCCGGCGGTGACGCCCAGCAGGAACACCTCGTCGCGATAGGCCACCAGGGTCAGCCGTTCGCGCTGGCCCACGGGCAGGGCCCGCAGGTAGCGGATCTGGTCGTCGCTGGCGGGGCCGGCCTGCACCCGCTTGAGCAGCTTCAGCGAAAAGAACGCCAGGCCCAGCACGATGGCCAGGGCGATGGCGACGGTCAGCAGGTCGAGAATGGCGCTCACGAAGGCTCCGTCTGGCGGCTAGGGCAGGGGCGGGAAGCTGGGACCGGGCGGCGGCTCGTCGCCTTGGGGCCTTGCGGCCTCCTCGGCGGCGGCCTTTTCCTGATCGTCCTTCAGGCGGCGGGCCCACAGGATCACCTCGGCCACGGCGGCGAACAGGTCCTGGGGCACGATGTCGTCGATGGCCGCCTTGTCTCGCAGGGCGCGGGCCAGCTCGACGTTGCGGATGATCGGCACGCCCGCCTCCTCGGCCGCCTCGCGCATGGTCTGGGCGATCGGCCCTTCGCCCTTGCCCAGCAGCACCGGAGCGGCGTGCTCGGCCGGATCGTAGGCCAGGGCGCAGGCGATGTGCGTGGGGTTCACGACCAGCACCGAGGCGTCGCGCGCGGCCTGGGCGGCGTTCTGCTGGGCCCATTCCTGGTGCAGCTGCCGCCGGTGGGCCTTCACGTGCGGATCACCCTCGGAATCCTTCATCTCCTGGCGAATGTCGCGCCGGCTCATCCGCATCTTCTTGGTGAAGCTGTGACGCTGGTAGGCGAGATCCAGCAGCGACACGAAGACGAACAGCAGCACCGTCCCGGCCAGCAGCTTGAAGGTCAGTCCGCCGTAGGCGGAGAGGGCGCCATCGGCCTCGCCGGCCGGCAGGGCCATCAGCTTGTCGAACGACAGCGCCACGATGATCCAGGTGAAGATCCCCAGCAGCAGGGTCTTGGCCAGCGACTTGGCCACCTCGAACAGGTTGTCGAGGCTGAACATGCGCTTGAGCCCCTCGCCGGGGTTCATGTGCGACATTTTCGGGCTCATCTTCTCGAAGGTGAAGACCGGCCCCACCTGGCCGAATTCCGCCAGCGTGCCGAAGATCGCCACGGGCACGAAGGTGATCGCCGTCAGCAGCACGAAGGCCTTGCCGGCCGCCGCGCCGGCGATCGGCCAGGCCTCGGCGAACGGGCGGTCCATCACCGCGAAGACTTCGTCGAAGAGCCCGCCCAGCCGGTCGAAGGCGAAGCCCGCCGTCATCGCCCCCAGCAGCAGCCACACCCCCAGCACGGCGGTCGAGGTCAGGTCTTTGGACTTGGGAACGTCGCCCTTCTTGCGGGCGTCCGACAGCCGCTTGGGTGTCGGCTTCTCGGTCTTGTCCCCGCCGTCGTTCTTTTCAGCCATAGCGTGTGTTCTGGCGTCGTCGCGATGGGCGTCGGGCGTTCGCCGACCGGTGAGATTCCGACAAAGGCTCCAATCATGGCTAAAAGGCGGCGAGCTTAGCCATAGTAGTGGTTAAGCTGAGCAATAGAATTTGTTGTCTGGTAAGCAGTATACAGAGTATGAAAATTGTTTTAATTCCTAGGTTGACAGGATTGATCGGCGAAAGTTAGCTTTTGGATGGGTAGTATGCACAGGCGGGGCGCTGCATAGAGGGATAAATTTATGCGCAAGTTCCGCGTAGTGGCGTCGAGCGTGTGTTTAGTCTTATTTTCTTCAAGTCCAGTGTTCGCATATGAATGCGTGACCGCCGACGGCTTGAAGTTCAGCAGCGCTCTTCCGATCAATGAAAAGTTCTCGCTGGCGCGCATAGATTGCGTTGAGGAAACACAACCGACAGGGGTGTCCGAACAGCTCCGTCTCTATGACGCACCCCAGATGGCGACCGCCGTTATCTCGGCTGGACGTGTCTCCCCGGCGCCGATCACCATCAGCCGGACCGCTCGCGGCCCCTCCCTCTACGCACCGCTCGTCGCCGCCGCGGGCCGCGACTTCGACATCGATCCGGATCTGTTGCAGGCGGTCATGCACGTGGAGTCCCGGGCCAATCCGGGGGCGGTCTCGCCCAAGGGCGCCCGCGGCCTGATGCAGATCATGCCGGCCACCGCCAAGCGCTTCGGGGTGCGGGATCCGGCGGTCGAGCTGGGCGATCCGATGGTCAACATCCGCACCGGCGCGGCCTATCTGAAAACCCTCCAGGGCCACTTTGGCAACGACCTGGAACTGGTGCTGGCGGCCTACAACGCCGGCGAGGGCGCGGTCATGAAATACGGCCGCAAGATCCCGCCCTATCGCGAGACGCAAGGATACGTCGCCAGCGTCCTCGACCGCTATCGCGGCCTGGTTTCAGCCCGCGGCGGCTTCTGAGGACCATTCCCCATGAGCGTCGAAGGCTATCTCAAGCGCCTGCAAAGGCGTCCGCGCCAGGGCGTCATGGCGCGCTTCAGCGACCTGTTCCTGGTGGCCGGCGTCGTGGCGATCGTCGCCCTGATGATCCTGCCGCTGCCGGCCCTGGCGCTCGACGCCCTGGTGGCGGTCAACATCTGCTTCGGCGTGATGCTGCTGCTGATCGCGATCTACATCTCAACGATCGTCGAGTTCTCGGTGTTCCCGAGCCTCCTGCTGATCACCACGCTCTACCGGCTGGCCCTTTCGATCGCCACGACCCGGATGATCCTGATCGAAGGCCACGCCGGGCACATCATCGACACCTTCGGCACGATGGTCGCCGGCGGCAATCTGGTGGTCGGCCTGGTGGTGTTTCTAATCATCACCGTCGTGCAGTTCATCGTCATCGCCAAGGGCGCCGAGCGGGTGGCCGAGGTGGCCGCGCGCTTCAGCCTCGACGCCATGCCGGGCAAGCAGCTGTCGATCGACAGCGACCTGCGCTCGGGCATGATCGACAAGGACGAGGCTAAGCGCCGCCGGCGCGTGCTGGAGATGGAGAGCAAGCTCCACGGCAGCCTCGACGGCGCGATGAAGTTCGTCAAAGGCGACGCCATCGCCAGCATCATCATCGTAGTCATCAACCTGCTGGGCGGCCTGACTATCGGCATGCTGCAACAGGGCCTCGACTTCGGCTCGGCCATCCACAAGTACTCGATCCTGACCATAGGCGACGGCATGGTCACCCAGATCCCGGCTCTGCTGGGCGCCATGGCCGCCGGCCTGATCGTCACCCGCACCACCGACGAGGACAGCGAGACCCACCTGGGCGACGCCATGCGCCGGCAGTTCGCGGCCAAGCCCCGGGTGTTCCTGGTGGCCGGCGGCATCTGCTGGCTGATGGCCCTGGTGCCCGGCTTCCCGGTCGTGGTCTTCCTGCTGCTGGGCGGCGTGGCCATCGTCACCGGCGCGCTGCTCGACGTCGACATGCGCGCTCGCCTGACCCGCAGGATCGCCCCGGCCCGCGCCGCGGCGGAGGAGGCCAAGGCCTCGCCGGCCGCCGCCCGCACCAAGGTCACCGAAACCCAGCCGGTCGTGCCGCTGCTGCTCGAACTCGACGGCGAGGGCGTGCGTCGCCACGAGGCCGCCGTCATGACCCGCGGCCTGGAGGAAGTGCTGGAGGAGTTCGAGCTGCGCCTGGGCGTGGCCCTGCCGCGCGCCTCGTTCCACTACGGCGAGGCCCCCGGCGCGCCGCGCTGGCGCCTGCTGGCCTTCGAGGCTCCGATCGGCGCCGGCGAGCTGGCCCATCCGGCCGACCTCTCGGAGCTGCAGGACGCCGTGCGCCAAGCCCTGCGCCGCAATGCGGGCCTGTTCGTCGGCATCCAGGAAGCCAGCAACCTGCTGACCCGCGCCGGCGCCGAATATCCCGAGGTGGTCAAGGAAGCCGCCCGCGCCCTGCCTCTGGCCCGTATCGCCGAGGTCATGCGCCGCCTCGCCGAGGAAGAGGTGCCGCTGCGCAACCAGCGCGACATCCTGGAAGCCCTGGCCGACGCCGGCCAGCGCGAGAAGGACCCGCTGGCCCTGACCGAGTTCGCCCGCGTCGCCCTGCGTCGCCAGATCAGCCACCGCTACGCTCCCGACGGCGAGCTTCGCGCCGTCGTGCTGGAGCCGGCCCTGGAGCAGCACCTGCGCGAGGCCATCCGCACCGGCGGCGGCGCCCAGCAGCTGGCGCTGGACCCCGAGATGAGCCGCCGCGTCACCGAGGCCCTGCTGGCCAAGGTCGACGAGACGGGGGCCACCGTCGTCCTGGCCGCCATCGACCTGCGCCGGCACGTGCGCAAGCTGATCGAGGCCCGCGCCTTCGATCTGGGCGTCCTGTCCTTCCACGAACTGCTGCCGACCCTGCGGCTGGACGTGGCCGGCCGCGTGGCCTTCCCGCGCGAGCCCCTCACCGTAGTGCCCAACGATCCCGACCCGCCGCCGCCCGAGTCCGCGGCCGCCTGAACCCGGAGACAGAATGTCGCTTCCGAAGGATCCTGCTGCTGTTCGCTCTGCCTACCTGCGCAGAGCCGCCCGCATCGGCGTCGCCGCGGCGGTGGCCGCCGCGCTCGCCGCGACCGCGCCCCAGACGTACGCCGGCGAGGTTCCGCTGGGCGCCCGCAACGTCGACCTGACCGCGCGCGAGCAGCCGATCGCCCAGTTCCTGCAGAACTTCTACAACCAGATCGGCGTGCCGGTGGTGATCTCCTCGCAGGTCACCGGCACGATCAACGGCGTCTTCCGCGGCCCGGCCACCAAGATCGACGCCGACATCTCCAAGGCCTTCGACCTCGTCACCTATTACGACGGCGGCGCGGCCTATGTTTACACCGCAGCCCAGCTGTCCAGCCGCAGCTTCCCGATCTCGGGCTCGGCCTCGCGGCGGGTCGACCGGGCGGCCCGGCAGCTTGGCCTGCTCGACAACCGCAACACCCTGCGCGCCACCGGCGACATGCTGGTGGCCACGGGCGCGCCGCGCTTCCTGCAGCAGGTCGACGAGCTGGCCCGCGGCGGCGTCCAGGCCGAGGCCGCCTCGCCGACCCTGCAGTATCGGGTCTTCTACCTGCGCTACGGCTGGGCCGACGACGTGAACCTGACGGTCGGCTCGCGGCAGGTGACCATTCCGGGCGTGGCCTCGATCATCCGCTCGCTGGTCAGCTCCGATCCCAATGAGCGGGCCGGCGCGGCCGCCCGCAGCGAGAGCCCCATCCCCGCCGCAGTCCAGGGCCTGCGCGGCCAGGGCCTGGCGACGCTGGGCACGCCCAATCCCGGCGGCGCCTTCTATGGCGGCCAGGACGGGCAGGGGACCCTGGGCACGCCGCTCGCCAACGAGCAGACCGGCGTCTACTCGCCCCAGAACCCCGTCCGCGTGCAGGCCGACACCCGCCTCAACGCCGTCATCGTCCGCGACGTGGCCGAGCGCATGTCGGCCTACGAGGAACTGGTCCGCGCGCTGGACGTCGAGCCGCAGCTGCTCGAGGTCGAGGCGGCGATCATCGACATCGACACGACCAAGGCCCGCGACCTGGGCGTCAATTGGCGCTTCGACGACGGCAACGGCGGCATCCAGTTCGGCCGCGGCCCCGACGCCCCGGCCGGCCTGGAAGACGCCAACCTGGTGCGTGGCAACACCTCGCCCAAGTCGGCAGCCGGTCTTGTCGCCTCGACGATCATCGGCAACGGCGACTATTTCGCCGCCCGCCTCAACGCCCTTGAGACCGAAGGCGTGGCCCGCGTCGTGTCGCGGCCGCAGATCGTCACCCTGTCGAACGTCGAGGCGGTGTTCGAGAACAGCCGCGACTTCTACGTCCGCCTGGCCGGCGAGCGCGACGTCGACCTCTTCAACGTCACCGCCGGCACGACCCTGCGCGTCACCCCGCACGTCACTCGCGACGGAACCCAGACCCGCATCCGCATGCTGGTGAGCATCGAGGACGGTTCGCTGACCAACGCCAGCGTCGACGACATCCCCGTCGTCCGCCGCGCCGCGCTCAACACCCAGGCGCTGATCCAGGAAGGCCAGAGCCTGCTTCTGGGCGGCATGACCGTGCAGTCCGACACCACCGGCTCGCAGAAGATCCCGGTGCTGGGCAACATCCCGGTCTTGGGCAACCTGTTCAAGGTGCAGTCGCGCAGCAGCGGCCGCATCGAGCGGATGTTCCTGATCACCCCGCGCCTGGCCTCGATCGCCGCGCCGCGCTCCACCACGCCCGCCGGCCTGCGCTACGACGCGCCGGCTTCCGGGTTCGAGAGCGCGCCGCTGCCGGCCGCGCCGACCCTGCCGTCCAACCGCAAGCCCGCCAAGGTCGCCCCCGGGGCGCCCGCCCAGATGCTGCCGCCGGCTCCGCCCCCAGCGCCGGAACCCTACGGCACGATGAAACCCATCCCCAATCCGAGCTAGGCCCATGACCGATCAAGCCCTGCTGTCCGAAGAGCCGACCGAAATCCCCGCCGCCACGCCGTCCGAGGCGCTGGTCGTCAAGGTGCTGTCCGGCCGCGTCGCCGGCGCCCTGCTGCCATTGCCGGCCGGCGAGAGCGCCGAGCTTGGCCACGGCTTCGACGCCGACATCGTCCTGCGCGACCCCAGCGCCAGGGGCGTGCGCGTGCGCCTGACCGCCGGCGAGGAGTCCGCCGAGATCGAGGTGGTCTCCGGCCAGGTCGAGATGCTCGGCCACCGGCTTGAGGCGCCGGCCCGCGCGGTGCTGCCCTGCTACGTGCCGCTGGTCGTCGGCGACAACGCCCTGGCCCTCGGCGTCGAGGAAAGCCCGCGCTGGCGCGAGGCCGAGCGCCTGCTGGCCGCTTCGGCTCAAGGCGAGACCGCCGCGCCGTCGGAGGAGGAGGGGAGCGACCTCTTCGAGGACGGCCGCAGCCTGCTGCGGCGCACGCTGGATCGCGGCGTGCGGGTGGTCGGCTCGACGCCGCACCTCGTTCCCGCCCTGGTGTTCGGCGCCGCCCTGGCCTGCGTCACCTATGCGGTCGCCAACGTGCCCCGGTTCGGCGGCCAGGAGGCCAGTCCCTCCAAGGTCCACGCCCTGCTGCGCCAGGAAGGCTACGGCGCCCTGGCCGTGCAGCCGCAGGCCGACGGCAAGCTGGTCATCGCCGGCGTGCTGAACCGCGACGCCGAGAAGGCGCGCCTGGCCCGTCTGGTCAGTTCGCGCGAACTGCCCGCCCGCGTCGAGGTGGTGACCAGCGAAGGCCTGGCCCAGAACGTCGAGGATGTCTTCCAGGCCAACGGCCTGGCCGCCACCGCCCGACCCAACGGCCTTGGCCGCGTGCAGGTGCAGGTCACCGGTCCCGCCCAGGACGTGGCCAAGGTGGAGAAGATCGCCCGGCACGACGTCAAGGGCCTGCGCGACCTCGATGTCGACCGCGCGGCGGGCGGCGACCGCTTCGGCGCGGTGTTCGACCAGGGCCCCGGCAAGCGCGTGGTGGCGGTGGTCGGCGGCGACGCCGGCTACGTCGCCACCGCCGACGGCGCCCGCTACTTCGCCGGCTCCACCCTGCCGACGGGCGACCGCATCGTGGGCGTCGAGAGCCAGGCCGTCGTCGTCGAGAAGGACGGCGCCACCACTCGCCTGATGTTCTGACAATCCAACCCGATACGAGGAGAAACGTCCATGTCCGACAGCAGCATTTCCGGTTTCGGAGCCTCCGTCGCCCCCGGCATCCTGGGCTCCAACAACAAGAACCGGCCCGGCAGCTGGTTCGAGGCCATGGCCCATGCCTGGGGCCAGGTGCTCGACCAGCAGGCCGTGCGCATCACCGAGCTTTCCGACCAGATCGGCCCCGGCGGCGAGGACAAGCCCTCGGTCATGGCCCAGCTGACCGCCGAGAGCCTGCGCATGAACTTCATGGCCAACTCGGAATCCACCTCGGTCGACAGCGTCGGCCGCGCCCTCGAAACCATGGCCCGCAAGAACTAAGCGCGTCTTTCAGGAGAGGACGCCATGTCCTTCGATCCCGTTTCGGCCGCCGCCCTGGCCATGCCCCAGGAAGCCGCGCCCCAGGTGACCCAGGTCGGCTACGGCGCCAGCCTCACCGACGCCGTCCAGTTCCAGAACGCCCTGCACACCGCCGGCGCCTCGCAGGTCGCGGGGCTTGGCGGTCCCGAGGCCCTGGCCCCGGCCATGAAGGGCGTCTTCAACCAGCTGGAGTTCGTCAACAGCCAGGCCTCGAACCTGGCCGCCCACGCCAAGGCCGCCGAGGCCAAGGGCGCGGCGATCACCCCCGGCGAGATGATCGGCCTGACCGTCCAGTGCCACGAGTTCATGTTCAACTGCCAGCTGACCTCGAACATCGCCAACCGCACGTCCGACGGCCTGCAGCAGCTGTTCCGGCAGCAAGCCTAGGGTGACGGCCATGCGCAAGATCTTGCCCGCCGTGCTCGTGGCCGCCGCCCTGGGGCTCTCGGCCTGCGCCGAGAAGGAGCTCTATGGCGGGCTCACCGAGCGCGAGGCCAACGAGATGGTCGCCGTGCTGCAGAACGCCAATGTCGCCGCCTCTAAGAGCAGCAAGGACGGCAAGGTCTGGGCGCTGAAGACCCGCGCCGAGCAGTTCTCCTCGGCCGTGGCGGTCCTGCACGACCAGGGCTATCCGCGCGACAAGTTCGAGAGCCTGGGCGAGGTCTTCAAGAAGGAGGGCTTCGTCTCCTCGCCGATGGAACAGCGGGCGCGGCTGATGTACGGCCTGTCGCAGGAGCTCAGCCAGACCATCTCGTCGATCGACGGCGTGGTGCAGGCCCGCGTGCACATCGCCGTGCCCGAGGCCGATCCGCTGGCCGAGCAGCAGAAGCCGTCCTCGGCCTCGGTGTTCATCCGCCATAACCCCGACGTCGATCTCTCCGGCCAGGTGGGCTCGATCAAGGCGCTGGTCACCAACTCGATCGAGGGCCTGCCCTACGACAAGGTGACGGTGGTGATGTTCCCGGCCAAGCCGGTCATGGCCGCCGCGCCCGTCTCGCCGATCCGTTCCTTCACCATGCCGGCCATCGCCATTCTGGCGGCGATCGGCGGAGTGGGCGCCTATGTCTTCAGCCGCACCAACCGGGGCAAGCCGCGCCGCAAGCTGAAGACCCTGGCCGAGTCCGGGACGCCCGTCGCATGAACGCCCGCGCCGACCGCCAGCGCCTGGTCGCCCAGGCCCGCCTGCTGGGCGCCGTCGGCGCGCCTGCGCCGGTCGGCCCGCGCG
>NZ_QDKQ01000054.1 GCF_003116815.1 Caulobacter endophyticus
GGGGCGAGGTTTCGACGACATCATTCACCTTGACAGACACCGACGTCTTAACACTGCCAGTCCCATCACTCGCCGTGACGTTCACGACGATGGTCGAGGCCTTCTCAAAATCGACAACTTGGCCAGCTTTGAGATAGAGATCGCCATCCTTGACGTAGAACCGCGCGTCATCAACGACATAGCTGAATTGACGGAAGCTCGAAGCCTTATCGGGATCGGAGACGGTAAGGGTGGCGATTTTCGTTTCGACGATCGTGTTTTCGGTCACCGAAACCAGGTTGCCGACACTGATCGCCGTCGGCGCTTCATTGACGTCCTTTACCTGCACATTGACGGTTTCCACGAACTTCGCGTCGCCGAGCGTAGCCGTAACGCCGACGGCGATCTGCGAGGCTTTCTCGTAGTCGAGGCCCGCCCCGGACTTCAGATAGAGCGCGCCATCGCGCACGAAGAACCGGGCGTCACTCGTGCTATAGGCGGCGCCTTCGATCCCGCCGGTCAGGCCGATTTGGGCGACCTTGATTTCGCTGGATGAATTTTCGGCGATTTGGGTCAGCTGGGTGATTTCCACTTCCAGCGCCGCACCAACCACGCCGGCCGCGGTCAGGTTGAGCACCACACCCGTCCAGCCGTCGCTATCGCGCGTCACCAAGATGAGCTCAACAACAGGCTCCTTGGCGAAGTCCACTGACTGACCCGCCTTCAGGTAGAGCCCGCCATCGTGAACGGAGAACCGGGCGTCGCTGGCCTGGACGAACGCGTCAACGACGGCGCCGCTCGCGCTCAAGGTTTGCAGATCGGCGATCCGCAGATCCTTGGCTGTAACGCTCTCGGGGGTGATCACGACGGTGGGGGCGTCGTAGGATTGCGACGTCGTGGTTGTAACGCCGGCGCGCGAGGAGAGCATCTTGTAGCCGCCCTCCAGGACGTTGAGCCCCGTCACCAGGGCGCCTGGGGTCTTGCTGGTGAAGTTGAACCAGCGTGCGTCGCTGCTGTAGGCGCCGACGGATTTCTCAGCGCTGTTGTTGGACACCTCCACCATACTGCTGGAAGTGCCGATCAGCTCTTGAAACACGACCGCGTTCGCGCCCGACGCCAGGGCCACATCGACGAAATGATTGCCGACGACCGCGAACTTCTCGACGTCGCCATAAACGCGAATAATGCCCGCAGAACTTGAGGTGGAAAGATTTCCGCCTCCGATGAAGGTGTTGAACGCGATCTTGGAATCGCCCACCGCCTCGGAAATCTTGATAACGGCCAAGTCCTTCACGATGCCGGCCGGCGCCGTGGGCATGTCGACGAACGTGTTGCCGATGACCTCGATGTCGGAGGCGACGTCGTCGTGGACGCCGTCATGGAGCGGCTTGATCAGGACGCCCGTGGCCTCCGAGCCGTTTTTGGCCGAGGTGTAATAGGCCGCGCCGCTGTCCTCGATCCAGTTGCCCTGGATAATCAGGCCATGGGCCTTGGCGTAAATGGCGTTGGAGTCTTCCTGCCCGAGAAGGCCGCGAAGGTGCTCGATGCGATTGAACGAAATGACGTTGTCGCCGCGCTCAGCGCTGATCACGCCCCGCGCGTCGACAAAGACGGCGGCGTTGGTGTCGTCGTAGCGCGAGAGCGAGTCGATGTCGTGGGCGTAATTGTTAGTGATGTTAAGCTTGGTGGAGTGGCCTTCGATATAAATCGTCTTGTCGGTGCCGATCGCGATACCGGTCTGAACACCGTTGCTCTTCAAGCCGGGCTGGGCCCGATCGCCGGTGGCGTCGCCCCATTCGTTGTAAGTGGCGTTCACTTCCGTCCACAGGGTGCTGAAGATGTTCAGCATCCCGTAGGTGCCGACCAGCGTGTTGCCGTGGAAATTCACCGCGCCCATCTGGGTGGTGTCCGAGACAAACATGAAAGCGTTTTCGCAATTGACGAATTCGCAATCGGTGATGGTCACAGCAGGACCGACGGTCGAGGTCGTCGCCGGCACATCCATCGCAAGCCCGCCCTTGGCAGGATCGAAGCGGTCAAATGCATAGGTTGTCGTGGAATGGTAAGGCGCCCCGTCGCTCAATGCGACGCTGCCGCCGAGCACCTGGCCAAACCCCTCAAACGCCAGCCCCTTGAGCGTGACGTCATCGGATTTGAGATAGAGCCAGCAGTCGACGTTCTGAGCCACGAATTTGGGCGGCGTCTCGCCATAGCCGTAGATCCCGACCGGGGAATAGCGCGGCTCTCCATCAACGACATAGGTGCCCGAGCCGATTTTTCCCGGGACGCCCTGGGCGACGCAGGCGTCGAGCCAGGCGTCAATGCTGGGGAAGTCCTTGGCGTCTAGGGCGTTGGACGGGATATCGGTCTTCTGGTCGTAGGCCTTGGCCTCTGGCGGCCTGTAATCGAGCCCGATCGGACGCTCGGCCGTCACGGCCGCGGTGACGACGGGCGAGGCCTTCAGGACTTGGCCGCCAGCGAGATTTAGATCGCCGCCGCCAAGGCTCAGGCTGGGGCCGTCGCCAGCGATGGTCACGCTTTCAGCAAGTGCATTGAATACAGTGGAGTCACTGACTTGCTCAGTAACGTCGGCGACTTGCGAAAGGGTGGTGGTGGCGACGGTCATTTTGCGGAGCTGATCCCAGAGCACGTGACGATGTCGTAGGAAAATATCGGCGTCTGAACCTTCCTGCACGGTTACAGAATGTCGCTAACCGGCATTAACAATCGAGAAAAGCAAAGATAACAAAAGATTAAACCCAATTCGCATAAGGGTTTTCTGCGATAGCATTGGTATCTGCGTGCAATGAATGATGGGCAATTCGGGACAGTTTGCCGCATTCACCTAAGATAAATTTGAGATTTGGGGACGAATATCCTGTTCCATTTTGTCGCACGCAGGAACAATTGGTCGCACCCCAGCCCCAATATCTCGCCGTTCTGCGAACGGCGCTCTTCGGTGTAGTCTCAAAGTTTGACCGCATTTGAGCCGCGATCTGCCGGCGATCAAACTTGACTATATTAGGCGGCGTTCTTCCCGCAGGTGGCGCGGGCCAGCGCATCAGGCTACGACTCGTCGAACGCTAGCCATCGGCGCATAATGTGCGTCCTTGCATCTTGCCGCGCCGGCGCACGCTCAGGGAGAACAACTGTGAAGCTGCTTGACGGCCCGATACCCAGCGTACTGGCCGACGCCGTCAGGACGTGCCGCCGACACTTTGTGGGGGTGGCGTTATTCAGCGCGCTGATGAACATTCTCTACATCGCGCCGACGATCTATATGATGCAGGTCTATGATCGGGTGGTTCCCACGGAGGGACGCCTTACCCTGCTCTATCTCACAGGGGTTGTTGCTTTTGCCCTCGCTACCCTGGCGGCGCTGGAGGCGGTGCGGGGCCGATTGCTCATCTTGGCGAGCCTGCGCCTTGATCGCGTGCTGGGCGGACCGATCCTGACGCGACTTATGAGCCGGTTAGGCCCGGCGACCACTCAGCAGGGAATGCGGGACTTCGACACGGTTCGCGCCGCTCTGACTGGCCCCGCAGCGTTGGCTGTGATCGACGCGCCGTGGACCCCGTTCTACGCGCTCGTGGCGTTCTTGATCCACCCTGCCTTGGGCGCTCTCACCGTCGCCGGCGGAGTGCTGCTGGTGTGGCTGGCCCTGGCCAATGAAAAGGCGACGCGCACTCGGCAGCAGGACGCGGCCCAGGCCCAGGCCGTGGCCTATGCCGTGCAGGAGGCTTCGGCCTCAAATGCTGAGACCGTTCGCGCGCTTGGGATGGGGCGCAATCTTCGCGAGCGTCAGCTTTCCGAACGTAGCCGAGGCCTGGACCTGGTCGCGAAGGCTCAATTCACCGGCGGGCGCTATGCGGCTGCGACAAAATTTGTGCGGCTGTTTCTTCAGTCCGCGGCCTTGGGCCTGGGCGCATGGCTCGCGGTGGAGCGCCAGATATCGGCCGGGTCCATCATCGCCGCTTCGGTGCTGCTCAGCCGCGCCCTTCAGCCGGTCGAACAGTTGGTAGGATCCTGGACCGTCGTTGGCCAGGCCCGGAACGCGATGAATAATCTCCTGCGGCTTTTTTCCGAGGCCGATGCGGGTCGCGGCGGCACTCAACTGCCACCGCCACGCGGCGTTCTAAGCCTGGAGCAGGCGTCAGTCCGCGCTCCCGGCCAGAGCGCGCTGCTGCTGCGGGGCGTCACAATGAGGGTGGAGCCGGGAGAGATCGTCGGCGTCATCGGACCCAGCGGAGCCGGCAAGACGACCCTGGCCAAACTTGCCGCCGGCGCCATCAGCCCGGATGCGGGACTCGTCCGCCTGGACGGCGCCAACCTCCTGGATTGGACGGCGGATCGGCTAGGTCGCCACGTCGGCTACCTGCCTCAAGACTCGGGCCTAATGGCTGGCACGATCCGCGACAACATCGCGCGCTTCGAAGTCGCCGACGAAGAGCGCAACGCCGAGGCGATCGATACGGCCGTCATTGCGGCGGCTCAGACCGCCGGCGTCCACGAGCTAATCCTTCAACTGCCTAGAGGCTACGATACGGTCCTGGGCCTGGGCGGGCGGGGGCTATCGGCTGGACAGGCCCAACGTATTGCGCTGGCGCGAGCCCTCTATCGCGATCCAGTGTTGATCGTCCTGGATGAGCCCAACTCGGCGCTCGACGCCGAAGGGGAGGCAGCGCTTGCGGCGGCGGTAAGGCTCGTGCGAAAGCGGGGTGGTGCGGTGATTATCGTCGCTCACCGGGCGGCCATTCTTAGCAGCGCCGACCGGCTGGTTCTTCTTGTCGAGGGACGCGTCGAACGCGATGGGCCGCGCGAAGAGGTCATGAAGGAAATGGCCCAGCGCGCAAGCGCGGTTAAGCGGGCTCCGGTCGTCAGCCGCACGGGATCATAGAATGAGCGCTGAACTCGTCGGCGACAAAGCCTATACGCGCTTGCCCGATCAGCCCGACGCCACTCTCAAGATTGGCGCTCTTATTGCGGGCGCCTTCTTCGTGGCCTTCCTCGGGTGGGCTGCGCTCACGCCTCTAGACGCCGGCTCGTACGCCCACGGCCTGATCGCAGTCGCGGGCAACCGCCAGGCGGTGCAGGTTCGCGATGGGGGCATCGTAACGCGCTTGGCGGTTCAAGAAGGCGAGAACGTCAAGAAGGGCCAAGTTCTGCTCGAGCTCTCCGCGTCGGAGGTGCGCAGCGTCGAGAGAGGCCTCACGGCGGAGGTCTATGCGCTTTGGGCCCAGCGGGCGCGGTTGCAGGCAGAACGAGACGGTGCGCCCAGTCTCTCTCCTCCGGCGGAGTTTGCCGCGATCGCGTCCGAGGATCGCCCGTTGGCCGAAGAGGCGCTTGAGCTGCAGCGCCGCCATTTTGCTGCGCGTAGAGCGGCGTTGAGCACCCAGAGGGGCGTCCTGGTTCAGAGGTCGCGCCAGCTGGCTGAGCAGACGAGCGGGGCCGAGCGGCAGCTGGACGCCAATCGTCGGCAACAGGACCTCGTCTCGAAAGAACTGCGCGGTGTCAAAGCGCTCGCCGACGAGGGCTATGCGCCCCAAACGCGCGTTTTGGCGCTCGAGCGCAACGCCGCCTCTCTCGCTGGCGAAGACGGCGCTTACCGAGCTCAAATCGCCCGATCACGCGAAGCCATCGGCGAGTCGCGGCTGCAACTGCTCTCTCTGGAGCGCGAGCGGATGGAGGAGATCGCCGATCAAATGCGCGAGGTGCAAGTCAAGCTTGACGAACTGCAGCCTAAGCTGTCCGCGGCGCGAGAACAGCTGTCTCGCGCCATCGTTCGGGCGCCCACCTCTGGAAAAGTGGTGGGCCTGAAGGTGTTTACGGTCGGGGGAGTCGCCGCCCCCAACCAGACCTTGATGGAGATTGTTCCCCAGAACCGGCGTCTCGTCATCCAAGCCAAGGTGTCGCCAGCGGATGTCGACGATCTTAGCGTTGGCCAACGCACCCAGGTACGGTTTAGCACCATCCACGATAAGAAGCTTCCTCTGGTCGATGGGCGCTTGGAAACGATCTCCGCCGACAGCCTGACGGATGAAAAGACCGGTGCGCAATATTTCAGCGCCGAGATCGCCGTTCCGGAGGCCGAGCTCGACAAGATCCGTGCCGTAAGGGGCGCGCAAACGCGGCTTCAGGCCGGCATGCCGGTGGAAGTGCTCGTACCATTGCGCAAGCGTTCGGCCCTGGCTTACCTGATAGATCCGATCACCCAAACCTTCTGGCGGTTTGGTCGGGAAAGCTGACTGTACATATTCCAAGCAAAGCTTCAGACCTTGGCGTGTTTTCTGCGGCGGGCGTCGAAAAATCGCATTGACTAGGCCTTGCCGCAACGAGGATCCAAACTTCGCCCCACTTGTGGCTCATTCGAATTTCCAAGTGTTCGCACGGAGGAGTTCGATGGTCGCACAGCAACCCGCGCAAGCGAAGATTGCGGGCCTTGAGGGGCTTCGGGGGTTGATGGCGCTCTGGGTGATCGCGGGTCATCTAGCGGCGACATTCGGCTGGCAGCTTGGGCTTATCGGGCGCAGCACCCTTGCCGTCGACGTGTTCATACTGCTGTCTGGATTCGTCATCACGCGACTACTCGATGTAAAAGACGAACCGTTCGGAGTGTACATTCTGCGGCGCGGGTTCAGGGTTTTTCCCCTCTACCTGATTGCGCTTTTCCTTTCAGCGCTGCTCTTGGGCGTCCAGCAGGAAGCGTGGGCGCAAGTCTCTGCGCTATCGCCCGCAAACGTTTCGCGACTTCGACTTGTAGAAGAAGCTGGGGTTAATCTCCCCCTTCACCTACTGACACATATTCCACTTGCTCAAGGTTTGGTTCCCGAGGCGATCTCGCCTCGCGCGGCCTTCACGATCCTGGGTCAGGCCTGGAGCATATCGTTGGAATGGCAGTTCTACCTCGTTGCTCCTGCGCTGCTGGCGTGCGCGACATCGTCAAAGCGCTGGTGGCTTGCAGCGAGCATCGTGCTGGCGCTGTTGGCGATTTCACCCCTCTTCGGCAAAGCTTTCCTAGGGGCGAAGATCCTGCACTTCGTCATTGGCGGGGCCAGCTACTTCCTCGTGACGCGCGGCCCGAGTTTGACGGCCCTGGGCCTGATCCTAGCGGCTGCGACCGGCGTGATCGCGCTTGAGGGCAAATTCCAGGTCGTCGCGCTTGGCGTGTGGTTTGTCGCGTTGACAGCAACGGTCGGGCGGTTGCCGGTAATTGGCGTGGCTATTGAGCGGGTTTTGTCCTCATCGCTGCTTCGATTGCTGGGGGAGACATCCTATTCCGTCTACCTGATCCACATGATCCCACTCTACAGCTCGATTGTTGTTTTTAACCGATTGGGGTTCACGGGAGCGAGCCTTAGCGCCGGCGTGGTCCTGACCACAGTCGTCGGATCCTACGGCCTGTCGGCGGCGACCTACTACGGTATCGAACGGCGCGGCATCGCGCTTGGTGCGCGTATCGCGGGAAGACTGCAGATGCTGAGGTATGCTTCGGCTTGCAAAAGTGACCCCCATCTCGGGGAGATCGGCGTCCAAAAATGACCCTGTCCTTAAGGCTTTGATGGCCAGATCGACAGATTGTGTAGCCGTGGATCAGACGGGGATGATGCTAATGGAGACGGCGGCGAAGACCGGCGCGAGCACTTCGGTCGGGGCAAGGTCTCGACGTCGTACGCCTGTGAGCACGCCGAAACCGGCGGCGAGGGCAAACAGTTCTACCGCTTCGGCAAGCCCGAAGACGACAGCTGGCCCTTCTTGCTCGAACTCTTCTCCCGCGCGCCCGACGCTTTCCGCGGGGCAGCGCGCCACAGCTGCCCCCCCTATCCCCGCCGCCGAGGACGTAGCAAGCCTCTCGGCGATCCTGGTGGCCCGCGAGTATCAGGAGACGCCAAGCAGAAGGCTCGGGTCGTTCGAAAACTCGCCCAGGCTGGATGACCACAGTCGGTCGACCAAGGCGCAGTTGCTGCCCGCCCCCGCTCCGCGACAGGGCGAAGCTTTTCTCCCGCCCAGCGCTCGCAGAGCTGGGCGTCAGTGCAAGGGTGTAAAAGGCAGGTTAGGCGGGGCGGCCTCACCCTCGCTCTCATCGACTCGACGACGTTCCGCGGCAACCTTTTCGGCGACACGTTGCGCCTCTGCCGCTTCCTGCAGCCGCTTGGCCCTGGCTTTTATCTCTTCCGCATGGGCCGCTACGGTCGCGGCGAACGCGAGAAAGCCTTGATGGGACATCACCAGGCGCGATGACGTCTCGCTCTTCACCTCACCGTCCTTGAAAGGTCCCGAAGGGCTGAAGAACACGATCATGCTGGTGTCGCTTGCTGATCCGACACTAGCAGAGGTCACGAATATCGGTGCAGAACTCATGCCGAGTCTCCTATCGACGCCCCCTACCTGCGATAATTGGACGCATAAGTTGAAGAAATCGATTACAAGCTTGGCTGGAATGCGGGTTTAGGCGCCGCCAAGCAGGTTCGCGGCCGTTTAGCGCTGAACCTCTGCGGAACAATCAAAATCGGCCGTTGGGTTCTCAACGCTGCGGCGGCTCCTCTCGGGCGCATGAGCCATAGGCGGTACGAACCAGGATCCAGGCAACATAGAGACCAGTGAGCCCGCCAAGGGCGCTGAACCCCCAATGGGAACCGCCAGATCGAAGCACTTCAAGCATCGTTGTCATGACCAGGGCTCCCGGAGCGCTCGCAACCCTAGATCGATTTTCTTTCATGCGCAGCAGTCGAGCGTCATCGCGGAGGCCCGCCGAGTACGTCTCTGCGCCAATTGTCGCATCCGGCAGGCCGTTTACCCGCTCTTCATCGCCGGGCTCCAGCCTCGCTGACAGTTGTGGAGGGCGAGTTGAACCAATTGATCATCAGTTTTGAAGAGCTTGGCGTCTCCAATGAGAGCGAACTGCTCGATAGCGTCGCCCTTAGTCTGCCGTTGAGCGTCAAGGTTCCGCTTGACCCGGCCGAGGATAGTATCCTCGCGCCCGGGGGGAAGGTCTCCTATGAACAGGCGGCCTCACCGATCGTTGTGACCAACAACGGCGTGGAGGGATCTCAAACGGGCCTGGACCACGTGGTCGCCTTCGAGCTCGTCGGCGGATCGGGCGACGACGTGCTCAGCGGGTTTGACCGACTTGTCGGGGGGCGAGGCGATGATTTGCTAATCGCCGGTCATTTCGCGTCGGGAGGCGCCGGGGATGACACTCTGATTACGGACAATAGCGGCGCGCGTGTCCGTCTGCTCGGGGATGGAGGCGATGACACCTTCATCATCCGCCATCAGGTCGAGGCGACGGGCGGCGCGGGTCGCGACGTGTTCCGTTTCGAGAGCGATGGCTGGGGCATGATCAACGACCTCTCGGCCGGGGATCGGATCGACCTGACGGCGTTGTTCGCCGCGAAGGTCGAAAGGCCGTGGGATGGCTATCTGATGGCCGAGATATCCGGCGGCTATACGACGTTGTGGTTTGATCCTGACGGCGGCGGCGACGCGTATGCTTCGTTGATTACGCTCAAGGGCGTCTTCACGGACCTCTCGGACTACCTTGTGCTCTAGTCGAGCAGCCGGCACGCTCCTGGCCGCTGGCCCGCAAGCCATGATGGTGAAGGCCTCTATATCGCTGTTCTGGTGAACATTGACGCCGCCGCAACAGCGAGCGCGCGCCCCTGCGGCGAGACCTGGTCCACGCAGATACGAAATGATTGCGAGCAGCCTTAACCAGCACTTAGGACATGTGGGCGCGTGCCTGCCGTCGCCTGCCTGCGACGATATAGTTAAGCGATAATTTGCCGCGTTGCTTTACAGGCCAGTGACGCCCAATCTTTAAATCCGCTGGCGTCGGCGCGCCATGGTCTACTTGGCGACATTTGACCAGCGTGTTTTCTGTATCGGGGATCTACATGGCCGCAGAGCTGTTTGCGGGGGCTTCGCCCTTGCGCATTATCCATGTGTCAGCAGGTGCGGCAGCCGGAGGTGATGGTAGCGCCGAAAAGCCCTTCGCAACCATCCAGTCAGCCGTCGTCGCCGCCACGCCCGGCACGGCGATCTATGTTCACGCTGGAACCTACGTCGAGAACGTCAAAATCCCCCATTCGGCCGGCGGCTCAGACGGGGCTCCGATATGGCTGGTTTCAGCCGACGGCCCCCAGGCCGCCAAGATTATCGGGGCTAGCGCCGACAAGCCCGTGATCCAGGCCTTGGGCGTCGACAATTACGTCATCAAAAACTTCGCCATCACGGGGGGCTATGATGGTGTGCAGTTCAGCCAGAGCGGCACCGATTATACGAACTTGGTCAATAACGTCGTCATTCAGGGCAATGTCATTACAGGCGCCGTTCACGATGGGATAAAGATCGGCCAAGCTAACAACGTGCAAATTGTCGACAATCTCATCACCGATATTCGGGATGAAGAGGGCATTGACGTCGTCGGCTCGCAGAACGTGGTCATCTCCCGGAATGAGGTCGCCCGGGTCGGAAGCACGTCGGCGGCGATTTTCGCCAAGGGCGGCTCAAGCAACGTTCAGATCTCTGGAAATTATGTTCACGACGTCAACGGCGACGGCATTGCGGCAGGCGGATCGACCAGCGGCTCGTCAATGCGACCGGGAACAAACTACGAAGCGAAAAACGTCGACATCTTTGACAATAAGGTTCTCGATGTCGGCAAGCAGCCGGTCAGCGTCCGCGGAGCGGTGGACGTAGATATCTACGGCAACTATCTGGCGGCCAACACGACCAACCCATGGGCTGTCTACCTAACGACGGGCGACAAGACTGCCGCCGTCCGCCTCTATTCGTCTGACGTGCAGATCAGCAACAATGTGCTCGTCGGCGCCAAGCGCGTAACGCAGGTCGATAGCGGCAACGGCGTGGATTTGATTGTCGCTGACAACGCCGCGTCAATCTGGGCAAAGCCAGTGGGCCCTGCGCTCAGCGCAAGCCTTCCGACCCTGCCGACCTCGCCCT